>CALFMK010000001.1 GCA_937879955.1 uncultured bacterium
CGTGAGCGCGAACGCGCCCACGACGCTGTCGAGCGAGAACGCGGCGTCGAGGATCTCGAGGTACACGAACATGGCGAGGCCGCTCCTAGCCAGGGCCATGCCCTCGGCCTCTACCTGGAACGAGCTCGTGATGCCCTGGATGATGATGAACAGGAGCACGCCGAACACGCCGCTCGCGAGCACGGTCGCCTGGACCATGGCCGGCACCAGGAAGGAGATGCCGGTTATGAACGCGAGCGCGATGGCGATCTCGATGGCCTCGATGCGGCCCCACTTCGAGAGATGGCGCTCGACGCTCTTCAGCCAATGCACGTCCTTGGCGTCGTCGAGGAAGTACTTGAGCGCCACCATGAGGAGGAACGCGCCGCCGAAGGCGTAGATGGAGTAGCGGGCGCCCTCGAGGAGGTGCGCGTACTCGCCCGGCGCGAACGCGGCGAGCTTCGCCACGGCCCACGGCGACATGAGGACGCTCGCGGAGACGATGAGGATAGGGAGGATGAGGCGCGTGCCGAAGACCGCGACGAGCATGCCCCACGTGAAGAACCGGTCCTGCCACTTCTTCTCCATGCCGGCGAGCACGCGCGCGTTCACGACCGCGTTGTCGAACGAGAGCGTCACCTCGAGGATCATCAGGAGGATCGCGGTGACGAACGCGGCGAAGCCGAGACCCGCCCAGATGCCGATAAGGATGACGACGGCCGTGACCGTCGGAAGCAGGAAGAATTTCATAAGAGGAGATTGTAGCAGACAGGAAAAGGGCCCGACGTGATGTCGGGCCCGTGAAGGTCAGTACTCGCGCAGGTTGCGCAGGCCGTACTCGTAGGCGGCGCTGCTCGCGAAGATCCCGCGCATCCAGAAGAACGAGCAGATGGCGATCGGGACGAATCCGAGCCCGGCCAGGCGGTCAGGAACGAATCCCAGGCAGTTCGCGAGAAGCAGAGCGAAGAAGAGCGTCGTGATCACGAACGGCTCCCACACCGCTCTCGTCTTCCACGAGACGCCGTGGCCGATGAACACGATGACCATGAACGTCAGGGCGATCGGGGTATCTTCGTTGGCGACGCTGAACGGCGGCGAGACCAGGCCTGCCGTGGCGAAGAGTGCGAGCGACTCCTTCCAGGCCGCCTTGCCCGTACTCATGGTTGCCATGAAGAGAAGGACTCCCATCATGATGAGCGGATAGCCGGATTCCCGCGTGCCGCGCATGTCCGTTCCTGAGAGCAGGAGCCAGGCCATGAAGCAGCAGCTTCCGATCATGACGAAGAGCGTGAGCGCGAACCGCCCTGCCTCCGTCTCGGAGATCGCGCGGGTCCTGAAACCGCGCCCCTCGCTCGTGAAGAACGTCGTGTGCTTGCCATCGCTCCCGTGGCCCGTAATGTCCGGATTAAGCGACGCAGCGATGGTTATCCTGCCGTCCTTGTCCTGCTTGGAGTACATGCACCCCTCCTATCGCTGAATGTTGGAAATAGCTCCTGCCGGCACTCTGCTACGGATCATGCATATAGTAAAGGCCCGACGTTTCCGTCGGGCCTTGGAGTCCCCTTTATCAGGGTCCGTTTACCGGTATCTCGTTGACCAGGCAGTCCACGACCGCCCAGAAGAGGAGAGCGACGCTCGCGAGCGGCACGATCAGATCGAGGAGCGCGCTCTCTTGTCCGGCGTACCTCGCGAACGCGAGGCCGCCGAAGAAGAGGGCGGTCGCGAGGAGCGGCTGCCAGTTCCGTTCCTGGATCCCCTCGAACAGGTACCAGGCGCAGAGGCCGAAGGCGCCGATGAAGCAGAAGATCGGCAGGTGAGGAACGTTCGGCGTGAAGAGGATGACGCCGGCCAGGCCGAGGAGCGCAAGCTCCGGGTGTCCGGTCGTCGTCCGCCTGTCGCCGGGATCGACCGACAGCTGGTACGCGATCGTGACGATGATCAGGACGAAGGCGAGGCTGCCCGCGACCCATTCCCGCTCCGTCACGAGCAGGGCGCTCGAGAGGATGAGCGTGAACAGCGGAGCGATCCATGCTCCGTCTCGCCAGTGATGCGGATGCCGGCCTTTTGCAGGCTCTGCGGACAGGTCGGGAGAAAGCGCACTCGGTCCCATGAGAACCTCCTATTGGACAGTGCTGGAAAGAGTTCCGAATACACTATGCTCCTCGGCACGCGTCAAGGCAACCCTACGGATGGTGCCCGGCGACCTTGAAGTTGAAGTGCAGGTTCACGAGATAGTTCGCGGTTCCCACGAAGCCTGCCACGAACACGCGGGCGAAGAGATAGAAGAAGCCGGCGTATTCCACGAGGCTAGCTGTGCCGGCCGTGGTGACGAACGCGCCGAGCGAGGCGAGCGTTATGAAGTACGCGTACCCGTGATGCACGCCGCGCGTCGTGCCGCGGAAGACGTGCTTGCGGCTGATCGCGTAGTTCAGGGTCGCGGTGGTGAGGAAGGCGATCGGGACCGCGACGAAATAGGGAACATGCAGGAGCTCTGTCATGGCCGCGAGGAAGAGGAGGTCGAGGGACAGGGTCGAGACGCCTACGAGGAGGTAGCGGAGGAACCTCCGGACCGAGGGCGTGAGATAGCGCTTCATGCGCGCATGATAGCTCATATGCGCGGAACGTTGTCCTCAGTTTGGCGGCAGAAAGAGGCCCGCGGTATACTGGCCCCGATATGACCGATTCCATCGCTGCGATAAAGGTAGAAGGCCTCAGGAAGGTATACGCGAAGGACGGGAAGAAGGCGGGGACGGAGGCGCTCAAGGGCGTATCGCTCTCGATACCGAAGGGCGAGTTCTTCGGCCTGCTCGGCCCCAACGGCGCCGGCAAGTCCACCCTCATCGGCATCCTCTCGGGCCTCGTGACGAAGTCCGAAGGGATGGCTGAGATCGCCGGCCTCTCCATCGACGCGTACCCGGACCAGGCCAAGGCGCACATCGGGCTCGTGCCGCAGGAGTTCAACTTCAACATCTTCGAGAAGGTGATCGACATCGTCCTCGACCAGGCCGGCTACTACGGCATGCCGCGCAAGGAGGCGCTCCTCCGCGCGGAGGTCGTGCTCAAGGACCTCGGGCTCTGGGAGAAGAAGGACGCGAAGGCCCAGGCGCTCTCCGGCGGCATGAAGCGCCGCCTCATGATCGCGCGGGCCTTGGTGCATGAGCCGGAGATCCTGCTCCTCGACGAGCCGACCGCGGGCGTCGACGTGGAGCTGCGCCGTGGCATGTGGGATTTCCTCCGAAAGCTCAACGAATCGGGCACCACCATCGTCCTCACTACGCACTACCTCGAGGAGGCCGAGCTCCTGTGCTCCCGCATCGCCATCATCAACGGCGGCGAGATCATCGAGCAGGGCAGCGTGAAGGAGCTCCTCACGAAGCTCAACTTCGTGACCCTCATCATGGATACGGCCGAGACGATCACTCCGGCCCAGGTCGCCCTCATGCGCGACCTCGCCGTGAAGATCGTCGACGACACGACCCTCGAGCTTACGCTCAAGCCCGGCGAGACCGTGAACGACTCCATACGCCTCATGACCAAGATCGGCATCCAGATCGCGAACATCCGCAACTCCGGAAGCCGCCTCGAGGAGGTGTTCGTGAACCTCATCGATAAGGATAAGAAATAATATGGCTCGCACCCCGATACTCACCGGCTACTTCACGATGGTTCGCAAGGACTTCGTCCGCATCATCCGCATCTGGTCCCAGACCTTGCTCCCGCCAGCCGTCACCACCGGCCTCTACTTCGCCATCTTCGGCACCTTCATCGGCAGCCAGGTGGCGGCCGTGAAGGGCTTCTCGTACATCCAGTTCATCGTGCCGGGCATCATCATGATGTCGGTCATCACGAGCGCGTACATGAACACTGTCTCCACCTTCTACTTCGCGAAGTGGCAGCGCACCATCGACGAGCTCCTGGTCTCGCCGATGCCGTCCTGGACCGTGATCGCGGGCTTCGTCACTGGCGGCCTCATGCGCGCGGGCCTCACGGCCATCGTCGTGGTCCTGGTCGCGCTCTTCTTCACGCACCTCACGTTCTTCTCGATGGGCATCCTGCTCGGCGCGGTCTTCCTCACGGCGCTCCTCATGTCGCTGCTCGGCCTCATCAACGCGATCTTCGCGAAGTCCTTCGACGCCATCAGCATCGTCCCGACCTTCGTGCTCACGCCTCTGACGTACCTCGGCGGCGTCTTCTACTCGGTGGACCAGCTCCCTGAGTTCTTCCGCACCATCTCCATGGCGAACCCTATCCTCTACATGGTGAACGCGTTCCGCTACGGGTTCCTCGGCGTCTCCGACGTGCCGATGTCGATCGCGTTCGCGGTCATGGGCGGCCTCACGGCAGTCGCCTTCGGCGTCACGCTCTTCCTCTTCAGGAACGGGGCAGGGCTCAAGAACTAAGCAAGCCACAAGCATGATGTAAAAGGCCCGAGCGAGCGCCCGGGCCTTTTACATAAAGAGCCGGGCCCGCCACACGATTAACGTGTCGCGGGCCCGGCATCAATCCTTCAGTTTCCGTATCATACAGGCGCTTATACGGTTAGCGTCTGGTAAGGATCCTTCCCGTACTGCCGCGTACCATTCCGTAGGGATGCGCGGCCTAAATGGTGAGGAAAGAACTGTGAGGCTGCAGGCAGGGGAGCACGTATGCTGTCCGTACCTATCCTCAGTACCGCTAGCGTACGCGAACGGCCATGAATCCTAGATGAATTGATTCATGAAGATAAGAGGGTCCTACGAGAAGTCCACGGACACCTCGTTCGTGCCGTCCTTCCCGTCGTTCTCGAGCGGGTCAGGGAGGCTGTGATCGTTCGTAGCCGGGAGCGTGACGCGGATCTCCGTGCCCACCCCTGGCGTGCTGCGGATAGAGATCGATCCCTTATGTAGGCGCACGATCTCGTTCACGATAGCGAGGCCGAGGCCCGAGGTGCCGGTGCCTATGCCGCGCGCGCGGGAGGTGTCGCCGCGGTAGAACGGCTCGAAGATATGGAAGAGGTCCTTCTGGTCGATGCCGATGCCGGTGTCCTTCACCGTGACGGCGACCTTGTTCGCGCCCTCCGCCCCGACCGAGACCGTGACCGATCCGTCCTGGTCCTTGGGTGTGTAATTCACGGCGTTCTTCACGAGGTTCGTCACGACCTGCTCGAGCGCGGTGCCGTTCCCGTTCACGGTATGCTTCTGCCCGATGTCCGCGATGAGCCGGACGCCGCGGGAATCCGCGAGGGCCTGATGCCGTTCGATGGTGGTGCGCACGATCGCGCCGAGGTCGGTCGGGACGAACGTCATCTTGCGGGGTCGCGTGAGCGTGTCGAAGGAGAGGAGGTTGTTGATGGTCTCCGAGATGCGGTCGAGCTCCACCACCGTGTCCGCGAACGTCTCGCGGGCGCTCTCGGAGAGCTTCGGGTCGAAGAGCGCCACCTCCGTGTTCGTCTTTATGATGGCGAGCGGCGTGCGGATCTCGTGCGCGATGTTCCCGATGAACTTCTTCTGGAACTGCAGGCTGTTGCGGGCCGGCCACAGCGCGAAGCGGGCGATGAGGAAGCCGAAGAGGACGTTGAGGAGCACGAGGCCGAGGAACGAGTACAGGTACGCCTCGTCCTTCACGGCGTCGATGGTGTCCGGCAGGCTGCTCGTGGTGGTCGCGTTCTCTGCGAGCGCCTGGGCTATCTGCGTCGTGATGGTCTCCACGGTGCGCTCCTGGGCGTAGTGCACGCCCCACACGAACACCACGATCGAGATCAGGGCGAGCACGATCTGCAGCCCGACGACATGGATCGCCGTCTTCACGAACAGGTTGTACCGGTACTTATCGATTAAGTCGGTAACCCACGCCGCGGACGGTTTCGAAGAGAGGGGCATCTGCATAGGTATCGAGCTTCTTGCGAAGATTCTTCATGTGTACATCAAGCACGTTCGAGAAGCCAGGGAAGTCGAAGCTCCAGACATGGTCGAGGATGCTCTCGCGCGTGAGGGCCTCGTCCGGGTGGCGCATGAAGTACTCGAGGAGCGAGTACTCCTTGAGCGTGAGGGAGAGCGGCTTGCCGCCCTTGGTCACGGTCCGCGCCCCGGAGTCGAGCTCGATGTCGCGGACGGAGAGCTTCGACGGGAGGCTCTGCTCAGGACGGCGGAGCACCGCGTTGATGCGGGCCACGAGCTCCTCGAACGAGAACGGCTTCGCGAGGTAGTCGTCGGCGCCGGTGTTGAGGAGCTCCACCTTGTACTCGGTCTCGTCGCGGGCCGTGAGGATGATGATCGGGGTCTTCACGCCCTCCTTCCGAGCCTCGCGCGTGATGGTGGCGCCGTCGACGCCCGGGAGCATGAGGTCGAGCAGGATGAGGTCGTACTCGTCCCGGTAGAGGAGGATGCGGGTCTTCGCCTTCTCGCTCTCCGCGATCCAGTCCACGGCGAAGCCCTTCGACTCGAGGCCGCGCTTCAGGCCCTCGGCGAGCTTCGCTTCGTCTTCAACGATGAGTATGCGCATGGGTAGAGGATTTATGGCTAATCGCGTATGGGAAGACTCTATCTATTAGAGCATGAAGCCTTCATGAAGGATGGTTCAGAAAGGAAAAAGACCCGCAGGAGCGCGGGTCCTCTGAAGGATCAGGAGACGCAGGACGGGATCGCTGGGCGCGACCCCGTCCTGCCGATATTCCTGCGCGGAACGATGCGCACAGGAATCTATCGAGGGTGCGAGCCACCTGCCAGAGGCAGACAGCGGTGCCGCTTCCGCTCGGGTGAGGGCACCATACCACATAAAGAAATCCGCCTCACTGATGAGGCGGACTGGACAAGGAAAGAGCGGGGAAGCCGGGCGCAGAACGGAAGCTGCTCGCTAGAGGGAGGAACGAGCTTTCTCCATTCTGCGCCGGGCCCGCGCTTGTCGTCGCTGGCGGGGCTCATTTCGCCGGCGACTGGCGCGTCGTGCCGGAAGATACGAGGGGTACTCCCGGCACGTGCATCCTCCCATAGGCAGGGCGAGCGTCAAGCGATGCGGGAAGTCGTATCCATTCGCGCACCGCACCACGATTCCCGGGTCCGTCTATGGGTCAAAAAACGGCCTCACGAAAGGCTTTTTCGAAGTTGTGTCTTGCCTCTGTCCGGGAACGTTTCGTGCTGGTTTATGCACAAGGAAGATTGGGTGAAGAGCCCGTATCATACGTAGGTCAACGCAGCCGAATGCAGTCGGAAGGATGCGGCGGGACGCGCTACGGCGCCCCCGAACGCGGTCCGAAGTGGAGCGAAAACCCTGCCAGCGTCCGAAGCCAAGGCTGACTTATAAATGTGCCGTGTAACCTACGGGATTACCTACCATATGAAGCAGGTCAAGAAGCGGAACGGGAGCATCGTCGACTTCGAGGCGACGAAGATTACTGACGCATTGCGAAAATCCTTCGCGTATTGCGAGGTCGCGATAGACGAGGCGGGGCTCGAGACGCTCACCAAGGGCGTCCTTGAGGACCTCTCGGCGAAGTTCGGCGACGAGGCGACTCCCTCCGTGGAGCATGTACAGGACCTGGTAGAGCTCGCGCTCATGGAGGCGGGCTACCTCACCGTGGCGAAGCACTACATCGTGTACCGCTACGAGCATGCGAAGGTCCGCGAGGAGAAGAAGCAGGAGACCCTCGAGAAGATCGAGGAGGAGGGTCTCCTCATCACCACCGCGTCCGGGAAGCAGGAGCGCTTCAACGAGACCAAGCTCCGCCAGACCCTCGAGCATCTCGCGAAGGAGGACCAGATGGCGGGCATCGACATCGACCACATCCTCTCCCAGCTCAAGTACGAGCTCTATGAGGGTATGACCACGGCCGAGGTGGGGAAGGCGCTCATCATGGTGGTCCGCTCGATGATCGAGCGCGACCCGGCGTACTCGCGCCTGGCCGCCCGTCTCCTCCTGAACCGTCTCTACGCCGAGGTCTTCGGCACGGAGTTCGACAGCAAGAACCCGTACGATTCCGTCGAGCGCGTGTTCGAGGCGAACATGAAGCGGCTTGTGGCGAACGGCGACCTCGACGAGCGCATGGCCGAGTTCGACCTGAAGAAGCTCGCGCGCGCGATGAAGCTCGAGAACGACCAGCTCTTCGAGTACATGGGCCTCGAGATCATGATCAGCCGCTACTGCATGGAGGACCCGAAGGCCAAGCGCACCCTCGAGATCCCGCAGATGCTCTGGATGCGCGTGGCCATGGGCCTCGCCATCGCCGAGAAGCCGGAGGACCGCGAGCGCGTGGCGCTCGAGTTCTACGACGCGCTCTCGAACTTCTACTACACCCCGGGCGGCCGCACCCTCTTCCAGGCAGGCGCGAAGAAGGCGCAGCTTTCCAACTGCTTCCTCAACACCGTGCCTGATTCCCTCGAGGGCATCTTCAAGTCCATCTCGGACAACGCCCAGTACCTGAAGTGGTCGGGAGGCACCGGCACCGACTGGACCCCGGTCCGCGCGACGGGTTCCTTCATCAAGGGTACCGGCGTGCCTTCCCAGGGCATCGTGCCGTTCCTCAAGATCGCGAACGACGTGAACCTCGCCATCAACCGCTCCGGCAAGCGCCGCGGCGCCGGCTGCGTGTACCTCGAGACCTGGCACCACGACATCGAGGACTTCCTCGAGCTCCGCAAGAACACCGGAGACGAGCGCCGCCGCACGCACGACATCAACACCGCGAACTGGATCCCGGACCTGTTCATGAAGCGGGTGCGCGACAACGGCATGTGGACCCTCTTCAGCCCGAGCGAGGTGCCTGACCTCCACGACCTCTACGGCGCAGCCTTCGAGAAGCGCTACATGGAGTACGAGGCTATGGCGGACGCGGGCGGCATGGAGCTCTGGAAGCGCATCCCGGCGACCGACCTCTGGAAGAAGATGATCGGCATGCTCTTCGAGACGGGTCATCCATGGATCACCTGGAAGGACCCGATCAACGTCCGCTCCCCGCAGGATCACGCGGGCGTCGTGCACAACTCGAACCTCTGCACCGAGATCACCCTCAATACGAACGAGGACGAGACCGCCGTCTGTACGATCGGCTCCCTCAACTTCGCGAAGTTCGTCGTTACCGGCGAGGACGGCGTGGCTCGCTTCGACCACGAGCTCGTGGCGCGCTACACGCGCATCGCGATCCGCATGCTCGACAACGTCATCGACCTCAACTTCTATCCGACGGAGGACGCACGTCGCGGCAACACCCGCCACCGTCCGGTGGGCCTCGGCGTCCGCGGCTACCATGACGCGCTCTACGGCCTGAACATCCAGTTCGACTCGCCTGAGGCGCTCAACTTCGCCGACGAGAGCATGGAGGTCGTCGCGTACTACGCGATCCTCGGCTCGTCCGAGCTCGCGAAGGAGCGCGGCACCTACTCGACCTACAAGGGATCGAAGTGGGACCGGGACATCTTCCCGCAGGACACCCTCGACCTCCTCGAGAAGGAGCGCGGCGAGTCCGTGAAGCTGAAGCGCGGCGGCAAGCTCGACTGGACCCCGGTCCGCGAGCACGTGAAGAAGTACGGCATGCGCAACAGCAACACCATGGCGATCGCGCCGACCGCGTCGACCGCGAACCTCGTCGGCTGCATCCCGTGCGTCGAGCCGATCTACAAGAACATCTACGTGAAGTCGAACAAGGAAGGGGAGTTCGTCGTCGTGAACAAGTACCTCGTCGAGGACCTCAAGAAGGCGAACCTCTGGAGCGCCGGCATGCTCAACCGCATCAAGTACGCGGACGGCAGCATCCAGGGCATCATCGAGATTCCGCGCGCGCTCCGCGAGAAGTACAAGGAGGTCTTCGAGATCGACGGCAAGTGGCTCGTCGAGGCGGCGGCTCGTCGCGGCAAGTGGATCGACCAGTCCCAATCCCTGAACATCTTCTATAACGGAACCTCCGGAAAGGACCTCTCCGACATCTACTTCCTCGCGTGGGAGATGGGCCTCAAGACGACCTATTACCTCCGCACCCTCGGCGCGTCCCAGGTTGAGAAGGCGACCGTCTCGACCGTTGAGTACGGCTCGACCCACATCCGCGGAGGATCGACCCTCGCTGAGGTCGCTGCTGCGACCGTCGTAGAGGAGGTGGCCGTCGCGGCCCCGGTTATCGAGGAGGTGCCCGCGCTCAGCGTCCCGAGCGGATTCTCGGCTGCGGAATGGCAGGCCAAGATGGCTCGCGTCGCCGCAGGCGAGGAGGCGGGCGTGTGCGAATCGTGCGAAAGCTAATAGCTGGCACAAAGGCTGACTTACAAGAAGCGTTAACACTCGCGAACTATGCCCATCAACAAAGGTGCTGCTCCCGTGAACATTAACAACCGCAGGATCATCAACGGCGGAGACGCCGACGTGATGCAGCTCTACCCGATGAAGCACACGTTCGCGTGGGACGCGTACATGGCGGGTAACAGCAACCACTGGCTTCCGACGGAGATCAGCATGCAGCGCGACATCGAGCAGTGGAAGTCGACGACCGTGCTCTCGGACGACGAGCGCAGGGCGTTCGAGACCGTGCTCGGATTCTTCACCACGGCCGATTCGATCGCCGCGAACAACATCGTGCTCGCCATCTACAAGCACATCACGAGCCCGGAGTGCCGCATGTACCTCCTGCGCCAGGGATACGAGGAGGCGATCCATACGCACGCGTACCAGTACATCGTGGAGTCGCTCGGCATGGACGAGTCGAAAATCTTCAACATGTACCGCGAGGTGGAGGCGATCTACAACAAGGACAACATGGTGCTGCGCCTCAACGAGGGCATCTTCTCGCCGGACTTCAAGACCGGCACGCTCGAGAACGACCAGCTCTTCGTGGAGAACCTCTGCGTCTTCTCGCTCATCATGGAAGGCATCTTCTTCTACAGCTCGTTCGCCGTCATGTTCGGCTTCCAGCGCCAGAACAAGCTCACGGGCGCCGCGGAGCAGATCCAGTACATCATGCGCGACGAGTCCCAGCACCTTAACTTCGGCGTGAACCTGATTAACACGATCAAGGAGGAGCAGCCTGAGGTGTGGACCCCTGAGTTCCAGGAGCGCATCATCGGCATGGTGAAGCGCGCGGTGCAGCTCGAGTACGAGTTCGCTACCACGGTCTTCCCGAAGGGCATCTTCGGCATGAACGCAGCAGGCTTCAAGCAGTACATCGAGCATATCGCCGACCGCCGTCTCGCGTCGGTAGGCCTTCCGGCGCAGTACAACG
Source organism: uncultured bacterium (assembly GCA_937879955.1). GTDB lineage: Bacteria > Patescibacteriota > Minisyncoccia > Phycocordibacterales > Phycocordibacteraceae > C7867-001. Next base: position 11,153 of record CALFMK010000001.1, read on the forward strand.
TCGAGAACCCGTTCCCGTGGATGGGCGAGGCGGTGGACCTGAACAAGGAGAAGAATTTCTTCGAGACCCGCGTGACCGAGTACAAGACGGGCGGGCAGTTGAGCTGGTAATCCTTCTTCCCGTGTTCAAAAAAGCGCTCCTTTACGGGAGTGCTTTGTTATACTAATTCCGATGAAACACGTGGGAAGGCTTCTGGTACTGCTTTTTGGTGCTTTTATCTTTCCGGGGATGGTCTCTGCAGCCACCTACTACGTTGATGCGACTCTCGGTAATAATTCGAATAACGGCACTGCCGCTAGTACCTCGTGGCAGACGCTCGCCAAAGTAAACGGCACTACATTCTTGGCTGGCGATAATATCCTCTTTAAGAAGGGAGAGACGTTTACTGGTGTGCTCGTAGCAGGCCAGAGTGGCACTAATGGGAATCCAATCACGTACGGCTCATATGGGGAGGGTGCGCGCCCAATTATTAATGCCGCTGGAAATAATCATGGATTCGACATCCGGACAGGTAAGTCTTATATCAATGTAGCTGGCCTCGAAGTTCGAAACGCGACCTTGAACCAGTTTCTTCTGTTCGCTAATAGTTCGAATATATCGCACGTGTCCATCCAGGACTCGATAGCTGTAGGGGGAACGAGCGGATTCAATTTACAGGGACCAGGAACGTTTCTAGACATAACAATAAGTAGCAGTACCGCAAGCGGGTACGCGGGAGGTTCTGCGGTTGGTGTTCGCCTTGGTTCAGGAACCACTTTTGATGGAATTACTCTCGATGGAGTATCGGCGGCTTCTGGAAGTGGGTATCAGGGCTTCAGTACTGGATCGGGAACCTATTCAAATATTTCGATACTGAACTCATCGTTCACTGGGCATCCATCAAACGGTATTGCGTTTCTGTCTGCAACGACGACTAACGTGGTCATTAGGGATACTGTAGCGAGCTTGAATGGAGGAAGTGGGATTTATTTCTTTGGTGTGAAGAGTGGAGTTGAGATTGATAACGTAACAGCAAACTCAAATACCCAAAACGGAATAGGATTTGAAGCTGGTGCCATGAATCACATATCAATCGAAGACTCCGAGTTCAACAATAATGGACTTAATGGAATCGCACTTCTCGGAAGCGGAACCGGAACGTCAACAATCGTTTCTCGGTCGATTGCGTCTGGTAATGATAATGACGGTTTTAATATCTCTGGAAACTGGCAGAATGTCGTATTCGAGGAAGCGATCGCAAGTGATAATGGTGTAGATGGTATTGGCTCGAACGGAGACGGCTTCAGCTTTCACAACTCGAGCACCGGTGTAATTAGGAATAGCCAGGCACATAATAATTGGAAGTCAGCCGTAACAAACGTGAATACATCGAGCACGACGGTATATAACAACCTCTTTTCGCATGACACCAACGGAACGAATGCCCTCATCACATTCCTAGACAGCGGAAGCCATGCTGCTTACAACAATGTGCTCTATAGCCCTGCACAGGTGGGGTATGGATTGGTCGCGAATGGTACAACGACACTCATAGCGAGGAATAATATTATTCAAGGTTTTCAGTACGGCGTATCGAAGGGGACGAATGCCTTCTTGGTAGAAGATTACAATGACGTTTATGGAGCCAGTACGGCCTCCTACATTGGGCTTACTGGAGGTGTACATTCTATCTCTGTGAATCCAAAGTTTGTCGACGCTGAGGATGATGATTTCCGACTACTTCAGTCCTCTCTTGCTATAAATGCAGGTACTACGACGCCCTATGTAACCGATTACCTCGGAAATCCACGCGTCGGCATTCCGGATATGGGTGCATATGAGTATCAGGGAATACCTGATATAACAGCACCTTCTATCTACATAATTGCACCAGTGGATCCGGCTACGATATCTGGAACTGTAATTATTACCGCATCAGCGACGGATGCTATCGGCGTAGAAGAAGTCGAATTTTTTCTAGATGGAGTATCGCTCGGGGATGATGCATCTGATCCTTATTCATTTTCATGGAACTCATCTGCAGTTCCCGATGGCGTATACTCACTTCTCGCAGTTGCACATGATGCTGAAGGGAATTATGCCACCTCCTCTCCTGTCTCCGTCACGGTCTCGAATGTAATTCAGGAAGCGAGCCATCGCTCTGGTAAGTCCGGTCAGAGTGTCGTACGCACTATCTCTCCGCTCGCAGATTCTGTATTAAATGAAGGAGAAGCAAAGATATCATCAATAAATCGGCTCATACTCGATAATCGCGCACTTTTTATGCTTGCGCAGGAAAAGGGAATAGTAGTTCCTGAATTCATACTCAATATGCTCGATCTCCCTTCGGGCTCGACCATTTCGATATTCTTTAATCGTCCTCTTGCGCTTGGAGCAACTGGCCCAGATGTCACTGCACTCCAGCAGATTCTTAAGGATAAGGGCTTCTATGTTTATCAGGAGATAACCGGCTACTACGGACAAGCCACACTACAAGCTGTTGCTGACTACCAGAAGTCACTTGGGCTCGAATCTCTCGGGTATGTAGGTCCAGCAACAAGGGAAGCCTTGAATGCTGGGATTTGAATTCTTCTAGAGGACGGCGATAATAAACTATATATAACGTTTAATTATCTCAACACTGCCCAAGGTCAGTATGTCTCTACCGACCACTCCGTTCTTACGGGTACTAATTACTTTAATAGCTTCTCGTTCGAGAAAGTACATTACCGCAGTGTTCAGAATTAAATTCCTATCCCTCTCCTCTGTAACTAGTAAATCAATCGTTTCAAGGACATCCTCTGGAATATCAAGATTAATTTTAGACACTGTAAATTCTAAAAATTAAAGCTCTAGCTGAACTTCAGCATTTTCGTTTCTAAATTTTCCAGCAATATCTGATAACGCGCATCGAGAGGATTTAACTTGTAACGTATTTGACGTATAACGATTTTGTATAATTTCCCAACTTGCCCTCGCGTTTCTATACGAATACGGAAGGCTGCTGTCATTCCTGTTGGTATCTTGCAGTAAACTATCGTGCCTAGGGCAACTTGAGTTATGTTCTCTCCTCGGCATGAAATATCAGTTTTTAATATTGAACTCTGAGCCGTTCCTTCAATCTGATATACAAAACCGGTTGGCTTCTTGCCCGAGGCAACCGAAAGAGGAACGTATAGATCTTTCCGAGGAGCAGTTATGTTAATGATAAATATAAAATTCCCGATTACGCGGTCAGGTCCATTAGGAATTCGCGTTCTCCTAAGATTCTCTTCAGTGTCTTTAATATCGACCAAGACATCTTTCTCCGGTGGAATGATTGGTTTATCCATATAATCAGATAGCTCTTTGTATAAGATCAGTATGGGTTTAGGAATATGAAAAATATCTCAAAATTGCATAAAGTAATTATGGAGACAGTGGCAGAAAGCTGATCTAGTCACTTCGAAAAGAAGCACCGGACCACATGTCCGGTGCTAACTAATATGAATCCTATAAGAAAGAGGCAAATTACTTCTTACCCCAGCGCCATGATGGCTCTTCGCCAAAGCGTAGGCAGATCCGGTAGAGGGAATAGGAAAGAAGGGCGATAACGCCTGTGAACTCTAAGACTCCGAAAATGATGTCCCGGGCCCCTACATGGCTCTCGACCGCGGCACCGACCCATCCGAAGAATATAAGGAAGGCGAAGGTGAAGAGGAGGGCATAGAAGACCGTCACGGCCCATCCCTGCCATGAGACAGGGAACCAGCCCCACCCGAATTCCTTCGCCCGGAACCACAGCTTCCGGGCCTTCCTTTTGTGTTCGCTCATGGGCTTATAATACTGTAAATAGGCCGTTTTATCCAGGCTTGACTCCTAAAAATGAGGGTCTCCTGAACATGAAGAATTGGCTTTCCACGTCTTGACAGTGGTTGTCAACCCTGCTACTATGGGCCTTGTCAGGCCGTCCGCAAGGGCGGTCTTTCATTTATGCCAGTTATTGCAGTAGTAGCCCTTATGGGCTTCCTGTTTTTACCGGGTAGCGCAGGAGCGCCGGCACAAGCGGAGACGATTTCCGCGCCGGTCGCGATAGCGGGGGCGGCTGAAGAGCCTTCCAAACGCCTGGCCACCTCGAAAGAGGCGGCCCGGACCTACCAGGTAAGTATGACCGCTTACAATGCCGTTCCCGGCCAGACGGATGCCAACCCATTCGTCACCGCGAGCGGCATGGCCTCGAATCACGAGGTTGTGGCTGCGCGATCGCGCGATATGGCGGCTGAACTCCCGTTCGGCACCGTCATACGCTTCGAGCGCTCGACGAAGGACACGCCTTCGTGCCGTTTCGGCGAAGTCGAGCACTTGATGGGGTACCGCATCATCGCGGACACCATGCATGAGCGCTGGAGCCACAAGGTGGACGTGCTCTTCGACCAGACCGATACGGTCATGGTCGAGGGACGCATCGTCAACCCGGCGCTCGCCCTCGGTATCTGCGACGACGTGACGATCACGGTCGTGGGAACTGTCGATATGACGGATCCGCCGACCACGCAGGCCGAGCTCGCGGCGATGTTCGCCACGCCGACCTACGCGATAGCGAAATAAATGAATCTCCTTCATGAAGAGTCCTGCTCGTAAGAGCCGGGCTCTTCTTACGTTTGGTATACTGAACCCAGTATGAACATCACCCCGAAGATCCTCGTCGCAGCCGCGCTCATGGCGACGTTCGCGGTCGCAGGCGCTATGCCCGCTACCGCGCTCGCGGCAAGTAGCAGGTCCTCCTCAAAATCCTCGATAGAGATATCGGGATGGATCCCGTACTGGAGGACGGAGCTCGGCACGAAGGACGCGAAGGCGCACATCTCGCAGATGGCAGAGGTGAACCCGTTCGGCTACACGGTGACGAGTACCGGGAATCTGAACGACGCCATGAAGATCGGCGGCGCCGACTGGCAGAGCCTCATCGCAGCCGCGAAGAAGAAGGGCGTGAAGGTCATCCCGACGGTCATGTGGAGCGATACGGCGTCCATCTATAGCGTCCTCTCGAACCCGGTCACGCGCGCGTCGCACGTGAAGGCTATCGCGAAGGCCGTTAAGGACAACGGCTTCGACGGCATCGACATCGACTACGAAGGCAAGACCGCGGAGACCCGCGTCTACTTCTCTGCGTTCCTCGCCGAGCTCAAGGCCGAGCTCGGCCGCAGCAAGCAGCTCGACTGCACCATCGAGGCCCGCATGCCGCTCGAGGCGCGCTTCTCGGGAACTCCTCCGGCGAACATCGAGTACGCGAACGACCTCCCGGAGATCAACAAGAGCTGCGATCGCGTGCGCATCATGACCTACGACCAGCAGACCGCAGACCTGCAGCTGAACGCATCGGCACGCCGCGCAGGCGAGATCTATGCGCCTGTGGCGGACGTGAAGTGGGTGGAGAAGGTCGTTGAGTACATGGGCAAGGATATCGACAAGAAGAAGATGGTCCTCGGCGTCCCGACGTACGGCTATATCTACCAGATCATGCCGAACTCGGATGGCAGCGGCTACGGCTACACGAAGCTCGAGGCCTTCAATCCGGCGTACGCGACGCAGCTCGCGAAGGAGCTCGGCATCACGCCGGAGCGCAACCGCGCGGGCGAGATGTCCTTCAGCTACGTGCCGAAGGACCAGCCGGCCTCGCTCCCGACGCAGAGCGCGCTCTCGCGGCTCGCGCCGCGGAGCACCTCGTCGGCGAGCCTCGCTGCCGCAGGTGCCCTCGCGCTTGCGAAGAGCAAGAAGCAGCAGGCCCCGTTCGAGTACATCACCTGGAGCGACGCGGGCGCGATCAAGCAGAAGGTGGACCTCGCGAAGAAGATGAAGCTCGCGGGCGTGGCGGTCTTCAAGATCGACGGAGGATCCGACCCGAAGATGTGGGACGTGCTGAAGTAGAACGTGAGACACGAGAAAAGCCCCTGCGCGAGCGGGGGCTTTTCCTATTCCGTCGTTTGCTGGATGTCCTGCGTCTGTTCGTCGAGCATGTCGATGAGTGCGGCGTAATAGGTCGGACGCGTAGCAACCTTCTCTTCCGTAGCTGCGTTAATCGCGCGTATCGCGTCCTCGAGCGTGAATCCGGCAATAGCGGCCCGCGTCTCTTCCTTGCGTGCATCGCTCCAGAGGGACATATCGGCGCCGGGCCCGTACGTCTCGCCGACCATTCGTCGCACGCTCGCTTCCTTCGCCATGTCCAGAGCGCCGGTCTCTGCGGCCGGACTCTCGGAGAGGTTGTCATTCGCTGCGGCATTCGGGAACTGCAGGATCTTTCCGAACGGTCTTCCTTCCATGGGTATGTAAATCCTAGTAGTGCTAATCGAACAGCTCCGCAAGGTACTCGTCGATGGTGCGCTGGTCGAGGTCGTAGAACCACGCGTCATCGTCGTGCAGCCGCTCGGCGAGGTCCCTGCCTACGAAGCGCCAGTGCCACGGCTCGTACTGGTAGTACGTGTTGCCCTTGGGGTAGGAGAGCACAAAGCCGTACTTCCAGGCGTTCTTCGTGAGCCATTCGTACTCCTCGGTCTTGTCGAAGCCAGCGAACGTTCCGCCCACCGTCGTCGTCGTGAAGTCGACGGCGGTGCCGAGCTGGTGCTCGGAGTAGCCCTGATCTGCGGAGAACGAATTGGCTCCGGACCCGTACTTCACGGTGTAGCCGGACTTGAGCGACGCCTGGTTCGCGAACGAGCGGTACGAGGACGCCACCTTGAGGTCGAGGCCGTCCTCCTTCGCGTCGTCGAGCAGGTCCTCGAGGAACGGGTCTACGTCGGCATGTATCTCGTACGCGCGTCCCTCCTGGAACGCGTACGCGGCATCGATAACGGTCAGTCTCGACGGGACGTAGTTCTCGTTCAGGAAGTAGACCTTCGAGTACTTCGCGAGCAGCTCGGGATCGGTCTTCGCGAGCTTCTCGAGGGTCCCTACGGTCCCCGAGAGGTCCTTGAGCTGGCTCTCGAACTTACCGTTCTTCTGCTGCTCGCGCCGGAGCTCCCCGGCGAGGCTGATGCTCTCCTCGGTCTTCTCGCCGAGCTTTCCGGTAAGCTCGGCCTCCTTCGCCTCGGCCGTCGCACGGGCCTCGGTAAGCGCGCTCTTCGCCGCCGCCAGCTCTGACGAGAGGGAATAGAGGCCGTACATCGCGAACCCTGCGAGCGCGAGGACGACGAGGCCGATGAGTGCGAGAAGGGTGCTGCGGGACATATGGCTATTCTCTCACAGGTCCCCTATGCGCGCTCGATAGTAGCGAGAATCTCCTCGATCTCAGCGAGCCCCGCCGGCTTCGTGAGATGGTGGTCGAACCCGGCCTTCCGGGCCTTCTGTATGTCGGATTCCTGGCCGTAGCCGGTGAGTGCGACGAGCGTCGCGGCGAACCCATCAGCGCGGAGCGCCGTCGCGACCTCGTAGCCCTCCATGTCCGGCAGGCCGATGTCGAGCAGGATCACGTCAGGACGGAACGCGGGCGCGCGGGCGATAGCCTCCTCGCCGGTATATGCGGTTTCGGTACGGTTCCCGCGGAGCGTGAGGAGCTTCGCGAGCGCGTCGGCCGCGGCGCGGTTGTCGTCCACGACGAGGATGCGGAACCCGTCACGCGCCTTTGGCGCTGCTACGGCCCGTGCCCGCACCCCGACGGCTCCCTCCTGCGGGAGCGGGATGCGGACGGTGAACCGGCTCCCGTGTCCGGGCCCGTCGCTCTCGGCCTCGATCGTGCCGTCGTGCATCTCCACCAGGTTCTTGGTAAGCGAGAGGCCGATGCCGAGACCTGCGTGCATCTTGCCGGGCTGCTCGATCTGGAAGAACGGTTCGAAGACGTGCGCAAGGAGCGCGGCGTCCATGCCGATGCCGGTGTCCGTCACCGTGACGACGGCCTCGGTCCCGTCCGTGCGTGCCACGAGCTCGATACGGCCTCCGGGCTCGGTGTACTTCGCCGCGTTGTTGAGGAGGTTCACGAACACCTGCTCGAGACGCACGGGATCGGCCTCGAGGCGGATCGCCTCGTCCGGCATGTCGATCGAGAGCTCGTGCTTGAGGGACGCCATGAGCGGCGCCACGGTACGCTGGCTCCTTGCGAGCACGGTCTGGAGGTCGATGTGCTCCTTCTGGAGGGAGAGCTTCTCGCGGGTGATGCGCGAGATGTCGAGCAGGTCGTCGAGGAGATGCCGCATGGTCTTCAGGTGGTCGGTCATGCCTTCGGCGAGCTCGCTCGAGCGAGCGGCATCCGGCCGCTCGAGCTTCATGATCTCGAGCGAGGACATGAGCGGGGCGAGCGGGTTGCGCAGCTCGTGCGCGAGGGTGGCGATGAAGCGGCTCTTCGCCTCGTCCTCACGGCGGATCCGCTCCACGGCGTCCTCGAGCCTGCGCACGTTGTCGCGCAGGACGTTCGCGGTGTCCTTGCGCTCCTCCGCGATGGAGACGAGCACGAGGAATATGAGGGAGAGCACGATCACGAATATCTCGGTCTGCAGGAGGTCGTATCCGAGCGTCCCTGTACCGGACGCGAGGCTGAGGAACGCGGTGCCGCCGAGCGCGAGCGCGGCGTTCAGGAAGAGCGCGAGCGTCATGAAGCGCGGGCCGATGCGCAGCGCGATCCAGAGGAACGGGATGAGGATAAGGTATACGAGCGGCACCTGCGCGATCTCGCGGTATGGGGTCCAGTACAGGAGGAGGCCGGTCCCGACGACGGCCGCTATCGCGACCCAGGCCTCGACGAGCTCGCCCTTCGTGCGCTGGAACCTGAAGCGCGGCAGCCACTTGATGAGGAGCGGCGTCACGACGAGCATGGAGAGGATGTGCCCGATCCACCACGGGATGAAGGTACCCATGAGGCCGCGGGGCATGGCGCGCTCGGCCAGGGTGAAGGTGAGGGTTCCGAGCGCCGGGATGAGGATGGTGACGAAGAGCGCGACGAACACGAACATGAGGGTGTCGGGAGCCTTCGAGAAGGTGTTGCGGTATCCGAGCTTCCGGAGGAGCCAGGTGCCCACGCTTGCCTGTATGGCGTTCGCCGCCGCAAGCCCGAGCGCCACGAACAGCACGCTCCCGTTCAGGAGCTGGTGCGCGAGAGCTGCCAGGAATACCGCAGGCCAGAGCGCGATGCCGCCGAGGAGGAGTCCGCCGAGCGCGATGCCGGATGCCGGCCAGATGAGGGCCGGGGCGGTCGGGACGGAGGAATAGATATGCGAGAAGACCTGGGCGCAGAACAGGTACGCGCAGAACAGCAGCGCCATGTAGAGGAGCGACCGTCCGGAATAGGGGAAGCGAGGCATAGACGGGTGGATGGCGTTCTCCCTAGGATACATTCTTTTCATGAAGCCTACATGAAAGGCCCGCGCCTTGCTACGGAGCCGTGCTTCGCCGTACTATGGGCTCCACTATGACAGCAAAAGGAAAGTACGTACCCGGCGAGTGGACGCTCGCCGTGAAGCGGTCGAGCGCCGGCCTCGGCCTGTTCGCGGGCGAGCGCATCCCGAAGGGCGCCTGCGTCATCGAGTATGTCGGACGCACGGTATCGAAGGAGGAGAGCGAGACGAGCAAGAGCAAGTACCTCTTCGAGATCTCGAAGAACAAGACCATCGACGGGAAGCCGAAGATAAACAAGGCGGGGTACATCAACCATGCCTGCAATCCGAACTGCGAGACGGAGATAGCGAAAGGCCGCATCTTCGTGATGGCGATCAAGGACATAAAGCCCGGAGACGAACTCACCTACGACTACGGGAAGGAGTACTGCCTCGAGCACTGCGTCCCGTGCCGCTGCAGCGCGAAGAAGCACCTGTACGGATAGGTGCCGCGCATGAGGAACCCGCGCTTCGCGTGAAGCGCGGGTTCCGTGCTAGCGTACTCCCATGTACGTGAAAGCGAGAGTACAGGCCGGTGCGAAGGCCGAGTCCCTCCGGCAGGTCTCTGATACGCATTTCGCGATAGCGGTCAGGGAGAAGGCGGAGCGGAACGAGGCGAACCTGCGGGTGATCGCGCTTGTCGCCGGCCACTTCGGCGTTCCTGCGGGGAAGGTGCGGATCGTGAACGGGCATCGAAGCCCGTCGAAGCTCCTCTCCGTCGATACGGACTAGCGGATGCGGACGTTCTTCGCGATCGCGCGGACGGTCTCCTCGTCTGCCTCGTCCGCCGAGAGGTTGAGCGGCGCGCCGATAACGAGCATCTTCGTTGCGGAGGCGCCCGTCGAGAGGACGAACGCGTAGTACGGGCCCTTCTCGACCTCCGTGACGCTTCCGGTGGCGAGGTCCTTGAGTTCGCCCTTCAGGTAGAGCTCGTAGCCGCTCGCGCCCATGTCCGAGACGAAGGGCGACAGCCGGGTCACGCCCGTGCAGGAGAAGGAGGCGTCAGGACCGTCTGCGGCGCAGAGGTTCGCGAGCTCGCGCACGGCTGCGTCCGTGAAGGACTCGCCCTCCTTTCCTTCGATGACCTGCACGCGCACGTCGGCGACGCTATCGATGCCGCCTTCGATGAGGTGTCCGATCGACGCGATGTCATCGGTGTACTCGAGGATGTCGAGGTCTGCCGGATAGGCGAGGGAGTATCCGTGATCCGCGTTCTCGTACGCGGTCTCAGGCACCTCCTCCGGCGCAGGCGCGTTCGCCTTCAGGTTGAAGATGAAGCCGCCGAGCGCGATGACGAATACGATGCAGATGGCGACGGAGAGGATGCGGTTCAGCATGGATAGGGATTTAGTGCTATGCCGCGAGTATACCGCGGGGCTGTATCAGCGTGCCACGACGGCGTAGCAGAGCTGCTTGTGCCCGCAGCTTGCCGTCGGCATGATAGAGCCGCTCCTCACGGCATCAGCGAGCTCCGTGCGCGTCGCAGGGATCGTGAGAGGGATCTGGCACGTGCCATCGTCCGTGCTGGACCAAGTGCCGTTCGCGAGGATGCAGTCGTACTCAGTCTTCGTTTCGCGGCTGAACTCGTAGTGTCCGGTACCGGACACCTGATCTCCCGTAACATCGAGGGTGCCGGCATAGGTCCGGCCTCCGCCTGAGCTCGTGAGGTCCGCGCTCAGGGTCATGACGAACGAGCGGGGAAGGCCGTCGCCCCTGAGGACGACCGCGGCGAGCACGCCGAGCGCGAGGCAGGCGAGGACGATGAGCGGAATGAGTCTCTTCATGGCGACAATGGTACCGCGTATACGAAGAAAGCGCCCTCTGGGGGGCGCTTTTCCTGCTAGCGGACCTTCCGGGCGTCCTTCGCTGCCTGCTTGATAGCGAGACGCTTCTTGGTCTTCGGAGGACTCTTCCTCGGTTTCTTCGGGCTCACCCCGTGACTGTTTGCTGCCATAGATATGATTTAGGTGTGCTCACACGATACTACGAAATAAGGGAAAAAGCTCGGTGGGGGATATGAAAAAGGCGAGGACGTTCTGTCCTCGCCCTCTGCCAGCGTCAGGTGCTGGGATACTGAACCACGATGCGGTCGGCGTAGATGTCGATGACGGTCGCCGCGCAGACATTCACGCCCATCTTGGTGAGCACCTTGCCGCCGTTGAACTCGACCTTGATGTCGTACCGGCAGGCGCCGGAGCCGTCGTCGATATTGGCGATCTTCTGCCGGCCAGCGAACAGGACCGTACCGCCGAGCATGTCTTCCTGCCAGCTGTCCACGCCGACCCGCGAGGCATAGAACCTCCAGACCGAGACCTGCGCGTGGTTATGCAGCGCCACCTCACGGTCCCTGGCGCCGTCGGATTGGGCCAGGGCGGGCTGGGCGGACAAGGCAACGGCCGCCAGGATGGCGGCAGCGGATACGAATCGTTGGAACGCTCGCATGATATTCCCTCCTTGGAATATGAAAGATCAATGAAACAACCGTGGGAATGTAACACACGTTATAGTGCCTGTCATCAGAAAACCGCCGGGTCCAGGGACCCGGCGGGGAAGTTCTAGAGGGATGGCGGCACGAAGCATCGGCGGCAGCGCGGCTCGTACTTGTCCGCGTCGCCGATGACGACCGTCGACGTGTCCTTGCTTAGTCGTTGCGAGAACTGTGCTTCGTCACCGCATTCGCAGATAGCCGTGACCTTCAGTATGCGGTCCGCGATGGCGCAGAGCCCGGGCATGCCGTTGAACGGCTTCCCGTCCCAGGTCATGTCGAGGCCGGCGATGTAGGCATGCAGGTCGTCATTCCGTCGTAGGTAGAGGAGCGTTTCGATAGCGCGCCCGAACCAGCCGAGCTGGTCCCCGTCGAGCGGGAAGAACTGGGCTTCGTCGACGATGAGGACGTCGAAGTCCTCATTGGCGAAGAGCGCGAGAAGTTCTCGCTCGGTCCTGATCTCGTGCGCCGGGAGGAGTCCCGTGCGCGCGGTGGTGCCGTTCTCCTGGAGCCTTCGCGGCGCGATGCCGTTAGCGATGCGCGTGTCGGTGACCGGCTTCACGGCGAGCACCCTCTTCTTCGCGATGCGCGCGCGTTCCGCCCGCAGGAGCAGTACCCCGGACTTCCCGGAGAACATGGGCCCCACGATAACCTCGAGCGTTGCTGGCATGGAGCCCTCCTTGTTGATGAACGTCTGGAGGCAATGATACAGCTCGCGCCTGACAAAGGAAAAGACAGGCCGCGAGGGCCTGTCTTTCCGTGTGTGGTCGGGTTGCTAGGCAGCCGGTGCCTCTACCATCCACTCGATGCCGTACTTGTCGCGGAACATGCCGAAATGCGTGCCCCACGGGCTCTCGCTCATCGGCGCCTCTACCCGTCCTCCTTGCGAGAGGCCGGAGAATATCCTATCCGCCTCCTCCTTGCTCTCCGCGCTCACCGCTATCTTGCTGCGGTTCTCGCTCTCGCTCACGGTGCCCATGAACGAGGGAACGTCATTCCCCATGAGCACGTTCCCTGGGCCGATAGGGAGGGCGATGAGGATGATCTTGTCCGCGTCCGCCTCCGATACCGGGAACTCCGGACTCACGAGCTCCTTGAGGCGGAGCTTCTTGGTGAACTCGCCGCCGAACACCGACTTATAGAACGTGAACGCTTCTTCGGCGTTGCCGTTGAAGTTTATCCAAGGGTTTATGGTTGCCATGCGAGGAGTATAGCAGGGAGGATTTCGCTCCTGCATGAAGGAAAAAGGACCCTCATGGATCCTTGCGTCCTATCTGGCTCCGCGGGCAGGATTCGAACCTGCGACCAATCGATTAACAGTCGACCGCTCTACCACTGAGCTACCGCGGAATGCTATGAAGCCCTCCTGGGAGGGCTTTTTCCATACTAGCCGAATTCTCGGATTCGGCAACGGGTAGGGCCTGGTATGCTTGGTATATATCCCGCTAACCCCATACGCCATGCCTATCCTCTACATACGCCTCGGCTGCCACTACTCCGAGAAGGTGCTCCATGCGGCAGCCGAGCTCGGCGTGGCCTTCGACCTGAAGACCATCGACAATCCGGAGAGCCTCGCCGAGCTCGTGGCTCGAGGCGGGAAGCAGCAGGTCCCGTACCTCGTGGACGCCGAGCACGGCGTCGAGATGTACGAGTCCGAGGATATCATCGCCCATCTTCACGCTACCTTTACGTCGGCAGCGTAGGATAGGGCGAGGTGCGCCGTCTTATGAGATTCCGTTAAGTACCAGACTCCATGCAGATCCATTTCAAGGGCACGAATTATGAGCTTCCGGCGAACGTAAGCGCGCTCGCCAAGCGCAAGGTGGACGGCCTCGCGAAGTATCTCGGGAAGGGGAAGGAGAACGCGCGCGCGTACGTCGACCTCGGGAAGGAGACCGAGGCGCATCAGAACGGCGCTATCTGGCGCGCGGACATCAACTTCGACATCGATGGCAGCCGCTTCTACGCGAAGGCCGTGGAGGACAGCATCGAGAAGGCCATAGACCGGTCCGTGAGCGAGCTCGCGAAGGAGCTGCAGACAGCAAGGAAGCGCGAGCAGAGCCTCGCGCGCAAGGGAGGCAGCCTCATCAAGTCACTGATGCGCCGCGGGCTCACGTCCTAGAGCGCATTCCAGCCGGAGGATACGAGACCGCGGTATGCGGTCTCGCTCTTTCCTTCGGGCACCACGAGCTCGGGCGCGAAGACGCCGTCCTCGAATCGCGCGGTCCTTATCTTCACGCGCAGGCGCTTCCCGTCCTTCTCCATGAAGAAGTACGTGCCCGGGGACTCCGCGTACGCGCGGTATCGGTTCCAGTTCTCCGTAGCGTCACCCCTGAGCGAGAGCTCGCCCATCTCCTTCCGGATCTTCTTCGTGACGGTGGCCTTGGAATCGTCCTGCGGTACGGGCACCAGCGTACCCTCCTCGAAGGCTGGGAGGATGTCGGCGAGGAGCGCGGCGCCGATCTGCACGAGGCGCGGACGGAGCTCGCGCGTGGTCTCGTCGGATTCTATGGCTACGGTCTTCGACGCGAGCACGTCGCCTGCGTCGAGCGCGTAGACCATCCGCTGAATGGCGACGCCGGTCTCGGTCTCGCCCGCGAGGAGCGCGCCCTCGACAGGAGAGGCGCCGCGGTACTTCGGGAGGAGGGAATAATGGATATTGAGGATGCCGAGCGGGAACGAGTCGATGAGCGCCTGCGGCAGGATCTTGCCGTACGCGACCACGATCGCGTACTCGCAACCGTATCCCTTGAGCTCTTCGATGAGCGCATCGTCCGCCTTCTCGGGCGTGAGGACGGGAAGGTCGTGCTCGAGCGCCCAGGCCTTGGTCTCGCAGGGCGTGAGCGTCATGCCGCGCCCTCTCGGCGCGTCAGGCGAGGTGACCACGACCGCGGGCACGTAGCCCCGCTCGACGAGGATCGCGAGGGTATCGCGCGCGACGTAGGGAGTGCCGAAGAAGGCGAAGGGCTTAGGCATGGCGCGCAGGGTCGGTCTCTACTTTATCAGTGGCATGGTCGATGAAGAGGATGCCGTTCAGGTGGTCGGTCTCGTGCTGGAAGATCTGCGCGAGTAAGCCGCCGCCGCCGCGCTCGAAGGCCGCGCCCTGCTCGTCGCGGGCTCGTACCGTGGCGCGATTGTGGCGCATGGTCTTGCCGTAGATGCCGCGTACGGAGAGGCAGCCCTCGTCCATCTCGACCCTGCGCTTCGAGCTCTTCACGAAGACGGGGTTTATGTAGACGCCCACTTCCACCGGATGGTCCGGGTGCCCGTCAGGCGGGGGAGGCACGGTGCGGTCGTAACGCACGATGAAGATGCGCAGGCTGATGCCGATCTGAGGCGCCGCGAGCGCGACGCCGTCCTTCTGAGCGTCGAGGGCCTCGGCCATGTCGGCGAGTATGCGGGCGAGCTCGGGCGTCCCGAAGAGCTCTTCGGGTACGGGTTCGGCTATCTTTCTGAGGACGGGCGCGCCGTCCTGGACGATCTCGGACATACGGGGACTATAGCAAAAAAGAAAGCACCGGCCACGAGGGTCGGTGCGGGAAGGTGCGAAAGGGCAAGGGTGCGTCGTCGGAGGACGGTGCCAGGGTTGGTGCGCCAGGCGGGGAAGGCGTGCGAATCGTTCCCCAACGGTACGTAGCCTCTTCTGTGCGAGTCGCTACTCTCTGACGGTCGACTCCGACGACGCGATGATAGCCTCACATGAGAGGCGAGGTCCTTGGCAGGGATTATGTACCAACGACCTTCTGACTATAGCACTAATATGAATCGAGTCAATGGCTAGAACGGCTTGTCCAGCGTCTTGTGCTTCTCCGGGTCTATCTCCCACCAGAACTTCTTGCTGAAGTTCTTCGCTCTCGAACAGACCGTCTTCAGGTAGTAGAGGTCGTCGGTCGGGATGCCTTCGAGGATCTTTCCCATGCGGCTCATGGTGAGCTTCGGGAGGCCGTCATGCGCGCGGCTGTGGTTCAGGTGCCGGACGAAGAAGCGCATGAGCTCGCCGCGCTCGGTCTTGGTGCTCGGCTTCTTGCCGTCCTTGCCGAAGTCCTTCGGGAGGAGGTCCGCGATGCTCTTCATAAGGGAATTGTACCAATTCCCGGGACGCTACGCGTGCTCGATTTTCGCGCCGATCGACGTGAGCCTATTCACCAAATCCTCGTATCCGCGGTTGATGCTGTAGACGTTGCGGAGCGTGGAGCGGCCTTCTGCGGCGAGCATGCCGATGAGGAGGATGGTCGCAGGGCGCAGTGCTGGCGGCGCCACGATCTCGGCGCCGCGCAGGTGCACGGGGCCGTGTATCTGGATGCGGTGCGGGTCCATGAGGAGCGTGTTCGCGCCGAGGCGGTCGAGCTCGGTGTAGTAGATGGCGCGCTTCTCGTAGACCCAGTCGTGGATCATGGTCTCGCCCTCGGCCTTCAGCGCCATGACGGCGAAGAACGGGAGGTTGTCGATGTTGAGCCCTGGGTACGGACGCGCATGGATCTTCTCGGGGAAGGCCGTGAGGGTCGACGGCTCGATATGGATGTCGGCGAGCTTCGTGATGCCGTTCGCAGATATCGCGTGGCTGTCGACGCTGAACTTCAGTCCCATCTTCTCGAGCACCTCGAGCTCCACCTCGAGGAACTCGATCGGCGCGTTGCGGATGGTGAGCGCGGAGTTCGTGGTAACGGCGCAGGCGATGAAGAACATGGCATCGATCGGGTCCTCGCCGATCGCGTAGGTGACGTCGGCGCGGATGTCCTTCTTGCCGGTGATGGTGAGGGTCGTGGTGCCGATGCCTTCAACGGAGACGCCGAGCGCCTTGAGGAAGCCGCAGACCTCCTGGACCTGGTAGTTCGCGGACGCGTACTTGATGACGCTCGTGCCCTCGATACCTGCGGCTGCCAGCATCGCGTTTATGGTCGCGGTGTCGCTCGACTCGTAGAGCACTACCTCGGCCGCTGAGAGCCCGTCGTTCGTGATCTGGAAGCTGTCGGTGAGCGCCTCGATCGTGATGCCGAACTTCTCGAGCGCCCAAAGATGCGAGCGCACGCTCCTGAGACCGAGCGTGCAGCCGCCGGACTGCGGGAGCTCGAACGAAGGGAAGTGATGCACGAGGGAGCCGATGAACATGAGGATGCTCCGGGTGCGCACGGCCGCGGCACGGTCGATGCTGTCGAGGTCGATCGTCTCGGGCGGCGTGATGGTCACGTCCTTCCCGTTCCACTCGACCGAGACGCCGATGGAGCGGAGCACCTCGATGAGGCGGTTCACCTCCTCGATCTTCGGCATGTTGCGGAGCGTCGTCGTGCCCTTGTTAAGGAGCGACGCGCCGAGCATGGCCACGGCGCCGTTCTTCGAGCTATTGGTAGTGATGGACCCTGAGAGCGGATGGCCTCCCTCGACGACGAAGTTGTTCTCTGACATGGGTGGCATTGTAGCAGGCCCCGGACGCGTCCAGCCACAGATTCCATCGGTTTTGCGCACCTCGCCTCACCCGCGGTATGATGGCGCCAATGTCCCTCTTCTCACCGCGCATCGGCATCGACCTCGGCACTACCAATGTCCTCGTGTTCGTGCCTGGGAAGGGCGTGGTCCTGAACGAGCCGTCGGTCGTGGCGGTCTCCACCGAGACGAACAAGGTGGTCGCCATCGGGGTGGAGGCCAAGGCGATGGTAGGCCGCACCCCGGACTCCATCCAGGCGTACCGCCCGATGAAGGATGGCGTCATCGCGGACTATCGCGTGACCGAGGCGATGCTCCGCTATTTCATAAAGAAGGCACTCGGCCGGAACCTCTTCAAGCCCACCGTCCTCATCTCCGTGCCTGCGGGCGTTTCCTCCACCGAGAAGCGCGCCGTGATCGAGGCTGCCGTGAAGGCGGGCGCGGCAGACGCGTACGTCGTGAAGGAGCCGATCCTCGCCGCGATCGGTGCCGGAATCCCGATCCAGGAACCGATGGGGCGCATGGTGGCTGACATCGGCGGCGGCACCATCGACGTGGCCGTGATCTCGCTCGGCGGCATCGTGGCGTCCACCTCCGTGAAGGTGGCAGGGAACAAGCTCGACCGCGCGATCATCGACCATGTGAAGAAGCAGTACAACCTCTCCATCGGCGACAAGTCGGCCGAGGACATCAAGATCCAGATCGGCTCGGCCGTCCCGGTCACCGAGGAGCTCACGATGTCGGTGAAGGGACGCGACCTCCTCTCGGGCCTCCCGCGCACCATCGAGCTCAAGACCAACGAGGTGGTGCAGGCACTGAACCGCGAGCTGCGCGACATGATGAACGCGGTGCGCAAGGTGCTGCAGGACACGCCGCCTGAGCTCGCAAGCGACATCATCGACAACGGCATCATCCTTACGGGCGGCACGAGCCAGCTCCGCCATCTCCCCGAGCTCGTGTATAGGCGCACCGGCGTGCAGGCGAAGCTCGCCGACGACGCCTACTACTGCGTCGTGCGCGGCACGGGCATCGCGCTCAAGCATCTCGATACCTATAAGAAGAGCATCATCTCGAAGCGGTAACAGGGAAGAGCAAAAGGCCCCGCGCATGCGCGGGGCCTTTCCTGATTCAGGCGCCGGTGCCCGTAGCGGCCCGGTACTCCTTCTCGGTCATGACGACGAACCCGTCCTTCCCGAGCTCGTCCTTCATGCAGCGGACGTAGTAGCGGTCGCGGTCGTCCGGATCGGTCACGGCGGCGAGACAGGTCGCCTTCGCCTTCAGGTAGGCCGCGGTCGCGACGCTCTGGTCGGTGACGCCGGGCTTCGTGACGTAGACCGCGGGCGGGTCGTACGGCTCGTGCGCGAGCGCGGAGCCGGCCAGAAGGCAGGCGAGTGTCAAAAGAGCGATGCGCATTGGTTTCCTCCCTGTGTGCGCGGCCGATCATGTCGGCGTGGGATGCACTATATACCGTTCCGCGCCCGTGGCCACAAAAGGCCCCGCGCATGCGCGGGGCCTTCAGTCTTTCATCGCCTCTTCCATGAGGTCTTCCGGGTGATGCTGATCCCGTAGCTCAGGTCCTTCTCCATCCGCGGCATGAACCGCTCGGAGTACTTCGTGAGCCAGGCGCCGGCGTAGAGGGTGGTCCGGTCGTCGATGACTCGGGTGGCGTAGACGCCCTCGAACCGCTGCTTGGTCCCTTCGCGGAGGTAGTAGGACTTGCTGCGGGTCGTGAGGTCGACGTTCAGGACCGGGATGCGGACCGTGAACCGGCCGTCGTCGATGCGGTCGCGGAGCGAGTGCTCCGCGAAGCGGTCGAGGAAGAGCGGATCGGAGGCCGTGTCCGTATACCTCGCGGCGAACCGGTCAGCGAGGCCGGTGTCGAACGTCTTGGCGCTATAGGCGCGCGGCTCGGGCGTGAGCTTGAGCTGCGCGTGCGCTATGCCGCCACCGATCGTGGCGAGGGCGATGATGCTGAAAAGAGCTGCGCGCATTCGAACGTCCTTTCATGCTGGGTGATACGCACTACTTCCATCATAAGACTCCCGAACAGGGTTGGCGTCAATGCGGCCGGGGTGCAAAAGGAGTAGCCCGTTAATACGGGCTACTCCTTACTTCTTGCGAGGTGGGCGCTACTTCACGCGCGTGAACTCGAGCGAGCCGTTGCCCGAGAGGTAGATCATGGAGAGGTCGGTCTCCGAGAGGTTCGTGAGCGCGAAGTACATGACCTCCTCGGGGAACTGGAGCTTCAGGACCTTCGCGTCCTTCACGACGGGAAGCTCCGCCTGCTCCTTCGTCGGGTCCGCCACGAAGCTCCAGGTGCCGCTCACGGTCGCGCTGTCATCGCCCTCGTAGCGGTCGGTGACGGTGCCGTCGGCCGTGAAGCTGCGGACGAAGCGCGCGTCGTCCGTGCTCTTCCAGGTGCCCTCGATCTTCGCGGCCGTCTCCTCGTTCGGCGTCGCGACATCATTCACGCTCCCGGATGCGGGGACGTCCTCGCCCATGTCGGCAGGCTTCTGCATGAAGAAGTAATACGCGCCGCCGACCACGATGAGCGCGAGCGCGATGACGATCCCTATAACGACGTTCCTGTTCATATGCGCGTTCAGGTTAGTTCCTATGGAGACAAGTCTAGCACCGGGGTAGACTGCCTGTATGGCGCACCATGCGTATGTCTACATAGGGGACCGCGAGGCAGGGCTCGCTGCCGCGCGCGCGTACGCGGCGGACGCGCTCGGCCTCCATGGGAGCGACAACCCGAACGTCGCCGTGTTCGAGTTCGGGCTCTTCTCGGTCGACGACGCGAGACGGGTCGCGAGCTTCGCGTCCCAGTCCCAGGCGACCGGCGACCGGAAGCTCATCGTCATCGCGACAGGACGCCTCTTCCACGAGGCGCAGAACGCGCTCCTGAAGCTCTTCGAGGAGCCGACCGAGGGTACGACGCTCGTGCTCGTGGTCCCTGCCGAAGGCATCCTCCTGCCGACGCTCCGCTCGCGGCTCATCAGGCTTCCGGACGCGTCGGGCGGCGCGAACGCGATAGGGGACGTCGCGCAGGAATTCCTCTCCATGGCGAAGGCCGAGCGCGAGAAGTACGTCGTGAAGCTCGTCGCGCGCTCAAAGTCAGATAAGGACGCGGAGAAGCAGGCGGCCCGCCTCGAGGCGGCGTCCGTGATCGCGGGCGTCATGCGCGCGGCACATGCGAAGAACATGAAGACGCCCACAAGAGAGCTTGGCCTCCTCCTGCGCGACCTCGACCGGTTCGCACCCATCGTGCACGAGCGCTCCGCTCCGCTGAAGCTCATCTTCGAGCATCTCGTCCTCGTGATGCCCGAAGGACTGGGGAAGTGATACACTCTCCGCATATGGCCTCATTCGATTTCAAGACCCTAGACACCAGCATCAAGGAGACCGAGGAGTGGCTCGTCCGCGAGCTCTCGACGGTGCGCACCGGCCGCGCCACCCCGGCGATCCTCGACACGATAAAGCCCGAGGTGTACGGCAGCCGCACCCCGATCAACCAGGTCGCGGCCGTCACCATCGAGGACGCGCGCACGCTGCGCATCGTCCCGTGGGACAAGTCCCTCACGAAGGTGATCGAGCGCGCGATCCAGGACGCCGACCTCGGCATGGGCGTGGGCAGCGACGACCAGGGGCTCCGCGTCTCGTTCCCTGAGCTCACGGCGGAGCGCCGCACCATGCTCCTCAAGGTAGCCAACGACAAGCTCGAGCAGGCGCGCATCACGCTGCGCGGCCATCGCACCGATACGCTCAAGGCGCTCGACGCTGCGGAGAAGGAGGGCGGCATGGGAAAGGACGAGCTCGCGCGCCTGAAGGACGAGGTCCAGAAGAAGGTGGATGCCGCCACCGAGGCGCTCGGCGCGCTCGCGAAGAAGAAGGAAGCAGAGATCGCTGCCTAGGCCATGACGATTCTTATCTTCGTACTCGTTCTCGTCGCGCTCATCGTGGTGCACGAGTTCGGGCATTTCCTCGTCGCGAAGTGGTCCGGGATGCGCGTGGACGAGTTCGGCCTCGGCTATCCGCCGAAGGCCTGGGGCAAGAAGATCGGCGAGACCGAGTACACCCTCAACTGGCTGCCGTTCGGCGGCTTCGTGAAGATATTCGGCGAGGACCCGGAGCCAGGGGAGAAGCCCGCGCCGCGCTCGTTCGGCTCGCGCCCGCGCGTCCTGCAGGCCGCGGTGCTCGTCGCAGGCATCGCCATGAACCTGTTGTTCGCGTACGTCCTTCTCACGGCGACCCTTTTCGGCGGCACGACCCGCGCGCTCACCGACGAGGAGGCGAAGACCGCGCCTGACGCCGTGCTTGCCGTGGCGAGCGTGCTGCCCGAGTCTCCGGCCGCGGACGCTGGCCTCAGGCCTGGCGACTTCATCCTCTCTGCGACCGCGGGCGAGGACACCTACGAAGGCGCCGACGCGAAGGCGTTCACGTCCTTCGTCGCGGAGCACGGTGCCGAGGAGATCGTCCTCGACGTGAAGGGAGAGGAGGTCGTCGTGCGTCCTGAGGCGGGCGTCATCGCGGCGGATCCGGAACGCCTCGCGCTCGGCGTCGGGCTCACTGCCGTGGGCACGGCATCGATGCCGTGGTATAGGGCGCCTATCGAGGGCGCGGTGCTCACCTGGGAGCTCACGAAGGAGACCGCCGTCGCGCTCGTGCATTTCTTCACCGGCATATTCACGCTCTCCGCGGACCTCTCGCAGGTAGCGGGCCCGGTGGGCATCGCGGGTGCGGTCGGCGACGCGTCGAACAACGGCCTCGCGTCCCTCGCCACCATCACGGCACTCATCTCCATCAACCTCGCGCTCATCAACCTGCTGCCAATCCCGGCGCTCGACGGCGGACGCCTCCTCTTCGTGATCATCGAGGCGATAACCCGCAGGCCTATCAAGCCGTCCTTCGCGAACGCGGTGAACGGCATCGGGTTCTTCCTCCTCGTCGCGCTCATGCTCGTCGTGACCGCGAGCGACATCTTCAAGATCGTCGGGTAAAGGAAATGGCCGCTGGTTAGGCGGCCATGGGGAGTTCGTGATGCGCTTCGTCGATGCGCTCTTCTCCGTCAAAATCTGGGTCCTCGAACGGGCAGTACGGATTCAGGTGCTTCTTCCGTACGAGCACGTACCCGTAGCGTCCGTTCTTGCGAATCGTTACGGTGCGCTCATACCTATCCAGGGGAAAGATCGGATGGTTGCAGCGATCGCAGCGGTGCGTCAGTCTGGCGACGTGCGTGCTGCACGTGGGCTTCGGCATGTGAGCTTCCTTTCCGAGGACGTTGTAGCACATGGGGAAGTAAAAAGAAGGACGCTCTCCTGAAAGGGAGAGCGTCTGTCTTTTTCCGGTCACGCGCGCTTCTTCGCTCCCGAGGGAGCGCGGAACGGATTCCGGTCGGGGACGAAGAGCAGGACGAGCGCGATGGCGAGGCCTTCGCCGAAGACGATGCCGGCGGTGAACTGGACGAGCTCCGCGAGCGGGAAGTCGCCGCGGAGCGTCGGGAGGGCCATCCCGACGAACGGGATGAAGAACCCGGCGAGCACGTTCAGGACGAAGGCCGATTTCTTCGCGCGCCGCGGCGTGACGGTCGGCGTGCCGAGCGCTGCGCACGAGAGCCCATGCTGCCTTCTGGGCAGCGCTGCATACGAGGTCATAGCTATTTCTCCCTAGGCTGAAGAGGACGGACTGGGACCACTATACTCCTGCCCTGTCCAGTAGGGAACAGCCACTTTTGCGGTGCGCGGGACAGGGCCGTATACTGGACGCACTATGCGCCAGAGTCAGCTATTCACGAGGACCAGGAAAGACAATCCGTCCGACGAGGAATCGAAGAACGCGCAGCTCCTCATCCGTGCCGGATTCGTCTACAAGGAGATGGCGGGCGCCTACACGTACCTGCCGCTCGGTCTCCGCACGCTCAACAACCTGAACCGCATCATCCGCGAGGAGATGAACGCGATCGGCGGCCAGGAGCTCGCCATGACCGCGCTCCAGGACAAGTCGTTGTGGGAGAAGACCGACCGCTGGGACGACGCGAAGGTGGACAACTGGTTCAAGACCGAATTCAAGTCGGGCGGCGAGACCGGCCTCGGCATCACGCACGAGGAGCCGATCACGCGCATCATGACGGAGCACATCGCCTCGTATCGCGACCTGCCGGTGTACGCGTACCAGTTCCAGAACAAGTTCCGCAACGAGCTGCGCGCGAAGTCCGGCATCATGCGCGGGAAGGAGTTCCTCATGAAGGACCTCTACTCGTTCTCGAAGGACACGGAGGAGCACGACGCCTTCTTCGCGAAGGCGCGCGAGGCGTACCTGAACGTCTTCCGTCGCGCCGGCATCGGAGACCGCACCTACGTCACGTTCGCGTCCGGCGGCATCTTCAGCGAGTTCTCGGAGGAGTTCCAGACCGAGTCCGAGGCGGGCGAGGACCTCATCTACGTGGACGAGGCGAAGGGCATCGCGGTTAACAAGGAGGTGCTCGACGACGCGACCCTCGCGAAGCTCGGCCTTTCTAAGGACGCGCTCGTGGAGAAGAAGGCGATAGAGGCGGGCAACATCTTCAATCTCGGCACCCGCTTCTCGGAGCCGCTCGGCCTTACCTACACGGCCGAGGACGGCAGCAAGCAGCCCGTCGTGATGGGAAGCTACGGCATCGGTCCGACGCGCCTCATGGGCATCATCGCGGAGACCCTCTCCGACGATAAGGGGCTCGTGTGGCCGGAGGAGGTCGCGCCGTTCACGTACCATCTCGTCTCGCTCGCCGGCAACGATGATGAACTTGCTGCGGTCGCGG
Source organism: uncultured bacterium (assembly GCA_937879955.1). Taxonomy (GTDB): domain Bacteria; phylum Patescibacteriota; class Minisyncoccia; order Phycocordibacterales; family Phycocordibacteraceae; genus C7867-001. The sequence goes on from CALFMK010000001.1 coordinate 35,172, forward strand.
ACGAGCTCTATGCGGACATGGAGAAGAAGGGCATGTCCGTCCTCTATGACGACCGCATTGCTCGCGCCGGCGAGAAGTTCGCGGACGCCGACCTCATCGGCATCCCGTACCGGATCGTGGTCGGGAAGGAGACGAAGGCGTCAGGACGCGTCGAGCTAGTCTCCCGGGCGACCGGCGAGGTCTCGACGCTCTCGCGCGAGGAATTACTCAACCGATAGACATATGGCAAAAGGAAACCGCTTCTCGAAGAGCTCGCTCTTCTCCACCGACATCGGCATCGACCTCGGCACCGGCAATACGCTCGTGTACGTGCGCGGCCGCGGCATCGTGATATCGGAGCCGTCGGTGGTGACGCTCAACGAGAAGACCGGCCAGATGGTGGCGGTCGGGAAGGAGGCGAAGGCCATGCTCGGCAAGACGCCGCCGCACATCCGCGCGGTGCGTCCCTTGTCGCACGGCGTCATCTCCGACTTCGAGGTGACGGAGGAGCTGCTCGCGTATTTCATAAACAAGGCGCAGGGCGGACGCTCCAGGCTCTTCGGGCCAAGAGTGGTGGTGGGCGTGCCGACCGGCGTGACGAACGTCGAGTCGAGAGCGGTGCGCGACGCGGCGATGACGGCGGGCGCGCGCGAGGTGTTCATCCTCGAGGAGCCGATGGCGGGCGCGATCGGCGCGAAGCTCCCGGTCATGGAGGCGGTGGGCACCATGGTGCTCGACATCGGCGCAGGCACTACCGACATCGCGGTCATCGCGCTCGGCGGATCGGTAGCAGGGAAGAGCTCGCAGGTCGCGGGCGACCGGTTCAACGAGAACATCATCGATTTCGTGCGCAGCGAGTTCCAGCTCGCCATCGGCGAGAAGACCGCCGAGGACACCAAGATCGCCATCGGCGCGGTGCTCCCGCTCGCGACGCCGCTCGAGAAGGCGATCCGCGGACGCGACCTCGCCACCGGCCTCCCGCGCGAGATCACCCTCAACGACTCACACATGCGCGACGCGCTCGCGCCGTCCATGGAAGCGCTCATGGAGGCGATGAAAGAGGTCATCGAGAAGACGCCGCCCGAGCTCCTCTCGGACGTGCTCGAGCGCGGCGTCACCGTGTTCGGCGGCGGCGCCTTGCTCCGCGGCCTGCCTGAGCTCCTCGCGAAGATGCTCGGCGTGCCGGTGCACGTGGCCTCTGATCCTCTCACGGCCGTGGTGCGTGGCACCGGCGTCGTGACGGAGGACCCGCGCCCGTGGAATGACGCATTCATGCATGAAGAAGCGATTCTCCCGAAGGCATAACTCGTTCGTCGGCGCGTATCCGTGGGTCGGTCCCGCGCTCATAAGCCTCGTGGCGCTCGTGCTCGTCATGGGCCTCTTCCGCTTCCTCCTCCCGGGCGCGCTTGTCGCGGTGTCGAAGCCGTTCTGGTCCGCAGGCACCTCGCTCTCCGCGGGCGTCGGGAATGTCGGCTCGTTCTTCACGGACAAGACGAAGCTCGCGAACGAGCGCGATGCGCTCGCAAGCGAGAACGCCGCGCTGAAGGCTGCCGGCGCGACGAGCGCGGCCCGCATCACGGACCTCGAGCGCCTGCTCGGAGACCGCACGGAGGCGGGTAACGGCGTCCTTGCGGGTGTCCTCGCGCGTCCGCCCGTATCCCCGTACGACGTGCTCGTCATCGACCAGGGAAGCGATGCGGGCATCAAGGAGGGCAGCCGCGTGCAGGGGCCGGGCGGCATGCCGCTCGGCGTTATCGAGAGCGTGACGAAGTCGTCCGCGCGCGTCCTCCTGTACTCGGCGCCTGCCAACGAGACGGAGAGCTGGATCGGCGAGGCGCGCATCCCCGTGACCGTGGTCGGCGAGGGCGCCGGCAGCCTGAGCGCGGAGGTTGCGCGCGAGGCGGGCGTCGCCGTGGGCGATCTCGTCTACATGATGGGTCCGGGCGCACGGGCGGTGGGCACGGTCATCGAGGTCGGCAACGACCCGTCCTCGCCGCGCTCGAGGGTCGACATCCACCCGCTCCAGAACCCGTTCTCCATCACCTGGGTGACCGTGACGCCATGATCCGCTTCGCAGCCGTAGCCGCCGCCTTCGTCTCGCTCTTCGTATTCCCATGGCCGGTCTCGGCCGCCTTCATGCTCGCGGCGAGCCTCTTCCTGCCGCCGGCAGGCATCGCGCTCGGCCTCGTCGCCGACCTTTCGTACTTTGTCCCGGGTGCGGCCCTCTTTCCGTACCTCTCCGTCTGGGGCGTCGCCTGCACGCTCGCGAGCCTGCTCGTGCATCGTTTCGTGAAGACGCGTATCATCAACGGATGATCCTCAGGCGGCGCAGGCGAAGACGGGGGCTCGAGCTCGATCCGGACGAGATCTTCCTCGATTCCTCGAACACCTCGGGCTTCGACAGGAGCCAGCTGGAAGGGAGGCTCGAGAAGCCCATCGACCGCACCACGTTCGCGGGCATCGGCATCGTGATAGCGCTCATGTTCACGACCCTGCTCACGCAGGCCGCGAACCTCCAGATACACCAAGGAGACGAGTACGCGGCGCGCTCGGAGCGCAACCGCCTCCGCCCCCAGGTGCTCTTCGCCGAGCGCGGCGCCATCGTGGACCGCAACGGCGAGCCGCTCGTCTACAACGAGGAAGGCGAGGACGGGTTCGTGAAGCGCGTGTACGCGTACCCGGGATTCTCGCACCTCCTCGGCTACGTGTCGTACCCGAAGAAGGACTCCTCGGGCAATTTCTACGAGACGAAGATCGAGGGACTGAACGGCGTGGAGGAGGCGTTCGACCTGGCGCTCTCGGGCGAGAACGGCACGCTGCTCGTGGAAGAGGATGCGCACGGCGACATCCAGTCGTCAGGCACCGTGAAGCCTGCCACGAAGGGGCAGACCGTGACGCTCTCGATAGACGCGCGGGCGCAGCGGGCCTTCGCGCACTCCATCAGCGAGCTCGCCGACCGCATCCCGTTCATGGGCGGCTCCGCCATCCTCATGGACGTGAACACGGGCGAGGTGCGCGCGCTCGTCTCCTATCCCGAGTACGACCCGAACGTGCTCTCGTCCGGCGGGCCGTCGAACGTGATCGCGGGATACCAGACCAACCCGCGCCGCGTCTATCTCGACCGCGCGGTCTCCGGCATCTATACGCCAGGCTCGATCGTGAAGCCGATGGAGGCGGCGGGCGCGATCAGTGACGGCGTGGTGACGCCTGAGTGGGGCATCGTCTCGACGGGTTCCATCTCCATCCCGAACCCGTACAACCCGGACAAGCCGAGCATCTTCAAGGACTGGAAGGCGCACGGCTGGGTGGACGCGCGCCGCGCCATCGCGGTCTCCTCCGACGTGTACTTCTACGCCGTGGGCGGCGGGTACGGCGACGTGAAGGGCCTCGGCATCGAGCGCCTCAAGTACTGGTTCGAGGCATTCGGCTTCACGAGCCCGACGGGCATCGAGCTCTCGGGCGAGGCCTCGGGCTTCGTGCCGGATCCGGCCTGGAAGGAGGCGAAGTACGACGAGCCATGGCGCCTCGGCGACACGTACAACACCTCGATCGGGCAGTACGCGATGCAGATAACGCCGCTCGAGGCCGCGCGCGCGGTGGCGGCGGTCGCCAACGGCGGGAAGCTCGTTAAGCCCACCCTCATCAAGGACGCGCCGCTCCAGGGGCAGACCATTCCGATCAGCCAGGACGCGCTTAAGGTCGCGCGCGAGGGCATGCGCCTCGGCGCGGTCGAAGGCACGTCGGTGGGCCTCGCGCCGCTCTCGTTCGTGAAGCTCGCCGGAAAGACCGGCACGGCGCAGCTCGGCGTGAACAACGAGTTCTACAACTCGTGGGCGGTGGGGTACTTCCCGTACGACAACCCGAAGTACGTGTACGTGGTGGTGATGGAGCGCGGTCCCTCCACCAACGCGATCGGCGGCATCTACGCGACGTATCAGGCGCTCGCGGAGCTGCATCGGACGGCGCCGGAGTACTTCGAGTAGCCAATTACGACCCGAAACAGGGAAGATTGACGCCAGGGTGGCACCCCGTACAATACTCATACCAAACAGCGTTCATTACTGATTCATACCCATGACCGAACAGGATACTGTCGTAAGCCAGGAGAAATTCGACGAGATGATAAAGGAGCTCGAGAACCTCAAGACCGTCCGCCGCACCGAGATCGCGGAGAATCTTGAGTATGCTCGCTCTCTCGGCGACCTGTCGGAGAACGCGGAGTACCAGGAGGCGCGCGAGCTCCAGGCCGCTACCGAGGAGCGCATCCGCAAGCTCGAGGAGCTCGTGAAGCGCGCGAAGATCGTCACGGACGGCAAGAAGAAGGACGTCGTGGGATTCAGCTCCACCGTCACGATAAAGAAGGAGGGAAGCAGCGAGTCGCACGAGTACACCATCGTCGGCAGCGAGGAGGCGGACATGCGCGTGCACAAGCTCTCGCACGTGTCGCCGCTCGGCGCCGCGCTCATGGGCAAGAAGAAGGGGGACGTCTTCACGTTCGAGACGCCGAACGGGAAGCAGACGTACTCCGTCGAGAAGGTCTCCTAGGCATCCTCGGAGATAAGGGAAAGGGCGGTCCTTCGGGACCGCCCTTCGACGTATCTCATGCGACGTTCTTTTTCGCCGTATCGAACCATGTCAGGACCAGGTTCGCGGCGTGCTTGAAGCGCTCGTCCCGCAGGCGGACCAGCGGACGATCGAGGTTCCTCGCCTCCTCGAGGTCCCGCACGCAGACGTAGCACGGGGCCTGCGGGCACCAGGGCTTCGGAGCGAGGCCGAGGGCCGGGAGTCCGGCGCGTTCGAGCCGCTGGAACGGGTGCTTGAGGCCCTTCTTCGCGTACAGGATGGGAATCTCGCCGTCTCTGGGGCCTGCGGCTTCCTTCGCCGTGAGCACGCGGACCTCTAGCTGCGTACGCAGGATGAGCTTCAGGATCTCATCGGGCAGCTCATCCTGGTGAGTGACGAACCTGATACTGGCGCACATGGCGTCCTCCTTCTGTTTCTGGTTGAAAGAACAAACGAAATCGAGCCCCTGCCGTTTCCGGTCAGAGGCTCGTTTCAGGTTTCTCTCTGCTAGCTCTTGGCTGGGGAAACCTCAAATGAACCTCCGACCTTCGTAAGAAGGACGTAGGTAATCGTAAAGAGGATTCCCGCGAGCATGCTTATCATGTAGCCCGAGTATAGCGGGACAGGCATGCCTGTCAAAGGAAGGTTATACACAACTTTCTGTAGGGCGGATGAACCGAGTGGGGCAAAGTGTCATATACTGACCTATACGTGGGATGAAGTGGGAACACGTTCCCTTCATCTTTCTCCCGCCAAAACCCTTCGTATCACTATGTTCATCGGAGAATACCGCCACACTCTGGACGCGAAGAACCGCCTCTCGCTCCCGGCGAAGTTCCGCAAGGAGCTCGGCTCTTCGGTGATCGTGACGCGTGGTCTCGACCACTGCCTCTTCGTGTACCCGAAGGCGGCATGGAAGAAGGAGGCGCAGAAGTTCGCGGAGCACTCCTCGGGCGGACAGGCCGGCCGCGCGTTCGCGCGCCTCATGCTCGCGGGCGCGAACGAGGTCGACGTCGATACGGCCGGCCGCGTGCTCGTGCCTGACTACCTCAAGACCTACGGCGCCCTCACGGGGAAGTGCGTGGTCGCGGGCGTCTCGGACCGCATCGAGATCTGGGACGAGGCGGCATGGGAGACCTACACGAAGGAGATCGAGCGCGATGCCGATTCCTTCGCGGAGACCCTCGGGGCCAAGGCGCTCGCATAACGGTATGGATATGGCACCGGTACAGCGTCACGACACCGTCCTCCTCAAGGAGGCGGTCGACGCGCTCGAGGTCACGGCCGGCGACGTCGTCGTCGACGCGACGCTCGGCGGGGCAGGGCACTTCGGGGCGCTCCTCGCGCTGCTTGGCAAGGAGGGCACGCTCGTCGGCATCGACGCGGACAAGGATGCGCTCGTGCGCGCCCAGGCGGTCGTGGATGCGGTTCCGGAGGACGTCCGTCCGACGGTGCACCTCGTGAACGGGAACTTCCGCGACCTCGCGGTGATCCTCGACGAGCTCGAGCTCACGCCGACGAAGGTCCTCTTCGACCTCGGCTGGAGCGCCTTCCACCTCACGAGCGGGCGCGGCTTCTCGTTCCGTACGGACGAGCCGCTCCTCATGACCTACGGCGATCCTGAGGGCGTAACGACGGCAGCCGACCTCGTGAATCATCTCTCGGAGTCCTCGCTCGCCGATCTGCTCTGGTCGCTCGGCGAGGAGCGCTTCGCCCGGTCCATCGCGAAGTCCATCGTCGCCGTGCGCGAGGAGAAGCCGATCGAGACCACCGCGGACCTCGTCGCCGCGATCGGCGAGGGCGCGCCGTCCTGGTACCAGCATCGCAAGATCCATCCCGCCACGAAGACCTTCCAGGCGCTCCGCATCGCCGTGAACGACGAGCTCGGCGCGCTGCGCGAGGGCCTTTCGGTGGCGCTAGAGCGGGTGCCTGCGGGCGGCCGCGTCGCCGTCATAACCTTCCACAGCACCGAGGACCGCATCGTGAAGACGATGCTCCGCGAGGCGGTGGACGAGGGGAGAGGGACGCTCGCGTCCCGGAAGCCGGTGGCGCCGTCGGCTGCCGAGCTCGAGAAGAACCCTCGGGCCCGCAGCGCGAAGCTCCGGACGTTCGTCGCCGGTGCGCCTGCCGTTAAGAACCGTATCAACCTGACCTCATTTCCAGCCTATGCCTAAGCTCGCCATCCCCGTCCTCGGATACTCCATCGCCGCCCTCGTCGCGACGTACCTCGTCCTGATCGTGGCCACGGTCTCGATGGCGGCATGGCAGACGAACCTCGCCATGGAGGTGCATGAGACCGAGTCGGACATCGCACGCCTCGAGTCCCGCTACTACGACATGGTGGCGCAGATCGACCGCCGGGACCCGGCGAGCATGGGCTTAGTCGCGCCGAAGGCCGTCTCCTACGCGCCGACGAAGGCCGCGCCGACATTCTCGCTCCGCTAGTCCTATGCGCCGGGCGATACGAGGACGGCTCCGCATACTGACCATCGGTCTCGCTGCGGTCGCATTGCTGCTCGTCGTGCGGCTCTATTTCGTACAGGTGGTGCATGGCAGCGAGTTCGCGCTGCGCGCCGAGCGGCAGTACGTCTCGGCGAGCCAGGAGCTCTACGACCGCGGGACGATCTATTTCACCAGGAAGGACGGGACGGTGCTCTCGGCCGCCACGCTCGCGAACGGCTTCACGGTCTCGATGAGCCCGAAGCTCGTGAAGGATCCGGAGGCGGCGTACCTGGCCATCTCCGCGCTCACGCCGATCGACCGCGACGCGTTCATGGCGTCCGCCGCACGGAAGGAGGATCCGTACGAGGTGGTGGCACGCCGTGTCGACGACGATGCGGGCCGCGCCATCGAGGCGCTCGAGATTCCAGGCATCTCGGTCTCGCGCGAGCGGTGGCGCTCTTATCCGGGAGAGACGCGCGCCGCGCAGTCCATCGGGTTCGTGGCGTTCGACGACGACGATACGCTCGCCGGCCGCTTCGGCCTCGAGCGCTACTATAACGACGTCCTGTCCCGGGATTCCGTCGGCGTGTTCGGCAACTTCTTCGCAGAGCTCTTCGCGAACGTGGACAACGCGACGTCCGAGGCGCGCGAGACCCGCGAAGGCGACCTCATAACCTCCATCGAGCCCGTGGTGCAGGAGAAGCTCGACCAGGTGCTCGCCTCCGTGAACGCGCAGTACGGCTCCCTCGAGACCGGCGGCATCGTCATGGATCCTGCCACCGGCGAGATCATCGCGCTCGACACGGCGCCCTCATTCGACGCGAACGACTTCGCGAACGGGGACTCGTCGCATTTCGGAAACCCGCTCGTGGAGCACCGCTACGAGTTCGGGTCGATCGTGAAGGCGCTCACCATGACCGCGGGGCTCGACTCGGGCGTCGTGACCGCGGACTCGACCTATAACGACACCGGCTGCACGACGCTCAACAACAAGACGTTCTGCAACTACGACCTCAAGGCGCGCGGCATAACGCCGATGCAGGAGGTGCTCTCGCAGTCCCTGAACATGGGCGCGTCCTACATCGCGCTCAAGGTCGGGCACGAGAAGCTGCGGACGTACTTCAAGGACCTCGGCATGGCTACCGAGACCGGCGTCGACCTGCCGAGCGAGATCCGTGGCGACCTCGCGAACATCGAGACGTCCCCGCGCGACATCGAGTACGCCACGGCCTCCTACGGGCAGGGCATCGCGCAGACCCCGATGCAGATGGTGCGGGCGCTGGGCGCCTTGGCCAACGGCGGACAGGTGGTGACACCGCACCTCGTCTCGAAGATCCGCCTCGAGTCCGGCATCGAGAAGCAGCTCTCCTGGGGCACGCCCGAGCGCGTCTTCAGCGCGAAGGCTACCGAAGAGACCACGCGCATGCTCGTGAAGGTGGTGGACACGAAGCTCGCGAACGGGACCGTGAAGATCCCGGAGATGAGCGTGGCCGCGAAGACCGGCACCGCCCAGATCGCGGGCCCGGGCGGCAAGTACGCGGAGGGGAAGTACTTCCACTCCTTCTTCGGGTACTTCCCGGCGTACGACCCGAAGTTCATCATCGTCCTTTACACGCGCGAGCCGCAGGGCGTACAGTACGCCTCTGAGACGCTGACGCTGCCCTTCATGGATCTGACACACTTCCTCATCAATTATTACGAGATCCCGCCCGACCGGGCCGACTATCCCGCCTAGACCATGAAAACCTTCCTGAAGTCCGTCGTCGCCATGCTCCTCGCGGTCCTCGCGAAAGCGGTTGTGCGCAAGTACCGCCCGCTCGTCGTGATGGTGACCGGAAGCGTCGGGAAGACCTCCACGAAGGATGCGCTCGCGTCCGTGCTCGCCGCCCGCTACCACCTGCGCGCGAGCGAGAAGAGCTATAACAGCGAGTTCGGCGTCCCGCTCACGATCCTCGGCAGCAAGAACCCGTGGGAGAAGCCGGCGGCATGGCTGCGTGTGGTCGAGGAGGCGTTCGCGCTCCTCCTCCTTCCGAACCATTACCCGAAGCTCCTCGTGCTCGAGGTGGGTGCGGACCGTCCCGGCGATCTCGCGCGCATCCTGCGCATCGTGCGCCCTGACGCGGTGGTGGTCACGCGCCTGCCGGACGTGCCGGTGCACGTGGAGGCGTACGCGAGTCCGCAGGCCGTGCGCGACGAGGAGTTCACGCCTGCCTATGCGCTCATCGCGGGCAGCCCGCTCGTGGTCTCCGCCGACGATCCGAACGCCATGACCATGGCGAGCCTGCTGCCGCTCTCCATTAGCACCTTCGGCTTCTCGGACGGCAGCGACGTCAGGCTCGAGGGGTACTCGTTCTTCGAGGACGGGGAGGTCTGCGGCATGGAGGCCACGCTCAACGTGCGCGGCACCTCCTGCACGCTGCGGGTGCCGGGCGCGCTCGGGAAGAGCCAGCTGTACGCGCCTGCCGCCGCCATCGCCTGCGCGCTCACCCTCGACCTCACGCTCGAAGAGGCACTCAAGGGTGCGGAGAGCTACGTGCCGCCGGCCGGCCGCGGCCGCATCCTGGCCGGCAAGAACGGCTCGCTCCTCATAGACGATTCCTATAACGCCTCCCCGGCCGCGGTCGAGGAGGCGCTTTCCGCGCTCCAGCTCCTGACGGGCCGCAAGCGCCGCATCGCGGTGCTCGGCGACATGCTCGAGCTCGGCCGGTACTCGGCGGAAGAGCACGAGCGCGTGGGAGCGCTCGCGGCAGGGAAGGTGGACGTGGTGGCCGCGGTAGGGACCCGCTCCCGCGCTACCGCCGCCGCCGCGATCAGCGCCGGGATGAAGGAAGAGGCCGTGTTCTCGTTCGATACCGCGAAGGACGCGGCAGACATGCTCGAGGGCTTTCTCGAGGAGGGGGACGCGGTGCTCGTGAAGGGCTCGCAGGGCATCCGTACGGAGCGGGTCGTGGAGCGCCTCCTCAAGGACCCGGCTGACTTGCCGAAACTGGTGCGTCAGGAGCGGGAGTGGAAGAGGCGATAGATTGACTTTCTATTTTAGATACGTATAGTTCAGGCAGAAGAAAAGGAGCATCAGATGCTTTCAGAAGAAGTGCGCGTACGTCTGCGCGAGATGGGAGTCTTCCCGACTGACGAGGACATGCATCGGCGAAAGGACGCCAACCCCTTCTTCGAGATCCGGCCTGACAGCGAATCTCCGACCGAGACAGAACTGAATCGTCTGACCGCTCTGACCGAGGCCTATCGGGAATGCTTCGGCGACGCCGCGACGATCAGGACGTTCTGGGGCGTGATGGCGAATACCATTACGCTTTGGAAGTGTAAGGGTACCTGGCGCATGCGTCGCATGACGTGGACCGACAAGGGAGAGTGGACACCAGCACCGAATGGCGTCAGTATCGAAGAACTGTTCCTAAAGGTTGCCCGCGGCACGACCGCCTGACCAGAGAGACCGCACGGCTCTCGGGTCGGGCGGTTTTCTTTTATGGAAACGAGCAAAGCCGCCCTTTCGGACGGCTTTGCTGCTTGGTGACCTCACGGGGAATCGAACCCCGATTTGATCCGTGAGAGGGATCTGTCCTAGCCGTTAGACGATGAGGCCGTGCAAGATTTATACCAGATTCCTCTGGGGAATTCAAACCAGTCCAGCACCCTCAGGAGATTGATTTACCCTCGTCGGAGGGTATAGTCCTCGAGGAGAGAGAAGGAGGAGAGATGCACGATTATTTCGAGATCGTCGTCCCGCGCCAGACGCAGGATCCGATCGCATATATCGAGTTAGCGGAATGGGGAACGGCCACGGTCCTCTGTGCCCGAAAACGGGTCCGCATCACGTTCGAGATGACCTTCCCGTCGCAGGAGCACATGGACTCGTTCCTCGAAGCGCGTCGCACGCACCGATACGCGCAGTATGGCGGCCGCATCACGGCGCTCACGCCGACGCACCTGAGCGAGCAAATCCCGTCATCTGAGAGCGAAGATGGGGACAGTCTGGTACTCGGGATACGGCAGCTGGCCGAGGTGTTCGGCGTAACGGAGAAGGAGTTCAAGGCGGCGAGGACGCTCGCGGAGTCCGCCATCCTCTCGAAGTACCGTTTCGGAAGAAGGAGAGCGTCTACCTAATCGACCCCTGCCGCATGGCACGGGGTCGATTTCTTCATGGCTCAGCGGTATTCCCGGATCCAGCATCCCATGCCGAGGATCTGCCGGTAGGTGCCGATCCTCGTCCTCCGGATGGAGAGCGCCATGCCTCGGGTGCCGAGCGCGCGGCCGATGCGCTCGGCAAGCGAGCGCATGTAGGTTCCTGACGCGCAGGTCACGCGGAGCCGCATGCTAGCGAAGCTGCGATCAGCCATGTCGTCGAACGTGTCCTTCCATGCGGCGCGTATCTCGTCCTGCCTGAAGTCCCGTCCGAGCGCTTTCGACTCATCGTCGGTGCGTGGTGCCAGATCGAGCATCGCCATGACGCGCTTCTCGAGGTCCTTCGCATCGATCTTCAGGATGTCGAGATCCGCTATGCGATAGATGGTCTCGGTGTGCGTCGGCATATCGACGGCATCGAGCGTGCCCTCGAGCGCGTGCAGGAAGAGCGGCCTGCCGCCTACGGTCTTCGACGAGTAGGGCGGGTACGGGATATCCTTCGCGCCCGTTTCCGCCTTGAGCGCCTTCCGGACCGTCCTGCCATCGGGATGGGACGCAGTTCCTGCGTAGGACGGCATGCCGAGCACGTCCCCCGTGTCAGTCGCCAGATCGAGCAGGACCTCAACCTCGTATTCCTTGTCGAGCCCGAGATATGCCTCCTTGCGCTTGCACTCGTCGCCGAGCAGCACGAGGAGCGCTCCTTCGGCCATCGGATCGAGCCTGCCGGCGTAGGTGGCCGGGAGGTGCGCGTATCGGGGATTTTCCCGCTTCCAGTCCTGAAGCGCTTGGAGCGGCGTCTGGCCGATTTTCTTATGGAGTACGATCGGGCCGGTCGGCTGGATGCTCTGCATGGTGGGTTGATGATACCGGCAACAGCCAGGAAAAGAAAAAGGCCCCGACATGATGTCGGGGCCAATGCTGCCTCATATAGGGGCGGAAAGTGCGTAGTCTCCGGTCCTCGTGGTGCGAAGCGCGCTGAGGCCGTGGCTGTGATAGAGCGCCCTCCATTCGGCATACTCCGCCGCGCTCAGTCCCGGATACTTTGCCAGGACGTAGGGAAGCGGGATGCCGCCCTTCTCGACGAGCAGGACGATCACCGCCTTGCGGCGTATGACCCATCGCGTGTCCTGCGCTTCGGACGGGAGGTCCTCGGCGCAGATCTTCATTCCCAGGGGGCCCGTGATCGTCTTCTTCGGGTCGAAGCAGACCGTCGGGTTCGCGCTCGGATCGAGCCTGAGCTCGCCGAAGTAGTAGCCGCGGCCCCAGACGGTCCTGAGCGGAGGGTTACCCGGGAAGAACGCCCCGAGAGCCTTCCGCATCCTGCACGCATGCACGTCGATTATCTTCGGATCGACATGCGTGCCTTCCTCGTGCCTCGCATCCAGCAGCATCTGCCGCGTATGGATGATCCCGGACTTCGAGATGAGGGTCGTGAGCAGGCGGGCCTCGTCAGGGGTGATGCGCGCGCGCTGGCCCCCGATGAAGACCTCGTCGAGCCCGTTGATGACGATCGGAACGCCTTCGTGCACGGACTCGAGCTTGGTCGCGACGGATTGCAGCTCGGCTCCGTCTTCAAGCGCGAGCATGTAGCCCCTCCTGGGATGCGTGCTGATGACCTGCCTTGCGGCGGGGTGGCACGCGGCGAGCCGCATGCGGATATGGTGGATATGGGTGTCGATCACCTTATCGAGCGGAGGATGCTCCTTGTTGCCGTCGATGACGCGCTTGAGGCTCGCCTTCGACTGCAGATGGCCACGCCGATCCATCATGTAGAGGAAGAGCTTCTGCTCCGAAGGCGTGAACTTGGCGGAGATCTCGTTTACTGAGACCTGGCCGCTCGAGGCGATCTTGAACACCAGCTCTCCGTACGTAAGCTGGATAGGGTCTCGCTGGGGAGCCGCGTGGGTTCCCGTACGTTCGACGACGCTCATGTACTTGCTCCTAGATACCTTGGTTTCAACGAATCCAGAGCCAGTAAATGACAAGAAGGAGGCCGTGTCAATAAATAGGACAATGGAAAGAGCCGCCCTTCATGGAAGGGCGGCTCTGCTTGAAGCACGCACTGCTGATACTGCTCTCAGGCCATCGGCGCCGGACTCGGGGCGCCGGAGCCGTTCGTGAAGGCCGGTCTCGCGGCCTCGGCGATCGGAAGATCTTCTGCCATCACGCGCTCGTTCGGGTCGCGCAGCACGTAGCCGCGGCCCCAGACGGTCTCGATGTGGTGCCTGCCGCTGTTACCGGAAGCGAGCTTCCTGCGCAGCTTGCAGACGAACACGTCCACGATCTTGAGTTCCGGCTCGTCCATGCCGCCGTACAGGTGGTTCAGGAACATCTCCTTGGTGAGGGTGGTGCCCTTGCGCAAGGAGAGGAGCTCCAGTATCTGGTACTCCTTGCCGGTCAGGTGCACGTGCTTCCCGCCGATCTCGACGGTCTTCGCGTCGAGGTTCACGACGATCTCGCCGGTCTTGATGACCGACTGGGCATGACCCCGCGAGCGCCGCACGATCGCGTGGATGCGCGCGATCATCTCGTCCTTGTGGAACGGCTTGGTCATGTAGTCGTCGGCGCCGCCCGCGAAGGTCTTCACCTTCATGTCGATCTCGGCGGATCGCGCCAGGATCATGATCGGCGTGTTGACCTTCGCGACCCTGATGGTGCGAAGCACGTCGATCGCTGACATGTCGAGCAGGTCGAGACTGAGTACGATCATGTCGTAGTCATATATCTTTGCCAGATCGACGCCCTCCTCGCCCAGGTCGGTCACGTAGACGTTGAAGCCTTCCGACTTCAGCATCAGCTCGATCGTCTGGGCGGTAGCGCTGTCGTCTTCGATCAGGAGAATACGCACGCTTAGCTCTCCTCTGTGTCTGTTTGATTATCGGGAACGCATGTCTGGGATTGATGATAGTGATTATCCGGGCATTGTCAAAAGTAGCGAATGCTCCTGTCCCTCAGGTAAGAAATTGGCCGCCCTTCGTGAGAAGGACGGCCAGGTATCTTCGGATGGGTGATGCTACTACGCCGCGGATACCATCTCGTTCTCGTCGCGCAGCACGTAGCCGCGGCCCCAGACGGTATCGATGTGATGCTTGCCGCCGTTGCCCGAGCCGAGCTTCTTGCGAAGCTTGCAGATAAAGACGTCCACGATCTTGATCTCGGGAACATCGATGCCGCCGTACAGGTGATTCAAGAACATCTCCTTGGAAAGGGCGGTGCCCTTGCGTAGCGACAGGAGCTCGAGCATCTGGTACTCCTTGCCGGTCAGGTGCACGCGCGTGCCGCCGACCTCGACGGTCTTCATGTCGAGGTTCACGACGATCTCGCCGGTCTTGATGACCGAATGAACGAGACCCTTCGAGCGCCGTACGATCGCATAGATGCGAGCCACGAGCTCGTCCTTATGGAACGGCTTGGTCATGTAGTCGTCGGCGCCGAGGTTCAGCGCCTTCACCTTCGTCTCGATGCGGGTGTCGCCGGTCGAGATCATGACGAGCGTCTCGATCTTCTCGGCGCGGAGCGTCCGGAGAACGTCGAGGCCGTACATGTCAGGCAGGTTAAGGTCGAGCAGGATCAGGTCGTAGTCGTAGGACCTCGCGAGATCGAGACCCTCCTCGCCCAGGTCGGTCGTCTGGACGCTGAAACCTTCCGACATCAGCATCAGCTCCACCGTTTGGGCAGTGGCGCCGTCATCTTCGATCTGGAGAACGCGCATTATGAAATCCTCCTGTTTCCGTTGTCTGGATGGAACGTGTCTGATTTTGATACTACGACTACTCCATGGATTGTCAAACGAGCGCACGTGAGGAATAGGGAAAGGCGGCCATGCGTGGCCGCCTTTGCTAGGGAGGTGGGAAGAGCGGCAGCTGTCGTGCATCCTGCGCCGCTCGCGCTTCGGCGCGCTCACGCTTCTTGCTGTTTCTCGAACGCGTCGCGCCCGCTTTCTTGCCGTACCGCTGACGGAGTCTCGCGACGAGGCCTTCGGGCGTATCGGCATCGGGCCAGCAGGTGCTGTTCAGGAACTCGTTCGCCTTTTGTACGAGCTCCTTATTCGTGAATCGGTTAAGGTCCTTCGGGCCGTGCCGCCTCCGGAAGCGCAGGTTCCGCTCGAATGCGTCGAGACGCTCTTCAGGGGACAGCATGCCGTCTCCTTTTCGGGGCGCGTATGATGCCGCGATTCCGGAGTTCGGCGAGGACTTCCGCCACGCGTCTCCTTATATCGGGAGCATGGCGGATATTCTTCCCTTCGATTGCCTTGATCGCCGCGAGCGGCCACCCGACGCTCTTGTCGGAACGCTGCTTCACGCGGATAGTCGCCTCGGTAAGCTCTGCAATGCTTAACATCTGACACCTCTCAAAGATCCAGATATCGTGCTGGAAAAACTATACCGAACGGAGAAAGGGCATGTCAAACCTCTCTAGGAAAGGAGGGAATCGATCACCGCCTTCACGGCAGCGCCGTCCGCGCGTCCCTTAATCTCCTGCATGACGGCGCCCGTGAACTTGCCGGCGTCCTTCTTCTCGGAGATCCCGAGCTCTGCCATCTTCGCCTTCACCACGGCCTCGATCTCCTCGGTGCTCATCTGCGCAGGGAGGAACGACTCGATCACGGCGAGCTCCTCCTTCTCGGGCGCGGCGAGCTCGTCACGCCCTGCGGCCGTGAACTGCTCGATGGAGTCCTTGCGCTGGTTCGCTGCGCGCTTCACAACCGCGAGCGCCTCATCGTCCGTGAGGAACTCGTCAGGCTTGCGCTTCTTCGCGACGACCTCGTTGGTCATCATGGTAGCGAGCGAACGGAGGGTGCGGAGGCGGATTTCGTCCTTTGCGCGCAGCGCATCAGGGATGCCGGCCTTTATGGTCTGATGTAGGGTCATGCGGAAATCGTACCATCCCCGGGCGCGTCAGGCACTCCGGTGCGCATAGGACGCGGGTACGCTCGCGTACGCGTCCCTGGTCACGATGACATGGTCGACGAGCTCGATGCCGAGCAGGCGCCCGGCCTCGATGACCTGTTCCGTGACCCTGAGGTCGGCCACAGAGGGAGCCACTTCTCCGGAGGGATGGTTGTGGACCAGGATTACGGCTGCGGCCAGGTGTTCAACCGCCGGACGGAACACCTCGCGCGGATGCACGAGGTTCGCGTCGATAGTGCCCATGGAGAGTATCTCGTCATGGACGACCTTGTAATGCGCGTTCAGGTAGAGGCCGCGCAGGTGCTCCTTCGGCAGCATGCGCATGTCCGCGACATGCTCGAAGACGTCGCGTGCGGTCCGTACGACCGGCAGCGCCTTGTCGTTGCGCGCGTAGAAGCGGCGCCCGAGCTCGGCGGCAGCGACCACCTGCATGGCCTTGCCGATAGGGAGGCCGATCTCCCGTGCGAGGCGCTCCGGATCGGCTTCGTGCATCATGGCGCGCTCGCCATACTCCCGCGTGATGCGGGATGCCATCGAGAGCACATTCTCCTTCTTGGTGCCGGACGAGAGGAGCACTGCTACGAGCTCGGCGGTGCTGAGCGCCTTGGGCCCGTGCTCGAGCAATCGCTCGCGCGGACGGTCCTCGTCCGGCAGGTCGTGGATAGTAAGGACATAGGTGCGCTCGGCATCGGACACGAGGGCATCCATCGGCGCGATGGCATAGGGCGTGAGCGTCTCCATGAGGACATCGTACTGCGCTTCGTGCGGAGCGCCTGAAAAGAAATCCCCAAAAGATTTCATATTCTCGTTATCTTTTAGACGTCCGATGTCACTGAAATCGGAAACGGACCAACGGATACAATAAGGAATGCATTCCCGAACGAGGCCCCTGTCCTCAGGGCTCGATTTCTTCGTCGGGTATACTGGCAGCATGAAAGACACGGCAACGTGGC
This sequence comes from uncultured bacterium, assembly GCA_937879955.1. Taxonomy (GTDB): domain Bacteria; phylum Patescibacteriota; class Minisyncoccia; order Phycocordibacterales; family Phycocordibacteraceae; genus C7867-001. Next base: position 52,159 of record CALFMK010000001.1, read on the forward strand.
ACGCCCTTGCGCTATCGGATGCGGCCGAGTACCTGGAGACTGATCATGTGAGAGGGCTCTCGCGTGACGAAGCGGCGAAGCGCCTCCTTCAGGGTGCGAATCGCATGCCCGAGCCCGAACGGGATGGCTTTCTCATGCGGCTCCTAAAGCAGTTCGCGAGCCCCATAACGCTCGTGCTCGTGGCGGCGAGCATCGCGACCCTGCTGCTCTCGCACGTGACCGACTCGCTCGTCATCCTCGCTGCGCTCCTCGTGAACGTCGTCATGGGGCTCGTACAGGAGGGGAGGGCCTCCCGCGCGTTCGAAGCGCTCAAGGAAGGCGAGGCGCGCTTCGCGATGGTGATCCGCGGCGGCGAGCCGCTGCGCATCCCCGCCGAGGAGCTCGTGCCAGGCGATCTCGTCATGCTCTCGACCGGGAACGCGGTCCCTGCCGACCTGCGCCTCGTGGAGACGCACGGGCTCTCCGTCAACGAGTCCGCGCTCTCGGGCGAATGGATGGCGGTCGAGAAGGATACTGAAGGAACGCATGAGGAAGCCCCGCTCGTGGAGCGCACCGGCATGGCGTACGCGGGGACGCTCATCGCAGCGGGCGCGGGTAAGGGCATCGTCGTCGCGACCGGAAGCAAGACCGAGCTCGGCAAGATCGCGCTCGAGCTCGGGAAGAAGGACGAGTCCGTCACGCCGCTCATGCGCGACATACGGCAGGTGGCCCGCCTTATCCTGATCGTCGTCTCCTTCGTTATCGTGGGAATCGTCGCGCTCGGCCTGTTGCGCGGGCTCCCGCTCGACGAGTCCCTGTTCACGGCTATCGCGCTCGCGGTGGCGTCCGTCCCCGAGGGGCTCCCGGCCGCGGTGACGGTCGTGCTCGCGCTCGGCATGGAGCGCATCCTCACGTCCGGCGGCCTCGTCCGCAACCTGCTCGCGGCCGAGACGCTCGGGACGACGAGCATCATCCTCACCGACAAGACCGGTACGCTCACCGAAGGCCGCATGACGCTCGAGCGGTACGTCGGGAAGTCAGGATCGGCGGGAGCGGCAGACGACACCGAGCCCGCCATGCTCCTCACGGGCGCGGTCCTGGCATCGAACGCGTACGTGGAGGAGGTCCAGGGCGCCCCGGAGAGCGAGCGGCTCGTGGTGCACGGCAGGCCCATCGAGGCGGCCATCGTCACGGCGGGCCTCGCGTACGGCGTCGAGCAGCACGTGCTCCTTTTGGAGCGTCCGCGCATCGACGAGCTGCACTTCGATTCCTCCCGCCGCTTCGGCGGCATGATCGTACGGGAAGGAGGCGTGCCTGTCGCGTACGTGACCGGCGCGCCTGAGCTCTTCCTCGCCTCCGTGAAGACGGTGCGGGACGGGGACGGTACGGACCATCCGATCGCGGGCGCGGCCCTTTCGCACTTCGAGGACGCGCTCTCCGAAGCTGCCGCGAGCGGAAAGCGCGTGATCGCGGTGGCGCGCATCCCTGCGGGAGACGCGTTCCCGTCTGAGGATGCGCTCCCGGCGTTCCTCGCGACAGGCTCTTTGCTCGGGCTCCTCGTCTTCTCGGACGTCATACGCCCTGAGGCGGCGCGCGCGATACAGGACATGCGCGCGGCAGGCGCGCGCGTGATCATGCTCACGGGGGACAATCCGGAGACTGCGCTCTCCATCGCGCGCACGGTCGGCATCGCCACGGACGCCGAGGAGCGCGCCTATACGGGTGCCGAGCTCTCCGGTCTCTCGGATGCCGAGCTCCTCTCTGTGCTGCGCGAGCATGTCGTCTTCGCGCGCGTGGCGCCTGCCGAGAAGCTCCGCATCGCAACCGTGCTCAAGGACGCGGGCGAGGTCGTCGCCATGACGGGCGACGGCGTGAACGACGCGCCCGCGCTGCGCTCCGCCGCCATCGGCATCGCGCTCGGCTCCGGCACCGACGTCGCGAAGGAGGCTTCGGACCTCGTACTCCTCGACAACGGCTTCTCCGTGATAACGGCGGCGATACGCGAAGGGCGCCGCCTGCGTGACAATTTCAAGAAGATATTCGCGTACATGCTCTCGACGAACTTCAGCGAGGTCTCGCTCATCGCGTTCTCGCTCATCGTCGGACTGCCGCTCCCGATCCTGCCGACGCAGATCCTCTGGTCCAACCTCGTGGAGGGCGGGCTCATGAACTTCGCGTTCGCGTTCGAGCCCCTGTATCCGGACGCCATGAAGCGCGGCCCGAAGGACCCGGAGACCGCGCGCGTGCTCTCGCCGAAGCTCCTCCGGCTCATCGGCGTGGTGGGTACCATAACCTCGGTCACGCTCATCGGCGTCTATACGTATCTCATCTATCTCACGGACCTCGCCCTGCCTGAGATCCAGACGCTCATGTTCGTCGCGGTCTCCGTGAACTGCATCTTCATGGCGTTCTCGATGAAGAGCTTCGGCACGCCGCTCTGGAAGCTCCCGCTCTTCTCGAACATGTTCCTCCTCGTCTCGCTGCTCGGCAGCGCAGCGCTCCTCTTCGCCGCGCTCTACGTCCCGATGCTCCAGATGCTCGTGCACGTGTCTCCGCCGACCGTGCTTCAGATTCTGATGCTCGTTGGATTCGGCTTCGTGAACCTCGCCACCATCGAGCTCGCGAAATGGATCGTGTTCATACGCCCGCAGCGGAATCCGGTATAATCAGGGCATGGACGTCATAACCGTAGTCATCATCGTCGCCGTCGTCATGGTCCTGCAGGGGGTCGGGCTGTACCTGGTCCTGCGGCGCCGGGAGAACGACGCGCCCAAGGAGGACAACGGCGGCCTGCTTCTGATCCAGAACCAGATGGAGAAGCTCGAGCGCGCGCTCGACACCCGCATGGCCGAGAGCCAGCGCGCCGCGCACGAAGCGATGCGTTCGCAGAACGAGACGATGCGCAGCGCGAACTCCGAGACCGCGCAGCTCATCAAGGAGATCACGGCGGAGATCACCTCGGTGAAGGAGATCGGCCGCGAGACGGGAAAGTTCGCCGAGCAGCTAAAGTCCCTCCAGGACATCCTGAAGAACCCGAAGCAGCGCGGCATCCTCGGCGAGTACTACCTCGAGACCGTGCTCAAGAACGTGCTGCCGCCTGGCATGTTCCAGATGCAGTACCCGTTCCCGAACGGGGAGATCGTGGACGCGGCGGTGTTCGTGAACGAGAAGGTGGTGCCGATCGATTCGAAGTTCTCGCTCGACAACTACAACCGGTTCATCCATGCGGAGGGCGCCGAGCGCACGGCCCTCGAGAAGGCGTTCGTGAACGACCTCAAGCTCCGCATCACGGAGACGGCGAAGTACATCCGCCCGGAGGAGGGGACCATGGACTTCGCGTTCATGTTCATCCCGTCCGAGGGCATCTACTACGACCTCCTCACGAATCAGGTGGGCGCGGGCGAGGACGAGAACCTCATCCAGCGCGCGGCCGGGAAGTACAAGGTGATCATCGTGTCGCCGACCTCCTTCCTCGCGTACCTCCAGACCGTCATGCAGGGCCTGAAGGCCCTCCAGATCGAGAAGCGGGCCGAGGAGATCCAGAAGCGCGTGGGGGAGCTCGGGAAGCATCTCGGCGCCTACGAGACCTACTATCAGAAGCTCGGCGCTTCGCTCGGGACCGCCGTCTCCCATTACAACGCCGGCTACAAGGAGCTCGGGAAGGTGGAGAAGGACGTGTACCGCATCGCCGAGGAGAAGATCGGGCTCGAGGTGACCTTGCTCGACAAGCCGTCCGCGGGGGACGAGTAATTGACGCTTCTCCGCGCCAGTCGCATAGTGCTCCCGGAATGACCGCTTCGGGGGAGGAATAGCCATGAAGCCCTTACGTGAGGACAGGCAGGAAGCCATACGGGACAAGGGGATCGCCATAGGCTCGATCGTGAGCTTCGCCGCGGGACCCGGGCTTCCGGCGGGCCGCGGGGAGGTCCTCGGCATCGACGAGGACGATCTCGGGCTCTATATCGAAGGCCGGAAGGACCCGCTCTGTCCGCTCGAGGTCCAGAAGGTCCTCAGTACCTAGGCGCCTATTCGCCGAGATGCGCCCCACAGGCCGCCGCTAACCCCGGCGGCCTTGCTTTCTAGGGCCTATTTCGGTACTATACGGGGACTATGGAACTCGCAGTAATCAAGACCGGAGGCAAGCAGTACGTCGTCTCCCCAGGCGCTCTCGTAACCATCGAGAAGCTCGGCCGCGGCATCAACACCGTGGCGCTCAAGAAGGGAGATACCGTCACCTTCGACGAGGTGCTCATGAAGGATAACGGCACCCTCAGCCTCGGCACTCCGGTGCTCGCGGGCGCGAAGGTAACCGGTACTGTCCAGTCGGTAGGCCGCAACAAGAAGGTGGAGGTGGTGAAGTACAAGGCGAAGAGCAACTACCTCAAGCGCCGCGGACACCGCCAGCCGCACATCAAGGTCAAGATCGACGCGATCGCGTAAGCACGAGCCGCCCGGAAGGGCGGTTTTGCGTTACGCAGGCCTCGTGGCATATTAGGGAAAGCATTTTGTACAACAGGGAGGAATACCATGCGTAGCGAGCGGCTCATGAAAGTCATCGCGATCAGGGGGACCGGGGAGGTGAATATGCCCCTCGGTGAGCACAGCCTGCCGGACGATCTCGTGCCGGGCGTCACGTTCACGCTCACCGACTATCCCGACGTGCAGTTCACGACCATGAACATCGTTCACGGCGTGGTCCGCGGCCGTGTCGCGGTCGACGTCTATGATCGCACATTCGCCGGCAAGGGAGCGCAGGGCGTCGCAGCCTGACATCAAAACCCCGCTCGGACATCTGTCCGGGCGGGGTTTTCTCTATGTCTCCTTCCGGTTCTGGAGCGCCGCCGAGAGGGTAGCGGAATCGGCGTACTCGAGCTCGGAGCCCGTGGCGAGCCCGCGGCCGAGCTCGGAGATGAGGATGGGGCCGCGCAGGGGCGCGAGCAGCTCGCGGACACGGTCCGCGGTGTGCTCGCCCTCAGAAGTCGCCGAGAGCGCGAGGACGATCTCCGAGAGGCCGTTGCGGGATCGCTCCTCCACGACGCGCACGAGGTCGCGCTCGCGGATGGCGCCCTTGCCGGAGAGCGTGAGGACGCCGCCGAGGACGAAGTACCGTCCGCGATAGGTGCCTGCGCGCTCCACGGCTACCAGGTCCTGGTCCTTCTCGAGGATCATGAGGATAGCGTCTTCCCGGCCCTGGTCCGCGCAGTAGTTGCAGAGGGCGTCCGCGTTCACGGGCGCAAAGCGCATGCACATGCGGCACTGCGCGACGTCCTGCCCGAGGTTCGCGATGAGGTCGGCGAGGCGGTTCCGGTCGCCCTGCGAGACGGCGAGAAGGTGATAGACGAAGCGCTTCGCCTGGCGGGGTCCGATGCCCGGGAAGCGGTTGAACGCTGCGGAGAGGTCTTCAATCCGGTCGCGCATGGCTAGAATTCGTCAGCGAGCTCGCCGTAGCCGGTCTTGTCCATCGGCATGAAGCTCGTGCGCTTCTCGTCGAAGTAGAGCTCCACCGAGCCTGTCGGGCCGTTACGGTGCTTCTCGATGAGGATCTCGGCGATGTTCGGGCGGTCGCTGTCCTTGTTTATCTTGTCCTCGCGATGGATGAACATAACCACGTCCGCGTCCTGCTCGATCGATCCCGAGTCGCGGAGGTCGGAGAGGCGGGGCTTGCCGCCGCGCTGCTCCACGGCGCGCGAGAGCTGCGAGAGCGCGATGACAGGCACCTCGATCTCGCGGGCGAGCTGCTTCAGGGAGCGGGAGATCTCCGTGACCTGCTGCACCATGGAATCCGACGCCTTCGTGTTGGTCGGCGCCATGAGCTGGAGGTAGTCCACGACGATGAGGCCGATGCCGCGCTCGCGCTTCAGGCGGCGCGCCACGGCGCGCATGGAAAGGATGTTCTGGGCCGGCTTGTCGTCGATGTAGATCGGCGCCTTCGAGAGGGTCTCGAGCGCGTCGCGGATCTTCGCGAAGTCGTCCTCGCTGCTGATGGCGCCCGTGCGCATCTTCCAGGAATTCACGAAGGACTCCGCGGAGAGCATGCGGTCCACGAGCTGCTCCGAGCTCATCTCGAGCGAGAAGATGCCCACCGGCGTGTCGTGCCGCACGGCGACGTTGCGCGCGATGTCGAGCGCGAACGACGTCTTACCCATGGACGGACGGGCGGCGAGGATGATGAGGTCGGACTTATGGAGTCCGGACATGAGGTTGTCGAGGTCCGGGAAGCCGGTCGGCACGCCCCGGACGGCGCCCTTGTTCTTCGAGAGCTGCTCGATGCGGTCCCAGGCGTCGTCCACCTTGTCCTTGATGGCTACGAACTTGTGAACGGCCGACGAGTTGCCGATGGCATAGATCGCTTTCTCGGCCGCGTCGAGCGCTACCGCCGTGTCCACGGAATCGTCATAGGCGGACTCGGTGATCTCGCTCGCGGTCTCGATGAGGGAGCGCATGATGTGCTTCCGGACCACGAGCTCCGCGTAGTGGTTGAAGTTGCCCGGAGTAGGCGAGGAGCCCGCGAGCTCGGCGAGGTACGCGCGTCCGCCGGCGCGCTCGAGCAGCCCCTTCGCGTTCAGGCGCTCGCCCAAGGAGAGCATGTCGATCGGCTCGCCGCGCTCGACGAGCTCGCGCATGGTGTCGAAGATGTGGCGGTGCTTGTCCGCGTAGAAGGACTCCGGACGGATGAGGTCCGAGACGTCGTGGATGGCGTCAGGCTTGAGCAGGAGCGAGCCCAGGAGCGCGCGTTCAGACTCGAGGCTCTGCGGAGGTACGCGGTGGGTGGGGTCGGTAGGGGTGGCCATGCCCCCATTCTATCAACCGCGCCTCCTGGTGACTACGGTCCCGGAAGGGCCGTCTTCAACATGATATCCACTCTCCTCTATGTGGATACGGAGCGCGTCTGACTTCGCGAAATCCCGGGAAATGCGCGCGATATCGCGCTCCTTGAGGAGCGCCTCGATATGGGCAGGGATAGCGGCCTCCTTGGCAAGGAGCGAGAGGCCGAACACGGCGTCCGCGGCCTCGATGACGGCGAGCTGCTCCTCGCGTCCCATGTCCTCGTCCTTCACGGCCTCCCAGAGGAGCGCGAGCGCGGCGGGGGTGGCGAGGTCATCCCGCAGGAGGGCGATAACGCGGCGGCTCGCGTCGGACTGCCGGGCCACGCCCTTCGCTTCCGCATGGATGGTGCGTGCGATGCGCTGCAGGCGCTCGAGCGCCGCATCCGCGGCCGCGAGCGACTCCCAGGTGAACGAGAGCGGGGAGCGGTAATGAGCCTGGAGGAACAGGTAGCGGAGCGCGAGGGGGCTGTAGCCGCGCTCGACGACGTCGGAGACGTAGTAGGTATTCCCGAGGGACTTCGCGATCTTCTCGCCGTCTATCGTGAGGAACCCGCCGTGCATCCAGAAGCGCGCGAGCGGCTTGTCGAAGGCGGCCTCGGACTGCGCGATCTCGTTGGTGTGATGGACCGGGATGTGATCGATGCCGCCGGTATGGATGTCGAGCGGCTGGCCGAGGAGGCTGCGTGCCATCGCGGAGCACTCGATGTGCCAGCCCGGGAACCCGACGCCCCACGGACTCTTCCATTCCTGTTCGCGCCGCGCGCCGCGGGGCGAGAACTTCCAGAGCGCGAAGTCCGCAGGATGCCTCTTCTCGTCGTTGCCGGCGATGCGGCGGCCGATCTCCGCGAACGCCTCTTCGCGCATCTTCGCGCCCGAGTGGTCCAGCACGCCGTAGGCAGGGAACTGCTTCGTATCGAAATAGATGCCGTCGGAGGTGCGATAGGTATAGCCGCGCTGCTCGAGCCGCTTCACGATGTCGATCTGCTCCTCGATGTAGTCGGTGGCCTTCGGGAAGCTGATGTCGTCGACGTCCACGCCGAGCATGCGGACGTCGTCGAGGTACATCTTCGTGTAGCGCGCGGCGATGTCCTGCGCGCGGAGCCCCTCCTTCTTCGCGCCCATCTCCATCTTGTCCTCGCCGTCGTCCGCGTCCGAAACGAGGTGGCCGACGTCCGTGATGTTTATCACGCGGCGCACGTGATAGTCCGCGCTCTTGAGCGTGCGGGCGAGGAGGTCGGAGAACACGACGGCCCGCATGTTCCCGATGTGCTGCTTGCTGTAGACGGTGGGTCCGCAGGAGTAGAGCGTCACGGACCCGGCGCGTATCGGGGAGAAGATCTCCTTCTTCCCGGAAAGGGTATTCGTGAGGAGGACGGGCGCGTCGCTCCGGGCAGGCTCGCTCGCACGAGGACGGAAGAGGGAGGCGAGCCAGTTCATGCCCGTATTCTACCCTAGAGTCCCTGGCGTTTGACAGGCCTCCTTGGCAGGAGCACTCTACGGAAAGCACCTTGTCCTTACGTAGTTTCTGAGGAGGTAGAGATGAATACGCTTGTCGAAGAGCGGCCCGTCGCGGCCGCCGAGCCCATCCAGGTCCTCGAGCGCGTCGGTCCGGTCGTCACGCTCCCTGAGGTCCAGAACTCTCACATGTCCGGCCTCTTCTCCGTGAGCGGCGTCGAGCCCGTCCCGTTCTCTGAGATCTGCAAGGCGTTCAAGAGGTTGATGCCGAGCCAGTCGAGCGCCCCGTCGATAACGGTCAGCGCGCGGCGCCTCACCGGCGGGTGGACCGACGAGGAGGTCATCGCGGCGCTCAGGAGCGCAGGCTCCTCGCCGTATGTCGCGCTGATTCACGTGTACGAGTACCTGAAGCATGCCGAGCGCCGGCCGGCCGATCTCGAGGTCGACCGCCGTCCCCACTGGCATATCTTCTACTACAGGACGGACCATCCTGACCCGAAGAAACGGGAAGACTGGGTGATCCGCGCGCTCTGGCAGGAAGGCGGCTGGTCCATGGCCGCGGGCCGTACGGACGCGGAGAGGCCCTGGGACGAGGACGAGGAGATACTCGTCATCGCTCCTGACTCCTGAACGAAAGAAGGCCCGCATCTCTCCGGAGAGATGCGGGCCTTTTCCTTATTCTTTAGCTACAGCCACTTCTTCAGCTTGAAGAACGCGAGGAGCGCGAGGCCCGTGAGCGTCATGATGCCGAGGATGATCCAGAAGCCGTTCTGTCCGTGCACGACAGGCATGTACTCCGCGTTCATGCCGAATACGGACGCGATGAGGGTGAGCGGCACCCCGACGAACGCCATCACCGTGAGGGTCTTGGTCACCTGGTTCTGGCTCGCCGAGAGGAGGGAGTCGTTGGTGATGCGGAGCTCCTGCGCCACGGCGCGATACGAGGACACGAGCCCTGCGGCGTGGGTGCGCCTCGCCTCGATATGCGCGGCATGCTCCTCGAAGGCGGTGCCGAAGAAGACCGGCGTTGAGAGCGCCGCGAGGAAGTCCGCGAGCGGCTCCTTGTGACGCGAGAGGGAGGTCTCGAACCGCAGGAGGATGCGGCCGGTCTCGGAGATCGGACGGACCGTCTCCTGTTCCTTGCCGGAGAAGATGTCGCGCTCGATGCGCTCGAGCCGGTATCCGGCCTGCTCGATGTCCTCGCTGATGGAGGCGTAGAGGCGGCTCATGACGCGCTCGAGCAGCTCGCCGGTGCGCAGCAGGCCGCCGCGCAGCTCGAGCATCTCCTCGGCCTCGAGCACCTTATGCAGGTTATGGAGCGACTCGATGCTCTCGTACCTGGCGGTTATGAGGAAGTGCTTGCCGACGATGAAGTCGATCTCCTGGGAGCGGGTGCCGTCCTCGGAGCCCGCGATCGGGAAGTGCAGGATGAGATAGGTGTAGCCCGGGAAGGAGATGGAGAGCGGGTAGGCGGTCGGCGTCGAGATCTCCTGGTGGATGCGCTCGTCGATGTCGAACTCCCGCATCACCTCGCTCACTTCCTCGTCGGTCGGGCACTCAAGGTCGACCCAGACGGTCTTGCCGCGCGTATGCCTGGTTATCATGCCAGTAAGTATACGCGCTCCGCGTACGTCTTAAGCGGCATAGCCTCTCGCATCAGTGGATATGCGCGGCATGATAGAATTTCTCCCATGAACCCATTCGAAGAATCCGAGGCGCCGATCCGCTCCTCCAGCCCGTTACCGAAGATCGCGAAGCTCGGCATCGCGTCCGCGCTCATGCTCGCCGTCGGATTCATCGGCGGCATCTCGGTAGGCGCCGCGAACGCGAGCAACCTGATCGCGAACGTGCCGCTGCTCGGCGACGGGCTCGACGCGACCCCGGACGCCGATGCCGACCTCACGGACTTCTGGAAGGCATGGAACACGCTCGACTCGCGGTTCGTCGAGACGCACTCGACCTCGAGCCTTCCGACATCGGAGAACAAGATCTGGGGCGCTATCCAGGGTCTCGCCGCATCGTACGGCGACCCGTACACGATATTCATGCCGCCGTCGGAAGCGAAGCAGTTCCAGGACGATATCCGGGGCGACTTCTCGGGCGTAGGCATGGAGCTCGGCGTGAAGGACGGCGTCCTCACCGTCATCGCACCCTTGAAGGGTACGCCGGCAGAGCGCGCAGGCCTCCGCTCCGGCGACATGATCATCGCGATCGACAAGGCCTCCACCGACGGCCTCTCGACCGACGAGGCGGTGAAGCTCATCCGCGGCGAGAAGGGCACGACCGTCACCTTCACCATCATCCGGGACGGCAAGTCGTCCGAGATACCTGTCGTGCGCGACACCATCGTCGTGCCGACCATCGAGACGGAGACCAAGGACGGCGTGTTCGTCATCTCCTTCTACAGCTTCACGGCTAACTCGAGCCAGCTCTTCGCGAAGGCTATCGCCGAGTTCCGCGCTTCCGGCTCTAAGAAGCTCGTCATCGACCTGCGCAGCAATCCGGGCGGCTACCTCGAGTCCGCGGTGGCTATAGCGGGCCACTTCCTCCCGAAGGGAGCTAGCGTCGTCACCGAGGACTATAAGGGGAAGGGGAATCAGGAGAACGTCGTGCATCGCAGCCGCGGCATCGGCGGCTTGCCTGAGGGCGCGAAGGTCGCGATCCTCATCGATCAGGGCTCCGCGTCAGCGTCCGAGATCCTCGCGGGAGCGCTGCAGGACGCGCACGTAGCGACGCTCATCGGCACTCGCTCGTTCGGAAAGGGCTCGGTCCAGGAGCTCGTCGATATCAACGGCGGCGCGCTCAAGGTCACGATCGCGCGCTGGCTCACCCCGAGCGGCCGTTCCATCTCCGACGGCGGCCTCACGCCTGACATCGAGGTCGAGTACACCGCGAAGGACCGCGATGCGGACGCCGATCCGCAGATGGACCGCGCGATACGGTTCCTGAACACGGGGAAGTAGGTTCTGCATCGCAGTAACAGCCCCGCATACGCGGGGCTGTTCTATTGACGTTATCTAGATATAGAGGTATAACCATCCCAGACGTTCTCTCCATGAATGGTCATGAGAGACAGATCGATGGGAGGAATACATGCTCCGTTCGCTTCAAGACCTGGAAACCGGGATCATCATCCCCGATACGGTCGCGTACCACGTCCGCGCGTTCGACATCGTCGGCCGCTGGACGGGCCGCGACATCGACGGCGCGATGCACGCCCGGTCCCTGATTCGGATCACGGATCCGGACATCATCGCGCTGATCCGCGACGACGACCTGCTCGATCGCAGCGGCATGCCGAACCTGATCCCGCAGGACGATATCCTGGCCCTGAGCCTGGTCTACTCGCGCAACGACCGCGGCATCACGACCGATCGCGCGAGCATGACCTCGCGGATCCCGTGGACGGGCGGCCGCCTGTTCGTGCTCGCCGCCGGCGCCTGTCCGAACTGACGGCGTCCTGACCCGCATACAAACCCCGGCTACCAAGGTAGCCGGGGTTTTCTCTGTCGTTGCGCGGCCCTATCTTTGCCGGTAGGATGGTCCTATATGAAAGTCGTACTACTCAAAGACGTGAAGAATACGGGCCGTGCGGGAGCGGTCATCGAGTGCTCTGACGGGCACGCGCAGAACTTCCTCATACCGCGCGGCATGGCCGCGCTCGCGACGCCCGCGAACCTCAAGCAGGCCGAGCTCCGCCTCAAGCAGGAAGGCGAGCGCAAGGCGCTCGACGTGAAGCTCATCCAGGACCGCCTCGCCGCGCTCGCGGAGGAGCGCATCGTCATCCTGAAGAAGACGAACGAGAAGGGTCACCTCTACGACGCGGTCGACGCGGCGGATATCGCGAAGGCGACGCAGCTTCCGGTAGAGGCCATCAAGCTCGAGAAGCCGTTCAAGGAGGTCGGCACGTTCGACGTCCCGGTAGCGCTCGGAGAGAGTTTCGGGAAGCTCTCCATCACGGTCGAGGCCGAGTAAGAGAAGGGAGATAAAAGATAACGGCGTCCCATGCGGGACGCCGTTCTTTTGTGCCTGCGCGGCTACCGCCTGCGGCCCATCCTTCCGGCGACGAAGCCGAGAAGCAGGGAGAGCAGGATGACGAACGCGCACCAGCCAACCCACCCGAGATTGTAGTGCCGCTTGAAGTAGTTCGTGTCGCCGACCCGCAGCTTCAGCTGGTCGACCTCGGCGCTCAGTGCGCTGATCCGGGCCTTCTGGTCCCTGATCATCGCATCCTTCGCGTCCATGGCCGACTTCGCCTTGTCGGCTTTCGCGCAGATGCTCTGCGCGCTTTCGCCGGGCCTGACGAAGTACTCGGCGTTCTCGAACAGGATCGCCGTGTTCGCGACGAGTCCCGTCGGCGAGAGCCCCTGCGCGGCGAACCGTTCCTCGCAGGTCTTCGCATTCGCGGCGGATGCCGCGAATGCCATGATCGCTACTGCGACCACCATCCTGTACTTCATGGAACCCCTCCCTAGAGAAAACAATGATCCGGTGCAGCCGGATGTCTGGGAGCATTATGCATTAAAATTCAATATGTTCAATGCTTGGCATAGAAAGAGAAAAACCGCCCAGAGAGGCGGTTTTTCGGAGGAGGATGGCTTATGCCGGCACGACGTCCACGACCTTCTTCTGGACGACGCGTCCGTCGAAGTTGGTCTTGCGGCGGCTGCGAAAGAGGACCTTGCCCGCGATCATCGAGTAGAGGGTGTGGTCATGGCCGACCTTCACGTTGTGGCCTGCCTCGATCTTGGTGCCGCGCTGGCGCACGATAACCATGCCCGGGCGCGCTGCCTGGCCGTCATAGAGCTTAACGCCCAGGAACTTTGGTCCTGAGTCGCGCCCGTTCTTAGTCGATCCTCCGGCTTTTGTGTGTGCCATACTGCTATACTTTTTAGGTTGCTATGACTATATCAGAGGAGCAGGTACAGGGCAAGGCGTATATAGGCCGTATACCCCCGGATATCCTCATCCTCCTGGTGCTCGTGCTCTCCTCGACCCTGGCGTTCGGGCTCGGGATCCTGGCAGGGAAGGATATGGCAAAGACGGACGGGAAGGACGGATTCTGGATAGAACAGCTCCCGGAACAGCCCGGAAGTGCTGCGGGAGGGCCTGCCGCGGCCATCGAGGCCGTTACGCCCGCGAAGGCTGCCGAGCCGGCACCGGCTCCTGGGCCCCAGGTCTACATGGCCTCGAAGAACGGCACTAAGTACTACCTGCCGTCCTGCGGGTCCGCGAAGCGCATTAAGGAGGAGAACCGGATCTGGTTCGCTACCAAGGACGAGGCGGAGGCGGCAGGGTACGGCCCGGCGGCGAACTGCCCGGGGCTCTAGGGTAGAATAGGCGCATGATAGTCCTCGACGTCGAAGGGACCGGGCTCGACCCGCAGAAGCATTCCATCGTATCCATCGGCGCGCTCGACCTCGACGATCCCACGAACCAGTTCTACGAGGAGTGCCAGGTGTGGGACGGCGCGGAGATCGAGGATGCGGCGCTCATGGTTAACGGCTTTGCGCGCGAGGAGATAACCGGACAGGGAACCCGAAAGCAGACCGAGGCTGAGCTCATCGCGTCCTTCGTCACGTGGGCCATGGATCGCCCGAAGGACCGCACGCTCGCGGCGCAGAACGTCACGTTCGACCGGTTGTTCGTCGAGGCGGCGTGCAGGCGCGCCGGGATCGAGTGCCCGTTCGCGCACCGGACGCTCGACGTGCACAGCCTCGTGTGGCTGCACATGGTCTCGAACGGGAAGGTGCCGCCGACGAAGAACGCGCACTCGGGCATCGATCTCGGGTTCGCGCTCAACTACGCCGGGCTCCCTGAAGAGCCCCGGCCGCACAATGCACTCACAGGCGCCTTCTGCCATGCCGAAGTGATATCGCGCATAGCGTATACTAAGAAACTACTACCAGACTTCAGCGACTTCGACATTCCATGGGAGACGAACCGATAATCACGACGCCGACGACGAGCCTCTATACCCCTGACGAAGGGGAGCCGAAGGCCGAGCGCAACCGCGAGATGGGCAACGTGCTCACGCGCGCCATCGAGGAAGGGAAGCATGTGGTCCCGGAGAATCCGGCGCCCTTGGTGTGCAAGCCGGCGCAGCTCGAGAGCTGGCGGGTGTTCAAGATCATGGCAGAGTTCGTGGACGGCTTCGAGATCCTCAAGAAGTACGGACTCGCCGCGACCTTCTTCGGCAGCGTCCGCCTCACGCCCGAGGACCGCTACTACCAGGAAGCATCCGCGCTCGCGGGCCTCATGGCGAAGGCAGGCTACGCGATCATCACGGGCGGGTCGGCCGGCATCATGGAGGCGGGGAACAAGGGCGCGCACGACGCGGGCGGCTCCTCGGTCGGCCTCAACATCCGTCTCTCGGACAGCCAGGCGTACAACGGCTACCTCACCGATTCCTTCACCTTCGACCACTTCTTCGTGCGCAAGGTGATGCTCGCGTTCGCGTCCGAGGTATACGTGTACTTCCCGGGTGGCTTCGGTACGCTCGACGAGTTCTCGGAGATCGTCACGCTCGTACAGACGAAGAAGATAAAGCCGGTGCCGATCGTCCTCTACGGGAAGGAGTTCTGGGACCCGATCGTCGAGCTCTTCAAGACGCATCTCCTCGGGAAGTACAAGACCATCAGCGAGGAGGACATGGACCTCTTCCATGTCGTGGACTCGGTGGACGAGGCGTTCGCGTATATCCAGAAGAACGTCACGGCCTGCTAGCGCATCACCATGGGACTCGACTATAGCCAGAAGCGCCTCGTCTCCGCGCCGCTCCATCACCGGGGGCGCGAGAGCGCGCACACCAAGCGCCTTAAGCTCTACGCGTTCCTCACGGGCCTCATGAGCACCTGCATATCGCTCGCGCAGCTGGTTATCACGGCGATGAAATAGGCGTGCTATCCTAGTACCCATACATTCCTTATGGCACGCCGAGCAAAGAAACATTCCAAGGGACCGGGGCTCGAGGTCTACGCGTTCTGGACCGGGTTCGCGAGCACTATCATCAGCCTCCTGCACGTGCTCATCGTGGCGAGCAAGTAGCGCCATGGCAGAGAATAAGCCTGCACCATCGTTCCGTGACCCGAAGCGCGGCATGAGCGCGTTCTCGAGCAAGGGCGTGAAGAAGCCTGTACGCGCGTCGTATTTCGGAAAGAAGGCGCGATAGGGAAGGGAAAAGCCGGAGTAGGGATGCTCCGGCTTTTACGTAGGTGGATGCGTCATCGGGTGCGGCCGCTGTAGGTGAGCACGCCGGCGATTATGATCGCGACGGTGACAGTCCGTCCGGCGATCTGTACGACAGGGTCCGGATGGAGATTCGCCGCGAGCGAGCAGAGCAGCATCACGAGAGCGACGGTGTACAGAATGATCGAGATACCCCTACTTTCAGGACTATGACGCGACATGGCACGGACCTTTCCTAAAGAGCGATACCGAGCTCTTCCGCTAGTATGCGCTCCGCCGGGGATTTGTTAAGCAGAAAGGCACTCGACTTTATCTTTTCTTTATCTCTCGTACATACACTGAGCCGGGTAGTTCTTTCATCCTGCAAGGTCGCCCGTAGCGACTGCGCATGAATACCCGCATAGGGGAGAGCGAACCGTCCGTCAGGGCGGTTCGCTCTTTAGTGGTGTAATATTTTAGCCCTAAACACGGTACGCGCACGGTGCTATAGTCGAGGTATCTATGCCTTGGCCACGAGTGGGGGACTGGTTGGAGAGGATCAGTAAATCGAACGCGCTCTATCCGCTCCTCATAGCGCTATGCCTCTCCGTCGCGTTCGCCGGTACGGTCATAGCATTCGTACCGAACGTTCTCATCCAGGTCATCGTCTGTATACCAGTGCTGATGATCGTATTCCAGATCGTCCGGAGCTTCGAGTACTTCTCCAAGAACAACCCGGACATGCTCCGGACCGAGACGCATGTGATCCAGCAGCGCGTCCTCGAGATGATGGGGGACGAGTCCGGCGTCGTGCACGCGACTGCGGCCGACCTGGTAGCCATAACGAATCCTGCGAATACCCAGGATAGAATCGAAAACCATGGCTAACATCTATCTTATCGCCGTAAAGAATGATGATTCCTTCAATGTTAAGGAATTCCATAAATTTGTTAAGGAAAAACTCTATCCTGAGCATGTGGGCGGTTGGTGGCATTACGTTTCTGGACCAACCTATCTCGTTAAGTCGGAAACACTTGATGCTAAGGGAATATCCGAAATCATCACCCAGTTCACTGGCAAGCAGAGTCATCTTGTTACCAAGATCGATCTAGAAGATATCGAAGGAATGTTGCCGGCTCGCGCATGGGACTGGCTCGGACTCTACTAATGGAGCACATCACACTTCAAGAGTATGAAGATACTGATGGAACGAGGATGGAGCTCGGTATCCAGTATGACGAAGCTACCTACCAGTTCATCGTTTCCGGAACGCCAATTAATGGCAATGGGGCGTATGAGGCAGGGAAGACGCCCATTTTCGCATCCTTCCCGACCCTCGAAGAAGCAAGGATGTTCGTAGAAAAGAGTTTCACTAAGATCTCCTAGGAATCTTCGGTTTATTTTTTCTCCAGGATTCCTTTATCCGGGGCTGGTAGGGTTCGGATATGGCAATGGTAGAAGAAAATCTGATACTTTCCCTCTTGAAGAAAGAGTTTCCGAAGGCGCCCGAACAGGTATTGAGACAATGGCTTGCTCCAGCTGTTAAGAAGGACGGTTGGCCACCGACCGGACTTCATTGGATCGGTGTATTGGGGAAAAGGGATCTGGATTTCTGGAAAAAGAAGGAATGGTCCCTTAAGGACGTTAACCTCGAAGAAGCTTCCTGGGATTACGATACTAGGTACGCGGCAGAAAAGGTGCTCGAAGGGTTTGTTGCATCTCAAGAATCTGAAGTCCTCTTCTCTGATTCTCATGAGAAGCAGAAGGTCATACGAGCACTTAAGCACCTTTCAGTCGAAGGAAGCTTCTTCGAGCCGATAACCGCATTTCTCGTAGAAAACGAATCTGGTGGCTACTCGCTCGTAGACGGATTCCACAGACTCTCCGCATGGCAACTCCAGAGAAAGTTTGGAGATACCGAACCCTTCATGTCGTATGCCTCTAGGGAATGGGGATGTGCCCAGGGAAACATGTACAGTCCGGTTCAGAAGATGTGGGTAGCGCGTACTCCTCGCGAATAATTTCCATAAGGGTTTCAGGATTCAAACCTGACAGGGAAGTGGCCTCTAGAGAGGTAACCAAAAGTAAACTAAAACCACTTCCCCCGACCTCAAAAATTGCCTTTCGGGGAAGTGCTCCACTTTGGCATTTTTTGCCCGCCAAACTTTCTTCACGAAATTTCCTCATACGTAGATCCGGCCGTGACTGCCGGCAAGTGCGCACGAAGGGGAAGAGAAGAACAAACCAAATCCATTCAAGGATTGGGCTGAATCCGGCTGGGGCGCTTTGATAGAAATACTTCGTACAATATATCTTTTGCGATAATCTAAAGCGTGAATATACGCCGTCTATTCGGATTTGGCTCGAACGCTGACGAGGCTTCCCGCCTCTCTGCGGCTCTCGAGCGGCGTATAGCATCTCTCTCATCGACCACCGGTACCTCTGTATCGGATCTCATGCGCGCATTCCGCGCCCCCTGGACCACTCCCCTGATTTCCTGAATAAGGACCGGGGGAGTGCTTACCCGATAAATCGAAGAAGACCCCGCAGGGAGGTCTTCCGCTTCCCTATCTAATGGATAAGAAAAGGCCCGTCACGTTTTCAATGAGAATTCCTGAGCTATGGTTCTGGAGAATCTCCATGCCCGTCTTCTGGGCTCTCTGGGCAATGCATGCCTTCTATAGAGGTTAATCCATCCTCTGCGATTCCGAGCACGACCGTACACTCCATGCAGCTCTGAATCGAACGGTCTCCGACCATGAGGTCGAACGGTATGAGGACTCCAGATGGCCAGAGTACTCCTCCGAAGTGCAGGGGCTTCTTAGGGATGAAGTGCTTCGTTACGTCATCGACGAGGAACAGGTTCGAGAAAGGTATTTCCATATCAGAACTCTATCAACCGCACATCATGAAAACCTCGAGAAAAGATAAAGTGCCGGGGGAGTCGTCATTCGGGAAATCCGGGGAAGCCACTTCCCTGTTTCCACTAAGAGACGATGCTGAAGAAACAAGAATAAACTTGCTAAATATATATAGGAGCCTCCGCTAGGATTTTCCCGAGTAGAGCAATTCTCCTATAGGAAGGAACACTCTGAGAAATTCCTTTCGGTCATCTTTATTTGAGACTGTTGCTCTGCCATGATCGTATGCCTGCTTCTGCTCTGGAGTTAGGATGAGCAGATTCTCGTGATGAATATGGAACCATGCCATGTACACGCCAAGTATAGGAGGTAGTTCTCCGGTAAGGGTTTGATACATGCGGCAGGCATCCCACAATTCAAGTTCCGACGATTCAGAATTAAATTCGACGACACCTTCAGGATCCACATCGGCGTGTTTGAAGAAATTACGAGCCTTATTAAATTTAAGCTCGACTTCCTTGCGATACTCGTCCCTAACACTAGAGAGCATCTCCTTGATCAAGCTCGTCTTTCCTCTTTTAAGAGAAATATCTTCGAGAATCCTATGAGCAGCGCCGGTGAGAGTATGTATCGATACGGCGTCAGAGTTATGCATGTAGAGACGTATGGCCATCTCGAGCTGTCTCTTCGCTGCATCTAATTTGGATATGTGGACGATAGTACTCATGTCCAGAACCCTACCAACCCCAGATAAAGGAATCCTGGATTTAATCTAAAGGGGAGTCTTCCCAGATACTTGACACTATATTGCAAAGTGGTATACTCTATACCAGAACAACCAACCGGCATCCGTGCCAAGGAGAACCTTCTATGACCGCTAAGAAGACCGCTAATATCGCGATCATCATCGCGTTCGCGCTCGTCCTGGTCGCCTTCGCCGCCAGCCTCGTCAGCTTCGCGTACCCGCTGCCGAAGCTCGTCGACCACGGCCTCAGGCTGGCTGTCTACTGGTGCATGGGCGGCGCTGCCGTGTCGCTCCTGGTCTTCACCGGCGCCATGGCTTGGCGCCCGAACAACAGTACGTACGACATGGACTGACCCGCAACCAAAGAGCCGGAGGCACTATGCCCCGGCTCTTACTATTTTCGCGGCGAAACAAAAAAAGCCCCTCACCAACATACTGGTAGAGGGGCTTTTCTCTGCGAGAGAGGGTTCGCTTTCCTACTATTGGCAAGAATCTATCTTATGGATTTTCGTGGTCCCCCTGGTTCAACATTCTCCTCAGAGAATCTTCTGCATCCTTTGGTAAGGAAATATTCTTCTTCTGCCTGTCAGTAAGATAGTTATCCTTAGATACGACTCTCTGCCCAATGGTCCTTTCTAGCTCAAGTCGAGCGCCTCGTGCAATTTGACCCCCACTCTTTGCTGCTTCTTTATTCTGATGCAGACCTCGCGAATTACGCGCCTTAACAATCTCAACAGTGGCCTGCTCTCCAAGAGTTGTAAGAGTGAGTTCGATTGGAGTCATGTTGTCTCGCAGACCATGTGACTTACCAAGACCCTTCAGTGCCTTATGAACGCCGGTGTTCATACCGAATGTCTCGATAGAGATGGCATCTGTAAGTACTGCATATTCAACGCCTCGTTTTATTCCTCTTCCTGCCCACTCATTTTCGAGCTTCTCACGGCTTGCTTTGTTCTGGATTCGCGCCTCTATCCAACCTTCGTCGTAACCTTTAGCGCGGTAGTAGGTCATCGCTCGCTTAACAGCGAGTTCAGGATTCTCAATTTCCTGGAGCCGTTCGAACCCGACCTTTGCAAGCCACTTCTTGAAAGGCTCTGCCTTCTTCGAAGGAACGGACTGCATTACACGGAAAATACCCTCTATGTTGATGAAGTTCGTATCCTTTACACCGCCAGATGTTTCCAACGGAATTGTACGCACTATTTCATCCCAGGTATCCTTCAGACCTGGATCACGAGAACGAAGTCCGCGAGCATACCGAGCGCCATCAGTCGTATCTACGAGAGCTTCTAGAACGTCTTTAACCGAAAACCACCATTCACCCTGATGTACGCACCTACGGATCTCCTTCTTCTGGAAGATTTGTATCTGTGTTTCTCCTTCAACAGCGAGATGTTCCTGTTCCGACATGACGGCATTATATCCTCTTAAGGGGTGGAGCGCATTCTGCGCTCCACCCCTTCTTACCTGCAAGGTATCTACTTCGCACGATTCCGGCTCATCGGCATGTGTACGATGGAGGCTCGAGAAGAATCTGTCGGTCTATCCTTCCTATTGCCGAAACGCAGAGAACGTTTCGTGCATGGGATATGCACAAGGAAGATTCGATGAAGTGCCCGTATTATATCCGTGTTGTGCGAAGTGCATCCCTCAATCGAGGGCGCATTTTTCGTATCGTGATTTCCGCAATGGGACGATAGCTCAATGGATAGAGCAGGTCCCTACTAAGTTCCCGATTCGAGTTCGATTCTCGATCGTCCCATTGCGGAGTTCGCGATTAGTTCCTTCGAGTAGAGTGTGCCGTCTGTCAGCTACAGGCCATGAAGTACCTCCTATGCCTAGCCAAGAGCTCAGCTAGGCGTTGCAGAAGGCCTCTGCAACTGGCTCTGCCTTCATGAGGCTGATGGGCGGCACACTCTACTCGAATCACCCGGCAGAGGCCCGGATTCGATTAGTTTGCACGGTTCTCAAGACACGGTTCGGTAGTTCGGCCAGATGCCCGTCTACGGGCGTACGAGATTTATATGCTCCTACCCTACGTGACGGCGCCGGCGCCGTCCAGGAGGTTTTACACACGTTGACTATTTCAATTTCAGAGGCCACTTCGCACAACACGCATTGTAGAAAGCCCTGAGCCAAGGCTCCGAATCCTCCGGACAGTTTAGTTTCGGTGTGCTAGAGCCCCTGAGCTTCCACTGTGCGCTCGAGAGCTTCGAGGTAGCGTCCATTCTGTTGGTCGTTGGACAATTGACCCCAGCGTGCATCTTTCTGGAGATCCTCGTACAGGTTCTGGATGATCTTTGCCACTTCGAACTCTCCTAAGACGGAAAGCCTGTTCATGAGTACCTGATACTTATGATTCTGCTCTTCGTTCATATCCCGAACTCTACCAGCTAAAGATAAAGGAATCCTGAATTTAATATAAGAAAAACCTTTTCTTTGAGTCACATTGACGCAATGCACGAACGTGTCATATTGGCGCCAGACGGAGCCTGCAAACCTCAGGTGTCCAAAGCATGGGAGGGTAAGGAAAACCAATGCGCTCTTTTCTCAAGGAATACGGCCTGCTATCCGCCTTCGGCCTCATGTGCGTCGTCGGCTTGTACATCGAGCGCAGCTCGGACCACGCGCTCAGGAAGCTGTCGTACGGGGCTCTGGTCGGCGCCTATGACCGCGCCGTGTTCTGGAGCACTGTCGGGACTCTCATGGCGCTTATCGGCGTGGTCGCGATCCTCGTGCTCCTCTATATGAACCTCAGCAAGGCCGTACAAGAAGACTGAGTGCGAACAGGCCGGGACATCATGTCCCGGCCTTTATCTTTTCCTGCACTACGCAAGCTCAGGGTCGTGGCGCTCGCCCAGCTGCTCCGCAAGCCTTGCCCGTGACGCCTCCTTCTCCTCGGGCGTCCGGGTATCCCAGAACGGATCCCACTTCCCTTCGTGGTTCCAGCGGTATATCAGGTTGTCCGCACCGAGACCATAGATCGAGCCCTCCTTCTCGACGGTCTGTTTGATTTCCATACACAAATCATACACCCCGCCCTCGGCATCTCGGCAACGGGTGTGTGCTACGGCGCCTCCGAATCGATGACGCCGATGCCGAGGTCCCGATCCGCTTCGATAAGCGTCTTGAGCTCGGAGAGGCGCTGGTCTGCCTCCGTATAGAGGAGGAACGCGTCCTTTCGGTTCCCGTTCGCGCGCGCGCCCTTCGCGTCCTCGATGATGGCGCTGATGTCCGTGAGTGAAGCGTCGATGGTTTCGCGGTCTTCAACGCTCACGCTCTCGCCGGTGCTCTGAGTCGTGAGCTCCGCGAGCATGGTCTCAGTATCCGCTGCCTGGTCGACGAGCGCCTGGTCGTCGGAAAGCGCCGGCGCGAGCGCAGCCTCGATCTCCTGCTCTGCGTTCTCTGTCGACGCGATGCCGGCATCAACCGACGCGTTCACATCGTCGAGCGCGTCCCCTGCTTCCGGGTTCTGCTCCTCTATGGTGTCGAGAACGAGGCTGTGCGCGGCGAGAAGGGACTGCAGGTCCGCGTTCGCGGAGAACGCCTGGTCAGCGTCGCCGGACGCGGAGAGCTCGCCGACGTCCTCGGATACCTCGCTGATGCTGTCGGAAAGAGATTCGGTGATGAGCGCGGTCGTCTGAGGGTCCGCCTTCTCGGAGGCTGCGGCCAGGGCGAACTCCTTGAGGCGGAGGTCGGTGCGCTCGAGCGCATAGCGCGTCTTCTCCTCAGGATCGAGGATGAGCGCGGAACGCGTCGGCTCGGTCACCTTGAGCTTCACGATGTAGAGCGTGTCTCCAGGACGCGCGCCTCCTGCGGCCGATACGACGCCGGAGCCTGTAACCACGAACAGGAGCATGAACGCCGCGACGTAGCGCATGCTGCCATGCATGAGCCAGGTGTACGGGGACGGGACCGGCTTCCGGCTCTCCTTCATGAATGCCACGAGGTTCTGCCGATGCAGGTCCTTCTCGGACGCACGCAGAGACACCGTCTCCGAGAGACGTTCGAGGTTCGTTTCGATGGGGTCGTGGGGGTTCATGGTGTTATGCGTGCATCCTCTTCCTGAGGTCTTCGACGGCTCGGTGGATGCGTACCGAGACCGTGTTCGGGGCTTCTCCCAGTATCTCCCCTATCTCCTTAACGGCAAGGCCGTTCATGTAGCGGAGCGTGAGGACCTCCTGGGCCCTTGGATCGAGCTCGGCGACGTGCTTCATGAGCACGCTCGCCTCGGCGACATCTTCAGGCGTCTCTGAGACTTGGTCCTCCGGGTCGTACCCGGCCACCTCCTGCATCTCGTCGAGCGAGAACGAGGAGCTCCGGACCATCTCGTTCGTGCAGAGGTTCCTCGCCGTCTTGTACAGGAACGCCTTCAGGTTTTCTATCTCGTTCCCGGCGCCTATGTAGACCCAGGTCCGCGTGAACGTGTCCTGCATGACCTCAAGAGCGCGCTCGCGGTCGTAGAGGCGGAACGCGCAGAACCGGAAGATGTCGTCCGCAAGCTCGTCGTACGCCCGTATGAATGCCTTCTCGGTGATCTTAGCCATAGATAGGACCGGCGACCGGGCATTTTGTTACAGGCCGGGCTCGGTAACATTCCGCTCCCCCGCCTGTCCTATACCTGTCCCCGGTAACGCACGGGTCGCCAGGCGGGACGAAAATATCGCTAAAACCCTGCATTACTAAGAATCCTACCAGATTAAGACTGTTTATTATCATGAACACCAAGACCACGAAGCGCGCCAAGCGCATGGCCACCGCGGCTCTCGCGGCAGTCATGCTCTTCGGCTCGGCCGCTCCTGCGTTCGCACAGACGAGCTCCGCTGACCTCCAGGCGCAGATCAACGCGCTCCTCGCGCAGATCGCAGCCCTCCAGGGCAGCACGAGCGCATCCGTCACCTTCACGCGTGACCTTACCAACGGCTCCTCGGGTGCTGACGTCACGGCGCTCCAGGACTGGCTCATCAAGAAGGGCTTCACCATCGGCGCCGGCGCGACCGGCTACTTCGGCCCGCAGACCGCAGCCGCGCTCGCCAAGTACCAGGCATCGGCCGGCATCGTTCCTGCCTCCGGCTACTTCGGCCCGCTCACGCGCGCCAAGGTGAACGCGACGGCTACTCCGACCACGCCGACGAACCCGGGCACGTCGACCGGCACCCTCAAGGGCGGCGAGGCCGACCTTACCGACTACGACCTCACGCGCGAGGACTCGTCAGGCGCAGAGGGCGAGGAGGGCGTCGAGATCGCCACGGCATCGTTCGACGTCGAGGACGGCGACGTGCGCATCGAGCGCATTGACCTCTTCGTCGAGGGTGCGAACGGTTCCCTGAACACGCAGCCATGGAAGTACTTCGACCGCATCGCTATCCTCGCCGACGGCAAGGAGGTGGCAGACAAGGACGTCGACAACCGCAGCGACTGGAGCAAGTCCGGCAACGGTTACAAGCTCTCCCTCACGGGTATGAAGCACATCGTCCGCGAGGGCGACACTGCGGAGCTCACGATCGTCGCTGACATAAGCGACAGCATCGATTCCGGAGACCTCGCACAGACCTTCTCGGTGCGCGTCGAGGACAAGGGCATCCGCGCCGTCGACGCCGCTGGCATCCAGCAGTACGTCGGCAAGGCGTCTGACTCCGTGACCTTCGGCTTCGATGCCGAGGAGAACGGCGACATCCGCATCTCGAAGAGCAAGAACGATCCTGACGGATCCATTCTCGTCGCCGATACCAACCGCGAGTCGTCCGCGTACGAGGTGTTCGCCTTCAATCTCGACAACCGGGACGATGCTGATTCCCTCGTCACCGACCTCTCGATCGATGTCACTGGCATGAACCAGGGCGTCCTCGCCTCGGATGTCATCCGCAAGGCGACGCTCAAGGTCGGCCGCGACACGTTCGCAGGCGACGTGAACGGCTCCTCGATATCCTTCGAGGACATGGACCTCGAGATCGACGGCGACGATGACGTCTCCGCAGTGCTCTCGGTAACGCTCGCGCGCAACGCCACGAACACCCCAATCGCCTTCTCACTCGCGAACGCGAACATAGAGGCAGAAGGCGTGAAGAGCGGTGACAATGCGTCCGTATCGGGCACCGCCTCGAGCGAGACCCATACGATCGCCTTCGCCGGCATCGACGTCGATGCGGTAAGTGCGAACCAGTCGTCCGTATCTCCGGGCAACAGCGTCTCGTCCTCATACGGCACCTACACGATCAAGTTCAAGGTGACCGGCGTCGAGGATGATGCGTACATCGCTACCACGACGGGCAGCACCGGTACGGTCGGCGTGCTCTACGGCATCGACGGCAACGCGTTCGACGGTGTCGAGAGCGCAGCCCTCACCTCGACGGCGCGCCAGCAGAACGGCTTCTTCGTGGTCCGCGAGGGTAAGACGGAGACCTTCACGCTCACCGTCACCCTCGATCCGGCTACCGATCCAGGCTTCTACAGCCTCCGTCTCGACAGTATCCGCTTCAACGGCACTGCGGACCTTGCTGGAAGCACGACCTTCTCGGTCGCGAATGATAGCGGGTTCCGCACCGATCCTGTCTACATCGCGAACTAGGCTTCCCTAGTGAACGACAGAAAGAGCCCCGCACATGCGGGGCTCTTTCTGTTTCAACCGGCTCTCTAGCCCTTGCGCGCCGCGTCGATGGCGGCGACATCGATCCGCTGCATCGTCATCATGGCCTTGAAGGCGCGCTCGGCTTCCGCGCCGCCGTTCGCGAGCGCCTCGGTGAGGGTGCGCGGCGTGATCTGCCACGAGACGCCCCAGCGGTCCTTGCACCACCCGCAGTCACTCTCCTTCCCGCCGTTGCCGACGATCGCGTCCCAGTAGCGGTCCGTCTCCTCCTGGTCATCGGTCGCGATCTGGAAGGAGAAGGCTTCGCTCTGCGGGAACTGCGGGCCGCCGTTGAGGCCGATGCACGGGATGCCGAAGACCGTGAATTCTACGGTGAGGACGTTACCCTTCTCCCCGTCCGGATAGTCGCCGGGCGCATGGAAGACGTTTCCGACCGTGCTATCAGGGAACGTGGCGGCATAGAAGTTCGCCGCGTCGAGCGCGTCCTTCTCGAACCAGAGGCAGATGGTATTTTTCGGTGTCATAACGTTAAAATCGCGT
The DNA here is from genome assembly GCA_937879955.1 of uncultured bacterium. GTDB lineage: Bacteria > Patescibacteriota > Minisyncoccia > Phycocordibacterales > Phycocordibacteraceae > C7867-001. Next base: position 78,319 of record CALFMK010000001.1, read on the forward strand.
TCAATAGCGCTTGTATGCTCGAAGTATGGCACAGAAACCATGAAGCGAATCTTAGAAAGACATCCAAGTCCCGTCGCCTTGCAAGGACATGTCGATGCTACACTTACATGGACCGCATTAAGGTCTACCGTACTCTTACATTATCCCATCCATGAAAAAGCTCATCACCCTTAGCGTTCTCGCGCTCGCGTTCCTCGTTACGAATGCAGCGCATGCGCAAACGACTACAACGAGCAGCACGTCAGGAAAGGTGCAGCGCAACGCTTCAGCCGCTGAGGCGCGCAGAAGCGCCAACGTCGACGTCGCCTGCGTAGGAACCGCTGCCGCGGCGCGCGAAGCTGCCGTCGTGACGGCCGTAACCGCATTCCAGAACAGCGTATCCGCAGCCTATGCCGCACGTGCCTCTGCGCTCGCGACGGCATATGAAAAATCGACCGTCGCCGAATCGAAAGCGGAAGTGCGCTCCGCATGGAGCGCCTTCAAGAGCAGCATCTCGAGCGCGCGCTCCGCATGGAAGTCCGCGCAGAAGTCTGCCTGGGAGACGTACAAGAGCTCGACGAAGAGCTGCAAGGCGGTGAAGGACCTTGGGGATTCCAGCAGCGCGAAGCAGGAAATCGCCATCTAGGATCATCCGTTTCAAAAACACCCCCGCTCCTTAAGGAGCGGGGGTGTTTTGTTTGAGGGTGCCAGAGCGTCTTCCGTAGCCTGAGCTAGTTTCCGTACCACTCCTTGCTCCACTCCCGCATCCGCTGAATCTCGGTATCCTGTGCAGCGATGATCGCGTGCGCCAGATCCTTGATCTCCTGATGCTTTGCGTTCTTGAGGGCCGCTTCGGCCATCGCGACGGCACCCTCGTGATGCACGATCATCTCCTTAAGGAAGGCCTGGTCAAAGCCATCGCCGGTCTTCCCATCGAGGGACTGCATCATGCCGTCCATCTCGCTCTCCATGCCCATGGCGCCGTGCATCATGCTGCCGTCCGGCATCTGATGCCCCATGTCTGCCACCTGTACCTTGGGTTCATCGGAAAGTGCCAAGGCTCCTCCAGCACCGACGATTATTCCTAAAGCTCCAGAAAGAATGATTTTCGTGATGTCGTTCATCACAAAAGTATAGCAATGTTCTATGCCCTCTTAGCCTTCTGGCTGAAGAGCTGGTAGCTATAGCGAGCTGCCTACCTCGGAATCGAGCCCTACGACGCCTTCCCGTACGGGATCCGTATCGTGAAGGTCGTGTCCGTGCCAGGCACCGACGTGAACGATATGCTGCCGCCGAGCCGCTCCATGAACGACTTGCTGATGTAGAGGCCGAGGCCGGTCCCGTCCGGATTCAGGAGGCGCGCGTTGCTCGCCCGGAACATCTTCGTGAAGATCTTCGGCTGCTCCTCGGGCGGGATGCCAGGGCCCGTGTTGCTTATGGCGAGCTCGACGGACTCCTCCCCTTCGGACATCACGACGCGTATCCTGCCTCCCATGTCGCAGTACCGGATGGCGTTCGTGAGCACGCTGCTCACGATGATCTGGAGGAGGCGCTCGTCCGAGTAGACGGTCTTCGTGAGCGCCGGAAGGGATTCCTCGACAGAGAGCTTCTTCCCCTCTATATGCGGCGCGAGCTCGAGAAGGATCCTCTTCACGGACCCCGGGACGTCCACGGGCGCGTTGCCGATGGCGAAGGTGCCGAGCTCGATGCGCGACACGTCGAGGATCGATGACACGAGGGAACGCATGCGCTCGATGGCCGAGACCATTGGGGCGATGAGGAGATCGAGCTCCTGCTTCTGTATCTGGGTCATGGATTCCATCTTCTCGACGGACCAGCGCAGGAGCGTGAGCGGCGTGCGCAGCTCGTGCGAGACGAGCGATATGAAGTCGTTCTTCGCCCGCTCGACCGCTTCCTCGTTCGTGATGTCGCGGAAGTCCTGCACGGCGCCTATGACGCTGCCGCCGAGCACCACCGGCGCGGATGTCACGACCGCCGGGAAGCGCGTGCCGTCCGCGCGCATGCAGATCAGGGTATCGGTCCGCGCCTTCTTCTCGCGGAGCGCGCGCAGCAGCGGGAGATCCTCGTCCTTGATCGGCTCGCAGGTATGCGTCTGCGCCGCGAAGGCCTTCGCGGCCGGGCGCCCAAGCACGGATGCGGCCGTGATGCCGAGCAGCTCTTCCGCCTTCGCGTTTATGAGCGTGACGTTGCCGGCGGCATCGACCGCCATGACGCCGCTCCCGATGGCGGAGAGGATCGCATCGTCCTTCGCCTTCCCCTCGAGCACGAGCTCGTGCTCCGAGAAGCCGAGCACGATGTTCGCGAGCGTCCCGAACTCGGAACGGCTCCTCTTGAGGGACTCGAGCCTGCGGTAGTCCTTGCGCTCGATGCTGCGGGTGAGGGTGCTCACCGGGTTAGTCACGAAGATCTCGAGGAACACGAACGTGAGGATGAGGAAGAGCACGAACGATCCGATGACGAGATAGAGCTCCTTTTCGGACGCAGCTTGCGATTCGGAGACGATCGGCACCGGAGAGAATATGTAGAACTCCGAGGCGGTGTCGCCGTTCCAGGAATACACAGAGTATGGAAAGACAACCCCGCTCGGCGGTATCGGGTCCCCTTGGGCAAGGATGATGCTCTGCGAGAAGCGCTCGAACCGAGCCACCTGTTCCTGGTCCCAGGCCTTCCCGGCGAGGAGGAATCCGCGCGGCTCCGTCTCGCGCATGCTGTCCGCGATGGGATGGATGGTGCCCATGCGGTACTCGACGTACGTGCCGTCCTGCACGAGGAAGAAGTGAGCCGTGCGCTCCTTCCGGAAGAGGTCGAAGGCTTCCGGCGGGAGCGGCGGGAGCGAGGCCGGATCCTCCCCGTTCACGTAGGCGTAGACCGGCTTCCCGGACGGGTCGTACACGTACACCCGGTCCGCGTTATAGCTCTCCGTGACATCAGCGAGATTGTCCTGGGCGAACTGGGGGTCTGGGTCGGTGACGAAGTCGACCATGTCGTCCCAGATGCTGTAGTCGGTCGCGAGGATCGCGAGGGGCGCGCCCGAGATCTCGACGATCGACGAGAAGGACGCTTCCCGCTCCTTCCGGACGCTCTCGAGCAGGTCCGCGGTCTGCTGCCGCTCGTTCACGTACTGCATCACGATCATGGCGCTCGCCACGAAGACGAGCGCGCCTGCGAGGAGGGTTATCTTCGAGCGGATCCTCATGCGAGCGAGAGGGCGCCGCGCACCTTGTCCGTCATCTCCTGGAGCGAGAGCTCGGCCTTCACGAGGTAGTAGGCGGGCGTGTACATCGCGGTAGACTTCAGGATCTCGTCGGTATCGGGATTCAGGTTGCTCACGATGATGATCGGCACCTTCGCGCCCCAGTCGCCCTTCTCCCGGATCATCTTGAGAATCGTGAGCCCGTCCATCTTCGGCAGCATGATGTCGAGGAGGATGAGGTCAGGCGCATGCTCGAGCGCCTCGATGCCCTGCTCGCCGTCCATGGCGACCTCGACCGCGAAGCCTATGGCTTCCAGGTGCCCGCGCATGAGCTGCGAGAGATGCGGATCGTCCTCGATGATAAGAATCTTCTTTGTGTCCATATATACAACCTTACCAGACAATCGGTACATGAAGACGCGACGAGTGCATTACTGCAGATAACGAAAGCGCTGGCAGATACTGCCAGCGCTTCCTTCCCCGCAATGCGAGCTATTGCGCCGCTGCCGTCGCGCCGAGGCGTATGGACTGCGCCGAGACGCTGCCGTCCGGATTCGTCGAGCCGGTCACCTGCGCCTGCTCGCCAATCGTCACATCCGAGAGTGACGCGCTCGTATTCTTCGATACGGGCGTCTCCTCCGTGTAGAAGACGAGCTTCGATCCGCCACCAGGGAGCTCTATGGTGATGCTCTTCTCGTCCTTCGCGATGACTTCGCCTGTGACCGCTCCTGCCATGCCCGTGCCGCGCATCCCTTGCGAGCCTCCTTGTCCGCGCGGAGATCCCTGGTCTGCCTGCAGCCTGCCCGTCATGCGCATGTCCTGGGAGGACTTTCCATAGTTCATGCCGCCGTAGAACGATATGCCGGCGACGACGAGTAACGAGACGAGTATGCCTGCCGCACGCTTCTGATTCTTGGTGAAATCCATAGTGTTATTCCTTACGTTATGTAATCGCGCTACTCATACCTGAGCGCGTCAATCGGATTGAGACGCGCGGCGCGGGTCGCCGGATAGTACCCGAAGATGATGCCGATCGCAGTGGAGACACCGAAGGCGAGCAGGACGGATCCGGCGGATATGCTCGTCGATACGAGTCCGAGAGCGTCCACCGCAATCGATATGACCGAGCCGAGTACGACCCCTATCAGGCCGCCGGTAAGCGTAATGGCGACCGCCTCGACGAGGAACTGCCTGCTGATGTCCCGCTCCTTCGCGCCGATCGCCTTCCGGAGACCGATCTCACGCGTGCGTTCCGTAACCGTGGTGAGCATCATGTTCATGATGCCGATCCCGCCGACGAGGAGCGATATGCCGGCCACCGCGCCGAGCAGGACGGTGAACGTTCCGGTGATGCTCGATGCGGTCGCGACGATGTCGTTCTGGTTCTGGATGCTGAAGTCCGCGGATGCGGCATCCTCGATGTCGTGCCGGTCGAGGAGGAGCGCGGCTATATCCTCCTCTACCTGCGTCATGGATTCCTCGTCCGTCGCCTGCACTGCGACCGACGTCACGTAGTCGTCCCCTGCGAGGAACTTCTGGGCCGTCGAGAGCGGTATGAAGATCATGTCGTCCTGATTCGTGAATCCGGACCCGCCCTTCTCTTCGGTTATCCCGATGATCTTGAACTGCTGCCCGCTGATCCGGATCGTCTGCCCTATTGCGTCCGCGTCCTCGCCGAAGAGGTCGTCGCGCACCGAAGGACCGAGCACGGCTACCTTCGAGGAGCTCTTCACGTTCTGATCGGTAACGAAGACGCCTTCGGATATCGAGAGGTTGCGAACCTCAGGATATGCCGAGGTCACCCCCACCACCGACGTGTTCGTGTTCGTGCCCTTCGCCGTCACCTGATACCGTGACGAGAGCTCCGGAGATACCGCGCTCACGTTCTCGATATGATCGATGATCGCGTCCGCATCATCCTGTGTCAGCGTTTTTGCCGACCCGCGCCCGCCCGATACCTGTGTGCCCGGGCCGCCGGATACTCCTGGCGAGACGGTCACGAGGTTCGACCCGAGCGATTGGATGCTGCTCTGGATGCTGTTCTGTGCGCCCTGGCCGATGGACACAAGCGCGATCACCGACGCGATCCCGATCACGATGCCGAGCATCGTGAGTCCGGTGCGGACGGTATTCGACACGAGTGCCGAATAGGTCTCATGGAGCATGTCAGCGGTCTTCATAGGCGATGGTTCTCTTAGCGTGCGTCTTCGCGTCCGAGACGATCTCTCCGTCGCGGATGAATATGATGCGGTCTGCGTGCTCGGCGACGTCCTGCTCGTGCGTGATGAGCACGATCGTCCTCCCGAGCTCTTGATTGAGGCGCTGGAAGGTGCCGAGCACGATCGCCCCGGTCTTCGAGTCGAGATTCCCGGTCGGCTCATCGGCGAGGATGAGCGACGGGTCGTTCACGAGCGCTCGGGCGATCGCGACGCGCTGTATCTGTCCGCCGGAGAGCTGGTTCGAGAGATGGTGGAGATGCGTTTCTGCGAACCCGGCCGCGGCGAGGACCTCCCTGGTCTTCCGCTCGCGCTCCTCTTCGGGCGCGCCGGCATAGGTGAGCGGCAGCATCACGTTTCGTAACACGCTCGTTCGCGGCAGCAGGTTGAAGGACTGGAACACGAAGCCGATCTTGTCACGGCGTATGTCGGCGAGCTCGTCGCCCGAGAGCGTGGACACATCCTTCCCGTCGAGATAGTACGTGCCCGTTGTCGGGGTATCGAGCGCGCCGAGTATGTGCATCATGGTCGATTTCCCGGAACCCGAAGGTCCCATGATCGCGACGAACTCCCCGTCCTCGATCGTGAAGGAGATGTCCTTCAGCGCCTTGAATTCCATATCAGTGCCTGCACCGTAGGTCTTCGATACGTTCTTGACCTCGATCATGGCTAGCGTGTCGGCATGCCCCCTCCCTGGAACCCGCCAGTGCTTCCGGCCGACCGGGTCGTTCCGGTTCCGAACAGGCTCGGTGTCGAAGATGTCGTCGTCTTCGTGCCGCTTGCGCTTATCGTCCGGGTCACGATGATATCGCCCTCCGAAAGGCCGGAGAGTATCTCCACGGTATCGTCGCCGGAAAGGCCGAGGGATACCTCGATCATCTCGGGTGCTGTCGCGGACTCGATGCCCTGGCTGTCCGTGACGCTCGCGCCGTCTATCACCTCGACGTAGCTCAGGTCACCCTGCGTCTTTATGGCGCTCGCGGGTACGACGAGGACGTCCTGCCTGATATCGGTGACGATGTCAGCGTTCGCGGTCATGCCCGGCTTGATACGGTCGTCATCCGTGTCGAACCCGACCTTGACGGTATAGGACACCACGCCCTGCTCGACGGTGCCGATGAGGTCCATCTCCGCGACGGTCCCCGTCACCGTCAGGTCGTCAAGGGCGTCGAACGTGATGGTCGCCTTCTGGCCTACCGACACCTTCGCCGCGTCGACCTCGTTCAGTGATATCTCGGCGATCTTCTGGTCGGTGATGAGCGTCGCGATGTCTCCGGCGTCTTCTCCGACCTTCGCAGAAACCGACGCGATCGTTCCGTCGAATGGCGCGCGGGTGAAATGGTCGGCATACGCCTTCTCTTTCTGGCGGAGCGCGAGCGTTTGCGAGCGGAGATCGAGCGTGTCGGGCCCGTCCTCGATATCGTCGAGACTCTCCCGTGCTTCCTCGAGCGCGCGCGTGGCGTCTGTCATGGAATCACGCGCGGATGAGAACTCACTTACGGCGCTGTTCGCGGCCGTCACGAGCTCGGAGGCCGTCGCATAGGCCGCATCCGCCTTCGTTACCGTGGTCGTATCGCGCTCGCGGGTATAGGCGACGGCAGCCTTCGCGTCCTTGGCGGCTTCGGCTATGAGCACGGCGGCACCATAGCCGTCCTCTACCGCGGATTCGATGTCGCGGTCGCTGCTTCCGGTCGTGACGCTTCGTGCGGACGCGGTGAAGGCCTCGAATGCGTCCTCGGCCGCGTAATAGCTCTTCGCGGCCTGGTCCCGGTATGTCCTCGCCGCCTCGCTCCGGCCGTTGGTCATCTGGTTCGAAAGGTAGCCGCTGCCGTTCACGAGCGCATCAAGGTCTTCCATGGTGTCGGCGAGATCGCCTGACGCGGTTGCGAGCGTGCCGCGTGCCGACGTGTACGCGTCCTCGACGTCCTGCTCGGAGGTATCCATTGCGTCCTTCGCGTCGTCGAGGTCGTCCGAGTCGACGGAGACGAGCTCGTCGTACTCGATGCGCGCTGATTCGAGCTCGTAATACGCATCGGTGGCGTCGACCGCCGCGATGAGCTGTCCGGCTTCGACCCGCTGTCCGGCGACCACGTTCACGGACGTGATGTCGCCCGAAGCCTTGCTCGAGAGCGTGACCTCGTTGCTCGCGGAGACCTGCCCGGTCCCGCTCACGGTCGTGATGACCGTCCCCTTTTCGACCGCGCTGAGGACGTACTTTGGCACGCCGCTGTCTGCGGTCGCAAGATGGTAGGTGCCGTACGTGCCCGCAAGGATAAGGAGGAGCATCGCTGCAGCTGATTTCTTGTGGCCGAGCATCCATGCCTTCGATTTCAGCAGGATCGTGCGTGCGGTATTCATGGATAGTGTCTCAGCAGATTAGGTCTATGTAATGGAAAGGAATCCCTGGGACCCAGGAATTTCCTATCCTCATTCGTTCTGTACTAGCTACTACGCACCCATTGTCGATTTCTTTCACTTCCCTTCCATAACGAAACGCGGCCCGATTGCTCGGGCCGCGTTTCGCAGGTGCGTAGCTTTACTTCTTCTTCGGAGCCTTCTTAGGCGCGGTCTTCGTGGCAGCCTTCTTCACGGGCTTCGCCGCGGGTGCTGCCTTCGCAGCTGGCTTCGCCTCCTTCTTCACCGAGGCGGTGAGGATCGAGGAGTATGCGGCGCTCTCGAGGCTCTGGATGAGCGTGTCGAGCTTCTCGTGTATGACGGCGAGCTCGCGCTGCAGGGCGCCGATGCGCAGGTCTTCGACGGCTGCCGGCGCGTGGGCGCGCACAGGACGGTCGAAGCCCTGCTTGCCGTACGAAGGGCGTGCGTCGCGGGAATCGTCGCGCACGAAGCAGTCCTTGCAGAACACCGGCTTCTTCCCGTTCGGACGGAACGGCACCTCGCAGGGCTTATGGCACTTGCTGCAGGTAGCCCTGAAGCTCTCGGACGGGCCGTTGAAGCCGCGGTCATAGTCCCTGCGCTGCCCGTTCCCCTTGCCGAAGCTCGGACGGCTGAAGCTGCCCTGGCGAGCGCCTCCCGGCTTGTAGTTCTTCTTGAAATCGTTCATGAGATGAGTGGTTTTTGGTTGTGATTCAATTATATCATATGATTATGAAAAATCAATCGAAAGAATATCCTGCGGGCCACGTAGTACTAAGAGAGGTATCCTAGAGGCATGCTCGACACCAGGACCGACGAGGAGCTCGCGACGTTATGTCTTTCGGACATGGGCGTGTTCGGAGAGATCGTCGAGCGGTACGAGCGCAGGCTCCGAGCCTATATCTATCGCATCGGGAAGCTCGGCCCCGAGGACACCGAGGACCTGCTGCAGGACGTATTCATGAAGGTGTATCAGAACCTGAACTCCTTCGACGCCGGTCTCAAGTTCTCGTCATGGATCTATCGGATCGCGCACAACGAGACCATGGCGTTCTTCCGGAAGCGCCGGGCGCGCCCGCATGGCCACGCGCTCGACGTTGACGAGCAGGTCATCGAGAACATCGCGTCCGAGACCGACGTGCTGAAGGAGTCCATGGAAGCGCATGACGCGGTACGGCTCAAGGAGGTGCTTGCCACCCTCTCGCGCGAGTATTACGACGTCATCATCCTCCGGTTCTTCGAGCACAAGGGATACGACGAGATATCGGATATCCTCGCCGTGCCTCCGGGGACGGTGGCGACACGCCTCGCGCGCGCGAAGGCGCAGATAAGGAAGCAGATGAACACTAACGGCTACGTATATGCATAACCACGATTCTCAGTCGACCTCCGAGAAGATACTCGAACGGATCAAGGACGCGAAGGTGACGCCGCGCTCCCGCCTGTTCTTCTCGCTCAAGAACGCGGCCTTCTGGCTGCTCGCGGGCGTGTCGGTCCTCGTGGGCGCGCTCGCGGTATCCTCTATCCTTTTCCGTCTCATAAACATTCCGCGCGTGCTCCCGCCAGGACTCCCGCCGCCGCCCTTCGCGGTTGTCTTCCATCTCGTGCCGGTCCTCTGGATCGCGCTCTTCACCGCTTTCTCGTACCTGGCATACCGCGAGGTCCGCTCGACGAAGCGCGGATACCGGTACGAGCTCCCTCCACTGCTCCTCATGCTCCTCATCCTCACGGCAGGTCTCGGCTTCGCGTTCTACGAGACGGGTACGGGTATCGTTCTCGACCGGTTCGCCGCGAGGCACGTGCCCTTCCAGCGCGATCTCGAGGGGCTCCAGCGCGAGCGCTGGCTCCGTCCGGAGAACGGCTTCCTGGTTGGAAGGCTCACGGACGTGACGCCCGCCGGTATCCGTATCAGCGATCCGAAGGAGGTCGTCTGGGAGATAACCTTCTCCGAATCCATATCAGACGAGAAGAAGGGCCGGCTCGAATCCGGAGAGCGCGTCGGCGTGCGCGGCAGGGTCCTCGATGCGGACGCGAACACGTTCCTCGCGTGCGACGTGCGATCGCTCGAGTTCGAGGGACGTCTCCCTTCGCCGATGATGCGCGCCGGTGAAAAGAATCCTCCTGAGATGCGTAGTACTGAGTGTGAGGACGTACGCCCCTCGATTAGCAACTAACGCATAGTACGCATGATTAAGAAACGATACGCCATCCCGGCGCTCCTGTTCGGCCTTGCCGTCATCGGCGGCAGCACCGCCTACGCGTTCTCGCCGTCCGATACGGCCCTCGCCGCGTTCTCCGGCTTCTCCGACGAGGAGCAGGCCGCGATACAGCAGGCGGATGATATCCGCGAGACCGCAGAGAAGGAGGCTCAGGCCGTCCTCGAGGCCGCCGGCCTCACGCGCGAGGAGATCATGGACGCGATGCGCTCCTATCACGAGAAGCAGCGCGAGGAGATGGACGCCGCGCTCGAGGCCAACGACTACGACGCCTACGCGGCACTCGTCGCTAACTCCCCTATGGCGAACGAGCTCTCTGAGGACACTTTCGCGGACCTCGTGAAGGTCCACGAGCTCGAGAAGTCCGGAGACCGTGAGGGTGCCCGTGCGCTCCGCGAGTCGCTCGGGCTCAAGGGTCCTGGCCCGATGGGCGGACATGGCGGTCCGCGCCTCGAGGACGCCAAGAAGGCCCAGTAATCAGGAAGGATACGATCCTGTCCATCGAAGAGCGCCCTCGATCGAGGGCGCTCTTCGCATGGTCGCTAGCGCTTCGTGATCCAGTCCTGGATATGCCGCGCTCTCGTGCATTATCAGAACTACGCGGGAGGCTGCTCGATCTCGGTGTAGTACTCGACCTTGATATCGTCCACCCATTCGGTGCCCGGGATGATGGAGAGGACCTTCCCGAAGACGCGGGAGTCCTCTTCGCGCACCACAATCGGATGATAGGTACCGTACTTGTTCTCGGGGTTGAGGTAGACCACCTCGTCTACCCGGGAGAATCGCTTGATGACGGCCATGTTCCCGAGGATGGCGACCACGCGGTCCCCGTTCTCCACCTGGTCCGTCACCTCGACGATGACGTAGTCGCCGCTATGGATGCCGGCGTCCTGCATCGAGTCCCCTACGGCGCGGACCGCCGCGATGTTCGTACTGTCCTTCCGTCCGCCGATAAGGCTCTTGTCCACGACGATGTACTCGCCGAAGCTCTGCTCCGCGTACACGTCCATGGCGTCGCAGCCGGCCGACGCGATGACGGGCACCTGGATGAGGTCGGAAGACATCTGCGACGCGACGCCGTCGATGAGCGATACGCTTCGGTGCTTGAAGCGGTCGCGGGAGATAAGGCCCTTGCGCTCGAGGCTCTCGAGGCGCTGCGTGACGCTCCGGAGCGAAGAGAGCTTGAGCGTGGACGCCATCTCGCTGATGGTCGGCGCCTTGCCGAACGTCTCGGTGTGTTTCTGGATGAGCGCCAGCGTCTCCTTCTGTGCGGGGGTGAGGGATACGAGCCTGTTCATGCATGAATCGTAGCATCGGCTCGATTTCCGCGGCAATACACAAGCTACGTATTTATGCACACAACATACACAAGTTATGAAACTCCAAGAGGCACATCTCTAGAGACTCGCGTACTCGAAGAAATAGAGGCAGAGCGCGAACGCCCAGCTCGCGCCTGCGAGCACGAGCCCGAGGAGTACGAGCATCGGCAGCGAGTTCACGGAGACTACCCTGTCCGACTCGAGCGCGAAGCGGTTCGCGCGGTTCCGGATGCGGTAATAGAGCATGACGAGCGGCGAGCCCGCATGCGGGAAGAGATCGACGGCCACCATCTTCGTGGCGAACACGGCCGAGGCCGCCCACGCGTCAGCCGCGTAGAGTGCGTAGAACTCGCGGATGGCCGGCAGCGCGTACGCGATTGGATGCAGGGCCCCCTGTACGATCTGCGGGAAGGCGCTGAGGAGGCCCTGCAACGTGCCGGTCCCGAGTACTGTGCAAGCGAACGCGAGCAGCGCGATATGCCCGCCGAACGCGAGCACGGCGTACTGCCATATCGGCAGGCCCTCGAGGGACTGCCCGGGCCTGTAGCCTTCTTCTGCCCTGTCCTGCGGTCCCCAGAACCTGACCTGCGAGCCCACCGGGATCGTGCGGGTCCGGATTACGATACCTGCGAACCTGCGCTCCGAGCGCACGGGTCCCCTGAAGATGTCGATCTCCTTGATGCGGAGCCCGAACATCGTGCCGAGGAGGCCTGTGACGAGCGCGTACAGCACCAGCATATAGAACACCACGAAGGAGTAGACGCCGAGCACCGCGAATATGAGCTGGTTGCATCCGAGGTGCGTGCATATGATCCCCTGCGCGTACGCGCTCGATCCGACGGCAAGAAGCAATGTCTGGACGATCAGGAGCGCGATGGCGAGAAGACCCTTCATACCGTCCCTACGCGCCCGTTCCCTCGAACGAGAGCGTAATCGAGTGCGTGTCGAAATCTATGCTTGAGGAGAGCGTGTCGCCCGGCTCAGGAGCCTCCTTCCCTTCGAGGAAGAACGTCCAGTCGGCCGGATTCGCGCGCAGCTGCATGCTCCAGAGGGACGCGGACTGCTCGCGGCTCTCTGCCTTCGGCTCTGCATACGCGAAGTCGAGGTCGATGAATTCGTCCCAGGTAAGCGCTCTCTTCTCGTTCATGGGTGCGGGATTATCTGCGGGATATGGGAATAATGCTACCACGCGGCGCAACCAGGCTCCCGCGCACGCCGTTATAGGAGATGTATGAAATGGAATCCTCTTCTGAACGCCGTAGCGGCGTTGGCCTATATCGGTCTTGTCGTGCTGTTCCTGCGCTTCATCGAGTCGATCAGGCATGACACCCCGGATACTCTGCTCGACGGCATGGGCATGATCTCGCTGTTCGTGCTCTCTGCGGCGGTGATGGCCTTCCTCTTCTTCTACCAGCCGGTACTGAGGCTCGTGGAGGGAAAGAGAGGCGAAGCCGTATCCTACTTCCTCAGGACGCTCGGCATCTTCGGCCTCATGACCGCAGCCGTGCTCGCGCTCGTGAGCCTGCAGTAGCTGGTCCGCAGGCGCGTCGGGTCCGGTGCAGTAGATGCCTGACCCTGTTACGAAAAATCCTGCAGCCGATATGGCTGCGGGATTCAACGTTTCTCTTCTTAGTATTCGATCGTGAACGGGATCGACATCGAGCGCGCGTTCTCCGGGAGACCTGAAGGATTGTCGTTCATGAGGACGAGAACCGCCTCGCCGATGAAGGACTCAGGGACCGTGATCTCTGACGTGAACGGGACGAGCTCCTCTGTCATCCAGTCGGCGCCGTCCGCGGGCGCGCCGGTGCTGGTGGCGATGAGGTTCCCCTGCGCATCGCGCACCTCTATCGGGAACGATGCCTCGAAGTACCAGGTGCCGCGCGCCTGCCCCGTGACCGTGAACGACTTGCCGGTAACGGCGCCCGGCGTCGGGTTCGAGACGGCGATCATATCCGCTGATGCATTCAGGTAGGTCGGGGTAGGCAGAGGGAGCTCCTCGGCGTAGGTGCGCCCGTCCGGCGTCCTGCACTGGCGAGGATAGCTCTCCATCACCGGATAGAGCGCCGCGCAGTCCTCGAAGGACAGTACCTCGGGCTCGACGGCCGTCTCCTCGTGCTTCCCGAGGATGCCGGTCCCGACCACGATGCCGACGATCGCGATGAGCGCGACGACGATGAATACGAAGGTTCTGAAGTGGATCATGATCCGCGAATTATTTCAGGTATGAGTCGAAGTATATGGCATGGCAGGTGTAGCCGCCCGGGTTCTTCTGGAGATAGTCCTGGTGGTAGTCCTCTGCCGGATAGAACGCCGTGAAGGGCTCGAGCGTCGTCACGACCGGGTCCTTCCAGCGCTTCGAGTCGTTCACGATGCGGATCATGTCCTCGGCGTCCTGCTTCTCGTCCGCGTCCTGGTAGAAGATGGCGGAACGGTACGACGTGCCGACATCGTTCCCTTGCCGGTTCAGGGTCGTCGGGTTGTGGATCTGGAAGAAGAAGTCGAGGAGCTGCAGGTACGAGATGACGGTCGGGTCGTACTCCACCTCGAGCGCCTCGGCGTGTCCGGGATGGTTCTCGTACGTCGGGTCCGCGTTCTCCCCTCCGGTATACCCCGCTTCCGTCTTTATGATTCCTGGCTGCTGCCGCACGAGCTCCTCGAGTCCCCAGAAGCACCCTCCCGCGATGTAGGCTTTCTTGGTCGTCATACTCATGAAGACGGCGTTAGGCACCTAGTATTACTACCCGGCCTGATACGCGCGGCGACGCGCGTTCCAGAGGATGGTCCAGGCGATCATGATGATGAGGCCGCCTGCGATGAACGGCGACGTGAGGCCGATCACGCCGGTGCCGATGCCGGCGATGAGCGGCACGATACCCTGCGCGAGCGCCATCAAGGACCCGTTGATGCCGAGCGCTGCGCCCTGCTTGTCAGGCGACACGCTCTTGCTCACGAGCGAGCTGATGTTCGCGAACGCGAGGCCCTGCGGCACGGCCATGATCGGCACGAGGAGGAACAGGAGCAGGTTGCTGCCGACGAACGGGTACGCCACGATGGTCGCGGCCACGATCGGGAATCCGACGAGGAGGATGCGGCGCTCCTTGAAGCGCTTGGCTACCTGCGGCAGGATCACGAGCTGCGTCACGGCGATTGACGCGCCCACCACCGCGAAGAAGGTGCCGATGCCGGCCTCAGAGTAGCCGTAGCGCACCGCGAGCAGCACGCCGATGAAGCTCGTGAAGAACGCGAAGCCGCTCATGTAGAGGAAGCTCGTGAGGTAGACCGGGAGCGCGTCCTTGTCCTGGAACGCCTGCTTGATGTTCTGGAGGCCCTTGAAGATATGGAAGTTCGCGCGGGATGCCGCGGTCGTCTTCCTGGTCTCAGGCAGGAAGAGCGCGATGAAGACGAGGTTCAGGATGCCGAGCGCGCCGGCGAATACGAACGGCATGGCTGCGTGGCTGAAAGTCGCGGCGATGATGCCGCCGAGCAAGGGGCCGAGGATGAAGCCGATGCCGAACGCCGCGCCGATGAGGCCGAAGTTTTTCGCGCGGTCCTCAGGCGCGCTCACGTCCGCGATCGAGGCCTGGGCGATGCTCAGGTTCGCTGCCGCGAGGCCCGCGAGGATTCTCGCCACGAAGAGCACCGCGAGGGACGCCATCTCGATGCCGAACCCGAAGAGCAGGTTCGAGAACGCGAGCACGCCCACGCCTATCGTGAGGAGGCGCTTGCGGCCGTACACGTCGGAGAGCTCGCCCAGGAGCGGCGCGGCGAGGAACTGCATGAGGCCGAACACGGCCGTGATGGCGCCCGCGAGGAAGTACTGGGCCGAGACCGAGTATCCGTAGAGCATGAACGTCGGCGACGTCGGGTCGGTGAAGATCGCCGGCAGGACCGGGATCAGGATGCCCACGCTGATCGTATCGAGGAGGAGCGTGAGGAAGAGCACCAATAATGGCTTATTTTTCATAGGATTATGCGTTAGGCGGGCTGCTAGGAATTGCGGATATCGAGCACAGGAGCAATAGGCTCTTCGACGATGTTCACGACCGTCGAGTCAGGAGGCGTGGCGAGCTGCTCGGCCAGGCGGCGGTTCTCCTTCTTGAGTCCCATGATCTTGAGGCTGTCCCCGATCGCGGACGGGATGGAGACGAGGAGGCTCACGATGACGCCGAGCGCGAACGCGATGAGGATGAGGAGCGCGAGCGAGCTCTCGAACTGCCAGCCGAGGAACGACAGCGCCACCACGGCGGTGTTCTGGAGGGCGAATAACAGGGCTGCGGCGCCGAGCAGGAAGCCGAGGATAAGTGAAAGTATCATGCCTCCAGTATACAGGAAGGGTTCATGAAGGATGCGTGGAGGGTGCGTACGGCTACTTCCAGAGGCCAAACGGCTTCGTGAGAGCCTTTATCTGCTCGTTCTCTCCGAAGACGCCGAGCCCGAGGAGCTCTATCTCGCCCGACGGCTTCGCCCTAAGGCTCTCCTCGAGCTCCCGGTCGTCGCTGTGGTCTATCATATTGCGGGCGAATGCCAGGTACAGCACGCCCTCCTTTCGTGCCTCGCTCAAAGCCTCATGGAGCGCCTCGGACGAATCCGCGCTCTTGAGGATGATCGGATACTGCGAATTCCTCGGGAACGCCACCCCGTCTGCAGCGATGAAGGCGTCACCGGTATCGAAATCCTCCCCAAGCCTGTTCCCGAGGTAGGCCGCGATGTGGGCTATAGCGTTCGCTGCCTGCCATCCCTCGATATCCTTCCGTACTACGATCGTCAGCCTCTTGGTGAAATCTTGCTCGGACATACCTGAAGGTTAGCACTCCCTCGAGCAGAACACGCTCCTGTCGCTCGAGCACCCTTCGCAGACGATGAAGTGCTCGTGACAGAAGTCGTTCGCGCAGTTCACGTACTTCTCTGCTTTCGTACCGCACAGGTGGCAGACGCCGATGATCTCCCTATCGCCGCCGAAGTGCATGGTCTTGCGTTTGTCGAAGGTGTAGAGCGAGCCGAGGAAGTCCTCTCCCGGGTACTTCTCCATGTAGCCGTGCATGCCGTTCTCGAGCTGGTACACGTCGCTGAACCCGTTCTCGAGAAGGAACGCGGACATCTTCTCGCAGCGTACGCCGCCGGTGCAGACCGTGAGCACGGTCTTGTCCTTCAGGCTCTCGAGCTTCGGGAGCGCCTTCGGGAGATCGCGCGAGTTCTCGAGCCCCGGGTTCACCGAGCCCTTGAAATGCCCGGAACGGAACTCGTAGTCGTTGCGCATGTCGACGATCACGAAGTCCTTCTCCTCCTCGAACCAGCGCTTCAATTCCTCGGCCGGAAGATGGGTGCCGGTGCGCTTGGTCGGATCGATGGACGCCGGGAACTGCGTGCCCACGATCTCGTTGCGCACCTTCACGGAGAGCTTCGGGAACGCGTCTCCGGTCCCCTCGCTCCTCTTCACGTTCATGTCGCTGAATCGCGCATCCTCAAGGAGTTCCTCGGCGAACGCCTCGGTGTCCTCGTAGGAGCCCTCGACGGTCCCGTTCAGGCCTTCCTTCGCCACGAGGATGCGTCCGAGAAGGCCGTGCGCTGCTGCCCGCTCCCGGATCCACGCGGAAAACGCCTCCGGGTCCTCGACCGTGACGTACTTATAGAACAAGAGGATCTGCGTCTGTGCGGTAGCTGCCTGCATGGCGTATAGACGGGATTCTACCCTAAAATCCCGGACCTGGGGACTAGAGCGCGTTCAGGGCGGCTCGGGTCGCAGGGCCCACGGAACCCACGGCCTCGAGACCGAGGGACGCCTGGAAGCCCGCTACCGCCTGGAGCGTGACCTGGCCGAAGTAGCCGGTTATCTCCGGGAATACATAGAAGCCCTTCGCTTTCAGGATCTCCTGGAGCGCGGATACGTCAGGGCCGGTGCTACCGAGCCCGAGCGAACGCGTGAACGTGACGCCTGACGGGATGCCGAGAACCTCGAGCACGAAGGCCGGGAGAACGATTCCCTTTTCCTGTGCCGAGAGGAAGAGCGTGCGGTTGTCGAGTATGAGCTGCGTGAGAGCGGTCGTCTGAGACTGCGCTGCGTTCACTACGGAATCCGCGAGCGGAGAGACGATCCGGACGACGCTCTGGCCGGAACGATGGCTCGACGAGCTTTCCTCCTCGGGTTCCGGAGCAGGGTCAGGGTCCGCCTGATACTCGTATGCGCCCATGTCGCGCATAGAGCCGAACTGCCCGTTGCCAAGGATGTCGGTCGTGAACGGAGTGCTCGTCCCTGCATTTATGGCGGGAGAGGATCCGAGAAGGCGGAAGTTCTCGTCACCCGCATCGACGAACTTAGGGTCTGCAGACAGCGAGTGGGCGCCCTGCGTGAAGCCCGCGCCGCTCCAGTTCGCAGTGCCTGCATCGTACGCCAGGTTGTAGTCTTCGGTAAGCGAGGCGGAGGAAAGCTTGCTGATGCCGATGTCGAAGCCGGAGATGATGTTATTCATCGCGATGTTGCTTGCCGGGCTCGCCATCTCTATCGCGATGCCCATGTGCGAAGGATTGTAGAACGTGTTGTTGTAGACGCGCGAGCTCGCGTTCTGGCTCATCGTGACTGAGCCTACCGTCCCGGTGGTGTCATGGACGAACACGTTGTTGTAGACGTCGACCGTCGTCGTGCTCACGTTCGTCACGCCTCCCTTCTTGTTGTTCTTTATGAATGAATTGCTCACGCTGCCCGTCGAGAAGTCGTGCCACGAGAGGCCGTCGCCGTCGCTCCCGAGGCCGTTGATGCCGTTCTCTTCCGTAGTGACCCTGTCGAATACCGTATGGACCGAATCCCTGATGTTGAGGCCGTCGTTCGTGTTCAGGTTCGCGGTCGTGTTCGTGGTCGTCGCGTACCCCGCTCCTATGTACATGATGCCGTTCGATGACGTGGCAACCGTGCCGTTCGAGTTGAACGTCGAATCCTCGATGAGGATGGTCGAGCTGCTGTCGAGGCCCTGGTACAGGAGGCCGTGATCGACGTTGTCCGACGAGCGCACGTTCGAGAGGTGTATGTTCGGGCCCGCTGCCGCCACGAACTGGATCCCTACGGACCCGCTCCCGGTCACGGTGGTGTCCGCTATGGTTACGCCCTCGGTGAAGCCGTCGAAGCGCAGTCCCCTGGCTGCGCTGTTCGTTATGGTCGCATCCGTGAGGCTCACGTTCTTGAGGCGATTTGCGAAGTAGATGCCGTTGATGCCACTCCCGCTGACCGTGATGTCGCTCAGGGTCGCATTCTCAAGCCGTAGCAGGTTCATGCCCTGGAGCGAAGGGGCGTTCACCGTGATCCCGTCCATAACCATCCCGGAGGAAGTGGCCGCGGATGTGAACCGGATGCCGTATTGGAAATTGCTCACCGTGATGTCCTCGAAGCGATCGTTCGTGGACGTGCCCTGGTGCGTGAAGGCGGCGGTGGAGCCGGGTCCTCCGGTGAAGGTAAGGTCATCGAAGACGTTCCCGACCGTAGTCCCTCCTTGGATGTTTATGCCCCTTGTGCTCGACGCGAAGTTTATCCGCTGGAACGTGTTCCCCGTGTAGGTGCCCGTGAAGAGGAAGATGTCCTCGGTCGAGGCTCCCCGGAGCTCGAGATCCTGGATGGTTATGTAGGAGGCGCTGTTCCGGAGGTCGAACGACCGGCTCTGGCCCGTGGACAGGATGACGGGAGCCGTGCCTGTCCCGTATGCGCCGACGATGATCGGATTCCCGTTCGTGCCGCTCTCGTCCAGAAGCGATATGGTGCCGGCATGCGTCTGTCCGCGGTTGAAGAGGATCTGGTCGCCGGCCGCGAAGGTCGTCGAGTTAATCTTCGTCGCATTGAGCCATGGCGTGCTCGTGGAGGTGCCGTCGTTCGTGTTGTTCCCGATGGCGGAATCCACGTAATAGGTCGCCGCAGAAGCGGCTGACGGCAGCAGGAGCGCGCATGAGAGCGCCATGACGGCGATCTTCCGTATCATCCCTTTCATAGCTTCAAGTATAGCAGCAGGGCGCCCGCGGCGGCCCTGCTTTGTGGACACGATTCCCTTAGCGGATGAGCGTCCATGCGACGCCGCGGATAGGATTCGGCGCCTTCACGGATCCATTGCTCGTCACGCCCGTGACGTCGAGGAAGAGCTGCTTCCCGAGGTCCGTGGTGGCGGTCTTGCTCAGGATCGCCTTGATCGTGAAGATGCGGACCGTCCCGCTCTCGATGGTGGCCGCAAGCGGCACGAACGCGAGACCGGCCTTGAACTGCTTCGCGCCCTCGGTGCCGCCGATGGTCGCGCGGGAGCCGCCCTTGTCGTCGCTCGTCGAGAACCCGATGACGCTGTCGCCGGACGCCGAGCCGTTCTGCTTGAGCGTGAAGCCTTCGAGGTTCACGGGGCTGCCGCTCACGTTCTGCACCTTCAGGTACGCGACCGGGACGGATGCGCCCATATTCGCTGCACCTCCGGAGAGGAGCGGGAGCGCGTCGACGCTGATGAGGCCGCTGCTGCGCGTGGCGCTCGAAGACGTCCCGCCTCTAACGCCAATCGTGAGCGTGCCTTGCGCGAGTGTCGTCTGCTTCCTGTCCTTGGCGTCATACACGGTGACAGCGTAGGTGCCGTCCGCGAGCTTCTTCGAGGACGTCACCTTCCAATGGTCGTTCCTAACCTTAAGAACCTTGCTCTTGAAGAGACGCTTGCCTGATGCGTCCCTGATCTCGACGCGCACGGTCTTCACGTTCGTCGCGTCGCCGGTAAGGGAAGGCCTGGTCTTCGCGGTCGTGAGCGATGCCGCGTCTATGGTCGCCGCCGCCTTGGTCGCGGTAACGGTCATTGCTGCGGATGCGCCGAACGGAAGGATGCCCGTGCCGAGTAGCGCGAGCGAGAGGACGAGCGCACGGAGATGGTTCGTAGTCATGCGAGGAGTATAGCACGGTTCCCTGGACTTATGTGCATAAGTATCGCGTAATCTTCATGAACATGAGGCCTTCACGAGAAACGCCCCTGACGAATGCCAGGGGCGTTTCGTATCGAACGATCTCCGGATTAGACGCCGCCGACCGAGTCGCCGATCACCGGGTCGGAGGTGACCTCGATGAGCATCACGCCGCTGTGCGTGCTTATGCCAGGAGCGGTCGCGAGCGCGGTGTTCGCGGTCGCGGCCTCGGTCGTCATGACCTCGCCTGCATTGTTAACGTATGCGTAGGTCGCTGCGAGCGATACGCCCGGGACGGCGACGACCGCCGCGAGAGCGAACGCACCGAGAAGTAGTTTCTTCATAGCAATCTAGTGGGTTACTTAATCGTTAGTATTGCTACTAACCATGCGCGCAATAGTACGCGGACCCTCATGAAGCGAGAATGAACGCTTCATGTTCGATGCTAGTCCCCTTCCGTGCCGAGATGTCGGGTGAAATGCTGCTTTATCGTCGTGTCGAGCGCCTTGCTGAACTCGATAGCGTGCTTCGGAGACAGGACGATCTCGGAGACGAGCTGTCCGGTGGTCGTGTTCGGGCGGACGTAGGCGAACTGGATGATGACGGAATCGTCGGATACGGTCACCTGCGTCGCGTTCACGAAGCTCGCGAGGGTGCTGGTAGGGGCGGTGATGGCTATCTGCTTCTGTTCCATAGTAGTGAAAGGTTATCCGGCAACGGCGCGCGTGCTCTCGATGAGATGTGCGACGAACGCGCTCGCGATCTCCCAGCCCTCCTTCACGTACGACCAGACGAAGGTGAAGTTGTCCTGCCCTGCCGGGGACGTGGCGACGTCCCGGATCGAGATGCCGAAGTACGAGAGCGCGAGTATCAGGATTATCACGAGGATGATGAATCGGACCATATGCTCCCAGTATACCCGTCCCGGGTCGTAAAGCGCACGTCCTGAAGTTGTGTAACGGTATGATCGGAACGCGGGTATACTGGCGGCTATGCCTACGAAGAAGACCGTCCTCGACGAGCGCGTGAGCGCCGCCCTGCTCCACCTGAAGAAGGCGGACCCGGTCCTCTATAAGGCCGCGCTCGCCCACAAGGCCGACCTTTCTGCCCGCTACGCGAAGAAGAAACGACATACCAGGGAGAGGCTCTTCGCCGCGCTCGCGAGCTCCGTGGCGAGCCAGCAGCTCTCCACGAAGGCGGCGGACACCATCTGGGCGAGGCTCGAGGCCGCCTGCGGAGGAGCGGTGACGCCAGAAGCCATACAGAAGCTCCGCCTCCCTTCCATGCGGAAGGCCGGGCTCTCAGGCGCGAAGGCGAAGACCCTGAAGGAGCTCTCGAACGCCGTGCTCGCAGGAGACCTCGACCTGCTCGCGCTCCGGCGCCTTCCGGAAGAAGAAGCCGTCACGAAGCTCTCCAGCGTCTGGGGCATCGGCCGCTGGACCGCCGAGATGTTCCTCATGTTCGCGCTCGAGCGCGAGGACGTGTTCTCGCCCGGAGACCTGGGACTCCGGCGGTCCATGGAATCGATCTACGGACTCCCGAAGGACGTGCATGTCCGCGAACTCGAAGCCATAGCGCTCAGGTGGTCTCCGCACCGGACCTTCGCGTCGAGGGCGCTCTGGCGCATCCGCGACTCGGCATAGAGAAAGCCCCGCGAATGATTGCGGGGCTTTCCTGCTCTCGACCCTGTCTAGTTGCCGAGCACCTTCACGTAGAACGCGGCGTTCCCGTAGAGGGTGTAATCGTTCCCGCCTTCGGTCGTCTGTGCGGCGTATACCTCGGCCTCGGAGCCGATCTCCTTCTCGAGGTCGCCGACCGAATCGACGCCCTTGAGCGAGCCCAGAGGAGGAGCGGTATCGAGGCGGTATCCCGCGAGCACGATCACCTTCTTGCCGTCGACCGTGACGCTGCAGATGCCGTCCGCGAAGCAGGCCGTATCAACCGCGGAGATGGTGCCGGTGAACGTCGCGGTCGGCGCAGGGCGCGTCATCTCGCTGATGAGCGCGCGGGTCTTCGCGCCGAAGTAGCCGGAGGCAGGCAGGATGCTGTGCGCGCCCTGGAACTCGGCGAGCGCGGCGGTCGTCAGCGTGCCGAAGTAGCCGGTCGCTCCGACGTTCGCGAGCGCCTGTGCCGCGGTACCCGTCACCTTCTTGATGAGGAACTCCTGGAGCCAAGTGACGCCGTCGCCGCGCATGCCGGTCCAGAGGTCGGAAGCCGGCATGGGCGCGTCAGCTGCGCACTCGCCCTCGTGCACGAAGGTCGCTTTCTCCGCGCCGAGGACGCAGGCGTTGCCGTAGGTCTTCTCGGTGCCGTTCGCGTCCTTTCCGCAGACGGGTGCGTACTGCATGGTGCAGGCGATCGGCATGTTCTCGTCGACAGGCGTGAGGCCGAGCTTCTCGAGCGCGTCCTTCGCGGCCGATACGCTCTTGTAGCTCGTGTTCAGCGAGAGGCTGTCGGTGGTGTAGCCGTCGTCAGCGTTCCCGTTCGCGTAGATCGCCCAGACGGTGCCCTTCGCGAAGGTCTCGTAGCCGTCGTCATAGCCGCAGGCTGCCGAGCTGAAGCGCGTCTCCACCATCACGGTCTCCTCAAGCGAGCCCTTGTAGGTCTCCTCGACCTCGAACGTGACGCGGTACGGCGCGTTCGCGCTCTTGTCCTGCACGACGGACTTCACGGTGCCTATGAACGCCACGTCCTTGCGGGCGAGGTTCTCGGTTGCGGATGGCGGCCAGTCGCTAGCCGGGCTGCACGCGAACGCCGTAGGCGCCACCGAGAGCATCGCTGCCAGCCCGAGCACGAGTAAGGTCTTCTTCATACGTATGAGCTATGGGTAAGGCTTCTACAGAGATTCTATACCCACTATGACGGCGGTATGGTCCGTTACTTACACCCATGCTAGCCTGCATCCGGATGCTCGGGCGATGCCAGAGGCTACGTAAGGCTGGATCAGCATGCCAGCCTGAATACCTCTGACGGACCGCAGGCTTATGGCCGGCCTCAGCGTACGTGCACGGGGCGAGAAAAGCTCCCTTCACGGCACCTGTAAGGAACGCCGTCCGTTCCGGACACCTGCGGGTGCCCGGGCATCCACCCAAAAGGCCGCATCCTAGGATGCGGCCTTTCTCTATTCACATATCGAAAGAGAGCTCTTCTAGAGATACGACATCGGGTTCAGATACGCGTCCTTCGGCGCCACCGGCATGGTGGCGTTCGCGCATGGGGTAGTAGCGCCGCGGTACTGGCCGAGCGTCATGATCTGGATACCGGCGGACGCGTACACGCCGAAGTGAAGATGCGGACCGGTGGCGTAGCCGGTCATGCCGGAGAGGCCGAGCTGCTGGCCGGTGGTCACGGACTGCCCTGCTGACACGCCGATCGAGGAGAGGTGCGCGTAGAGTGTCGCGAGCCCGTTCGGGTGCTTCACCACAACCCACTTGCCGAAGGAGTAGCAGCCGTTCACGGCGTCCGTGTTCCCGGTACCCATCACGGTCCCTGAGAGCGCCGAGAGGACCGGCGTGCCGCTCGGCATGCCGATGTCGATGGCGTTGTGGCCGGAGCCGTTGTAGATCTGGGCGTTCGCGGTGGCGAAGGCGGTGTTGCCGAAGTACTGCGTGATGCAGCGGGTGTTGCCGAGCGCGCTCGCCTTCCCGACGCAGGAGTCCGCGAAGGACTGCGAGTACGGCCATGCGAGCACGCCGGTCTGCGAGACCGGGGCCGCTCCCTGGCCCACGGATGCGAGGCTGTTCTCGAGCGCGGACAGCGCCTGCTCGAACAGCGCGCGCTCTGCCTTCTTGCGGGCGATGAGGTCCTGATACACGCTCTCCTGGTTCTTGGTCTGGGCGAGCAGCTTGTCCTTCTCGCTCTTCTGGACGTCGAGCGACGTCTTCTGCGACGTGAGGTCCGTCTTCAGCGTCGTGAGGTCCTTCTTCTTCGCGTCCACCTCCTGCACCTGCCCCGTGAGGACCTGCTTCGCCTGCGTGAGGCTCGCGACGTTGGCGCGCAGCGCGGTGTTTAAGGACGCGGCGTCATCAATCGCGGTCCAGGCCTCCGTGAGGTCGCCCGCGGCGAAGACCTGCTCCACGAGCGACACCTCGCCCGCCTCCGCCATGTTCCGGATCGACTTCTCGAGCGTGCGCTGGTCGAGCGCGATGAGCTGCTCGGTGTCGGCGATGTCGTACGAGAGCTCCTCGAGCTTCAGGTTCGTGGAGGAGATCTTGTTCTCGGTGAGATTGATTTGCGAGGCCGTCTGCTGGCGCGTTATGTCGAGCGTCTTGATGGCGGACTGGAGGGTCTGCTTCTGTCCGGAGACCACGTTCAGCTGCTGCTGGTACTGGTTGATCTCCTTCTCGAGGTCCTGGATGCGCTGGCTATGCTCCTCGATCTGGCTCTTGATGTCCGCCTCGGACTGCGCGTACACCGATTCGGGAATCATCCCGCCGATGAGCGAGAACGTCACGAGCACGATGAGCGCGAGGGATAAGGAACGGAGGGTCTGCATCCCCTAGAGTATAGCAAGCGCGGCGCGGATGCGTGAAGCGGCTTCCTCGGTGCCGAGTATGGAAACGAGCGTGAACGGGTCCGGAGAGCGCTCGAGGCCCGAGAGCGCGTAGCGCAGCGGCCAGAGCACGCCGCCGCGGCCGCCCTTCCCTTCGGCCTCCTTCGCGTCCGCGAACGGCATGAGCGCCATCTTCACGGCTTCACTCGGCAGCATGGCCGGAAGGCCTTCGAGGATGCCGAGCGCGCCTTCGAGCGCGTCCTTGGTGAGGCCGGCGCGGTCGCTAGGCTCCTTCGCCACGAGCATATCGCGGTAGACGGACGGCGTCTCGAAGAGGCACGAGAGCTCGCCTTCGAGCATCTCGCGCGCCTCCCCGAACGTGTACGCGCGCTCCTTGAGGAGCGGCACCGCCTTTCGCAGGCGCTCGGGATCGGTGGCCGTGAGCTCGCCGAGGCGGATGTACGCATTGTCCTCGAGCTCGCGCATATGCTCGCGGTTCAGGTGCTTCAACTTCTCCTCGTCGAACTGCGCGCCCGAACGCTGGATGCGCGGCAGGTCGAACGCGTCGATGAGCTCGTGCGCGCTGAGGAAGAGCTCGCGGTCCCCGCCCGGGTTCCATCCGAGGAGCGCGAGGAAGTTGATCATGGCCGAAGGCAGGTAGCCCTCGCGGCGGTAGTCGAGGATGTCCTTCGCGCCGTCGCGCTTGCCGAGCTTCTTCGTCCCCGTGTCGCCGAGGATAGGCGGCAGCGTCGCGAAGACGGGCGGGAGCTCGCCGAGCGCCTCGTACAGCGATAGGAACTTCGGCGTGGACGCCATGAACTCCTGGCCGCGCATCACGTGCGTTATCTGCATCTCTATATCGTCGATGACGTGCGCGAAGTTGTAGGTCGGGTACCCGTCGCTCTTGATGAGTATGAAATCGTCGAGCGCCTCCTCGCCTGCAGACAAGGTTCCCATGACCACGTCCTCCCACTCGTACCGCTTTATCACGGGTACCTTGAAGCGGAGCGGCTTCGTGCCGTCCCATTCTTCTGTGGTGTCGGGACGATGGTCGCGGAAGAGGAACGGGCGCTTCTCGAGCTCCGCGGTCTTACGGAGTCCGTCGAGCTCCTCCTCGGTGTACGGGTCCGGGTACGCGTAGCCGGCGTCGATGAGGCGGCGCGCGTAGTCTCTATACGAAGCGAGGCGGGCGGACTGGAGGTACGGCTCGAACGGGCCGCCCACGTCGATGCTCTCGTCCCAGGTGATGCCGAGCCACTTCAAGGACTCCATGATGTGGCCGATGGAGCCCTCTACCTCCCTGCCCTTGTCGGTGTCCTCGATGCGGAGGATGAACTGGCCGCCATGCTTCCTGGCATAGAGCCAGGCGTAGAGCGCCGTGCGGATGCCGCCCACGTGCATGAAGCCGGTGGGGCTCGGGGCGAATCGGGTACGGACGGTCATATACCGCCTAGCTTACCCGTTCTTGGCCTCGTGGGAAAGCGCGATGCGGAAGGCCTCCTCGGCGATCACCGTCGCGGCGTCAGGGTTCGCGAAGCCTGCGGCAGCAGCCTTCATGCGGCTGGCTGCGGCCTGATCGGTCGCGATGCGCTTCGCCTCGGACGCGAGGACGTTCGGGGTGAGGTTCGCCTCCTCGAGGACCTCGGCCGCGCCCGTGCGCGCGTAAGCGTACGCGTTGGTGCGCTGGTCGTGGCTGATCGATTCCGGGATCGGGATGAGTATCGCCGGCACGCCCCAGAGCGATATCTCGATGATGGAGCCCGCGCCCGCCCGCGCGATGATGACGTCGGCGGATGCGGCCGCGTTGCGCATACTCTCGGCGTTCAGGTACGGATACGCGTGGTAGCGCTCCTTATGGCCGTCCCTCCCGATGATGACGCTCGCGGTCTTGCGCACGCTCTCGAAATGCTCCTTGCCGGTCTGATGGACCACGTTCGCGAACGAGACGAGGCTCGGGAGCGCGTCGAGCACGGTCTCGTTGATGCGCAGCGATCCGGACGAGCCGCCCACGATGAGGATGGTCGGGAGCGATGGATCGAGGCCGAGCGCGGCGAGCGCAGACGTGCGCTCCGGGAGCCGGATGAGCTCCTTTCTGACCGGGATGCCTACCCGTGCGATCTTGCCGCGGGTCTTCAATGGGAATCCGTCGATCGCGCTCTCGAACGCCACCGCGATGCGCGTCGCCTTCTTCGCCGCGAGGATGTTCGCGCGCCCCGGCTTCGCGTCCGACTCGTGGATGATGATCGGGATGCGGAGAAGCGACGCCGCGATCACGGTCGGGACGCTCGCGTACCCGCCCTTCGAGATCACGACGTCCGGATAGAGCTTGAGGAGGATGAAGAAGCACGAGACCACGCCCCAGGCGGTCTTGAAGAGGTCGGTGACGTTCTGCAGGCTGAAATAGCGGCGCACCTTCCCGGCAGGTGCCTTGAGGAAGACGATGTCGTTGGCGAAAAGCGCCTCGGCGTCATACGGCTTGTCCGCGAGGTAGTAGAGGCGCGGCGGGATGATCTGCGTCTCGAGCGCGAGGTCGCGCATCGCTTCGGCCACCGCGATGAGCGGGTAGAAATGCCCACCGGTTCCCCCGCCCGTGAATACGATCTTCATAGTAGTCCGAGTATAGCAGGCTACGGATTGCTGCTGCAGCCCGGATATGAGAGGCCTGGCCCTGTGTACGGCACCTGGTCTGAGGTCCTACCGGTCGAACTGAGACAGTACATGAGTCCGCTCGGATAGCGCATCATTATCGTGAAGCTCGTCGTTCCGGTCACCGAAAACGCTTGCGTAAAGCTTGTACCGAGGGTGTTCTGGACCTCGTTGCATATGGCAAGCGCCTGGCTGGCATAGCTTCCAGCAAAGCCCCGGCTTGCACAGGGTGTCTCGCCGTTGGCTGTCCCTCCACCGATCCATCCGCGGGCCAGGTTTGCATAGCTTCCAGTCTCTAAATACTCGAGCTCAAGGAGCTTGCGGTATTCAAGCGCATGAGACTTGAGCGACGCCTCCTTCGCCTTCGCACGCGCGGCGCTGAGTGACGCGAGCACGACCGCGGACAGGATGCCGATGATCGCGATGACGACCAGGAGCTCGATGAGCGTGAATCCTTTCGGGCGTGCAGGGGTCATAGCATTACGGGCACTCGAGGACGCCTGCTGCCGGCGTCGACGTGCCGATATCCTTTGCCTTGCCGGTATGGTCGATGCACCAGTACGTGTTCGTGCTCTTCAGTCCTATGGCGATCAGGTACTGGCTCCGTGGGCCGTCTATCCTGCACTCCTTCGTGCCGTTCCCGTCGGCATACGCTTTCGCGATGGCATTCGTGATCGAGTCGGCGGCGGCGCGCGCCTCTCCCGTGATGCTCGTCTCGCGGAACATGGTCCCGCTCGTCATGCAGTCGCCTACGTAGTAGGTCCCGGTGATGCTGCCGTAGCGGCCTTGCAGGTCGTAGTACAGGGATGCCTGGGTGCGCACCGTGGCGAGGTTCGCCTTCACGGACGCATCGGCTGCGCGGGAGCGCGCGGCGCTGAGGCTTGCCAGCACGACGCTCGAGAGGATGCCGATGATAGCAATCACCACCAGCAGCTCGATGAGCGTGAATCCTCTGCGCGGCGTCATGTCTAGAGTATATAGCAGCGCGTGAGAGCGCATCGGCGTTATGCGAGCGTCTTGCGCTTGCTCCTGTTCGCCGCGACGTTCAGGATCACGCCCACCGACGCGAGCGCCGCGAGGAGCGCGGTGCCGCCGTGCGACACGAACGGCAGCGGGAGTCCCGTGAGCGGCACGATGCCGAGCATGGCGCCGATGTTCATGAACGCGGATATGGTTATGAGGAGCGTGAGGCCCGTGGCGGCAAACGAGCCGAACGCGGTGGCGGATTCCGCGGCTATGGCGAAGCCGCGTGTGGCGAAGGCCGTGAACAGGAGGACGAGCAGGATGGTGCCGATGAAGCCGAACTCCTCGCCGTACACCGCGAAGACCGAGTCGCCCACGGGTTCCGGCAGGTAGTTGTACTTCTGGGCGCTCTGGCCGAACCCGCGCCCGAGCATGCCGCCCGACCCTATGGCGATGAGGGACTGCTGTATCTGGTAGCCGCTGCCGAGCCCGTCCGCCTCGGGGCTTATGAAGGTCTTCACGCGCTCGAGCGCGTACGGGCGAAACACGAGCGCGATGCCGATGAAGGCGACGCCTGCGAGGACGATGAGGCCGATGTCGCGCCAGCGGGCGCCGGCGATGAAGTAGAGTGCCATGGCGGTCGCGCCGATTACGAGGATCGTACTGTTGTTCGGCTGGAGCGCGAGGATCACCACCGGCAATCCCACGATCATCCCGAACGGGATGAGGCCCGTCTTGAAGTCCTTGATCTTCTCTTTCGTGCGCGCGAGGAACAGGGCGAGCATGAGGATGACGGCAGGCTTCAGGAACTCAGCCGGCTGCACCGTGACAGGACCGATATCAATCCAGCGGGTCGCGCCCCCGGCGTGCACGCCGAGGCCCGGGATGAACACGAGCGTCGTGAGGACGATGGCGAAGGCATAGAACGGGATCACGGCCTTCATGAGGAACGCAGGCGGCGTGAAGCGTATGGCGAGGAGCGCGATCACGCCAGGGATGAGGCCGAGCGCGAGCTGCGTGAGCGCGAGGCGCCCGATGCTCGCCCCCTCGCGCGCGAGCAGGCCGAGCGCCGCTGAGAGGAAGATGGCCGCGCCCCCGACGACGAGTATTGCGACGATAAGGGCAAAGACCCGGTCTCCGGAAAGGCGCATAGTCTCCCTATTCTAACGCATCGTCACGTGCGTATGGCGTGGATTATCAAAGGTTCGAGAATCCGGGCGTGTAGAACGCGAAGCTCGCCTGGCTCGGAGAGCTCGGACGCGGCCAGCGGTTCGTCGCTGGCGTATAGGTCTCGACGGTGAGGTAGGCGAGCAGTATGTAATCGGTGCCGTTCGACTGGTATACGTAGCATCCGCTCGTGCCCGTCGGCTTCGGGTCGACCGGGAGCGTCGGCATGTAGGTCGGCGCGAGGTTCGGCACCCAGCCGTTCGCGCCGGTGACACCATGGCTTCCGAAGTTCGAGCAGGTCCCCCACCACGTATTGGCACCGGTAACCGGATAGTTCCCGCTATTATCGAGCGCGTAGAGCGCGAGCGCCTTCTGTACCTGCTGGAGGTCCGTGATGCGCTGGGTATCCCGGGCCTTCGCCCGCGCGGTGTTCAGCGACGCGAGCACCACCGACGACAGGATGCCGATGATGGCGATGACGACCAGGAGCTCGATGAGGGTGAAGCCGCGTTTCATCATCGCTAATGATAGCAAAGAAAACGCGATGGACTTACTTGAGGAGCGCGAGCGCGAGTCCGAAGATGCCGGCGATGATCGTGATGACCCAGTACCGCATCGTCACCTTGTACGCAGGCCAGCCGATGGCCTCGAAGTGGTGGTGGATCGGCGCGATGCGGAAGAGCTTCCGCTTCAGGACCTTCTTCGAGAAGACCTGGAGCGCGCTCGTGAACACGGTCACGGTGAGCGGGAGCGCGATGATCGGAAGGACCGCGACGCCCACCCCGTCGCCGAGCACGTCGGTCGAGAACGCCGTTATAGCGAGAGACACCGTGAGCGCCATGGTGCCGGTCTCCGACAGGTAGAAGCGGGCCGGTGGGATGTTGAACCAGAGGAACGCGAAGAGTGCGCCCGAGACGCAGGCCGCGAACGCCGCGAGCGAGGTCTGCCCCTGCGCGAACGCGATCCCTGCGTACGTCATGAAGATGATCGCGAAGACGCCGCCTGCGAGCCCGTCGATGCCGTCGATGACGCCGCCTGCGTAGAGCGCGAGCGTCACGACCATGAAGAACAGTATGAAAAGCGGCCCGAGCTCGATCGGCCCTACGAATGGGATGCCGACGGCCGAGACGTCGAGCTTGTCGTAGAACCACCAGCCCGCAAAAAGCCCGATCGCCGCTACCACGAGGAGCCGCCAGCGAAGCCGGAGGCCCCCTGCGGAGCGTGTCACCTCGAAGACGTCGTCGACGAGCCCAACGAGCGCCCCTGCCGCGAGCGCGAACAGCGGGAGCCAGGTCTGGCTCCGGCTCACGAAGTCGAACGAGGAGAACGGCTCGCCGAAGAGAATCGCGAAGAGCCAGAGTCCGAGCGCGGTGGCGAGGGTGGATCCCCAGACCACGATGCCGCCCATGCGCGGCGTCGACACCTCGCGCTCCTTGTGGAGCTCGTCGAAGAGCGGCGTGCCATTATCGTCGCCCATGCTGTTGCCCTTCCCGGCCTTCTTCTTCCAGGCGCGGTACTTGAAGAGGTAGTGCGTGACGATCGGCGACAGCGCGATGCCGATGACGAAGGAGATGATCGACGGGATGAGCACGCGTGCGGCGTCGATGATCATAGGCTAGCGGATAGTAGCGCCCGCGAAGTACTCGTTCGCGCGGCTCATGAGCGCGTTCACGTCGGCATACCTGCCGTCGTAGGACGAGCCGAGCACGACGATCGCGACCGGATGCCCGATGCCCGCGTCATAGACCACGGCGAGATTGCCGCCGGCGAGATCGGTGAAGCCGGTCTTCGAGAGGAGCGCGTTCGGGACGCGGACGATCCCTGGGTTCGTGCTCGGCAGGGTGTGCACGGCACCGTCCATCGAGCGGACCGTGATGGACGGCTCGATGGTGGCGCGCGCGATCTCAGGAGCCTCGGTGAGGAGCGCGCCCGCGAGGATCGCGATGTCGCGCGCCGAGCCGTAGCCGCCTGCCACCGACGTGCTCTCGTCGAGGCCAGTACCGTTAAGCGCGTAAGTCTGCGAGAGGCCCGCGGCCGCTGCTGCGCCGGCGAGCAGATTCTTGCCGGTAGTCGCGCGGGCGATCGCGGCGGCCTCTGCGATCGCGGCGGCGCCGTCGTTCGAGGATGCCACGAGCACGAGGCGCGCGAGGTCGCCGAACGCGAAGCGCTCTCCGGCAGAGAGCCCGCTCTCGCCTTCCTGCGCGAGCGCGCTCTGGCTCACCGTTACGGTCGAGTCCTCGTTAAGGACCTGTGCGGCCGCATAGACGGTGAGGAGCTTCGTGAGCGACGCGAGCGGGAGCTGCGAGCGGCTGTTCTTCTCGTAGAGCGTCTCGCCGGTCACGAGGTCGTAGACGATCGCCGCCTTGCCTTCGACGTGCACGCTCTTGAACGCGTCGGATGCCGCGGTCGGGACGATCGCCGGAGCCTCGGTGAGCACTGTCGGAGCGTCCTTCTGCGCGAACAGGGGCGCGACGAGCACGGTGAGCGAGAGCACGGCGGTCCCGGCGATAAGCGCGGTCGCCGCCTGCTTCTTCTGGTGCCGCCTCTCGAGGCGCCTGATGAGCGTCTTCAGGTCTGGGGTCGGTGCGGTCATGCGTCGGTTGCGGTTAAGGCTTGCTCCTGCTTCGCATCTTCTGCAGCGAGCATCTGCGAGAGCTCATTGAAGCGCGGGAGCTCGCTGAGTGACGTGACGCCGAGGTGCGCGAGCGCGTCTACGGTCGGGCGGTAGAGCGCGCGGCGCTTGTCCGCTGCGTCCTCGACGCGCTCGATGAGTCCGCGCAGCAGGAGCGCGCGGATGGCGGTCCCCGAGTTCACGCCGCGGACCCAGTCGATATCGCCGCGCGTGGCGCTGCCCTTGTAGAGGATGAGCGCGAGCGTCTCGAGGCTCGCCTTCCCTAGGTCGCGGGAGAGCTCGCTCTCGCGGAGCGCCTGGATGTCCGCTGCCGCCTCAGGGCTCGTGCGCAGCTCTACCATGTCCGCGACCGTGACGACCGAGAGACCGCTGCCGTCGAGGGCCGCATGCAGCTCCTCGATCGCTGCGTCGAGCTCTTCCGAGGAGACCGCGAGGAGCGTCATGAGGCGCTTCTTGGCGAACGCCTCGCCGCCAGCGAACAGGACGGCTTCGAGCCGGGACGGGAGCGGGAATGCCATAGTCCCTCAAGAATACCGTCAAAACCGGCCAGAGCAACCCTTCTTCGCTGGGGACGAGGCGGTTCCTCGTAGTATACTCGTGGCCATGACCTGGCTCGACAGCATCATCCTCGGCGTCCTCGAGGGCGTCACGGAATTCCTCCCCGTCTCCTCTACCGGGCACCTCGTGCTCGCGAGCCAGTTGCTCGGCCTCACGCCTGGCACGTTCCTCTCCTCCTTCCAGATAGCGATCCAGCTCGGCGCCATCGCGGCCGTGGTGTTCCTGTACTGGAAGTCCTTCCTCGATTTCCGCTTCCTCACGAAGCTCTTCGTGGCGTTCATCCCGACCGGGCTCGTCGGATTCCTCGTCTATCCGTACGTGAAGGGCTTCCTGCTCGGGAACTCGATGGTCGTGGTAGCGTCGCTCTTTCTCGGCGGCATCGTGCTCATCCTCTTCGAGCTCTTCTACAAGGAGACGTCCGAATCGGCCGAGAGCGCCAGGCAGATAACGTACGGGCAGGCGCTCCTCGTGGGCTGCTTCCAGTCCATCGCCATCATTCCGGGCGTCTCGCGCTCCGCAGCCACGATCATCGGCGGTCTCCTGGTCGGCATGCGCCGCGTCGCCATCGTCGAGTTCTCGTTCCTGCTTGCCGTGCCGACCATGATGGCCGCCACCGGCTACGACCTCCTCAAGTCGCATGACACCTTCGCGTTCGATCAGGTGGGTCTCCTCGCGCTCGGGTTCCTCACGGCGTTCGTCGTGGCGCTCCTGTCCATGCGCTTCCTTCTCGCGCTCGTGCGACGTCATACGTTCATCCCGTTCGGCATCTACCGCATCGTGCTCGCCGTAGCGTTCTTCCTCATCGTGCTCAGGTAAGGAAAATGCCCCGTCGCGTACGCGACGGGGCACCGTTGTTCGCACGAAGGACCGTGCCGCTAGCCTGAGGCGCCGGGACCGGGGCTCGCCCGCTTACCCTGCTTCTTGGGGTAACGTCCCTTGGGCGTCTTCGCGCCATTGGCTTTCTTGGTCTTGTTCGGCATCGCCGACTCCCTCGTTTCGGACACCATTCGGTCCGGATGAAACCATACTCTATTTCCGGTATTAGTCCAGAGTATCTATTGACTTTATGTATAAATCGTGCTAATTTGGTACCAGACAGCGATGCATCCGCATCAGCAGATAAGGAGCGAGTACATGGCGCAAGCCAGCGAGGAAAGCGACGTTCGCCATCCGGTGGACGTGCAGGTCGGCACGAACATCCGGAAGTTCCGGAAGCTCATGGGCAAGAGCCAGCAGGATCTTGCGGACGCGACCGGCCTCACCTTCCAGCAGATCCAGAAGTACGAGGGCGGCGCCAATCGCGTGAGCGCGAGCAAGCTGCACGAGATCTCGGTCGGGCTGAAGGTGCCGATCCAGCGGTTCTTCGACGGCGTCGAGGACCTCGTGGTCGACGACTCGGTCATCGAGAACGAGCGCAAGCGCGCGCTCGAGGAGCAGAAGGGCCGGATCGGTTCGGCCGCCGCCAAGCTGCAGAAGATGGTCGACGAGCTGAAGGAGATCGATATCTGACCTGACGGTCACAAGGAGCGGCATCGATGCCGCTCCTTTTCTATCTAGTACCGCGGAACGCCCGCAGAGGTGTTCTCGATGCGGATGTCGCCGAATGCGTCGTGCTGCGCCGCGTCTACCGCCCCTTGCTTCACGAGCTCGAGGAGCGCGAGGAACGAAACGATCACCTCCACTTTCTCCGTGCTCCCGGCCGAAAACTCCCTGAACGAGAGCGTCATGGCGCGCTGCACGCGCACGAGGAGCGTGTCCATCATCTCCTCGATGGTCACGAGCGGACGCACCCTCGCCTCCGGCAGCTTCTCTTCCGCCTTCTCGAGGTTCTTGAGGGCCGTCTCGAGGGCGGACGTGAGGTTCGGGAGCGTGAGGTCGCGGGCGGGCGCGAACATGACCTCGGGCGCCTTCTCGCCTGCGGACACCATCACGCTCCGTCCGAAGATGCGGGCGAGCTCCTGACGCGCCTCACGCACCGCCTCGTACTGCTTGAGGCGGCGCTTGAGGTCGTCGACATCCTCCTCCTCTTCCATCGAGAGCTCGAGCTCGGGAATCAGGGACTTCGACTTTATGAGCAGCAGGGTCGCGGCCACGCCGATGAACTGCGCGGCCTCCTCCATCGGGAACGCTTCGTGCCCGCGCACGAAGGCGATGTAGTCATCGGTCACCTGCGACAGCGACAGCTCGTTCACGGAGAGCTTCCGCTTGTCGATGAGGTCGAGGATGAGGTCGTAGGGACCCTCGAACGAGCCCGCGCGGATGGTGAATCCTGAGTACTGTGAGGTCGGCGTCTCGTCCATGGATACATGCATGATACCAGCAAAAGGACCGGAGTGACCCGGTCCTTTTGCTTATTCGTTTCTTTACGCTTCGGTCTGCGCTTCTGAGAGGCGCGTATCGATGCGGTTGATGTCGCGCGGGAACAGTGTCGCTTCCTTGAGGTTCGGGAGATTGAGGAACTTCGCGGTAAGGCGCTCGAGTCCCATGCCCCATCCCCCGTGCGGCGGCATGCCGTACTTGAAGGCCTGGAGGTAGTACGAGAACTTCTCCGGATCAAGACCCTTCATCTTTATGCCGTCGACGAGGTTCTGGTAGTCGTGCCTACGCTGTCCGCCGGTCGTTATCTCGACGCCGCGGAAGAGGAGGTCGAAGCCGTTCGTGTAACCGATATCGTTCGGGTCCTCGAAGGTGTACATCGGGCGCTTCGACACCGGATAGTGCGTAACGAATATGAAGTCGGAACCGTGCTCCTTCTTTGACCACTCGCACAGCCAGCGCTCGTCTTCGGGCTCGAGGTCAGGCTCCTGGCGCTTGTCCTTCCCGGTCTCCTTGAAGATGAGCTCCTGCGCCTCGCGGAGCTTCATGCGAGGAATCTCCGTGGGGACGTCAGGGATCTCTGCGTTAAGGAGCGCGAATTCCGCTGCGCAGGTCTCCGTAAGATGCTGCGCGATATGCGCGAGGAGCTTGGTCTCCACTGCCATGACGTCGGTATGATCCTTAATAAAGCCCATCTCGACATCCATCGAGGTGTATTCGTTCAGGTGACGCGTGGTGCTGTGCTTCTCCGCGCGGAACACGATGCCGATCGCGAATACGCGCTCGAGCGCGCCCACCATGATCTGCTTGTAGAGCTGTGGGGACGTCGCGAGGTGCGCGGTCTTCCCGTAGAAGTACGGGACCTCGAATACCTCGCCGCTACCTTCTGCGTCGTCGCCGATGAGCTTCGGTGCCTGGAACTCGGTGAAGCCCTGGCTATTGAGGTACGCACGGTACGCGCGGACGATCTCTGACTGGACCTTAAAGATGGCGCGAGCGCGCTTGCTCCGGAGCGTGAACGGAAGATAGTCGAGGTACGTGTCGAGATTGAGCTCCGCATCCGGCTCGAACGGGAGGTCCTGTGCCGCGGCGAGAACCGTGATGCCCTTGATCTCGAGCTCGATGTCGCCGTTCACCTTGTCCGCCTGCACATTCTTCTCAGGACGCTTGTTCACGATGCCCTCGACCGAGACCACGAACTCGTTGCGGACCGACTTGGCGGTCTCCATGAGCGCCTCGTCTCCCGGGAGGACGACGCCCTGGACGGTGCCGGTCATGTCGCGGAAATCGAAGAAGACGAGCTTCCCCTGGTCGCGGCGGACATCCACCCAGCCCTTTATGGTAACGGTCTCTCCTGCCTTTCCGGCGAGGTCTCCAATCATCGTGCGGTCCTGCATATAGGCCTAAAATAGCACGCCCGGGCAAGATTGGTATCTTGTCCGGGCTGTAGTTGCTTCACTTCCGATATTCGTAAACGACCGTGATGGTGACCTGCGCGCCCGCGGCATGGCTCTGGCACATGCCGAGGATCTTCGGGCTTCCGCGCGGACCGCCGTCTTCGGCAGTCTCGAGCGCCCGCTCCATGAGCGCCAGCGCCATCTTTTCCTGTAGCGATGGCAGGTTCTCGAGTGAGCCTGTAAAGATTTTGACTTCCACGACGCGTCTCCCTTGCTGTCTGCGCGCATCCTACCGGACAGAGCGCTTCGTGCAAGCCTACGCGACGCCCACGGCCCTCCGTACTGCCTCGATCTTCACGTTCGCGCGCTCGCGGGCCATCTGTCCGCCCTTCTCGAGTGCGTCCGTGACCGCGCGCGGGTCGGACGCGAGCGCATGGTACCGCTCGCGCATCGGCGCGATGAAGGCGTCGAGATCCTCCACGAGCGCCTCCTTGAGGGCCTTGTACTTGCCCTTGTGCTCCTCGTAGAGCGCCTCGAGCTCCCGCTCGCTCTTGATGAGCTTGTGGATCGCGTAGACGTTCTCCGGACGGTCGCCGGAAGAATCCGTGACGATGCCCATCACGAGGTCCTGGATCTCGGCGCGGGACGAGAAGAGCGGGATGGTGTTCCCGTAGCTCTTGCTCATCTTCTGGCCGTCGGTGCCTGGCACCACCGCCACCTCAGGGACGATGAACTCCTCCGGGAGCATGAAGGTCTCGCCGTAGATGCGGTTGAACTTCTCCGCGGTGTCGCGCGCGTACTCGATGTGCTGCTTCTGGTCGTGTCCCACGGGGACCTTCGCCGCGTCGTAGAGGAGGATGTCCGCGGCCATGAGCATCGGGTAGTTGAACGTGCCCACGCTTATCTCCTTGCTCTTCGCCTCGGCGTCCTTGAACGCGTGCGCGCGCATGAGGTACGGCATGGTCGTGATGGTGTCGAAGATCCAGGCGAGCTCGGTGTGCGCCGGGACGTCGGACTGCTTGAAGAGCACCACCTTCTCCGGATTGATCCCTGCCGCCATGTAGGTGAGAACGAGCTCGCGGGTCAGCTCGCGCATGTCGCCCGCGTTCTGGACCGAGTTCAGGGCATGGTAGTCCGCGATCATGAAGTAGCACTGGTGGCTGCCTACGGTCTGGAATTCCACCCACTGCTTGATGGCGCCGAAGTAGTTCCCGATATGCGCGATGCCCGTAGGCTTGATCCCCGAGAGGAGTATTGGCTTGTCCGTTTCCATGGGGACCACGATACCACGCCCGGGGTAAAGGAAAACCGCGGACCCGAGGGTCCGCGGCAGGCGCGTCACGCGAAGACGATGTCGATGATCGTGCCGATCGCGATGTTCTCTTCCGGAGCAGGAAGCTCGATCTCCATCCCTAAGGACTTCCCGATCAGGCGAGAGCCCCACTCGGAACCCTTGCTGAGCTTCCCTTCGCTTGGAAGGTGCGTCTCGTCGGTGATCTCGTAGCTCTCTTGCCGGGTCGCGCCGTCACAGCCCTCAAAATGGAGCGTGACGGTGGCGCCGACGTCAGCGATAGTGCGCTCCAGGGGAGCGATGGCTCGGGACATGACTCCCTCCTTGAAAGGCCGTCCGGAACGATTCCGGTCTGTTCACTAGAACCGATGGTACGGGCGCGAGGTTTCCTCTAGAGGCCCTGGGCCCTGAGCGCGGCCAGCTGCGCCTGGAGCTTCTGAAGAAGCGTCAGGAGGACCTGGAGGAGCTGTGCACGCGCCTCAGGCGTCATGCTCGCGTACGGGGACGTCGCCGTGAAGAGCTCGCGGGATGGGTTGGCCACGGTATCGGTCCCGGTGCTGCGGGACTTGCCGCCTCCGCCTCCCCCGCCGCCGTGCCTGCGCGACGAGCTCTGCGTAGGCGCCGCGGACACGGTCACGGTGCGGACGACCTGTACGGCATGGTTGCCGGCCACATCCGTCGCGTCGTACGTGATGGTGTAGGTGCCAGGGGTGGAGGTATCTACCGTGCCTACGCCCGCGACCGCGAAGGTCCCGTCGATGTTGTCGGTCGCGGTAGCGCCTTGGTCCGTGTAGGAATCACCAACCGTGAGCGAGATGGATGCGCTCCCGATGAGCGTGATGACCGGGGCGGTGACGTCGGACGCGAGGTACTGGAGCGCGCCGAGCGCGTTCAGGCGCTTGCCGCTCACGGTCACGCCGGCGAGCGAAGAGATCGCATCGCCGCCATCGAGGAGCGCGTTCTTCATGGCATGCACGGACGAGGTTGCCGTGGATGTCGCGTAGTAGAGGGAGCGCAGGAGCGCGGCGACGCCTGCCACGTGCGGCGCCGCCATCGAGGTGCCGCTCAGGGTGCCGTAGTCGGCGGTGACGCCGTCGGTCGCGATCGTGCTCAGGATGCGGCGGCCCGGAGCGCCGAGGTCCACCGTGACGTCGCCGAAGTTTGAGAACGTGGCGAGTTCGTCGACCTGGCCGGTCGCCGCGACGGAGACGATGTTCGCGAGATCGTAGCTCGCCGGGAACTCGGGCGCCGTATCGTTATCGTCGCCGATTTGGTCGGTACCGCCGTTACCCGCCGCCGCGATGAAGATGCCGCCCGCGTCCCTGAAGCGCGCGATCGCATCGTACTCAGCCTGGGAGAACTGGGAGCCGCCGTAGCTCGCGTTGATGATCTTCGCGCCGTTCTGGATGGCGAAGTCGATCGCCTTCACCTCGCTCGCGACGTCGAGCCCGAAGCGGAGCGCCATGATCTTCGCCTTCGGCGCGACGCCGATGGTGCCGGTCGCGTTGTTCATCTCGGCGGCGATGATGCCGGCGACATGCGTGCCGTGATAGGTGTCGGTCGTGCTCGTGGCCTCTGGCAGAGGCGAGAGGTCGTTGTCCGCGAAGTCGTAGCCGTGGAGGCACGAGCCGAGCGCTGCGCCCGTCTCGGATACGCAGCCGGTACCGTCCCACATCTGGTTTTCGAGGTCCGGGTGCGTGTACAGGACGCCGTTGTCGATGACGGCGACGGTGGTCGAGGTACCGAGCGAGAGCTGCCATGCCGGGATCGCGTCGATGTCGGCGCCCGGGGTACCCGCTCCGCCGCCGAGGTTCTGGCCGGTATTCTCGAGCGCCCACTGGCTCGCGCGGAGCGTGTCGTTGGTCGCGATCGCACCGAAGGTGCGCGCGTAGTTCGGCTCGGCGTATTCGACCGACGGGTCGCTCTCGAGCTGCTCGATGACCTCTTGTACATCCTGATTCCCCGCGATGCTCACCACGACGGTGTTGGCGCCCGTAAGCCGCTCCTCGAGCACGACATCAGCCTCTGCTATAGCTTCGGTCGCGATGCGGCGTCCGCTCGAGAGGTCGAGGTCGGCCTT
The DNA here is from genome assembly GCA_937879955.1 of uncultured bacterium. GTDB lineage: Bacteria > Patescibacteriota > Minisyncoccia > Phycocordibacterales > Phycocordibacteraceae > C7867-001. Next base: position 118,082 of record CALFMK010000001.1, read on the forward strand.
CTTCTCCTTGAACTTCACGATGAGCTCCTCGGAAGGCTCCTCCGAGACGATGGTCGCCTCCTCGGTCGAGGTCGAGACGGCTTCTTCTACTACCTGGATACTCGAGGTAGCGATCTCAAGCGAGGTTTCCTCGGTGGTCGTGGCAAGGACCTCTGGGTTCGTGAGCTCCGTGGTTATCGAGATTTCCTCGGTCTCAACAGGTACAGTTTCGGTGGTCTCCTGCGCGAGTACGGGGGCATACATGCCTAAAACGAGCACGCCCATAAGGGTTGCGGAAAGTAGCCTTTTCATGCGGAAACTATACACCCTGGAGATAGTGAAAAGATAAAGCCCCCTTTCGGGGGCGTTCTCTTTGTGCGCCGGGTTGGATTCGAACCAACGAAGGCCGAAGCCGACAGGTTTACAGCCTGTTGTAATTGACCACTCTACCACCGACGCAATACGGCGAGTATACGATATCTGGGTCCTTATTTCAAAACCAGGACTAGGACATCCCGCTTCCCCTTCCTGAGGAGCCCCAGACCCTCCTTGAAATCACTTTCATTGAGCTTCTGGTCTACGGATACCTTCTCGCCGTTCAGGCTGATGCCGTTCCCTTCGATGAGGCGGCGGGCGTCGCTCTTGGATGAGGCGAGGCTCGACGTGGCGAGGACGTCTACCACGGGAAGCCCCTTCGCGAGGTCCTTCCTGAGGACCGGAAGCGACGGCGCCTCCTTGAGTACGACGGCGCGTGCTTCTTTGCCAAGCTCTGAGAGGCTCGTATCGCCGAAGAGCGCGCCGGACGCGGCCGCCGCTGCCTCAGCGAGCGCCTTCCCGTGCACGAGCTCCGTCATGGCGAGGGCGAGGGTCTTCTGCGCACTACGCGCGCCGGGGTTCTTCGCGTGTTCCCTGATGATGCGCTCGATCTCGTCGAGCGGGATGAAGCTGTAGATCTTGAAGTATGTCTCGAGTCCCTCGTCCGGGAGTTGGAGCCAGAACTGGTAGAAGGCGTACGGGGACGTCTTCTCCGCGTCGAGCCAGACGGCGTTCCCTTCGGACTTGCCGAACTTCTTCCCGTTCGTGTCCGTGACGATAGGGCCCGTGAAGGCGAAGGATTCCTTCTGAAGCTTGCGGCGGATGAGCTCGACGCCCGAGAGGATGTTCGTCCATTGGTCCGAGCCCCCTACCTGCAAGTCGGCGCCCTTCTTCTGGTTGAGCATCAGGTAGTCGTAGCCCTGGAGGAGCGAGTACGCGAACTCGGTGTACGAGATGCTGTCGTCCGGGTCCTCGAGGCGGCGCTTGATGAGGTCGCGCTTCACGAGCTCGTTTATGGTGAAGTGCTTGCCGATGTCCCGAAGGAACTCGATGAGGCCGACCTTGAGGAGCCAGTCCGCGTTGTCTACCATCTCCACCTTCACGCCGATGATGCGCTGCATCTGTGCCTTGAGCGCCTTCTTGTTGGCTTCCACGAGCTTCGTGTCAATGAGAGGACGCTCGCCCTTCTCCTTCGGGTCGCCGATCATGCCGGTCCCGCCGCCCACCAGCAGGATGATGCGATGTCCGTCCTCGGAAAGCCGCTTCATGATGAGGAGCGGCACGAGGTGCCCCACATGGAGCGAGTTCGCGGACGGGTCCGCCCCGAAGTACACGGTGCGCTTCTTCTCGAGGATCTTCTCTATGGGTGCCGAGACGTGCTCGACGAGCCCGCGTGCCTTGAGTTCTTCAGCCAGGTTCATGTGTAGGACTATACCAGAGCTTGACAAATTACTACTTATCGCTATTGTGGATTCATGACGCACAACCGCGGCAATGTAAAGGAGATGAAGACCGGGTCTATCTATGACCTTGCTATTCATCTTGCTTACGCATAGCCGCGATTTTTCTTCCTCACGTTTCTAAAGAAGGACCTCGGCTCTGCGGAAGCCGAGGTTTTCTCGTCTTTTAGCAGAGCATGTTCTTTGAAAGGAACGGCAATGACCGACCATTTCATCATCTATGAAGGAATCCGCATCTCCTTGGCGCTGATCCAGAAAACATACGGGTCCGAATACATCCTGTGGCCGAATCGACGCATCGATATAAGCGGCACGCTCCAACGCGGCCCCTATTGGCCCGAGGACTTCGACGAATGGGTCGATAGGCTCCGGAAAGATAAGGGCAAGAACGAGGCATTCGCGGTCCTCGTGCACGGAGGAGAGTTATCAACGCGCACGTATCGGTATATCGGGCATATGGGTATCCACAGCATCTCGTGGCCGAGCGGATACGCCACGACCGGCTCCGTTCTCGGAGGCGACGATGCCCGTGGCAAAGGATACGGGACCGAGGCGAAGCTCTGGACGCAGTACCACGCGTTCATGGTCCTCGGCCTCCGGAAGCTTTCTTCCGAGGTGAAGGCGTTTAACGCCGGAAGCCTCGGACATCTGCTTAAGTGCGGATACCGCATCATCGGCCGCCGGAAGGCTCACGACTTCCATGAAGGAAGCTTCGTGGACACTATTATCCTCGAATGCTTCCGCGAGGACTGGGAATCCATCTGGAACGAGTACCGTTCCTCGGAGAAGCTCCCGAAGCTTTCAGAAGCGCAGCGGAGGCTCGTGCGAAGAGAGACTAATCAAAAAGACTGATAACACCAACCTAAAGCCGCTCCGGAAGGAGCGGCTTGTTCCTCACCGCAATGCCGTATCCAGAAACTCGACGATCTTAGGATAGGCATCGAGGCGATTTTTGAGCTTCGCTATCCCATGTCCTTCGTCGGAATATACAAGCAGTTGAACCTGCCTGCCGAGCATGCGTAGTTTCTCAACCACCTGCTCTGCCTCTGAAAGTGGTACGCGCGGGTCGTTCGTTCCGTGGATGACCAGTAGCGGTGCGCGCACCTTCTCGATAGCGTGTATCGGGGAGATCCTTTCCAAGAGCTCCTTGTCATGCTCAAGCGAGCCGTATTCCGCTTCACGAACTGCTCGGCGATACGGAGCGGTGTTCTCGAGGAACGTGACGAAGTTCGCGATTCCTAGCGTGTCGATTCCGGCGGCCCAGTACTCGGGATGGAACGCCAGGCAGGCAAGCACCATGAATCCTCCGTAACTAGCCCCAGAGAGAGCTATTCGACCGGCGTCTATGTCGGGTCTGTCTGCAAGATAGTCGCGCAACGCTACGATATCCTTTACTGAATCCAGTCGCTTTTCTACATCATCGAGCGCTTGATATGTCTTTCCATATCCCGTGCTACCTCGTACGTTCGGTGCGACCACAGCATACCCGTGATGTACCAAGTACTGCGTGAACGGCTGATATACCGACAGGTACTGCGATTCTGGACCGCCGTGTATATCAATCACAACCGGCAGCCTTGCTCCTGGTTCGACTCCATCCGGAAGGTACATGAACGCAGGTATGGAAAGACCGTCAAACGAGTCATAACGGATGAGTTCAGGCTCTACCATCGCTTCCGGTGGGACACCCTGGGTACTATAGGTGAGCTGTCGCGATACTCCCGTCTCGAGATCGAGCACCCATACGTCCATGGTGCGCCGTGAGTCTCCTAGAACGAATGTCACGAGAGAACCGCTCTCTGAGAAGCGCACTCGATAGATATTCCCGGCCGGAAATCGATATGTCCGAGTCTCGAACGTATGTGCATCATGGAGGGAGACGTGCTTGTATCCTTCCTCGTTCACGATAACGGCAATGTTCGTGCCGTTGCGGTCTATGGTGAAGTCCTCTATGTCCCAGTCCGGCGTATATACGTACTCGATGCTTCTTTTTGCAAGTGAATATCGTGCAAGGCCATTGAATTCGCGTCCCGCGTCTTGAATCAAGAAGAATGCTGATTCATCCGGAAGCCAGGATGCGCCCATGTAAAATACACTCCCTTCATGTGGAGTAAGGTGTTCGATACTACCCGTACCGAGATGTATGAGCACCAGATCAGTGTTCGCACTCGAATCCTTTCTTCGTGCTGTCACATACGTTCCTTTCGGTGAGAATCCCTCCGCTGCGTTCCAGCCTCCGGTATCAAGGATGCATCGTCTCTCCTTTGTGTGCACGTCGAGTGTATATACATCAAAATCCTTTCCGTTCCTCTCGTTCGAGGAGAAACAAATATAATTTCCGTCCGAAGACCAGGCACCAAAGTCGTGACGTGCGGCGGGCTGTGCGGTGAGATCTGTAACTATCCGTGTGTCTAAATTAAGTAGATAGAGCTGTGTCTGCTCGTTCCCGTCCTCTGCCTTACCAAATATGAGAGTCTCTTCAACGGGAGAGAATCGTACGAAAGAGATAGAATCGTCGAAGTTTGTAAGCTGCTCTGGCTCGCCGCCCTCAACCGCGACGAGAAAAACCTGGGACGTGCCAGTGCTGTTGCTCAAATAGGCGACATGAGATCCGTCAGGACTGAAACTTGGGTCTCCGCTCGCCCTGGTTTCGAGGAAATCTTTAATACTGTATGCCATAGCTACTTTAGATTATATGTGAACAAGGTCTGAGATTAAGAGGATATGAAATTTAAGAACAGAAGAAGAATAGAACTCTGGAAATGAATAGGGACCGTCATCCCGAAGGATGACGGTCCCATGATTGCAGCTAGTGGCCGCAACCGACGCCGTCGCCGCCGTTGCCGCAGCCGCCGTCCCCGTCGCAGCCGCCATTGCCGCCGCGGAAGCTCATCTTACCGTAGGACATTTCTGCCTCCTTAGTTTACTGTCATCGCCAATCGACAACAGCAGGTACAACCGCAGAAGGTCTGCGGCTGTTGATTAGAACCTGTCGGGCTCGCAGGGCAAGTCGTTGACCGGTTCGATGGGTCGATACCCATTCTCTTCAGGATGGTCCATTGGAGAAATGGGTCGTTGGTGCTTATCAAAGATCATTTATAGCTCCTTTTGGCACGGTTTGGACTCAAAATGAGTGCCAAATTTGACCTATAAATTAGAATCCTTGCTAAAGGGGAGAAGAAAGGATTCTTGTCTGCGAGGACAATACACCACCTATATGATGAAAAGATGAGATAAAGATAAAATTTTCCTGGATTTCTTAGACTAGACCTAACCTCCCATCTTCTAGATTGGAAGCTCGACGGTGAACTTGGAACCCTTGTCAGCGCCTGCGGACTCCGCGCGGACCGTGCCGCCATGGGCCTCGATGATGTTCTTCACGATGTAGAGCCCGAAGCCGGTGGACTCGACGTTGATCTTCGTGGAATTCGCGCCGTGCCCGCCCTCGGTGAAGAGATGTTCCATATCTTCCTTCGTGATGCCGACGCCCGTGTCCTCGACGACGAAACGGACCGTCTTGCCGTCCTGCGCGAGCGAGACCTTCACCTGCCCTTTCGGCGTGTACTTGATGGAGTTGTCGATGATGTTCTTGAGCGCGTTCATGAGCTGGCCCTTGTCGCCCGGATACATGACCGGCGCGGCGCCGAGATCAAGGATCAGGGCGAGACCCTTCGCGTCCGCCGCTGCCTTGAGGTCAAGGATGATCTCCTCGATGAGCTGCTTCAGGTCGAACGGCTCCTTCCGGTATTCCACCTTGCCGCTCTTGATGTTCGCGGCGTTCAGGATCTCCTGAATGGTGGCGATGCCCTTCGTGTCGGACCGGAAGCCTTCCTCGACCATAGGCTTCATGGGCTCGGGAATCGGGCCGAAATCACCCTCCTTTATGAGCGAGAATATGTTGCGCGATTTCGTCACGAAGCCCTTGATCTGGTGCGTGATGAAGTGGATGAGCGTCACCTGCTGGCGGTTCGAGACCTGGAGCTGCGCGGCGAGCTGCTCGATCTCCGTGCGCTGCTGCACCTCGTGCTTGAAGGTCCGTATGAGGGTGTAGCCGAGTATGGCGAGGAAGACGAGCGTCACGACGACGATCCAGCGGACAATGGAGATGTTCTGGATGAAGAGGATGCTGAACACGGCGAGCCAGAGGCCGATGACGAGCACCTGGGCGGCCATGGTCTGGCTCCTGCCGACGAACTTCGCCTGGATCACGAAGTACGAGAGTGCGCCGATCGTGACCGGAATCACGAACAGGCCGTACTGGCCGATCGCCCAGTCCTCGGAGAAGCTGCCGATGATGTTCCCGGACGAAAAGCCGAGCAGGAGGACGAGCGAGGTCCCTGCGACGAGGAGAATCGGCGCCTTCTGCATGGCGGCCTTCCTCCCGAGCCATGAGCTGAAGGCTATGCCGATGATCCAGAGCACATAGAGGATCTCGATAAGGTAGTTGTAATACGCGAGCGGACCCTCGATCACCTCGCGATCACAGTCGGTCAGGTTGAACCCGATGATGTTCCAGTGCGTTGCCGTGAGCGCGATGGTCGGCAGGAGCGGGAGCACGATAAGGAGCTTCGTCTTCCAGGACACGTCGTTCCCGGTCATGAACACGAGCACGAAGTACACGAATCCGGCGTAGATGATCGGCTCGATCATGTTCACGAGGGACCAGGCGAACACCACGGTGCGGAGGCTATCGGTCGCCCAGAGGATGAGGTCGAGGAGGAGCCAGGTGCTGAGGGTAAGCGCGATGAAGAGCAGCACCTTGTTCAGGAGCGACCTCCGGTTCGCGAAGTATATGAAGAACCCGAAGATGAGCGAGACCAGCACCGGCGTGAGATGCGAGTAATAGATGAGCGGCGAGAAGACGTTCTCCGAGAAGAAGACGAGCGGGCTCGTGCCCCATTCGCATGCGGCTATCATTCCTTCGATCATAGGTAGTCGACGAATAGCGGGAACTCGCTCTGGATGACCTCCCCTATCTGCTCCTCATCGGTGAAGACCAGGAAGTCGCGGTTCAGGTACGCGTTGTAATAGGTGTACGCCGCCGCGAGGATCACGAGTATCCCGGTCACGGCGAACGGATCGATATGGATGCCCCTAGCCTTTTCCATGCTTGGATAATACCTCACGCTCGTACGCTTTCTGGAAATGCTTCGGGATAAAGGGCAGGTAGGATTTATATACCTCTACCGGGAGCGTCTGTACGGGGCCGACGAACCGGCGGACGCCCGGTCCGTCCGGCTCGAACGTCTCGAAGCAGTAGTCAGGATCCTCCTCGGTCGTGGAGTAGTCGAACGTAATCTCCTCACCTGCTTTTAGGTCGCGGAGCGCGTGAAGCGTGAGCTTCCGGCTCCCCTTCAGGCCTGCGGTTGGGTTGCAGGAGTGGTTCAGGTACTGGAATTCGTCGATTGGATCGATCCAGGTATCCTTCCCGATCCCGATCCAGTCACCATAGCGGTTGCTCTGGCCGAAGATGGTCGGCTCGTAGCGCACCTTCGAGCCGCGGAGCTCCGCGATGAACTGCCCTTTCTTGAGCGGCTGTCGCGTAAAGACGCCGTAGCCGTGTATCGGGCTCTTAAGGACTGCGAGTGATGCCTTTTTCATGTAGGTCTCCTGACGAATGAGAATGCCGAGAGTTATGGCAATTGTGGCACATCTGCACAGGTGTGACAAAAGGTGCTATGGGAAAAGAAAACGCCCCTGGTCCATTGCTGGATCAGGGGCGCGCGAGGGAGGCCTTGCCTGGCGGGGTGCGCCAGGCAAGGAAGCCCATGAGGCCGTGAAGGATCGCGTTGCTCACGGGGTAGACCATGAGCACCGTCGCGAACCCGTGCTCGGCGAACGTGACGCAGCCGAGCAGGCAGTAGGCGGTACACCAGACCGACCACGGAAGCGGGTGCTCCCCTTCGGGATTCTTCCAGGTCTCGGCGACCATCGGAACGAAGGAGACCACCGTGCTCACGTTGGTGAGGATCAGGAACGCCAGGGTCAGGACGTCGCGGGTCTCTTGCGAGATGCGCTCGTCGTTGCTGGCGTACCATACGATCGCATACGCGACCGTCAGGCTCAGGTCGATGGATATCGCAATCCGCGACAGCAGCTCTTTCGGCCACTTGAACTGCCCTTTCGAGCAGCAGATCGCGGCGACGCGAAGGCTCAGGATCGCGCAGGTGATCGGCAGGATGAAGATCTTGAAGTTCCCTTCGAGATCCCAACCGACCGTGGCGAGCTCGAGCACGGTGAGCGTCGCGGTGCCGTACGCGAACATGAACCAGGTCGTCGGATTCGGATTCACTTCGTTGCGAAGCGACTTCCGGATGTAGATCAGATATCCCAGGGCCTGCAGCAGGCCCGAGAACATCGCCAGATAGACAACGCCCATAGCGGACCTCCTTCAATTCCTTGAAAAGACCGGGGAGCAATCGACGGGACTAGCCCGTTTGCTCTCTAGATACCATACCACACCTATTTAAAATATGCAACCCCCGCGATACCTGTTCAAGGCTGCGGGGGTTATGTGAAAGCGAGCGCGTTCTGCGCTCGCCATAAAAGAGCCTATTTTAAGGGTATTCTCGCCTCAGATATGAGCAGGATAACCACTATGAAAGACGCTAATCCTTGAAAGAATGAACGGTCGAGCGCACGATTCCAGTTCCTCTGAGTGAACCACTGGTGCGCGAAGTGGCCGATGCCGATGACCGTCCATGGAAAAAACACGATAACCAATAGCATGCACATCTCCCTCGTACGCATCCAGTAAAGCATGCCGCTCAGGAAAGCGAACGTCAGATATCGTTTCGGGGTGGGGAAACGCGCTCTAGTCGCGAGGGCGCATCAAGGGGAACAGCTGAGCCTCCCGCACGTCCTTGTTCATGAGGAAGCTGAAGAGGCGCTCAGAGAGACCGAAGCCGAAGGCTGGCGGCATGCCGTACTCGAGCGCTTCCACGAAGTCCATGTCCGCCATCTGCGCCTCGTCGTCGCCGGCATCCCGGAGCGCCTGCTGCTTCATGAACCGCTCCTTCTGGTCCACAGGATCGTTGAGCTCGGAGAAGCCCTTCCCCATCTCGCTGCCTGCGAGGATGACCTGGAAGCGCTCCACGACCCTCGGGTCCTTCTCGCTCTTCTTCGCGAGCGGCTCGAGGTATACCGGCACGCCGATGAGGAAGCCGGGGCCCGAGACGGTCTTGCGGACCTTCTTCCAGAGGAGGTCCACGCCGCGCTCGACGCTCATGGTGTCCATGTCCTTCTCGATGCCTGCCTTCGCGAGCGCCGCCTTCACCTCGTCGAGAGTGGCCGTGAGCGGATCGAGGCCGTACTCCTTCCTGATGACCTCGCAGAAGTCGTAGGTCTCCCAGTCTTTCCCAAGGTCCACCGTATGCTCGCCGATGATGAACTCGAGCGTGCCGAAGGTCTCGTACGCAACGGTCCGGTACAAGTCCGTGATCATGCGCATGCCCTCCTCGTAGTCCGAGTAGGCCTGATAGAACTCGAGCTGGGTGTAGTCCTGGAGATGCTCGCGGGACATGCCCTCATTACGGAAGATGCGGCCGATCTCGAAGGTCTTCGGGAGTCCGCCCACGAGGAGCATCTTCTGCCAGAGCTCGCCGGCAGAGATGCGCAGGTACACGTCGATATCGAGCGCGTTGTGATGCGTCACGAACGGGCGCGCATCGGCGCCTCCCGTGGTGTTCTCGAGGACCGGCGTCTCTACCTCCACGAACTCGCGCGCGAGGAGGTACGTACGGATGCTATTCCAGAACACGGAGCGCTTCTTCGCGTTCTCGAGCACGTCCTTGTTGAGGAGCATGTCGAGGTACCGGCGGCGGAACCGCTCGTCCTCGTCAGCGAGGCCGTACCACTCGTCCGGGATCGGACGGAGCGTCTTCGAGAGGATCTGCCATACGGAGACCATGAGGCTCTCCTGGCCGCTCTTGGTGCGCATCGGCGTACCTGTCACCTCGATGAAGTCGCCGGTGTCCACCGTGTCCTGGAAGAGCGCAAAGGGCTCGGCGCCGATCTCGTCCTTCTTAAGGAAGAGCTGGATGCGGCCGGTCCCGTCCTCGATGTCAACGAACGAGGAGCCGCCGTGCGTGCGAATGGCACGGACGCGTCCGGCAACCATGAGATTGCCGCCCTCGGTCTCGAGCACGTTGAACCCGCCAAGGACCTGGCCGATCTCGTGGGTGCGCTTGGTGCGATTCGGGTACGGCGTGATGCCTTTCTCCTCAAGGAGCTTCAGCTTTCTCAGACGCTCTGCGCGGATCTCATCAAGTGCTGACATGGTGGAAATATCGTATCACGCCCGAGCGCTAGGAAAACTCAGTTTTGCTATCGTCCACGAACCCGCCCGCCTGGATGCTCCAGAGCTTCTGGTACAGCCCGCCCGTATGGTTTACGAGCTCGTCGTGCGTTCCTTCCGCCGCGATCTTCCCGCCTTCTATAACGACGATGCGGTCCATGGTCATGATGGTGGAGAGGCGGTGCGCGATCACGATAACCGTCTTCCCTTCCATGAGCACGCGGAGCGCGTCCTGAATAAGCGCCTCGGACTCCGAGTCGAGCGCGGACGTCGCCTCGTCGAGGATGAGGATCGGCGCGTTCTTGAGGATCGCGCGCGCGATAGCCACGCGCTGGCGCTCGCCGCCCGAGAGCTTCACGCCGCGCTCGCCCACGTGCGTGTCGTATCCTTCCGCGAGCCCGGAGATGAACTCGTGGCAGTGCGCCTTCTTCGCGGCCTCGATAACCTCCTCGTCAGACGCATCAGGACGTCCGTAGCGGATATTGTCGCGCAGCGACCGGTGGAAGAGGATCGGCTCCTGGGGTACGAACGAGATAGCCGAACGGAGGCTCTCCTGGGTCACCTTCGCGATATCCTGTCCGTCCACGCGCACGGTGCCCTCCGTGACGTCGTACATGCGAAGCAGCAGCTTCGTAACGGTGGACTTGCCGGCACCGGACGGTCCGACGAGCGCGATCTTCTCGCCTGCCTTGATCGAGAGATTGAAGTCCTCGAGAATCACGCGCTCCTCGCTGAATCCGAAGGAGACCTTCTCGAGCGTGATGGCGCCCTTGTCGACGACGAGCGGCTTCGCTCCCTCGATATCTTTGACCGCATGGGGCGTGTCGAATATCTCGATCATCTCATTGGCGTCCGCGAACGCGCTGAAGAGGCGGCGCATGCTGTTGCCGATGCCCCAGACGCGGTCGATGAGCGCGAGGATGTAGACCTGGATGAGCACGAAGTCTCCCACCGTGAGGAGGCCCTGCTGCCAGAGGAGGACCGCGCCGCCGAGAATCGCTATCTCGATGGCGATGGCAAAGAGGCCCTGGATGCTCATGATCCAGGTATCGGCGTTCCAGGACCTGATCGTGGCCTTGTACCAGACATCTACCGCGTTCGCGAGGATGCCGCGCTCGTGCTTGTCCGCCGCGAAGAGGCTTATGGTGGACTGGTTGCTCACGGAGTCGGAGATCACGCCTGTGACGGTGCTCTCGGCCGCGGAGCGCGCGACGCGCAGCGGCTGACGCCAGCGGGTCATGACCGTCTGGATCCAGATGAAGAGCACGGTCCAGGCGAGGAGCCCGAGGCCGAGGTACACGTTCCGCTGGATGAGGACCACGATGACGCCGATCGCGAACACGCCGGTCGAGAAGAATCCGAACGCGAAGATGTCGAGCACGGACTCGAAGGACTGCGCGTACTTGCTGACCCGGCGCTGGAGCGTGCCGGCGAAGTTCTTCGTGAAGAAGTCGTGCGAGTGCCCGATGAGGTACGCGAACGCCTTGTTGTAGAGATCCACCATCACCTTCGCCTCGAGGTACTGCAGCGAGAGCATCTGGATGCGGCGGCCGATCCAGCCGATGAACACGACACCCGCATAGGTGAGGAGCGTGAGAAAGAGCGCCTTAACGGCAGCGTCCGAGATGTCGCCGGTCGAGATCTGGTCGATGAACTGCTTTATGAAGAGCGGCGAGACGACACCCGAGATCTCGATGGTAACGAGGCCGACGAATACCAGCGCGAAGAGCACCGGATACTTCGATCCGGCCTTGAAATAGTCCCGTACGACCGCCAGGGTGCGTATCTTCTTCTTGGTCCCTGTTTCAGCCATGAAGCGTTCATTATACCACAGAACGCTTTATTTCTGCCGTTTCTTATCGCGTCGTGAGGTAGGTTCCCGCGAGCGGCGCGAGGAACCACCAGAAGAAGTACTGGTCCGGTGCGAACAAGGCGTCCAAGGATGGCGAGAGCGGGATCACGGCCGCGATGTTGAGGACGTGGTACCCGAGCGCGAGCACGAACCCGCCTGTCACGAGCGCGAGGATGGCAAGAGCCAGCGGATGGATGCGCATCGTGCCTGCGGACGCCACGCGACGGAGCAGGACATACGGGAAGAATGTGAATGCCGCGAAGAGCGCGATGCCGCAGACCGCGCGCACGAGCGGCGTATCCCCTACGATAACCATCTCCTTGTACGGGAAGACCGTGAAGATGGCGAAGCCCACATAGAGCGAGAGGATGAGCGATATGAGGAGCGAGCGCCCTGCCCGGAGTGCGAAGAAGAACAAGAGCGCAGCGAGCACGAGCAGCACGAGGAAGTTCCCGACGAAGCCGACGATGTCGCCAAGGCCACCGGTTGTGAACGAATTGAGTGCATCCATATCTGACAGTATACCCCTCGTACCGTATCAATTCATAAAAATGTTCCCCGCCATCTCTGGCGGGGCCGCGGCGAGTGCCGAAAGGCAGGGCTTGGTACACACGTGCCCTGCACATAAATACTATCATTCCTTTAGGGAAATTTCAGGATATGCCTACGTTGCAAACGCTACTATCGCCTCATGCAGCAGAAGGATTATGCGCTCTGGCATCCCATAAAAGTACGACTGAACGCGATCCCGGGATCAGTATTCTTCCATGAGCGAGAGGTCTGGTGGTGTGCAATCGGAGAGAACGTGGGATTTGAACAGGACGGTACGAGTCCATTATTTACCCGACCAGTTCTTATCTTGAAGAAGTTCAGCGCTGACACCTGTCTCATCGTGCCTCTCACGACGAAAGCCAAGAAGGGAAAACACTACTTCCCTCTCGGAGTGGTCGCTCGATCAGAGGCGGTAGCTCTCTTATCTCAGATACGTTCAATCGATAGGAGGCGCCTTACGAGCAAGCTCGCTACGGTCGATAAGGATACTTTCCAGATGCTTGTGAAGGCGATAATTGCGACATGTCTGCCATCACTGGATACATAAACGTTTTCCCCCGCCCTTTCGGGGCGGGGGCAGGCCGAAGCCATTACACGTACTCTAGCAAGACCAAGGCGCTAGTCAACCAAAGGTTTGTGGAAAGCGTTATCTAAAGTCCTTCTGCCTTCAGCTCCTCGATCGCCTTCTTCGCCTTCCCTGAGATCTTCTTCGGGAGCGTCGCGACGAGACGGATGAGGAGGTCGCCTTCGTTCCCGTCGACGGAGACGCCCTTGTTCTTCAGGCGGAGCGTCTGCTGCGCCTCGTTCATGGCCGGGATCTTAACCTCGAGCTTCTTGCCGTCCACGGTCTCGATGGTGGCGGTGGTACCAAGGAGCGCATCTGTGAGCTTCATTGGCATCGTCATGACGAGGTTCATGCCCTCCTTCTTGAAGACCGGATGCGGCTTCACATGGACCTTGATGTAGAGGTCGCCGGACGCGCCTCCCTTCACGGCTTCGCCACGGCCCGTCATGCGCATCATTACGCCGTCGTCGATTCCCTTCGGGATCGTAATCTTGATCTCCTCCTCCTTGCGGAGCACGCCGTGCCCGGAGCAGGTCGGGCACTTCTCCTTTGGGATCTTGCCGGACCCTTCGCAGGTCTGGCAGGTGCGGACGCTCGTGAAGCTTCCGAGCGGCGAGTTGCGCGTCTCGTGCAGCTTGCCCTGGCCGTTGCAGGTCTTGCAGGTTTCCATCGCGGTGCCCGGCTTCGCGCCCGAGCCTTCGCAGGTGTCGCAGGTTCCGGTCTTCGTTATGAGGACGGAACGGTCGCCGCCGAGGATGGATTCCTTGAAGGAGACCTCGATGTCGATGGAGATGTCGCGGCCGCGCTTCGCCTGCTGGCGGCGTCCGCCTCCGAATATGTCCCCGAAGCCCTCGAAGAGGTCGTTCAGGTCGAACTCCACGCCGCCGTTGCCGAATCCGCCGTACTGCGACGGGTCGAACCCGCCGAAGCCGCCCGCGCCTGGACCGCCGCCGTTGAAGGTCTGTCCGTACGAGTCGTACTCGCGGCGCTTCTTCTCGTCCGAGAGCGTGCTGTATGCCTCCGTTATCTCCTTGAACTTCGCCTCGTCGCCGCCCTTGTCGGGGTGGTGCTTCTGCGCGAGCTTGCGGAACGCCTTCTTCACGTCGTCCTGCGTCGCCTTCTTGTCTACACCCAGGATGTCGTAATAGTTCTTCGCCATGCATGCACTATACACCGCGTGATTTTCCGTCGCAAAAACCGTACGAAATGAGAAAGGGCGACCGACATGATGTCGATCGCCCTTGGTGTGCCGTGACGCCTCTAGCAGGCGCCGCGACGGTCCATGGTGTATTGCGCGTTGAAGCATCGGCCGAACAGGTCCCAGTACTCGCCTGCCGGACGTGCGATCCAGAGGTAGCGGCCGAGCCTGCTGATGTAGCCCACGTTCACCTCGCTCCGCTCCCGGTACCCGTAGGTCGGCGCGATGCGGTAGTACCGGCACTGGCCGGGAGTCTGCGGGCAGTTGACCCGGTCGTTCGGCGCGACAGCCACGAAGCCGCCGATGCAGGACGATTCCCCTCTGGTGTTGATGGGACAGTGCCTGAAGACGATGCTTTCCCAGACGGTCTGCGGGCTGGCGATCGTGTTCGCCGGGCACTCGGGCCTGCCGGTGTATTTGTTGACAAGGACTGAATTGCAGCCGCCCGGACCTGACATGTTCTGCGTGGTCTGGATGGTCGTGCCGTTGAGCTTGAACTCATAGCCGCGCGCCTGGGCGCTTGTGACGGCCGGCGCAAGCATAGCGCAGGCGACAGCGAGGCCAAGCAGAGCCTTGACGGTGTTGCGCATGGAAAGATCTCCGAATTCCGGTGTCCCGAAGGACGCGAATTGACGTTGGAGATATAATATACCATAACTATGCAAAAGTCAATGGCCGGAGCGGGTGCTCCGGCCATTAATCTATATTCAAGAAACCTTATTCCTTCGGCTTTTCCTCGCTGAACTCGGCGTCGGTGGCGGCCTCAGGAGGCGTGTCGGTGCCCTGAGCCTCTCCCCCCGCCGGCTGCTCCTTCATCATGGCCTCGCCGATCTTCGAGAGCGAGGTGGAAAGCGCCTCGGACGCGGTCTTGATAGCATCCAGATCCTCTCCTTCGCGCGCGGTGCGCAGCAGGGCGATCTTCTCGTTCACTTCCGTGACGACGTCTGCCGGCGCCTTCTCGCCCGCATCCTTGATGGACTTCTCCGCGGTATAGATGAGCTGCTCCGCGAGGTTCTTCGCCTCAACGAGCTCCTTGCGCTTCGCGTCCTCGCCGGCATGCGCCTCGGCGTCCGCCTTCATCTTCTCGATGTCGGCCTCTGAGAGTCCGGTAGAGCCCTCGATGCGGATGGACTGCTCCTTGCCGGTGGTCTTCTCCACCGCCTTCACGGTGAGGATGCCGTTCGTGTCGAGATCGAAGGAGACCTCGACCTGCGGGAGTCCGCGAGGCGCCGGCGGAATGCCGTCGAGGTTGAAGCGGCCGAGCGACTTGTTGTCCGCAGCCATGGCGCGCTCGCCCTGCACTACGTGGATCTCTACCGAGGTCTGGTTGTCGGATGCGGTCGAGAACACCTGGGAGCGCGAGGTAGGCACCGCGGTGTTGCGCTCGATGAGCTTGGTCGCCACGCCGCCCATGGTCTCGATGGAGAGCGAGAGCGGGATGACGTCGACGAGGAGGATGTCCTTCACGTCGCCCTGGAGGATGCCGGCCTGGATGGCAGCGCCGATGGCGACCACCTCGTCCGGATTCACGTCGCGGTGCGGCTTCTTGCCGAAGAGCTTCTCCACCTCGTCCTGGATCTTCGGCATGCGGGTCTGTCCGCCCACGAGGATGACCTCGCTCACCTCGCCGGCCTTGATGCCGGACGCCTCGAGCGCGCGCTTGGTGATGTCGATGGAGCGGGTGATGTACTCGTCCGCGAGCGACTCGAGCGTCGCGCGGGAGAGCTTCACGAGGAGGTGCTGCGGGTTGCCGTCAGCGCCCACGGTGATGAACGGGATGTTCACCTCGGTCTCGGCTGCTGTCGAGAGCTCGTGCTTCGCCTTCTCGGCGCCCTCGTCGAGACGCTGGAGCGCGAGCGGGTCCTTCGTGACGTCGATGCCGGACTCCTTCTTGAACTCCTCCGCGAGGTAGCGGACGATCTTCTGGTCAATATCGCGTCCGCCCATGTGGCTGTCGCCGTCCGTGGACTTCACCTCGATCACGTCGTCACCCACCTCGAGCACGGACACGTCGAAGGTTCCTCCGCCGAAGTCATACACGACGATCTTCTCCTCCTTCTTCTTATTGAAGCCGTACGCGAGCGCCGCCGCCGTCGGCTCGTTGATGATGCGGAGCACCTCGAGGCCCGCGACCTGGCCGGCCGCCTTCGTGGCTGCGCGCTGCGCATCGTCGAAGTACGCCGGTACCGTGATCACGGCCTGCGTGATGGTCTCGCCGAGCTTCTTCTCGGCGTCAGCCTTCAGCTTCGAGAGGATCATCGCGGAGACCTCCTCAGGACGGAAGTCCTTGTCGCCGAGATGCACCTCCACGCCGCCGCTCTGCCCTGCCTTGATCTCGTACGGGACGACATCCTTGTCCTTCTGCACCACCTCGTCCTTGAACGAGTGGCCCATGAAGCGCTTGATGCCGTAGATGGTGTTCTTCGGGTTCGTCACCGCCTGGCGCTTCGCGAGCGTGCCGACGAGGCGCTCGCCGTTCTTCGCGATCGCTACCACCGACGGGGTCGTGCGCGTGCCTTCCGCGTTCTCGAGGACGCGCGGCTCGCCGCCCTCCATGATGGCCATGGCCGAGTTCGTGGTTCCGAGGTCGATACCGAGGATCTTTCCCATAGTGTGAATATGCTAGTTGGATAACGGCTCCCTATAAAATCGCCCTAGTACCCTATATTTTACGCTTCCCGCGCCCGGGTTCAAGCCCTATGCGCCGAAGCTCCCGACGCGCACCTTGGCCGGACGGACCACGAGGTCTCCGGCCTTCCATCCCGCCTCGAGGACGGCCGTGACCGTCTCGTCCTTCTCGGGCGCGTCCACCGGATCCTGTCCGAGGGCCTCATGGAGCGCAGGATCGAACGCTTCGCCTACGGCACCGAACTGCGCCAGGCCCAGGCTCCCGGCCGCGTCATGGAGCTGCTTCGCGATCGCCTGGAACGAGGCAGGGATCTCGCCTGCCTGCTCCGCGCGCGCGAGCGAGTCCATTGCGGTGATGAACGCGCGGGATGCCTTCAGGGTCCCGAGCTTCATGGCGTCCGCACGCTCCTCCTCGAAGCGCTTGAGCGCGTTCACGTAGTCAGCCTTCGCGCGCTGCCAGCCGTCGAGATTATCCTTGCTCTCCTGCTTAGCGCTCGCCAATTCTGCGCGCATCTTCGCGAGCTTAGTATCCGTGCGGGACTCCTGCTCCTCGAGCTCCGTCTCGCTCATCCCGTCCTCTTCGGCGCCGTCGCGCTCTACGATAAGGTCTTCATCCATATACATAGACTATGCCTGAAGCGGAGTTGCCAGTCAAAAGCTCTGGCTCCGCTACGGGGTGATATTGCACCTCGTGACCTTCGCGGTCACATACTGCGACCCTGCATTCTTGGTACCAATCGGGCACGTAGTATCCCCTTCGAGTATCATGATGATCTCGTATCCGCTCGCGCTCGTGTGATACATGGGGCCGTAGGTCCTGTCGGACGGCCCGGGTATCCTCGTGACGTCAATGAATGGGGCGAGCGCATTCCGGAGCGTGATAGAAGCGGAAGTTGACTCCGTGTAGGTCGCATCCCAGCAGAGACCGCCTGGAAAGCCGGTTCCTATACAGGCCCATGCTGCGTTACCTGGATAGTTCCCGGTGTCGGAATGATAGATCGCGAGCGCCTTCTGGTACTCCCGGATCTGCGCGACGTAGCTCGTGTTGCGACTGCGCTCGCGTGCCGTATTCAAGGATGCGAGCACGACGGCGGAGAGTATGCCGATGATCGCGATTACCACCAGTAGCTCGATCAAGGTGAAGCCGGCGGGATTCTTGGCGCGGTATCGCATGTCAATAGAGATTATGTATCGAAATGCTTGCTAAGGATACCTGCCGGACTGGGCTGATCAGAGTCCCTGGTTGTATACGCTGCAGCGGGTAATGTTCCGTTCCGAATACTGGCTTGCTGTTACTTTCGTACCGATGGGACATGGTACCTCGCCTTCGAGTATGAGTATCATGTCGTACCCGCTCCCATTCGTATGGTACATGGAGCCATAGTAGCGGTCCGTCGGACCAGCGACTCTCGTGGCATCCATGTACGGAGAGACGGCGTTCCGAAACGCTATGGCCGTTCCGTTCGTCTCGTTGTATGACGCATTATCCCAGCACATGCCCCCAGGGTGTCCGATGCCGAGGCATGCCCACGTGGCATTCCCTGGATAGCTTCCTTGTGCACTGAAATGCAATGCAAGCGCTTTCTGATATTCCTTCATCTGTGCGACGTAGCTCGCATTACGAGCCTTCTCGCGGGCGGTATTGAGCGACGCGAGCACCACAACACTGAGGATGCCGATGATGGCGATCACGACGAGGAGCTCGATGAGCGTGAAGCCGCGGGTTTCCTTCATGCGCATATCTAGCAGTTTATCGCGGTGTCGCCGTTCTTAAGACGATACAAGCCTCCTCGTTCGAGATTGACCCGGAGACAGTAGTCGGCCCCTGACACCTGCGGCTCGTACGTGTAGTAATACGTCGTGTTGTTGACCGGGTCGACCGGAAGGTCCGGAATATACGTAGGCACGAGCGCCGCATGGATAAAAGATGCCGGGTCCCAGTCGGTTCCGGTGAGGGCAGTGCACGCGCCACCTGAGCTCCCGAGACTGGAATCGCAAGAGGTCTCGCCAGGATACTGCCCGGTGGCGAGATAGTAGACTTCGAGCGCCTTCGATATCTGCAGCAGGTCAGACTTCCGCTTCGCGTCGCGCGCGCCCATCCTCGCCGTATTCAAGGACGCGAGCACCACCGCGGACAGGATACCGATGATCGCAATCACGACGAGGAGCTCGATGAGGGTGAAGCCGCTGCGCGCACGAGGACGGTACTGCATTCATTAAGAATATTAAGAAATGTCGCTATCTCCAAATAACAACTTCCCTTAGGACAGGCTTCGGCCTAGAGTCCCTGAGAGGTTATGTTGCAGCGAGTGAGGTTCTGCGAAGCGGCGCCGGCATCCACGATCTTCGTTCCGATCGGGCACGTAACGTCACCCTCGAGCATGAGTATGAACTCGTACCCGCTGCCGGCTGGCCGGTACATGGGTCCGTATACCCGGTCCGTAGGACCCGGCACCTTGCTCGCGTCTATGTAGGGCGAGACCGCTGCGCGGAACGCAACGGCTGTCGTGTTCGACTCGTTGTATCCGGCGCTGTTCCAGCATACGCCTCCCGGATAGCCGGTGCCGACGCAGCCCCAGGTGCTGTTGCCCGGGTAGCTGCCCTGGGCGCTGTAATGGAGCGCGAGCGCCTTCTGGTACTCCCTGATCTGCGCGACGTAGCTCGTGTTGCGGCTGCGCTCGCGCGCGGTATTCAACGACGCGAGCACCACCGCGGACAGGATGCCGATGATGGCGATCACGACGAGGAGCTCGATGAGCGTGAAGCCGCGTGGCGTTTCGGAGTTCAGGTTCCTTAGCATCGCCTAATGATAGCAGCTAGAGACCCTGTCCCTTCGATGCCTGGCTCGCGCGCTGGATAAGCTCGTCACGGAGCGCTTCGGCATCCGCTTTCGCGAGTCCTGGAAGCCTGCCTTCGGCGCCAGCGCCTGCCATGCCATAGCGGGAGAACGACGCGCTCGTGCCCGCGGTCTGGATCATGAGGTCAGAGAGTCCGAGGAGCCGCGCGAGGATGCCGCGGTCTATGTCGACGTTCTGGATGCGGGTGTACGGTATCGTGACGTACTTCTTGTAGATCACGCCGGACTCCTTCCGGAAGCCGAGCTCCGTGAGCTCGTACTTGAAGAACCGGTACGAGAGTACGGACCAGCCGTACGAGAGGAATGCGAACGCGATGAGCGCGACGACGCACCAGCCGATTACCTCTCCGAGATCGAGGAATCCTGTCTCGTCTACCGCTATTGAGATAACGGCAAGTGCGATCACGAACGAGAGCCACAGCACGTGCACGAGCGAGCCCGCGAAGAACAGCCAGACTGCCTTTGGATCGAGGTTTTTCATAGCATCCGTCCTAATAGCTTATTCCGTGGTATCGCCGACGAACTCCTCATCGTCCTTCTCTGCGTCCGCCTTCGTGGCATGCACGACGCCGTCCTCGTGATGCGGAGTGGCGTAGATCGTATAAAGCTTCAACGGCTCGGAGCCGGTGTTCACGATATTGTGCTCGGTACCTGCCGGGATCACGGTAGCCGAGTCGGTCGCAAGGGCATGCTCCTCTCCGTCGAGGATCGCCTTTCCGCTCCCTGCTTCCACACGGATGAACTGGTCCTGTCCGTGGATCTCCTTTCCGATGTCGTCGCCGGGCTCGATGCTCATGACGACGAGCTGCATGTACGACGCCGTGTAGAGGACCTTGCGGAAGTTCTCGTTGTCCAGGGTCTCCTTCTCGATGTCTGTGACGAATCCTTTCATAGGCAGGTGGTTAGCTGATGATCACATGATACCCCATGCCCGGTACGGGAAGGATGAAGCAAAGACAAAACCCGGCTTCCGCCGGGTTTTGTCGTATCGAATCTAGCGCTTGGACCACTGCGGGCTCTTGCGGGCCTTGCGGAGTCCTGGCTTCTTGCGCTCCACCGCGCGAGGATCGCGCTTGAGGAAGCCTGCAGCCTTGAGGGCTGGGCGGCTGCCCTCCTCGATGAGCGTAAGGGCGCGCGCCATCGCGTGACGGACGGCCTCAGCCTGGGCTGCGACGCCGCCTCCCTTCACCATAGCCTTCACCTCGTACTCCCGCTTCCACTCGCCTGCGCGGAAGACGTCGCCGGTGATGGACTCGCGCTCGGCGGTCTTGAAGTACTCGCGGGCGGTCTGGCCGTTCACGGTGACAGAGCTCTCCTTCGCAGGAGTCATCTTCACGCGAGCGCTGGCGGTCTTGCGACGGCCGACGGCGGTGACGTAGGACTGAGTGTTCTCGGGCATAGTAAAGATTAATCGGTGATAGTAAGGCGCTTCATGCGTTCCTTGCGGAGCTTGTTGCGCGGGATCATGCCGTCCACGGCCTTGCGGATAGCCTCGCTGACGCCCTTCTTCATGAGGAGGTTCGAGAGCGACGTGACGCGGAGTCCTCCTGGGAAGCCGGTGTAGCGGGTGTACTCCTTGCCCTTGATGCGCTTCTCGGTCATCACGAGCTTGGACGCGTTCACGATCTCAACCTCGACCGGCATGACCTCGTTCTGGAGGTACTGCGCGGACTTCTTGCCGAGGAGCACGGAGGCGGCCTCAGACGCGACGCGTCCGAGCGAGCCGCCTGCGGCGTCGATCGTGTAGAGCGTGCGCTCTCCCTTCTGTGTCTTGGTGGTAGTCATGTTATACGAATGCGATATACGCCTGCTTGCGGCCGTCGGTCGCGGTAGCCGCGCGCTTCACGATGCGGGTGTAGCCGCCTGCGCGCTCGACGTAGCGAGGAGCGATCGTCGCGAAGAGCTTCGCGGTCGATTCGTCGTCGTTGCCGAGCTTCGCGTTCACGAGGCGGCGGTTCGCGACGGAATCGACGCGAGCGTGAGACACGAGCTTCTCGATCATTGGACGGAGCTCCTTGGCCTTGGCCTCGGTCGTCGAGATGCGCTCGTGGATTATGAGGGAACGCATGAGGGAACGCATGAGCGCTACGCGCTGGTCATGCGGTCGTCCGAACGTCCTTCCTTTGTGGTGATGGCGCATATGCTTGTTTTAACACGATTTCCGACCGGAGTCCAAATCTTCCTTATATTACTCGCCCTTGAGCTCGAGGCCCAGCTTGTCGAGGGCTTCGACGATCTCAGCGACGGCCTTGTCGCCGACGCCGTCGAGGTCCTTGAGCGCCGACGGGGTCTTCTTCACGAGGCCTGCGACGGACTTGATGCCCGCCTCGTCGAGCGCGGTCTCGATGCGCGAGCCGAGCCCGAGCTCCTCGATCTTCACCTTCGCAGGGTCCTTGCCCGGAGCCTTCTCCGAGACGGTCGCGGCCTTCGGCGCGAACTCAGCCTCGTCAGCGGAGGCTGATGCCTCCTGGAAGCCGATCACTGCCGAGAGCTGCTGGATCATGGTCTCGATCGAGCGCTCGAGCGCCTCGCGCGGGGTGATGGTGCCGTTGGTCTCGATGAGGATGCGGAGGCGGTTGAAGTCCGTGCGGTCTCCGACGCGCATGTTCTCAACCTCGTAGTTCACGCGGCGGATCGGGGTGAACGTCGCGTCGAGCGCGATGGTGCCGATGTCCACCTTCTCCTTCGTGAGAACCTCGCGAGCGACGTAGCCGAGGCCGCGCTCGATGGTCGCCTCGAGCTCGAACGACACCTTGCCCGAGACGTCAGCAATGTGCGTGTCCGGGTTCGCGATCTCGACCTGAGAAGGAAGCTTGAAGTCCGCTGCGGTGACCTGCTTAGGGCCCTTCACGGAAAGCGAGATGGTCTGCGGCTCGTCGCCGTGGAGCATGAAGTGCACGCGCTTGAGGTTGAGGAGCACCTCCATGACGGACTCGCGAACGCCCTCCATGGTAGCGAACTCGTGCGAGACGCCCTCGATCTTCACCGAGGTGACGGCTGCGCCCGGAAGGGACGCGTGGATGATGCGGCGGAGCGAGTTGCCGAGGGTGTGGCCGTAGCCCGGATAGAGCGAATCTATCTCGTAGATTCCCTGGACGCCTTCCTCGGAGACGACGCGGGGCTTAGACGGGAGCGTGATGTTGTTTTCCATGACTCAATCAGATTAGACCAACAATGGTGCTGAACGTATAAAGACTAGCGGCTGTAGAACGAGAGCACGGCGATGAGGTCGCCCGCAGGAGACGCTGCCTCCTCGGTCGGTACTTCCTGCATGCCGCCCTCCATCTTCTTGGCATCCCATGAGAGCCACGAAGAGAGCGTCGGGCGCTCGTTGAACTTCTCAGCGAAGTTCTCGAAGAGCACGGCGCCCTTGGAGCCGTCGCGGACGGCGATCTTCTCGCCGACGCGCATGGCGCGGGACGGGATCGTCGTCTTGACGCCGTTCACGGTGATGTGGCCGTGGGAGACCATCTGGCGAGCAGCACGGCGCGTCGGCGCGAGGCCGAGGCGGTAGACGATGTTGTCGAGACGCATCTCGAGGAGGCGGTGGAGGGTCTGCGCAGGCGGCTGTCCGTGCGTCGAGGTAGCGGTAGCGACGTAGTTGCTGAACTGCTTCTCGGAGAGGCCGTAGGTCATGCGGACCTTCTGCTTCTCGAGGAGCTGCTTGCCGAACTCGGTCTGGTTCTGGCGGCGTCCCTTCTTGTTGCGCGCTGCGCGCTCCTCCGCGATCGCGAACTTCTGGGTCTGGGTCTTCTCGAAGACGGATGCGCCGAGGCGCTTCGCGATCTTGTACTTAGGTCCGATTTTCATAGGTAAAGAGGGGTTCTAGGGCTATACGCGACGAGCCTTCTTAGGGCGAGGGCCGTTGTGCGGGACCGGGGTCGCATCCTTGATGGCGCGGATAGCGATGCCCTTTCCAGCGAACGCGCGGAGCGCGGACTCGCGGCCGGCGCCGATGCCGCGGATGACGACGGAAGCCTCCTTGACGCCAATGAGGAGGGCCTTGTCGCCGAGGAGCTCGCCGACCTTAGCGGCAGCGTAGGGAGTGGACTTGCGCGCACCGGAGAAGCCGAGAGCACCTGCCGAAGAGGACATGATCGCATTGCCCTTCTCGTCGGTGAGGACGGCCTTCGTGTTGTTGAAGGTAGCCTCGACATGGAGGACGCCGCGCTCGAGGCGCTTCTTGACGGCCTTGGACATCGCGCGGTCCTTGCGACCCTGGTCCATGCCCTTCCCGGACTTCTTGATGATGCGTTTCTTTCCCATAGTAATTTAGTCGTTGGATAAAAAGTGAGCTCAGGATTATGTCTTCTCGAGCGTACGGCGGCCGCTGCCCATCGTCTTGCGGGTGTTTCCGCGGACGGTGCGGGAGTTCGTCTTGGTGCGCTGCGCGCGGACCGGGAGGCGGCGCTCATGGCGGATGCCGCGTGCGGAACGGATGTCCTTGAGGCGCTTGATGTTCTGGCTCTCCTCGCGGCGGAGCTCGCCCTCGATGGTGTAGGCCTCGGAAAGGGTGCGGATCTTCTGCTCCTCGTCAGCGGAGAGATCGCTTCCCTTGCGGGTCGCCTCGACGCCGGCCTCCTTGAGGATGTCGAGCGCGCGCTTCGGGCCGATGCCGAAGATAAGAGGCAGCGCGTATGCGAGCTGCTTGTCGTCAGGGAGTGTCACGCCGGCGATACGCATGGGATACGAGGGTTAGAAGAAGAAAAGGATAAGAAGAAACGGAAGCGGCTGATTAGCCCTGGCGCGCCTTGCGGCGTGGGTTACGCTTGTTGATACGGTACAAGCGTCCGCGACGGCGGACGATGATATCGCCTGGCTGCTGAACTTTAACGGATGCGCGTACCTTCATCGTGGGATATTAGCTTAGCCGCCTCACGATGCGCGCGCGGCCCCCGTACGGGTCGACGACCAGTTCTACCTGGTCGCCTACCAGCACACGGATCCTGTGCAGACGCATCTTTCCTGCGAGGTAAGCAAGCTGGAGCTCTCCCGATGGCATCCGTACCCTGAAAAGGGAATTAGGAAGCACCTCCTCTACGGAGCCGGTTGCTGCGCCTTCTTTACTTACCTCCATGTGAAGCTTCATCATCCTACCAAGGATGAGAATGAGCGTCAACCGGTTATCCCACTATTTGCTTGGTTCTTCGCCGTTCGTGACCGATACCTTGATCTTCGCCGGGTCCGACGGGAACGAGGTGCTCCAGAACGGGCGCAGGACGAGGGACGCCCGCTCCACCTCCGGGAAGCCCGAGAGCACGGTTTCCGCGCTCGAACGGCTCTTTCCGGCCACGGCGGCCGCTATCTTGCTCTCGTCCACGGTCCAGAGGACGGTAGCGGTGCCTGAGAGCGAGAACGCGAACTCGGTAGCGCCGACGCCCGGAAGGTCCCCTACCGGAACGAGCGTGAGACCGCTCTCCTTCTCGAGGGTGACCGGCTGGCCGCTATAGGAGCCCACGACCTGGTACGCGAGCGCCTTCGCGAGGGCTCCTGACGGGAATACCACGGCGGTAGCGGTCGCCTTCTGGGAGATCTCCACCTTGCCGCCTGCGGCTGCACTGTCCGGCTGCGGCTCGTAGGTCATGCGGCTCGCGCCCGGGATGAGGACGTAGCCCTCAGGAATCGCGGCCTTGAGCGCCGCATCGATTGCGGGCGTGAGCTCGGCACGGAGCTCGTCACCCTTCTTCTCGCGGGTCGCAGTAGCGACGCTCGGGCGCGGGCCGGCGAATCCGCCCTTCATGGCCTCCTTCGAGCTTGCGGTGACCTGGGTGAAGGTGCTGCCTCCCTTGAGGCCTGGGAGCGTGAAGGTGGTCGGACCGACGTTGTAGCTCTCGCCGGTGGCATCCGCGTAGACGGTGGTCTCGAGCGTGCCCGGAGTGCCGTTCGCGGCCTTCGGCACGGTCACGGAGTCGCGGATGCGGAAGATCTTCCCGTCCGGCGTCTCGAAGCGAGTGTTCTTGATGAGCTGCTGCGGGACGTCCTGCTTGTTCTCGATGACGATGGTCCCCTGCGCCGACTGGTTCACCGTCTCGGTTCCTTCGGATTCGACGCTCACGCTCGCCACCTTCTCGACGGTGATTACCTCGAACGGCAGGTCGCCGCCGGACGCGGTCGCGATAAACTCGCCTGCGACCGACGTCGGATTCTCGGTCGCCGTGACCGTGACCTCGGCGCCGGAGAACGCGAAGAGCGCGCCTGCGGACAGGAGGATGACGATGAGCCCGATGATCGCGGTCCCAACCGGGAACTTCTTGGACGGCTTCTTCGCGCGCGGCCCTACGGGGCGCTCGTACGCGGGGCGCTCGACAGGTGCCGAAGGGGTATACGAAGGGACGTCTCCCCCTTCCATGGCACGGCGGCGGGACGGCGGGATGATGTCATTCAGGTTCTTTTGCATAGAAAACGTGGAAAAGCCTCGCTATGGATAGTACGGGGGTAAGTATACACCCGGGAAGTTGTGTCTCCTTCACGCCGGGGAAAAGCTCCATTTGCCCGATATGCCGATCTGTGACATACCTGAGACAGTGATCGCTGGACCTTTTGCCGAAGGAGAGACCGATGTCCGAGTCCCCTCTCAGTATCCCGTTCCCGACATTCGCTGACGCCAAGAGGGCGCTCTACCTGTGCACCGTCGGAGGCGAGGACCGGGCCTTCCGCATCGCGCTCGCCCGCGCGAACACGGAAGAGAACCTGCGAGACCTCTTCGACTATCTTGACCAGGGTGACGGAGTATTCGAGAAATATCACCTCGCCCTCCAGCTCTTGGCCAAGCTCGAGAAGCTCAGGCTGGAGCGTGGGCCGGTGGCCGCGTGACGAAAACCAAGAAGCCTCGCGCATCGCGCGAGGCTTCTCTGCTATCAAACGATACCTAATCGAGCACTGCCTTGATGCGTCGGACGCCGGATGCTACCGCCTCTTCCTTCACGATGCGGAACGTCTTATCGCCGTCATGGATCTCCTTGGTGTTCGTGACGTGCGGGCCGCCGCAGAACTCGAGCGAGAACGCGTTCGGAATGTCAGGGTTCTCCTCGGTAGCATGGACCGGGCCCACGGAGTACACGGACACCATGTCCGGGTACTTCACGCCGAACTCCATCTGCGCGCCGAGCTTCTCGGCCTCCTCGCGCGGCATCACGGTCCGGGTGACCGGAAGGTCCTGATAGATGGTCTCGTTCACGATCTTCTCCACTTCCGACTTCTGCTCGTCCGTCATCTTGCCAGGGGAGCTGAAGTCGATGCGCAGGCGCTCGGAGGTGATGTTGCTGCCCCGCTGTTTCACCTCGGGACCGAGCACGGCCTGGAGCGCCGCGAGCAGGATGTGGTGCGTGGTGTGATACCGGACCGTCTGCTCGGCATGGTCGGCGAGGCCGCCCGCGAAGCGCTGCGCGCCGCCTGCCCTCGAGGTGTCCTGGTGCTTCTTCATGAGCTCCATCACGGCTACGAGGTCTATCTCTATCTCGCGCTCGTTCGCGATCTCTTCCGTGAGCTCGATAGGGAAGCCGTAGGTCGTGAAGAGGGTGAACACGTCCTCAGGGGTGATGGTTCCCTTGGATACGAGCTTCTCGAGCTCGCGAAGGCCCGTCGTGAGGGTCTTGCGGAACTTCTCCTCTTCCTTCTCGATCTCCTCGCGAATCTTCTCCGTGTTCGCGAGCACGTGCGGGTAATGGTCCGCATAGACCTCTCCGTACCCCTTAGCGACGTCCGCTAAGACCGCGTCATGGATGCCGAGGCGGTCCGATTCGCGGATCGCACGGCGGAGCAGGCGGCGGAGCACGTAGCCGGCCTCGGAATTGGACGGCGTCACGCCCTCGGCGAGCATGAACGAGGACGCGCGCATGTGGTCGAGGATGATGCGGAACGCTTTCTTCGTGGCCTCGTCCTCGTCATAGGACTTCCCGGAGCGCTCCTCGATGATGGCGCGCGGCTTCTCGAACACGTCGAGCGCGAACACGTCAGGGATGCCGAGCGTGGCGATAGCGAGGCGCTCGAGGCCGCCGCCGAAGTCCACGTTCTGCTTCGGGAGGTTCGCGAAGGAGCCGTCCTCCTGCTTCACGAACTGCATGAACACGGAGTTCCCGATCTCGATGAAGCGGCCGCAGTCGCAGTTCGGATGGCACTCGGGGCCCCAGGCGGTGTCATGCGGGAGCCCGAAGTCGTAGAAGACCTCGGAATCAGGGCCTCCCGGCTCGCCTGCCGGCATGTTCGCCGGGACACCCGCGCGGCTCCACCAGTTCTTCTTGGCGTCATACGCGAAGATGCGCGCGCCCTGCATGCCCTTCACGTAGCCGTCCGCTTCGGAGCCGATGTTGAGGAATCCGGCGTCGATGCCCTTCTCCTTATAGAGCTTCTGCCAGAGCTCTACCGCCTCCATGTCGACCGGCATGCCCGTGGACTCGTCTCCGGCGAAGACCGTGACGTAGAGCTTCTCTGGGTCGAGCCCGAGGCCCTCTTCTTTCGAGGTGAGGTACTCGAACACCCACGGGAGCTGTTCCTGCTTGAAATAGTCGCCGAGCGACCAGTTGCCGAGCATCTCGAAGAACGTCGTATGGCGGTTGTCACCCACCTCCTCGATGTCGCCTGCCCGGAAGCTCATCTGCGAGTTCACGATGCGGTTGCCGGCCGGATGCGCCTCGCCGAGGAGGTACGGGACCAGGGGCTGCATGCCGGAGGACGTGAAGAGGGTCGTCGGATCGTTCCCTGGGACGATCGGCGCGGAAGGGACCTGCGCATGGCCGCGCTTCTCGTAGAATGCCAGGAACCTGCTGCGTACGTTGGATACGTTCATATATAAGGGTGCCTTAGTAGGATGACGATACCATAGCGGCTATACTGGACGCCATGGCTAAGAAACACGCTTCCTGGGGCTTCGACGTGACCGAACTCACCCTTTCAATCCGTCCGCAGGACGACTTCTATCATCACGCGCACAAGAAATGGATGGACAAGAATCCCATCCCGAAGGAGGAGTCGCGCTGGGGCACGTTCATGATCGTACGGTACGAGACCGAGAAGCAGGTCCGCGCCATCGTCGAGGAAGTGGCCGAGAGGAAGGGGCTTCCTGCCGGAAGCAGCGAGCAGATGGTCCGCGACCTGTACCGCTCCGGCATGGATATGGAGCGCCGCAATGCGCTCGGCCTCGCGCCGCTGTCCCCGCTCCTTGAGAAGATCGACGCGATCGAGGACCAGGAGGACCTGCAGCGCGTCATCGCGGAACTCCATCGCGCGGACGTCGGCGTCATCTGGGGCGCGGGCGTCGACCAGGACATGAAGGATAGCGAATCCTATGCGCTCTACCTCGGCCAGGACGGCCTCGGCATGCCGGACCGCGACTATTATCTCAAGGACGACGCCGAATCGAAGCGCGTGCGCGAGGCATACCGCGGCCATGTCGAGAAGCTGTTCATGCTCATGGGAGTCCCGAAGAAGGGATCCGCATCCTCGCGCGATACCGTGCTTCGCATCGAGACCGCGCTCGCGAAGGTATCGATGAGCAAGGAGGTGATGCGCGATCCGGACGCGATCTATCACAAGTTCACGCTCGCGAAGCTGAAGAAGCTCGCGCCTGCGATCGACTGGAACCTCTATCTGAAGCGCATCGGCGGACAGAAGGCCGGCTACTACCTCGTGATGCAGCCCGCGTTCTTCGAGCGCGCGAGCGCGATGCTCGAGGAGGTCTCGATCGCGGACTGGAAGACCTACCTCTCCTTCCACCTCGTGAACGACTATGCCGGGGCGCTCTCGGAGCCGTTCGTGAAGCAGAGCTTCTCCTTCTACGGGACCGTGCTCACGGGCGTGAAGGCCATGAAGCCGCTCTGGCGCCGCGTCCTCTCGACCGTGAACGGCAGCCTCGGCGAGGTGCTCGGGAAGCTCTACGTCGAGCGGCACTTCCCGCCCGAGGCGAAGAAGAAGATGAACCTCCTCGTCGACGACCTCTTCACGGCGTACGAGGCCCGTATCCGATCGCTCGACTGGATGAGCCCCGCGACCAAGCGGAAGGCGCTCCTGAAGCTCGCCTCCTTCAACCGGAAGATCGGCTACCCGGACCGCTGGCGCTCGTACAAGGGCCTCGAGATACGGGCCGACGACTACGTCGGCAACATCCTGCGCGCGAGCGAGTACGAGCATAAGCGCCACTTGCGCCGTCTCGGGAAGCCGATGGACCGCAAGGAGTGGCTCATGTACCCGCAGACCGTGAACGCGTACTACCAGCCCACGATGAACGACATCGCGTTCCCGGCCGCCATACTCCAGCCGCCGTTCTTCGGCTTCGATTTCGACGATGCGGTCAACTACGGCTCCATCGGCGCCGTGATCGGGCACGAGATAACGCACGGCTTCGACGACGAGGGCTCCAAGTTCGATGCCAAGGGCAACCTCAAGAGCTGGTGGACCGCGGAGGACCGTAAGCGCTTCATGGCGAAGGCCAGGAAGGTCGAGAAGCAGTTCGACTCGTACACGGTCGCGGATGGCGTGAAGGTGAACGGCAAGCTCACGCTCGGCGAGAACATCGCGGACCTCGGCGGCCTCTCCATCGCCTTCGACGCGTACAAGCTCCAGCTCGCGCGCGCGGGACGCCACGACATCGACGGCCTCACGCCCGAGCAGCGGTTCTTCTTCGGGTTCGCCATGTTCGAGCGCGAGAACGCCCGCCCCGAGTTCACGAAGACCCAGGTCCTCACGGACCCGCATGCGCCGGGCGTGTTCCGCATCAACGGCCCGGTCTCGAACTTCGAGCCGTTCTACGACTCGTTCGGCGTGAAGAAGGGCGACGGGCATTTCCGTGCCCCGAAGGACCGCGAGATGGTCTGGTAGGTATCAGATAATGAGGAAGCACCGTGACCCTAAGAGAGCCACGGTGCCTTTGGGATGGGTCCGGAACGTTCCGGCCCAGGGAGAGGTCGCCACTGCCAATGGAACTATACGCGAGGACATGCGACTGCCGTTGTGTGCATCCCGAGCACGCGCGAGCAGTAGGCCAACAGCCTATCGACATCTGCAGATACTATATATCCGTTTCGGATTTCCTACCAGTCGATCGGCCTCTCCCCGTTCT
Organism: uncultured bacterium; assembly: GCA_937879955.1. Lineage (GTDB taxonomy): Bacteria > Patescibacteriota > Minisyncoccia > Phycocordibacterales > Phycocordibacteraceae > C7867-001. Next base: position 148,837 of record CALFMK010000001.1, read on the forward strand.
CCTCGAGATACGCGTTCGCCCTGCTAAACGGCCTGCTCCCGAAGAACCCGTTCGCGGCCGAGAACGGCGACGGATGCGCGGACTCGATGACGAGATGCTTCGTGCGGTCGATATGCGCGCCCTTGGTGCGGGCATAGTTGCCCCACAGTATGAATACGAGATGCTCGCGCTCCTCGGAAAGGACCCTTATGACGGCATCCGTGAACACTTCCCAGCCCTTGCCTTGATGCGAGCCTGCGGACGAGGCACGGACCGTGAGCGTCGCGTTCAGGAGCAGGACGCCCTGCTTCGCCCATCGCGACAGGTCGCCGCTCGCGTTCGATACCGGCTTCCCGAGGTCGCTCTCGAGCTCCTTGTAGATATTGCGAAGGGAAGGCGGCAGCGTAACGCCGTCCTCGACCGCGAACGAGAGGCCGATCGCCTGACCCGCGCCATGATACGGATCCTGTCCGAGGATAACCACCTTCACGTCGTCGAAGGGCGTGAGGTCGAACGCGCGGAAGATGTTCTTCGGCTGCGGGTATACCTTTCCTTTCGCGTACTCCTCCTTCACGAAGTCCGTGAGCTGCTCGAAGTACGGCTTCCCGAACTCCTCGGAGAGCCTCGCCTTCCATGACGGTTCCATCTTCACTTCCATGAGCACAGCATACCAAAGACGAACGCGGCGTCAGGGACGCCGCGTATCTTAGATGTATCTGAGGGCAGCGAGGCCTGCTCCGCTCGCCAGGCACGCAACGGCGACAGCAAGCGCGAGGCCGTTCTCGCGAAACCATGTCGACATTCCTATGATCCTTTCCTTCTGATCCAGAAGGAATCTAGCACATGCCGCTACTTCTTCGAAGCCTTATGGAGCGCGAGCAGCTTCTTGCCTGCCGCCTCGCGGTACGGGCAGTACTCGCAGAGGTCGCCCGATGGCGGGATGCTGTCAGACTCCAGGGTCTCCTTGATGCGCGGAAGCACCTCGTCTATCCACTCGGTCTGCCCTTCGCACTCGACGACCGTCACCTCGAACTCGAGCTTCCCATCGAAGGCTTCCTTGTCGTCATGCGCGTTCGCGTAGACCAGATAGCCCATCGGCGAGACCTCGAAGCCGTTGTTGCGGAGCAACCACTGATACACGCCCATCTGGCGCTTGTACTGCTCGTTCCAGCTGGAATCGCCGAGCACCTCGATGGTGCCGGGCTTCGACGTGGACTTGTAGTCGACGACGATGAGCTCGCCGGACGGCGCTACCCAGATGTCGTCCACGGCGCCCGAGATCGTGAGCCCGGTCTCCTTGTGCGTGAACTCGACGCCCTCGAAGTTCTCGCGCCATGTATCGATGCTCTTGTGCTGGAACGGCACGGCATCGATGCCGTACTGGGTCATGAGCGGGTGCGCGGTCGCAGCCTTCCGATGCGCGTCGAACTCCTTCTTGAAGAGCGTATCGACGGCCTTGTTGAGGGTGAACTCAGGGTATCCGGGGCGCTTGGTGCCGAGCTTGTTGTCTATGTAGAAGCAGCGCGGGCACTCTACGAAGAACTCGATCTTCGAGCGCGAGAGGCGCCACTTCTTGCCTCCGTAGTTCCAGTCCGGGCTGCGGTTCGGGTTGTAGCGCTTGAAATCGGCCATATGCGAGGAGTATAGCATTCGCCCGTGCACCGCTGCGCGAGGTCATTGACGCGAATTCGGCAGTATCGTTCAATGCATGCAGATGCTGGCATGCTGCCACGATAGGGAGAACGACTATGTCCAGTCTCAAGCGCACGTCTATGACCGTGAACGTACTGCTTCTGTCGTCCTTCCTTGTGGGTGGCGCCTTCCTGCTCTTCGTCTGGTTGCTCGCTGGCGGCTCCACGTTCGGCCTTTTGCCCGAAATCGCGGAGCGCGGCGTCACGACCGACCTCGGATGCTTCATCGCGTTCATGGCGCTGGTCACCCTCGAAGGGCTACTGATCCGGACCCAGGCCGAGGGCAGAAAGCTGAAGTATCTGCTCTCGTATCTGGCCATGGCGGCGATTCTCGCTCTCTCTGGCTTCTTCGAGGGGTTCGGCACGGCTTCCGATGCAGACAAGGCTGCCCGGATCGTTAGCTGGCTGTTCTTCATCGTCGCAGGCGCACCGGGCGTGAAGCTCGTCGCCTGGTCGATCGTCCAATTGTTCCTGCAGGCCCGTTTCGCGTTCCTCGCGGAGCAGCCGACCTGACGGGACGATCAAAGCCGCGCTCTAAGGAGCGCGGCTTTTCCTATATATGCACGCTAGTTCTTCTGGCAGAGCGTATTCACTTCCGCAACCACCGTACCGATGCGCTCAGGACTGAGTCCCACCGCGCGCAGCACGTCCCGGTGCTCGCGGACCTGGTCGCAGGTGACGATACCCTTGTCGATGAGGAGGCGCTTCTCCGACTTCTTGAGCGTGGTGAGCGCCGTCACCGGGAAGAGCGCGTTCGCCACGATGCGGTCGTAGAGGTTCCCTTCGTGCGGATAGCTCCAGCCGAGGAGACCCATGCCGGAGCAGGTCGCGTAGTCGATGGCCTGCTTCGTGAACTTGGTGTTCGTGATGAGGAAGCCGAGGTCGACAGGACATGTCTTCTTCTCGTCCTCCCTGCACTGCCAGATGTCGTCGAAGCGCGCCTTCACGTAGAGCGCTACCTTTACATCGGTCTTGTAGCCCGGGCTGTTGTGGTACTTGAGCTCGGCGGCGAGGTGCTCGTTACCTCTCGAGGCGTACACGTCCACCTCGTGCGGCACGCACTTGCCCGGGATCATGCGGCGGCCTTCGACGGTCCAGCCCTCCTTCTTGAAGAGCTCGGCGACGAAGTCCTCGAACGGGTGCCCCGAGGGGCCCAGGTCGAAGAGCGCGCGACGGAGACTGTAGCGGGCAGCGGCCGGACGCGCGTCCTGGCGGAGCATCTGGAACGCGCGGCGATAGATGTCGGAGCTCTCCGCGCGAGGACCCATGGAGGCTTCGATGGTATGCCGGATGCGTTCCGCGGTCTGGTCGGTGGCGCCTGCCTTCCTGAGCGAGCTCTCGAGCTTCAGTCCGTCGAACACCTCTACCGTCCCGTCCGCCTTGATGATCTCAGGTTTCATTTCCCGCTATCATAGCATCCCGGGATCACGCGATGATCCCGCCGCCGATGACGACGCTATCCTTATAGAGCACGAGCGACTGCCCTGGCGCGAGCGGCTCCGGCAAAGGCTCTGATGGCATGAATGCACCATTCCAGGTACCGCGTATGAGCGGGCCGTGATAGCGGAACTGCGCATCGATAGTTCCCGCTGGCACATCACTGAACCAATTCGCCTGAATAAGACTGATGCCCTCAGATACGCTCTCTGCAGTGCGCTCCTTCGACACCACGAGCAGGTTCTTCTTGATATCCTTCCGTACCACGTACCAAGGACCCGCAGGAGCGTCCGTAAGCGCGATACGCGCCCCGAGCGTATGCAGGATCGCGCCGTCATGTCGACCGATCACCTTCCCATCCATGTCTACGGCGTCGCCCGGTTCAGGATTGAACTCCATCTTCAGGAACTCGTCCACGGAGATGCTTCCGAGGAAGCAGATGCCCTGACTGTCCTTCTTCGCGGCATTCGGAAGCCCGTACTTCTTCGCGAGCCGGCGCGTCTCGTCCTTCTTCATGGCGCCGAGCGGGAACAGCGTCATAGCCATCGCTTCCTTCGGGACGGCCCAAAGGAAGTAGCTCTGATCCTTGCCTGCATCTACGCCGCGGGACAGGATTCCGTCTTTTGCCTGCGCGTAGTGCCCGGTGGCGATGTAGTCGGCGCCATGCTCCTTCGCGAAGCGATAGAACGCGCCGAACTTAACTTCCCGGTTGCACATCACGTCAGGGTTCGGCGTGCGGCCGGCCTCGTACTCGGCGAGCAGGTAGTCAATCACGCCTTGCTTGTATTCAGTACTCGCATCGAGCGTATGGAAGGGAATCTGGAGCCTCGCCGCTACCCGCATGGCGTCCTTGCGGTCGTCAGACCAGGTGCAGGGCATCCCGGGCGGGTACCAGCCCTTGATGAAGATGCCTGTGACGAGCGCGCCCTGCTCCTTCAAGAGCGCGGCTGTGACGGCAGAGTCCACGCCGCCGGAGAGACCTACGAATACGCGCTTCCCCTTCAGGTTCATGCGTACAGGTATAGCACGCCATGGGCAGTCTGAGACTATGCTGGAACCCTTCTGCAACCTATGCTAGGTTCTGCCTAGATCAGGCAGGAGGCCTCCATGGCTTATGGGCAAATCCTAGTTCTTATTCAAAGAGACAAGGAGATAAAACTTCATTGGTGCAAGAAAGTCTCTGCACCAACCATGAATATCGGCGACTTCCTTGATAAAGATGAATGGAATCTTCAAGAGAGCGACTGGCGGGTTATAAAAATATTCCGTGATGAAGAATGGGAAACCCTGCATGAGATCATCGGGAAATTTAGCCCCAAGGCAGTACAGCCGCTCTTCAGGGTTAGTCTTCCCTGATCAAGAACGATTTTCCGCGTAGCGACTAGTCTCGCTACGCGGTTTTGTTTTGCAGCTACGAACGGAACGCGTATCGAACCTACGTCGGCAGGTTCACCGGCGCCTCGCTCGTCGTGGACTGGATGCGCGGCAGGGACGGCGTCGTGACGGAGCTCGACGGGATATGGAAGATGGTCGCGAGCTCCTCGACGCTCATGACGCTGTAGTCGCCGATGTACGGCGGATGGAAGAACGCGCGACGCCTGTAGAACTCGGTCACCATGTGGTTCGCATGCGCGGTATGGTGTCCGTGCTTGTCCTCCCATGGGTAGTCATTGAAATGGTTCGACCAGCGGCCGTCGGTCGGCATGAGCGAGTTGTGCTGCTCGGAGTTGAACGGCTTGAAGATGTTCACGAGCACGCCGCCCATGGTCCCCTGCGCCGCGCTCTCAGGCGCGAGATAGATGCCGCGGATGCCGATGTCGTACGCCTGCTTGCCGGTGTTGCGCTCGATCGCCTCGATCCGGCTCGCCATGGCGCGCGTCGGGTTCGGGTAGCTCGTCGTGGTGCGCTTGTTCCCGTCCGCGTCCACGTACTCGTTCACCACGGCGTCCTCCTCGCGCAGCTCGGCGATCGCCGCCTTCGCCGCCTCTTTCCAGTTCCCCGGCTTCGAGTCGAAGGGCTTGCCCTGGTGCACGCGCACGATGAGCTGCAGCCAGAGCTGCTCCTGAGAATTCAGGGAGCCCATGATCTCGAGCACCTGCGCGAGCGGATCCACCTGCTCCTCCGGCTTCTGCACCTTGTCGAGGCCGTATTCCTCGTACGTCTTCACCGGATACGGGTCCGGCTTCGTCTTCTTGAACTCGAAGGCGGTCATCGTATACGGGTGATGGGACGGGTCCGTGAGGCGGCTGTAGTCCATCGCCTCGATCACCTCCACGCCCGGGTACTGGGCGTAGATGTAGCTCTCGAACGCGCGGCGCCATCCCTCGCGCATCCATGCATACAGGTGCACCTGCCCGCCGAGCGAGACGATCTCGTACGAGTACCACGGGCGGGCACGGCCCTGGATCCAGCGCTTGTACCACGTGTTCTCGCCTCCCGCGATATGCATGCTCGAGAGGACGGTCTCCATGGCGAGCGGCGTACGGCGCGTGTCGCGCGGAAGCCGGATCTCGAGGAGCACGTGCTTCTGGCCGCTCAGCCACGCCACCTTGTTCGCGTCCACGAAGCGCATGAACCCGAAGTGGAAGAGCAGGACCGGGAGCCAGACCGGGGACGTGAAGAGTAGGAACTCGAAGTTTATGAGCGACTGCGCGGGCGCCACGAGGAAGAACGCGACGATCTCGGCCACGAACGCGAAGACCACCGGCCTGAACTCGATGGCGGTGCCGCCGCCCTCATGGGCGCCATGCATCCAGTGCTGGATAGCGGCGAGGCCCGGGAGCCCGCCTCCGCCGTGTCCTCCGCCGTGTCCGCCTGCTGACATACGCGAAGTATAGCAACAAAAGAAGAATGCTCCGGAGAACCGGAGCGTTCTTGTGTGTATGAGATCCGTTAGGCGACCTGGTAGGTGCCGTCCTTCTGGCGCTTGAAGTAGCGGGTGTCGCCGAGGTTCACGAGGATGGTGTTGTCCTTCACGTAGCGAACCTTCTTCACCTCCTCGATGATCTGGTCGCGCGTGAGAGGACCCTTCTTCTCGAGCACCTCGCGCACGACGTCGCGCACGACGCCCGGCTGGAAGCCCCACTCGGCGAGCGCGTAGAGGCCGCGGCCGACCAGTACGAAGCGGGAATCCTTGATGAGCTCGTTGTGCGTGGTGGCGACATGCGCCTTCTTGTTGAAGACCTCGACGATGGACGTCGCGACGTCGGCGAAGTGCATCGGCTCGCCCTTCTGCTTGATCACGAGGTACGCGTAGTCGCGGATGCCCTTCGTGCGGATCGCCGGCGCGTGCGCCTTGCCCCACTCGGAAAGCGGGTTCTTCGCGATGGTCTTCGAGATCGTGAGCCAACGCTTGAGGATCTCCTCGTTGCGGTATGCAGCGTTCACCTCCTTGAGCTCCTCGAGGAAGCGGTTGATGATATCGCCCTCGGCCATGACCTCAGCATCGTCGAGCGTCTCGTAGAGGCGCGAGAGGGCGCCATGGACGGCGTCAGCGGTCTTCTGGTCCACATGCCAGCGCGCATAGAAATCGTCGGTCTCGCGCTCACGGAAGAAGGAGCTGCCTACCACGAGGAGGAAGCGGTAGCGGTTGCGGGACTTCTCGTCGGTCGCGAGGCCCTGGAGGAGCTCGTCCTCAGGCACGATGCCGCCGAGCGACTCGATGTAGGACGCGAGCTCGTCGAAGGCGGCCTGGGACTCCTTGAAGGCCTTCCCGTTCCGGATGGACTCGATGCCGGCCGCCTCGATCTGGCGGACGCGCTCGCGGGTGATGCTCCAACGCTCGCCGATCGCCTCGAGGGTATCGCGGGTCGACTTCGCGCCGAGCCCGAAGCGGAACACGAGCACCTCGCGGGCGCGCTCAGGAACCTCCGAAAGGAGGCGCTTCACGAGCGCAGCAGTGTCGAACGATATGGAAGACGTCACGGGCTTCTTCGCGGCTTTCGCCTTCGCAGGAGCCTTCACGGCCTTCTTCGGAGCTGATTTCGACATCTTTGGCATGGATTAATGTGGTATTCTTATACCAGATAGGGCTTTTAAAGTCAACTATTGGGTTATCACCAGGTTCAGGATCCGGCCCGGCCGGTACACCACCTTCGTGATCGCGGCGCCTTCGAGCGCGCGGGACACCCCTTCGCTCGCCTTGGCGGCAACGATCGCCTTCTCCTCGCTCGCATCAGGCGCTATCTCGATCTCGCCGCGCGTCTTCCCGTTCACCTGGACGCCGATGACGACGGTCTCGATCGCAATCTCGCCTGCTTCGGGCCATGACGCCTGATGCACGCTACCCTCTCCACCCGTCTGCGCCCACAGGTGCTCCGCGAGATGCGGCGCGTATGGCGCGAGGAGCGTAAGGAGCGAATGATAGGCTGCGCGCGAGACCTGGTCGCGGCTCTCGAGGTCGCGCACGAGCACCATGAGCGCGGAGATGGCCGTATTGAACTTGAAGCGCTCCGTATCCTCGGTCGCCTTCGCCACCGCCTTCGCGAGCGCCTTCTGCTCGGCATCGGTCATCTCGCCGTCCGCCACCTCCTGCGCGAGCACGAAGATACGGTCGAGGAACCGGCGCATGGCGCCCACGCCGTCGAGATTCCACGGATAGCTTCCCGGCTCGTTGTACGGGCCGATAAAGGCGAGGTACATGCGCACGCTGTCCGCACCGAGATCGCGCACGACCGCGTCCGGATTGATCACGTTCCCCTTCGACTTCGACATCTTCGCTCCGTCAGGACCGAGGATGAGGCCGCGGTTGTAGCGCTCCATGAAGGGCTCCGGGGTCGGCACGAGCGCGAGGTCGTAGAGCGCCTTATGGAAGAAGCGCGAGTAGAGGAGGTGCATCGTGGTGTGCTCGCTGCCGCCCGAGTACCGGTTGACCGGCAGCCACTTCTTGAGGAGCGCCTGGTCGGAGAACTCGTGCTCGTCCTTCGGGTCGAGGTAGCGGAGGAAGTACCATGACGAGTCCACGAACGTGTCGAGCGTGTCGTACTCAGGCGTCCATCCCTCGCCGAAGATGCGCGTGACGCGCTCCTTGAGCTCCGTCGAGGTCGCGAGCGGGGATACGCCGCCGCCCGGCGTGAAGTCGACGTCGGTCGGCAGAAGCCACGGCAGGTGCTCGGCCGGGACCAGATGCGGCGCTCCTTCTGGGTCGTAGACCACCGGTATCGGGCAGCCCCAGTAGCGCTGGCGCGAGACGAGCCAGTCGCGCATGCGGTAGTTCGTGACGCGCTCGCCGCCACTAGCTGCGATGATGTCGTCCATGGCCTCGCGGTTTGAGCGGCCGTCGAACGCGCCCGAGTTGCGCAGGATGCCGTCGCCGCCGTAGGCGCCTCCGTTCAGGAAGCGATTCAGCGCGTACGCATGGAGCGGGTCCTTCACCTCGCGCATGGCATCCGCGAACGAGAGCCACTCCACCTCGAACTTTCCCTTCTCGTCCTCCTCGAGCATAGGCTCCTGATGTGCCTCGCTCTTCAGCGTGAAATGGAGGAGCGTCGTATGCGCCACCTGTGCCTTGCCCTTCGAGTGGGCGAAGTACTCATGATGCACCTGCTCGGGAGCGCGCTCGACGAGCTCGAGGTCGGTGTAGCCGGTCTCCTCCGCGATCTCGCGCATGGCGGTCGCAACCGCGTCCTCGTCCGGCTCCGCGGTACCGCCCACGGCAAGCCTGCCGCCGAGCTCCGGCTTCCAGTTGATCGTGAGCACCTTCCCGTCATGCTCGACGATGGCGACGATCTTGTCCTTGTCGACCGGATTCTCCTGCGGCGTTCCCGTCACCGGATCGATGACGTACCTGAGAGGGAGTCCGTACGCCCTAGCGAACGCGTAGTCGCGCTCGTCATGCGCCGGCACCGCCATCACGGCGCCCGTACCGTAGGACGCCAGCACGTAATCCGCGATAAACACAGGGATCTCCTCCTGCGTCGCCGGATTAATCGCCATCACGCCGTCGAGGCGCACGCCGGTCTTCTGCTTGTTCTCGAGACGCTCGCGCTCGGTCTTCTGCTTGGTCGTATCGATATACTCCCGGACCTCCCGTTCGCTCTTGAGCGCGCCGGCGTCGAGCGCGCCCGCTATCCACGGATGCTCCGGGGCGAGGACGACGTAGGTGGCGCCGAACACGGTGTCAGGACGGGTCGTGAACACGTCCACGTGCGCCGGCTTCCCGTCCGCATCCGTCCACGCGTCCTTCTCTGCATCATTGAAGCGGAGCAGGAAGGAGAGCTTCGCGCCCTCCGACTTCCCGATCCAGGCGCGCTGCGCCTCCTTAATCTCCTCGCGCCACGGGAGCGGCTCGAGGTCCGACAGGAGCCGGTCCGCGTACTTCGTGATGCCCATGAACCACTGCGTGAGGAGCTTCTCCTCGACCTCGGATCCGCAGCGCTCGCAGCGCCCGTCGTTCACCTGCTCGTTCGCGAGCACGGTCTGGTCCTTCGGGCACCACTTCACGGCCGCTTCCTTGCGGTACGCGAGGTCATGCTCGAAGAGCTTCGAGAACAGCCACTGCGTCCACTTGTAGTACTCAGGACTCGAGGTGACGACCTCCTTGCTCCAGTCGACGGAGGTTCCCATGGTGCGCACCTGCGCGCGCATGGTCTCCATGTTCGCAACCGTCCACGCGGCCGGGTCTTTGCCGTACTTTATGGCGGCGTTCTCTGCCGGGAGGCCGAAGGAATCGAATCCCATCGGGAAGAGCACGTTCTTGCCCTGCATGCGCTTGAAGCGCGCATAGATGTCCGTGAGCGCGAAGGCGTACCAGTGGCCGATGTGGAGGTCTCCGGACGGATACGGGAACTCGAAGAGCAGGTAGTACGGCTCCTTCTCCGTATCCGCGAGGTCCACCTCGTACAGGTTCATGTCCGCCCACTTCTGCTGGGCGTCCTTCTCTATTGCCGCGTGGTCGAACCGCTCCTTAGCCATACCTAGCGGACAGGCTTCTCGAAGAGCGGGTAGCGCTCAGGATCGATGGTGCGCGCGAAGCAGGTGTCGCCCGTCTCGTGCTGCCAGTTCTGGTCCATGCCCGGGGCATACATGTCGCGCTCCGGATAGCTGCCCGTGCCCGTCATGTCGCGGGTCGGCTCGTTGAACGCGGCACAGAGCTCGAACGCGAGCGGTCCGGTCACGGCATAGCGGTACGCGAGGCCGGACTGAGGATCCACGGGCGCCGTGAAGCTCGCAAGCGGATCGTCGAGATCGGAGAGGGTGGCCGGAAGCTCGCCCTGCTGCTGGTAGTAGTTCACCACCTGGTACTGGATGCTCTGGAGGTCGCTCACCTTCTGCTCGTCGTAGCGGAGCATGCGGATCTCGTTCGGCGTACCGATGACGAAGAAGCCGGAGACGACCGCGACGAGCGAGAGGATGCCCACCGCGATGCCCACGAGGTTCGCTTTCGCGCGATTCGCGATCCAGTAGCCCTTGCGGTCCGCGAGGAAGTGCATGAACACGCCCGCAGCGATGAGCATGATAATCGCGACCTTGAGGCCGAAGCGGACGGTGAGCTCGCCGCCGAGGAAGGTCGTGATGAGCGTGATGAGGTCGATGAGCACCGTCACCACCGCGATGAAGATCGTGAGCACGAGCGCCCAGCGGCGCACCCAGATCTCAGCCTTGCCGGCCTCGTCAGCGATGGTCTTCCGGATGATGCGCAGGAGCACGATGAGCGTCGGCACGAGCACGATCACGCCGGCCATAGCCGCGCGCACCGCGCCGCCGTACGGGTCGCCGTAATAGGCCTGCGCATCCGGAAACGTGATGTTCACGTACTCGAACAGGAGCGTGACGAGCGAGATGACGCTGCCATAGAGGGCTATCACCGCGCCGGCCCAGAGGAAGAAGTCGCGCGGCGTGGTCTTCGAGTGCGTAGCAGGTGCGGTATGTTCCATATGCGCCGGATTATACCACATTCCGGGCGCACGGACATATGCACCGTCCGCGTTCATGAGGCGTTCAGGCGCCCGATGCGATGCTACGCTTTACGTAGGTCGAGCTTACGTATCACCCTAACCATCACACTGCAATGAGACCATTGAATACCGTCGATTGGATAGCGCTCGTGCTCGTGCTCGTCGGAGGCCTCAACTGGGGACTCGTCGCGATCGCGAACGTCGATCTCGTCGCCATGCTCTTCGGCGACGGATCGGCACTCGCGCGCATCGTGTACGGACTCGTCGGCGTCGCCACGATCTACATCGCCGTCATCTCTCCGAAGCTCGGGGTGAAGTAGCATCGGCTATGGACAAAGAAAGGCCGAGGACTCTATGTCCTCGGCCTTTCTTCTGTAGTGAGGCTACTCTCCCTGCTTCTTCTCGTGGACGTGCGGTACGCGCGGGATAACTGCCGACAGAAGCCCGGCGAGTACGGCGATGACATAGAAGCCGAAGCCGATCGCCATGCCGATCGCGCCCGCGAACCAGATGCTCGCGGCGGTGGTGAGGTTCTTCACGCTCGCGCCCTCCTTCAGGATGAGGCCGGCGCCGATGAAGCCGATACCGACGACGATCTGAGACGCGATGCGCGACGTCGAGAGCGGGTCCACTACCTTCGAGAGGAGCGTGAAGAGCATCGCGCCGGTTATGACGAGGATGTGCGTGCTGATGCCCGCGTCCTTGCCGCGGAACTCACGCTCCGCGCCGATCATGTAGCCCAGAATGATAGAGAGCCCGAGCCCGATAAGGAACTGGCATTCGAGAGGTCCGAAGAGCGTGCTTATATCCATATAGGGAGGAGTATAGCAGGCTGTCTGGGACGGTATATGGAAGCTTCCGTATAGTCATAAAGTTGACAAATATAATTACTATACTTATAATATATTTAGATTAAATCTGGAGCTATCCAATGAGCAGGATCTTTATGTGCGGTGCAGTTTCAGGTGTTAGCGCAAGCGTTCTGGTGGCCGGCCTGATTACGGGTACCGTCCCCGGCATCATGGCAGGTCTCGCTGGCATGGTCGTCGGCATTATGGGCGCTCGCATGGAAGCCCGCACGGCCTGAATGCCAAAAATACTGAAGGGCCCTGTCAGAAGACAGGGCCCCTTTCTATACCCGCACCCGCGTGTTCCAGGGAGACGGGGGACCGAACGTCCTAGCTATGCAGGAACACCATGACGTCCCCGTCGTTCACGATATATGTCTTCCCTTCGGTACGGATATCGCCCTTATCCCTCGCCGCGGACCACGACCCGTCAGCCACGAGCGTATTCCACCCGACAACCTCCGCGCGGATGAACTTGTCTTTGAAGTCGTTATGGATGGCGCTGCCTGCCTCAGGAGCGGACGCGCCGCGCTTGATGGTCCAGGCACGCGTTTCCTTCGGGCCCGTGGTGAAGAAGGTGATAAGGCCGAGCGTCTCGTACGCGCCGCGGATGAGCGCCTCGAGGCCGTCCACCTGCACGCCGAGCTCCGAGCGGAACATCTCCTTGTCCTCGGTCGCGACGTCGTTGAGCTCATGCTCGGTGCGCGCGTCCACTTCCACGTACTTCGAGCCGAGGGACTCGACGAGGTCGTACGCTGCCTTGGCGCGACCGTCGTTCATCTCGGAGAGGTTGTGCCCGCCCGCCTTCCCGTTGAAGGAGTAGAGGATCGGCTTCATTGTGAGCAGGTTGAGCGACTTGATGCGCTTCGCGTCCTCCTCGGAGAGACCCACGGAACGCGCGAGCTTCCCGGCGAGGAGCGCCTGCTCCACCGTGGCGAGCACCGCGTCCTCCGCGACCGCGTCCTTGTTCCCCGACTTCACGTCGCGAACGAGACGCTCACGACGGCCGGACACGGACTGCTGGTCCGCGAGGATGAGCTCGAGGTTGATGACCTCGATGTCGCGGACCGGATCCACGTCCCCGTGCACGTGGATGACATCCGGATCGTCGAAGAAGCGGACCATCTCGAGGATCGCGTCCACCTCGCGGATATGCGAGAGGAACTGGTTGCCGAGACCCTCGCCCTCGGAAGCGCCCTTCACGAGGCCCGCGATGTCCACGAACTCGATGGCGGCAGGCAGCGTCTTCTCAGAGCCTGAGAGCGCAGCCAAACGGTCCAGACGCTCATCCGGCACGCCTACGACGCCCACTGAGGGGTCGATGGTGCAGAACGGGTAATTCTCCGCAGGGACTGCGGCCTTGGTGAGCGCGTTGAAGAGAGTGGACTTCCCGACGTTCGGGAGCCCGACGATGCCGATTTTCATATACTGACTCTACGGCCTTACAGGCGATATGGAAAGCCCTCCGTTGACTTATATGAAGGAATTAGTATTATCCGTCTGCGAAACTTCACGCTATCTGAAAGGAGCACTCGATGTCTCGCATCAAGAACAAGTACTTTTATATCCTGCTGATCTGCGTCGCTATGGGACTGGGGCTGTTCATGCCTCTCTGGCTCATCCTCCACGTCTGGGAGTTCCCCCTCTGGTACGGGATTCTCTTCTACGTGACGACCGCAGGCGCAGCCATCATAGCCACCTTGATCCTCGTCCATGCGAGCAACCATCTCGAGATCAAGGAGGCGCACTCGGAGCACTAGCTCCCGAAGCCTCGTATACCCTACCGACGTCCGCATCCGTTATGCCGCCGCCGTAATTCGTACGAGGCTTCATCCATTTCCATACGCAAAAGCCGCCTCCGAAGAGACGGCTCGTGCAGCGCTAGCGCGCGCGCTTCGCAAGCGCACGCACCTTCCTCTTCCACGATTCCTTCTTCTGTTCTGGCGCGCGCTCTGAATTGCCGAACGCCGTGACGGATACCTTGAACCCGGCGAAACCGAGGAGCGACCGACGGATCGACCCGGTGTAGTCGCCGAACGCGAGATAGTCGAGGAGCGGCGGATTGTTCGACGGGATGATGACGCGCGCGGTGCGTCCCTTGAGGAGCGCATCCCAGCCGAAGCGGTTCTTCCACATATGGAAGGCGAACGCCGGCAGGAACATGCGGTCCCACATGCCCTTAAGAAGGGCCGGCATGCCGCCCCACCAGTTCGGGTACACGAGCACGAAATGCTCGCACCAGCGCATGTCCTCCTGCACCTTCTTCAGGTCTGGCTCGAGCTCCTGGATCACGCGGTATCCCTTATGCAGGATCGGATCGAAGGAGAGGCTCGAGAGGTCGGTGCGGCGCACCTCGTGCCCGGCAGCCTTCGCGGCCTCCTCGTACGCGTCGGCGAGCTGGCGCGAGAGCGGCTCGGGTCCGTTATCCGGATGTCCGAGGAGTATGAATATCTTTGTCATGTATGGATAGTGAATGAAAACTGGTTCGCTCCATGATACCGCGAACGCACGCCCTCGCTAGAAGAGCGCCTCGCCCCAGACCTGGGGATTAGCCATGAGGCCGCGGAAGTAGTTGCCGCCCGCGTGGGAGCCGATCTCGAGCTCACGACCAGCCGGTACCGGTATGTTCGTGACGGACTTCACCATCTCGCCGTCGCGATAGAGGCGCAACGTTCCGCCATCAACATTAGGGTTGTACGAGATGGCGATGGCGTGCCAGTTCCCGTCACCAACAGACCCGCTGCTGTCCTGCGCCACGTTCCAGTTGCCGTTATGCCCGCCCCTGATCTGGCAGCTGGGAACATAGAAGACCGCCCCGTTGTTGGTCGTAGCGGACATGACGTTACCGGTCGCCACGCACTGCGCAGACGTTATCTTCACCCATGCCGCCTTCGTGTACGCGCCAGCAGGAAGCGGCGTACCAGGCACGATGATACGGCCCGACCCGCTGAAGCTCACGGAGCAGCCGTTCCCGTTCGGGGTGTCGGTAGACCAGGACAAGGAGCCGGAGAACGTGCCCTCGATAGGCTCAATCCCGGAGTCAGCGACCGTGGTGCCGCTGCATTCCTTGAATTCCCAGCTGTGCGTCGCGTTGTCAGCGAGTGCGGAGCGCGTATGCGCCATGAAGGCCTTCGCCGCGGCGAGTCTCCCGCGATCGCGCGCCGTACTGAGCGAGGCGAGCACCACAGACGAGAGGATGCCGATAATGGCTATTACGACGAGGAGCTCGATGAGCGTGAAGCCTCGGAACGGTCTTTCAGGCATGAAGACAGTATGGCATGCCTCGCGGCGGCGCTCCGCTACTTCTGCATAAGTCCCGCGAGCTCCTCGCGGTACTTCTTCATGACCTCCATGGAAGCCTTCATCTGGTTCTCGCCTCCCTTCACGCGGCGGTCTACCTCTTCGCCGATCTTCTTGAAGAGGTCAGGATTCTTCTCCACGAGCGCGAGGATCTGCTCCTGCTGCGCCTCGGGCACGTCCTTCATCTTCATCTTCAGGGCCTGTCGCACGAGGAATTTCTGGATCATATGGCGGCTATTCTAGCACAGGCCGGAAACCAGCCTCCACTAGGCCTCAGGCTCGATATGCGGCACAGCGTACCCGCGGACCGTCCGGGTAGCGAGGTAGAGCGCCGCGAGGAACAGGAGCGCGATGACGGCAAGGAGGCCGTCGCCCGAGAAGAGCTGTGCGGCGCTCTCGATCCGAGAGAACGAGAGCCATGCGAACGTAAGGACGCCAGCGATGGAGACAAGCATGTTCACGGTATGGATCCAGCGCTGCGCCGGGTTCGTGATGCCCGCAGCGATGACGAGCGTAAGGATGAGCAGCATCATCGCTCCGAAGGAGAACATCGGCGTTCCCGCTACGAACTTCGTGACGAAGACGAGGACCGCATTGGTAAGGAAGAGAGCCCGGACCGCGTCTCCGTGGTAATGGCGCGTGCGTGCAGGGGCGATGGCGACTATCTCTCCGTCCTCGTTCATATGAACGTAGTATGCTGTCACGCGATGGAAAGTAAAGGAGCGTCCGGGGAGAACCCGGACGCTCCTTTATACCCGTGAATGTATCTCTTAGAGAAGCACGGTAGCCTGGCCGCCTGACACCTCGAGGATGCCGCCTTCGCCGAGGGTGAAGGAGGTCTCCTCGCCTTCCGCGGTCTTCACGAGCGCGACGCCTTCCTTGAGCGGCGTGACGAACGGCTCGTGCCCCGCCATCACGGTGAGCACGCCTTCCACGCCCGGGAGCGTGACCGATACGGCAGGACCCGAGAAGAGGTTCTCTCCGACGTTCGCGATAGTGAGCTGGAAGGTGTGTGCCATGGATGGTTACGCAGTGACCTGGTCGATGCCGCCCTTCATGTAGAAGGCGCTCTCCGGCTTGTCGTCGTGCTTGCCCTCCACGATCTCCTTGAAGCCGCGGACGGTCTCCTCGCGGGACACGTACTGGCCGGGAGTGCCGGTGAAGACCTCTCCGACGAAGAACGGCTGCGAGAGGAAGCGCTCGATCTTGCGGGCGCGCGCCACCACGAGACGGTCCTCGTCCGAGAGCTCCTCGATACCGAGGATGGCGATGATGTCCTGGAGATCCTTGTAGCGCTGGAGCACCTGCTTCACCTGGTTCGCGACCTGGTAGTGCTCGTCGCCCACGATGTCAGGCGAGAGCGCGGTCGAGCTCGATCCGAGCGGATCGATCGCCGGGTAGATGCCGAGGGACGCGAGCTGGCGGGAGAGCACCACGGTACCGTCGAGGTGTGCGAAGGTGGTGGCCGGCGCCGGATCGGTGAAGTCGTCAGCTGGCACGTACACCGCCTGGATGGAGGTGATGGAGCCCTTCTTGGTCGAGGTGATGCGCTCCTGGAGCTTGCCCATCTCCTCGGCGAGGGTCGGCTGGTAGCCCACGGCGGACGGCACGCGGCCGAGGAGCGAGGACACCTCGGAGCCTGCCTGGATGAAGCGGAACACGTTGTCCATGAAGAAGAGGACGTCCTTGCCTCCCTCGTCGCGGAAGTGCTCGGCCTGCGTGAGGCCCGTGAGGGCGACGCGCGCGCGTGCGCCCGGCACCTCGTTCATCTGGCCGAACACGAGCGCGGTCTTGTCGAGCACGCCCGACTCTTCCATCTCGTGGTAGAGGTCGTTACCCTCGCGCACGCGCTCGCCCACGCCCGCGAACACCGAGTATCCTCCGTGCTCCTGCGCCACGTTGCGGATGAGCTCCTGGATCGTCACGGTCTTGCCCACGCCGGCACCGCCGAAGAGACCGACCTTTCCTCCCTTGATGAACGGGATCATGAGGTCGATCGCCTTGATGCCGGTCTCGAAGATCTCGGCCTTCGTGGTCTGCTCGTCGAAGGCTGGCGGCTGACGGTGGATCGGGAGGCGCGTGACGCTCGCCGGGATCGCGTCCTTGCCGTCGATCGCGTCGCCGAGGACGTTGAAGAGGCGGCCGAGGGCTGCCTGACCCACAGGAACCGAGATCGGCGCACCGGTCGCCGTCACGGTCTCGCCGCGCGAGAGCCCTGCCGTCTCGTTCATGGAGATGCAGCGCACGCGGTCGAGGCCGAGGTGCGATGCCACCTCGAGCACGATGCGTCCGTGCTCCCCGTTCGCCTCCACGACGAGCGCGTCCTCGATCGCCGGGCGATCCTTCTCGAAATAGACGTCTACGACCGGCCCGATGATCTCCTTGATGATTCCTGTGTTCATAATGATGTGGTTATAAATGCTTGTAGCCCCGTACGCAAACCTAGCTTGATAATGCCTCGCGACCCGACACGATCTCCGACACCTCGCGGGTGATCGCGGCCTGGCGCACCTTGTTGAAGACGCGGGTCAGGTCGCGCACCACCTCCTTCGACTTGTCGGACGCGTTCTTCATCGCGACCATGCGAGCCGAGTGCTCGGAAGCCTTCGACTCGAGGAGCATGTGATAGAGCGCGACCGCGACGAGCTTCGGGATGAGGATGTCGAGCACGGACCCGTCGCCCGGCTCGGTCTCATAGTTCGTCGGTGCCGCGATCTCAGCCTCATCCGCCCACTTGCCCTTCGCCGGAACGATGCCCTCGACGATGTCGTTGAGCGCCCCGAGCGAGAGCGGCAGGAGGCGGCGCATCGTCGGTACCTGCTCGAACGTCGACTTGAAGTTGCTGTAGACCGCGGACACCTTGTCGTAGCGGCCCGCGAGGAAGCCCTCGGTGAGCTCGGCGACGAGCTCCTCCATGAGCGCCTGCGGAATCTCGTCGGCCTTGTTCTCGAACGAACGCGCCACCTCGTAGCCGCGACGACTGAAGTACTCGTAGCCCTTCTTGCCGTACGCGTAGATCGTGACGTCCTCGACGCGGTGGCCTTCGAGTGCTTCGACGGCGCGCTTCAGGACGCCCGAGTTGAGCGCGCCGGCGAGGCCCTTGTCGCTCGTGATGACGACGAGCGCGAGCTTGTCGCCCTCGCGCTTCTGCCCGAGCGCATGCTCCTTCACGTGATTGGTCCCTGCGAGGCGCGTGAGGATGGCGAGCGCGGCACGCGCGTAGGCGCGTCCCGAGAGGGCGGCCGTCTGCGTCTTGCGCATCTTCACGGCGGACACGGCCTCCATCGCGCGCGTCACCTTGTTCATGCGCTCGGTCGCCTTGATCTTCGTCTTGATGTCCTTCAGTGCCATGCAGGTAGGTGGTGGGAGCTATGCGGAGCGCGACACGAACGTATCGAGCGCAGCGCGGAGGTCCTTCTCGGTGGACTCAGAGATCTCCTTCGTGGTGCGGATCGCGGCCAGGACGCCGGTCGCCTCGCGGCTGAGGAAGTCCTGGAGGCGCTCCTCGGCCTTCGAAGTGTCGCTCGGAGCGAAGCCGTCGAAGTACCCGTTCACGGCCGCGAAGATAACCGCGGACTCCATCTCGAAGGCGATAGGCTTGCCATTGGGCTGCTTCAACATCTCCGTCATGCGGCTTCCGCTGTCGATCTGCTTCTTGGTGTTCGCGTCGAGGTCCGAGGAGAACTGCATGAACGCCTCGAGCTCGCGGAACTGGGCAAGCTCGAGCTTGATCTTGCCGGAGACCTTCTTCATGGCCTTCGTCTGCGCGGCCGATCCCACGCGGGACACGGACACGCCCACGTTGATAGCCGGGCGCAGACCCTTGTTGAAGAGGTCCGCCTCGAGGAAGATCTGGCCGTCCGTGATGGAGATCACGTTCGTCGGGATGAATGCGGAGATGTCGTTATCCTGCGTCTCGATGATCGGGAGCGCGGTGATGGAGCCGCCGCCCTTCTCCTTGGAGAGCTTCGCTGCGCGCTCGAGGAGGCGGGAGTGGAGGTAGAACACGTCTCCCGGGTACGCCTCGCGGCCTGGCGGACGGCGCAGGAGGAGCGAGAGCTGGCGGTATGCGACGGCCTGCTTCGAGAGGTCATCGTAGACGACGAGCGCGTCCTTGCCCTGCTCCATGAAGTGCTCCGCGATCGCGGCGCCTGCGAACGGTGCGAGGAACTGGTACGCGGCCGGGCTCGATGCCGGCGCCGTGACGACGATGGTGTAGTCCATCGCGCCGGCCTCGGTGAGCTGGCCCACGATGCGCGCAGTCTTCGACTCCTTCTGGCCGATGGCGACGTACACGCAGATCGGGCGCGTCTCCGCGTTCTCCGACTTCTGGTTGAGGATGGTGTCGACGGCGATGGTCGTCTTTCCGGTGCCGCGGTCACCGATGATGAGCTGGCGCTGGCCGCGTCCGATCGGGGTCATGGCGTCGATCGCCTTGATGCCCGTATGCAGCGGCTGGTTCACCGGGGAGCGGTCCATGACGCCGTACGCCTCACGCTCGATCGGGCGGAACGCAGAAGCCCTGGTCGGACCCTTGCCGTCCACCGGCTCGCCGAGCGGGTTCACGACGCGTCCGACGAGCGAGTCGCCTACCGGGATGGAGAGGAGGCGGCCGATGCGTCGCACGAGCATGCCCTCGTAGACCTTCGAGGAGTCGCCGAGGATAACGGCGCGGACGCCGTCCTCCTCGAGGTTGAGCACGAGACCGTACACAGGAGCCGCATCCTTGAGGGCCTCCTCGAGGGTGCGGTCGAACGTCGGGTCGAAGAGCACCATCTCCGACATGATGGCGTTCTCGAGGCCGTCTATCTCGGCGATGCCGTCGCCCGTAGCACGGACGATGCCGGTCTCTGTCTCTACGCCCGCGACCTTCGCCCCGTTGAGGGACGCGATCTCGGACTCGATGCGCTTGATGATGCTATCCATAACCTAGTTCGTAATCTTCTGATAAAGGTCTACTAATGCCTGCTTCGCGGAACGGTCGGTGAGCGTTCCCTTCGAGCGGATGCGCCACCCCTTGATGAGGGACGGATTGATGACGGTGTCGGTCACGTCGATGCCGGCTGCCTTCGCTGATGCGATCGCATCAGCCGCTTCGGCCTCGCTCGCTATCTCGATAACGGATCCGGACTTCGCATTCCGTGCATCGAGGGACTTGAGCTCGCGGAGTATGCCCGGAAGGAGCTTCGTGCGCCCCTCGCTCTTCAGGTGCTTCATAAGGCCGGCGACGAGCGTCTCCTCGTCGGTCCCGTCCTGTATCGAGCGCGCGAGCGCGAGTGCGTACTCCTTTTCCATGGCTACTTGG
Source organism: uncultured bacterium (assembly GCA_937879955.1). Classification (GTDB taxonomy): domain Bacteria; phylum Patescibacteriota; class Minisyncoccia; order Phycocordibacterales; family Phycocordibacteraceae; genus C7867-001. Next base: position 169,292 of record CALFMK010000001.1, read on the forward strand.
AATCGCGGAGCACCTTCTCCGCGGCGAGCACGGCGAGGCGCGCGATCTCCTTCTCGGAGTCGCGGAGCGCCTTCGCAGCGACCTCCTTCGCGCGGGCGTCAGCGTCTGATGCTACCGCGGCGGCACGGGTCTCGGCCTCCTTGAGGATGCGGGCCTTCTCGCTTCCCGCGAGGTCGCGGGCGGACGATACGATGCCCTCTGCCTCCGTCTCCGCGCCCTTCACGACCTTCGCCGCGTCGGCATCCGCGGTGGCGGCAGCCTCGGCAGCACGCTCGGCGTCGAGGACGCCCTGCGCGATCTTCGCCTTGCGCTCATCGAGCGTCTTCAGGACCGGCTTATAGAGCAGGTACGTGAGCGCGATGAAGAGCACGCCGAAGTTAACTATCTGCGCGAGCAGAAGCTTCCAGTCGACACCGAAGGTTTCGAGGAGCTGATCCATAGGAGTCCGTACGGAGCGCTAGACGAAGCGGATGATGAACGAAACGACGATCGCGAGGATACCGAGCGCCTCGGCGAACACGATCGCGAGGATCATGTTGGAGACAACCTTGCCGGATGCCTCAGGATTGCGGCCGATGGCGTCCATGGCCTTGCTGCCGATCATGCCGATGCCGATAGCCGGACCGAAGACACCGAGGCCTGCGGCGATAGCCATTGCGAAGAGCTGTGCTGATTCTGCGTCCATAATGTATGTGTAAGGTTTTTAGATAATTCTGCTCCATCCCGGAGCCGCATGGACACGAGAGCTAGTGACTCTCGTTCCCGTGCGGTTCCATGACAGCGAGCTTTATGAAGAACAGCGTCAGCATCGAGAACACGACGGCCTGGATGAACCCGACGAAGACCTCGAAGGCCATGAGGGGCACCGGCAGCAGGTACGCGAGGAAGAAGCCGACTACGACGAGCATCACCTCGCCCGCGAAGACGTTGCCGAAGAGACGGAACGAGAACGAGATGAGGCGGCCGATGTTCGATGCCAGCTCGATGATGCCCACCGCGAAGTTCACCGGTGAACTGAAATTAACATACTTACCGGCGTACTTGAAAAAGCCGAGCACCACGACGCCCGCGATCTCGATCACGAGGAACGCGATCACGGCGAGCGCGAGCGTCATGTTGAGGTCAGCGGCCGGCGCGCGCAGGAGCGGCACCGAGCTTCCCATGTGCTCGACGAGGAGCGAGCCCACGCCCGGAAGGAACGAGAGCTCGTTCGCCACGAGGACGAAGAGGAAGATCGTCATGATGAGCGGGAAGAACGCGCGCGCGAGCTTCTCGCTCTCGAGCGTCTCCGTCATGTAGTTAAGGACGCCGTCGAAGAGCATCTCGACGCCTGCCTGGAGCTTCCCTGGGATGAGCGCGAGCTTCTTGCGGAGGAAGAACGCGAACGCGATGAGCACGACAGTCGTGATGACCGTCATGATGAGCGAGTTCGTTATCGGGAAGCCGAAGAGGTTGAAGACCTCCTCTGCCTTGAGGACCACGTGGATGCCCGACCCGTGCGCCGCCTCTGCGGCATGCTCTGCGCCCTCAGCCGCGTGCTCGGCGGCCTCCGTGGCAGCGTACGCTACCGGCGTAGTGAAAAATGACCCTATCTGGGCCAGTACCCCTGTCATGGAATCAGTGTAGCAGAGCGCTGGTATATAGACAAAAACCTGTTGTGGACCCAAGGGGACTCGAACCCCTCGCCTTACCCATGCCATGGGTACGCTCTACCAGATGAGCTATGGGCCCTTCCTTCCCACTCTACTTGGTCTTCTTGAGAGCCTCAAGGTCCGCAAGTACGCGCGCGACGTCCTTCGTGAGCTGCTCGAGGGTCTCGGCCTTCGTCGGCTTCTTCCCCTTAGGCTTATCCGCCTTCTTCTCCCTCGGCTCGCCATCGTCCTCCTCGTTCATCTCCTCGACGTCCTCCTGGATCCCTTCGACGTCCTCCTGGATCTCGTCGATATCCTCGGAGATCTCCTCCAGGTCCTCCTGAATGTCCTCCATGTCCTCGCCGAGCTCCTCGACGTCCTCCTGGATCTCCTCGATGTCCTCCTCGACGTCCTTCAGGGACTGCGTGTGCCGGTTCACCGTTATCTGGATGAGGAGCGAGAGATAGATGGCTTCGAGGGATACGAGCGTCGTGAGGACGAGCAGCATGCGGTCCCATTCGACGAGACCCGCGAGCGCGGCAAGGAAGCTCGCCGCGAATATGATCGTGTGCACCACGAGCGACTTCGTGGAGCCGATGCCCGCGACCACGAGCTCGACGCCGGTAGGCGGGACGACTTCTTTCGGCGTGGAGTCCTTCATGCACTGACCGTAGCACTCGCGCGCGTCCGCTGTCGAGCGCGAGTTGTTCCTAACGCGCAGGTTTTACTCTTCATGGTTGGCGGATACAATACAGAGCAAATGGCACCGACCCCGAGAAGGCCCCTGATGCCCCATTACCTTCCCATGCAGAAGAAGCGCAAGAACGCGCCGGTCGACCTGCGCTCCGCAGGATCCGGCATCGTGGTGCTCCTCCTGATCGGCCTCGGGCTCCTCTCCCTCCCAGGCCTCCTCACGTCCCAGATGAAGCTCGCCGCGAACGAGCCCGCGAAGCCGCCGTTCCCGTTCACGGTCGACCCGATAAACGAGACCATCAAGGAGGACCCGGCCGTCGACGCGCTTTTCGGCGAGTCGAGCCAGGAGCTCGAGGCGGGCGCTTCCCTGGCCAACACCGCGGTGGTATGGATCTCGAACCTCGTCTCCTCCATCCCGGGCTTCGCCATGCTCGCCGGCAGCGACATCGTCTTCGTCGACATCAAGTCCGGGTATCGCGAGGAGGAGGTCGCCCGCGCGTTCGGCCTAGCGCTCGACTGGACGAAGGCGGAGCAGGACGCGTTCCTCAAGCAGGTCCACAATACCGAGCCCATGCTCTCCGAAGGCGAGTTCGTCCCAGGCACCTACATGATGAGCGCGGCCGCGAACGCGTCCTACGTCCAGGAGCTTCTCGCGGACCGCTACGAGCGCGACATCGCATCCCGCTACAGCCCTGAAGCGGAGCGCGTGCTCCCGCTCGAGCAGGCGCTCACCATCGCTTCCCTCCTCCAGCGCGAGACGCGCGACCCGTCCGAGATGCGCCTCATCTCCGGCATCATCTGGAACCGCCTCTGGGCCGGCATGAACCTGCAGATCGATGCCACGCTCCAGTATGCGAAGGCGAGCAACGGCGGCACCAAGTCCTGGTGGCCGACGCCCAAGCCCGCGGACAAGTACATCAAGTCCCCGTACAACACGTACCAGAACGAGGGCCTCCCGCCGGGCCCCATCTCGAACCCGTCCACCGAGGCCATCCTCGCGGCGCTCAACCCGAAGAAGACCGACTGCCTCTTCTATTTCCATGACCGCAAGGGCGACATGCACTGCTCGCCCGACTACGAGGGCCACGTGAAGGCTCTGAAGAAGGCGTACGGACAGGGCAAATAGGAAAAGCGCTCCTTCTGGAGCGCTTTTCCTGTTTCTCGAGCTAGTTCAGGACCAGGAACCCGATAGTGAGCGTCGTCGCGTACGACACCCACAGGAGATACGGCACCATGAGGTACGTCGCGAGCTTCGAGTGGCCCCAGTACAGGCGCATGAGGGCCACGATGAGTCCGAGCAGCACGAGTATCACGAGCACCGAGAGCAGCAGCTCGTGCATGCCGAAGAACGCGATCGTCCAGAACGCGTTTACGAGGAGATGCGCGAGGAACAGCCATAGCGCGAGGAACTTCCCGGGCCTGGGGGAGCGCGATACCAGGTACGCAGCGACGCCCATGAGCACGTAGAGCGTGGTCCACACGGGGCCGAACACCCAGTTCGGCGGCGTCCATGACGGATGCACCACGGTCTGGTACCAACCCGTGATGCTGTCCATCGTCGAGAATGAGCCCGCGAAGCCGGCGAGAAGCGATACGCCGACGAAGAACGCGAGCGATAGGATATTTATGCGGCGCATAGATTAGTAGTGAAGGAAGCGGGTCACGATGTAATAGGCCGATACCGAGGTCACGGCCGTCGCGAGCGTGCCCCACAGGAGATCCACGAAGGTCAGCGGGAGCGGCCAGCCGGTCACGGTCGCGAGGTTCGTGAAGTCGTAGGCGGCGTACGCGGCGAGTCCGAGGAACGCACCCACGAGGAATACCCGCAGGAGCGACGACTTCATGGCGACGGACGGCGCGAGCACGAAGAACGCGATGGCGAACGCGTAGATAACGTAGAACGCGAGCGCTGCCGGCCACACTACGTCCGGACGGAGCATGGAGCCGAGCTGCGAGCGGTAGAATCCGGCGCCGATGACCCCGATCCAGAGCAGGTCGAGGACGAGCATGATCGGGAACGCGATGGCGGCGAGGGTGAATAGCTGCATGGAAGTGGTGTTCTAGCCGGATAGAGGCCTCTCGGGAGAAGCGCGCCTCCCTATCATACCGCGCTATCATTTGGTATGGTTGCGAAGCGCACCCTTAGCTCAGTTGGTTAGAGCGTTCGCTTCACACGCGAAAGGTCGTTGGTTCGAATCCAACAGGGTGCACTATTAGGCGTGATGGTACTTACCGCCCGAGCGGATGGACCAGGCGCGGTACAGCTGCTCCGCGACGATGAGCCGCACGAGCATGTGCGGAAAGACGAGCGAGGAGAGCTTGAGCGTGCGGTCCGCACGGGCCTGCACGGCCTCTGAGACGCCGAACGCGCCGCCGATGACGAGTACGAGACGCTTCGTGCCCTCGTTGAGGTACGCATCGAGCATCGACGCGAGCGCGGGACTCTCGACGTCCTTTCCTCGCTCGTCGAACAGGATCACGGCATCCTCAGGCTTCACGAGCTTCAGGATCGCGGCACCTTCAGTCTCCTTGTCGCTTGGCGTCGGGAATACCCACTCCATAGGAAGCACCGTTGAGAGACGCTTCTCGTACTCGGCGATAGCGTCGCGGAATTCGGGCGCATGTGCCTTGCCAGGAGAAATGATCAACAGCTTCATATGCCGTGAGTATACACGGGCACAGGGCAGGTGCTTGACTCACGAACGAGCACCGCGCTACGGTAGCCTCCAGATCATTGCAAAGGAGGTAGTCAGATGATCGGAATCGTCGAACACGAAATCTTCAGGGTCCGTTGGGGCACCCGCGTCGAGTCCCTTCGGGAGAATGTTCCTCGGTGGATCGAGTCGCTCAGCAAGGACGAGCGGCTCGTGATCGGAATCCTCGCCGCGAGCAAGGAATGGGAGCGCGATACGGTCATACCGAACTTCGCGCTCCCGGGCGACGTGTCCGCGTTCCTTGCCTGGCTCGATGCGTCCAGCCAAGCGATCGAGGGCACGGAAGCCATGAGCAAGCCGGAGACGCAATTCGTGCTCTGCATCGTCAGGTCGCCGGAATTCGACATCGAGGCCATCATCTCGCCCCGGCTCGAGTTCCCGCTCCGCTGCACGCTCCACGCGTATCGGAGCCTGATGCAGGACGTCGCGGCCGCGGCGTAGTCGCGAACAAACGAGGCCGTCCGCTCATAGAGCGGACGGCCTTTCGAATTTTTAGAAACTGCGGAGGATCCTATATTTAGGACAAAAGCCCCGAGAGGGGCTTTTGTGAACTTATGTGGACCGTACAGGATTCGAACCTGCGACCCCCTCTTTGCAAAAGAGGTGCTCTACCAACTGAGCTAACGGCCCTTTCGGGAACTCCTGAACTTTATCGTCTCTTGCCGCGCAAGGCAAGGTCTACGAGGTGGGAGAGGAAATCCGGGAAGGATACCCCCACGGCCGCCAGGGACTTCGGCAGGAGGGACTCCGAGGTCATGCCTGGGAGGGTGTTCGTCTCGAGGAAATAGATGCCCTTGGGCGACACGATGAAATCGGAGCGCGAATAATGCCTGAGGCCGAGGCCCTCGTGCATCGCGCGCGCCATGCGCATGAGCTCCTCCTGGACCGGCTTCTGGAAGCGGCCTGGCACGATCTCCCGCGTAACTCCCGAGTACTTCGCGTGATACGAGAAGAAGTCCTTCTCCGGCGGGACGATCTCGATGGGCGGGAGCGCGTAGAGCGCCTCGCCTCGGAGACCCTCTACGACGCCTGCCGTGGCTTCCGTGCCGCGGATGAGCTCCTCCACGAGCACGCCGCCAGCGCCGTTCGCAAGGAGCCCGTCTATGGCGTCCCGCACCGGCTGGAAACCACCGACGATCTGGATGCCCACCGACGAGCCCCAGCGCAGCGGCTTCACGATGACGGGCTGATGGAACGAGCGGACGATGTCTATCGCCGCCGCTTCCGTGTCACTGCCCTCCTCGACGAAGCGGTACTTGGGCGTGAGGAGGCCGAGATCCTTCGCGCACTCCTTCGTGAGGACCTTATGCATCGCGAGATAGGAGCCGAACGGATCGGAACCGGTGTATGGAACGCCGAAGCGCTCGAGCACCTTCTGCATCTCCCCGTCCTCGCCGTATTCGCCGTGCAGTCCCACGACCACGACGTCTACCGACGGCAGCACGCGCTCCGGAGAGGTTAGGCGCCCTTTCTCGTGCCAGAGACCCTCGCGGTCTATGTAGATATCGCGCGCCGTGAAGCGGTCGCTTGGGAGATGCTGGAGGATGGCATGCCCGGTCTTGAGCGAGACGTCATGCTCCCTCGAAGGGCCTCCTCGCAGTACGCCGACGACCGTGCCTCGCATATGCAAAGAGTATAACAGCACAAAAGGTAAGGGCCGGATCTCTTGCTATCAAGATCCGGCCCATGAGGATGGAAACTAATAATCCATCGTGTCCATTCTGCCTCCCCCATCCAAGAAAGAACGAGCGTTCTGATGGCTCCCCGTGACAGCGGGCGCCGCTCCGGCCGGCGCATGAAGCGGCGGCGGATTCGGAGACAGTAGCATTAGTCCCGTGGCGGCACAATATTATCTCTCCTGAGGAAATTATGCTTTCCGCATCTCCCTTGAACGAGCCTTCCTATGATTCGATAGCGAGAAGCGGTGCGCTTCCGCGTTCGCGAGCACCGCATCGGCGTCGGAGATGCCGGCGCGGCGACCTCCGATGACCTCGCGCGGTCGATGCTTCTCGTCCTTCACTACGGCGACCACCGGCAGGCCGATGCCCGCCTCCTTCAGCACGTCCTCGGCGGCCTTCTTGTGGGTCTTCCCGCCGTCTATCACGAACGCCTTCGGGAGCGGCCACTCCGGGTGCCCGAGACGCCGCGAGAGGATCTCCTTCAGTGAGGCGATGTCGTCGTTCAAGGACTTGCCCGCCATGCCCTTGATCTTGAAGGTGCGGTAGTCCTTCTTCACGGGCGCGCCGTTCTCCACGACCGTCATCACGCCTATCGCATTAGTACCCGATATGTGCGCCGTGTCATACGCCTCGATCCTCGGCGCCTCCGCGTCCCCGCGGTCCTCCTTGATGAGCGAGACGTCCTGGATATGGTCGAGCGCGAAGAGCTGCCGGCGGACCTGCGCCGCCTCCTCGAACTCTTCCCGCTTCGCGAACTCCTTCATGTCGCGCGTGAGGGTGGCACGGAGCGTCTTCACGCTCCCGGAGAGGAAGAGGGACACGTTCCGGATGGAGCGCATGTATGCCGAGCGGTCCATGTCCTTCGGGTAGTGCCCGATCTGCCGGTTGAACTCCACCTTCGCCTGCAGATGCTTGTTCCCTTCACCTACCGGCTTCTGCGTGTCGTAGAACGGGAATATCTTCCGGATGAGCTTCAATCCTTCGCGCAGCTGGTACCCGGACGGGAACGGCCCGTGTATGGCCTTCAGCTTGAGACCCGTGGCCATCACCTTCTTCGCCTTCATGTCGAGCTCCGCGCCGCGTATCGCGAGCACGCGCGGTATCTCCTCGTCCGTGATGACGGCGTAGAGGAAGGTCTTGTCGTCCTTACCCATCGCGTTTGCAGGCGGGAGATGCTCCCGGATGAGCGCCGCCTCGCGCACCAGCGCCTCGAGCACCGTAGGGGTAGCCTCGTACGAGACGGCATCGGCCTTCGTCACCATGTCCACGATGCGCGGACCCCGCGTCGCGATGAGCTCTACGTCGAAATAGGAGCGCACGCGGTCGCGCAGCGACGTCGCCTTGCCGATGTAGAGGATCTGCTTCGCGCGGCCCTTGCCCTGCGTGAAGATATAGACCCCCGGCGAATCCGGGAGCTCAAACTTCGGAAGGTCGGCGCGTTCCATGTGACTATCCTACCCGCCAAGAGGCGCAAATGAAAAGCGGACCGGTCTTTCGACTGGTCCGCGTCTTCGATTAGTGAATCGAGCCGGGCAAGAGACAGCGCGCCACCTTGAGCGGCACCTCGGTGCCGTTACTCTGGAGAAACACGTTGTAGGCATTGAACGCGTCGAGCTCGGGATCCGCGCTTCCGTCGTTGTACGCCCTGAACGCATTACGGAAGATCTCGGGCTCGGACACATCCTTCGACAGGCCGAGTCGCTCCCGAACGTAGTTCACGATGACGTGACCGTCGAACTCGAACCGCTGATGCAGCTCGTCGAGATTCGCAGCGAGCGGAGGAGCAGTCGTATCGATTGCCATTACCGTACACTCCCGTGTATGAGGATCTTTCCTAAGGACTCAGGATAGCACCGCACCGTACCTGGAAAGCACCTTAATCCACCCTACTGCTTCTTCAGGGGCTTCTGGTGCTTCTTGAGGAGCTTTGCGAGGTACTCGCCCGTATGCGAGCCTTCCACCTCTGCCACTTCCTCAGGCGTACCCTTCGCGATTATCTTTCCGCCGCCGGTGCCTCCTTCCGGACCGAAGTCGATGATGTGGTCCGCGGACTTGATGACGTCGAGGTTGTGCTCGATCACTACGACCGTGTTGCCGCGGCGCACGAGCTCCTGGAGGATCTCGATGAGCTTGCGCACGTCCTCGTAGTGGAGACCCACCGTCGGCTCGTCGAGGAGATACAGCGTCTTCATCGTGATAGGACGGTAGAGCTCCGACGCTATCTTCACGCGCTGCGCCTCGCCGCCGGAAAGGGTCGTCGCGCTCTGGCCGAGCGTGAGGTACTGGAGGCCGGTCGAGTTCAGGGACTCGAGGCGGTCGTTGATGGACGGGATGTCCTTGAAGAACTCCTCCGCCTCCTCGATGGTCATCTGGAGGACCTCGTAGATGTTCTTGCCGCGGTAGGTCACCTCGAGCGTCTCCTTCATGTAGCGCGTGCCATTGCAGACGTCGCAGGTCACGTAGACGGTCGGGAGGAAGTGCATCTCCACCGCGATCACGCCGTTACCCTGGCAGGCCTCGCAGCGCCCGCCCGCCACGTTGAACGAGAACCGTCCCGGCTTCCAGCCGCGCGCACGGGCCTCTGAGGTCGCCGCGAAGAGATCGCGGATATGCGTGAAGGCGCCGGTGTACGTAGCAGGGTTCGAGCGCGGGGTGCGTCCGATGGCGGACTGGTCGATGAGCACGACGCGGCCGAGATACTCGGTGCCGGTGATGCTTGCCGCGTTCTCGACCGGAGCCTGGCGGCGGGCGAACCGTGCCGCCACGTTCTTGTGGAGGATATCGTAGAGGAAGGTGGACTTGCCCGATCCCGAGACACCCGTGATGCAGACCAGCTTGCCGAGCGGCACCTCGACGTTCTGGTTCTTGATGTTATGCAGGGTCGCGCCCTTTATCTTTATAGAGCCCTTCTCGCCGGTACGGCGCGCCTCCGGAAGCTCGACGCGCGTCTCCTCGCGCAGGTACGAGAGCGTGGTCGAGCCGGAGTCGTTCTTCGGCGCCGTGAGGAGGTCGTCGAGCCAGCCTTGCGCCACCACGTTCCCGCCGTGCACGCCCGCGCCCGGCCCGATATCGAGGATGTAATCGGCCGCGTAGATCGTATCCTCGTCGTGCTCAACCACGAGGATGGTGTTGCCGAGCTCCTTGAGGCGCAGCAGGGTCTTGATGAGGCGGTCGTTATCGCGCTGATGGAGGCCGATGGTTGGCTCGTCGAGCACGTAGAGCGCGCCCACGAGCCCGGTGCCCAGCTGGGACGCCAGGCGTATGCGCTGCGCCTCGCCGCCCGAAAGCGTCGCCGCGGAGCGGTTGAGGGTGAGATAGTCGAGACCCACGTTGAGCATGAAGTCGATGCGCGCGGTTATCTCGCGCACGATCGGGAGCGCGATCTCCGCCTTCATCTCGGAGAGCACGAGCGTATCCATGAACTCCTTCGCGTCCCGGATGCTCATGCCGACGAAATCCACGATGTTAGTACCCACGTCCGTGAGCTCGTCAGCGTTCACGTTCATCTTCTTCTTCGTGGAGAGGTACACGCGGAGCGCCTCGGGACGCAGGCGCTTCCCGTCGCAGACCGGGCACGGCTCGTCCGAGAAGAGCGACTTCGTGCCGAGGCCGTTGCAGTTCGGGCAGGCGCCGTACGGGCTGTTGAACGAGAACAGGCGCGGCTCGACCTCAGGGAACGAGGTGCCGTCTACCGGGCAGATGAACTTCGCGGAGAGCGTCTCGAGCGTGCCATCGGCATGCTTTATCTTCACGAGGCCGTCGCTCTCCTTCAGCGCCAGCTCGAGGGCCTCTGAGAGGCGCTCGCGCGCCGCGTCAGGGCTGCGGTCGAACTCGGACACGTAGATCGAGTCGACGATGGCGTCGATGTCATGGCGCTTGTTACGGTCGAGGACCACCTTCTCGCGAAGCGCGTGCGGCACGCCGTCGATGAGGACCTTCTCGTATCCCTTCCCGAGGAGGTCGTAGAGGAGCTGGTAGTACTCGCCCTTGCGGCCGACCACCACCGGCGCGTAGACCGTGATGGCGGTCTTGTCCACGGCCACGCCCATAACCTCCTCCTTCGCACGCTTCGCCTCGCGCTGCTTGATGTTCGCCTGGACCATGCGGATCATCTCCTCTTTCGAGAGCTTCTCGATCGGCACGTCGTGGTTCACGCAGTACGGCTGGCCGGCGCGCGCATAGAGCACGCGGAGGTAGTCGTAGATCTCCGTCACGGTCGCCACCGTCGAGCGCGGGTTGTTCGAGCGCGACTTCTGGTCGATGGAGATGGCAGGCGCAAGACCGGTTATCTCGTCGACATCCGGCTTCTGCATCTGGTTCAGGAACTGGCGTGCATAGGCCGAGAGGGACTCCACGTAGCGGCGCTGCCCCTCCGCGAAGATCGTATCGAAGGCGAAGGAGGACTTTCCGGAACCCGAGAGGCCCGTGACAACCGTCATGGCGCCACGCGGGAACTCCGTGGTGATGTTCTTCAGGTTATGGGTACGCGCGCCCTTCACGCGGATCCAGTCCTCGCCGATGTGCTGCTCGTGCTTCTTGGTATCGGATTTCTTTGTGTTCGCCATATATATGGAAATGTCCTGCCCGTGGCGGGGCAGGTACCCCACGAATGTATCACATTATGCGCCTGAAGGCCGGATGAGCATAATATATACACATGTTCAGGAATATCCCGCTCATACGCTTCTTCTGGATCAGGCATCGGACCTGCTGGAGGAAGGTGAAGCATCGAACCGAGGCGAGAGCGGCGACGGAGGCGAGAAGGCTCGGCCATGGGCTCCATGCCTATCGCTGCCCGTACTGCCGGAAATGGCACGTCGGGCACCTGAAACGATAAGACCCGCGTGAAGCGGGCCTTATGCGTTCGCTACGGATCCCTTAGGCTGCTGGAGGCGGGAGCGGCGCGCCGGCGAGCGTCTCTGACGGGACGGATGCCGCGAGCGTGCTCTCGATCTTCGCGACGATCTCCTCGACGGATACCTCCGCCTTGATGAGGTAGTCGTTCGCGCCGAGCTGCTTGGTGCGGTCGATGTCGGCTTGAGCGCCGAGGTTCGACACGATGATCACCGGCGTATCCTTGAGCTCGTCGGTCCGGGCGCGGATCGCCTGAAGCACGGCGAAGCCGTCCATGGTCGGGAGCATGAGGTCGAGGAGGACGAGGACCGGGCGGTTCGCCTCGATCAGCGCGAGCGCCTCGTTCCCGTCGGACGCGTAGAGCGTCTGGTACTTGCCTGCGAGCGTGTGCCCGAGCAGGTTCTTCAGTATGGGATCGTCTTCGACGACGAGGATGAATTTGGTGTCCATGGGGAGAGTATAGCACTCGGGCTTCCCTAGCCCGCAACCGGCAGCGAGAGCGTGAAGGTGGTCCCTGAGCCCTCCTGGTTCGACTCGAAATTAAGGTCCCCGCCGTGGTCGGTGGCCACCGTACGGGCGATATAGAGGCCGAGACCATTCCCGCCGTTCTCCTTCGCGATGGCGTTCGGCGCCCGATAGAACCGCTCGAAGATGTTGCCGCGGTCCTCCGGCGCGATGCCGATGCCCGTATCCTTCACCTTAACGAATACGCGTCCGGGCGCGCGTACGGTCGTGACGCGCACCTGCCCGCCCGCTGGCGTGTACCGTATCGCGTTCTCGATGAGGTTGTTGAGCACCCAGCGGATGCGCTCCTGGTCGATGCGGACCATGGCGCTCGCGCTGCCGGACTTCTCGAAGAAGAGCGCCACGCCGGTCTTCCCTGCGAGCGCCTGGAAGTCGCGCGTCACACCCTCGACGATCGGATCGAGTGCCTGCTCCTTGAAGTCGTACTTGTATTTGCCCGACTCGATGCTCGAGATGTCGAGCAGCGTGCCGACCACGCCCACGAGCTGATGGCTCTTCTCCACCGCGCTCGCCACGAGGGCCTTCTGGCTGTCGGTGAGCTGCTCCAGCTGGAGCGCCTCGAGCGCCCAGCGCACGCCCGTGAGCGGGGTGCGCAGCTGATGCGCCGCGGTCGAGATGAAGTCGGACTTCACGCGCGAGATCTCGACGTCGTGCTTATGCACCTCGGCGACACCGCCGGCGAGCTTCAAGAACGCCTCCCTGAGCGTGTTCACCTCTACCGGCACCCACCCGAGCTCCATCTCCGCAGGCGGCGTACCGCTCTCCGCGAACGCTTTCATAGCGAGCGTGATGCGGCGGATAGGCGTCGCGATGTAGCGACCTACCGCGAAGAACAAGAGCGTGAGGAGCCCGAGCGACAGGAGGAGCGACGCGACCGAGGTCTGGATGAACACCGTGCTCAGCGCGCGGTTCGTCTCGAGGTTCGCGAACAAGGGCGCGAGCTGTCCTTGCTGGAAGACGCCCGACAGGAGGATGATCCCGAGCGTCGCCAGGAATATGAGTACGAGGAGGAGCCCGACGAACCCGCGTATGGTCATAGCATGATGCTAGCACGCCCGAGGCGTGCAACGCCGCGCTATTACCGTCCGCGCTTCTTCGGCGCCGAGCGCTTCGCCGGCTTCGGTTCCCCGCCTTCGAGCGCGTAGATCTCGTCGCGCAGGATGGCAGCGGTCTCGAAGTCGAGTGCCTCCACGGCGTCAGCCATCTGCGCGCGCTTCTGCTTCATGAACGCGACCGGGTCCTCCTCGTAGAGCTTCTCGTCGAGCGAGAGCAGGCCCGCGACGGTCTTCTGGTGCTCGGAGCGCATGCTCTCGGCGATGTCGCGGATCTCCTTCTTCACGGTAGCCGGCGTGATGCCGTGCTCCTCGTTGTAGGCGAGCTGGATCTTCCGGCGGCGCTCCGTCTCGCCGATGGCGCGCTCCATGGAGCCGGTCATGACGTCCGCGTACAGGATCACGGTGCCGAGCACGTTGCGGGCCGCGCGGCCGATGGTCTGTATGAGCGAGGTCTCGGAGCGGAGGAAGCCTTCCTTGTCCGCGTCGAGTATGCCCACGAGCTCCACCTCCGGGAGGTCGAGACCCTCGCGCAGCAGGTTCACGCCCACGAGCACGTCGAACTCCCCCTTGCGGAAGGCCGTGAGGATGTCGATGCGGTCGATGGTCTTCACGTCCGAGTGGAGATACTCGGCCTTCATGCCCTTCTCGCGCAGGAACTCGGAGAGGTCCTCAGCCATCTGCTTGGTGAGGGTGGTCGCGAGCGCGCGTCCGCCGCGCTTGATGACGGCGCTCGCCTCCTCTATGAAATCGGCCACCTGGCCCTTGTACCCTTCGCTGCCCACGATCGGCTTGATGGTGAGCTCCGGATCCACGAGCCCCGTCGGGCGGATGATCTGCTCCGCCACCTGGCCGTCCGGGGGGACGCTATGCTCGAGCTCGTACTTGCCCGGAGTCGCCGACGTGTAGATGGTCTGGCCGATGCGCTCCTCGAACTCGTCGAACTTGAGCGGACGGTTGTCGCGCGCGGACGGCAGGCGGAAGCCGTGCTCGATGAGCACGTCCTTGCGGGAGCGGTCGCCCGCGTACATGCCCCCCACCTGCGTCACGGTGACATGCGACTCGTCGATCACGGTGAGGAAGTCCGGCTTCCCGTCCTTCGTGTGCGGGAAATACGACAGGAGCGTATGCGCGGCCTCGCCGGGCGCGCGTCCGTCGAAGTGCCGCGAGTAGTTCTCGATGCCGCTGGTGTAGCCGATCTCGCGTATGAGCGCGAGGTCATGCTGAGTGCGGCGCTTCAATCGCTCGTACTCGAGCACCTTCTCCTCGCGCTTGAAGACCGCGAGCTGCTCCTCGAGCTCGTTCTTGATGCTCTCGATCGCGCGGTTGCGCCCGTCCTCGTCCGTCACGAAGTGCTTGGCAGGGAAGACGAACAGGGAATCCGGCGTGCCGGTGAGCGCGCGCGAGACCGGATCGAGGCATTCGATGCGGGAGACGGTCCCGCCGTCGAAGAGGATGCGGTACACCACGCGCTCGTTGGTGGGCATGAGCTCGACCACGTTCCCCACCGCGCGGATCTTGCCGGGCTCGAGGTCCGCGTTCGTGCGCTCGAAATAGATGCCGATGAGCTTCCTGATGAGCGCGGCGCGGTCCTCCTCCCCGCCCACGATGAGCTTCACGTGGCGCTTCTCGTAGTTCTCAGGGGAGCCGAGACCGTAGATCGCAGACACCGACGCCACGATGATCACGTCCTTCCGGGTCAGGAGCGCCTGGGTGGCCGCATGGCGGAGCCGATCAATCTCCGCATTGATCTGCGCTTCCTTCTCGATGTAGGTGTCCGAGTGCGCGATGTACGCCTCCGGCTGGTAGTAGTCGTAGTACGAGACGAAGTAGTGCACGGCGTTCTCCGGGAAGAACTCCCGGTACTCCTGCGCGAGCTGGGCCGCGAGCGTCTTGTTGTGCGCCATGACCAGGGTCGGCTTCCCTACGTTCTGAATCACGTTCGCGATCGTGTAGGTCTTGCCCGAGCCCGTGACGCCGAGCAGTGTCTGGTGCCGCATGCCCTTCTTCACGCCCTCCGTGAGCTTCTCGATGGCCTTCGGCTGGTCGCCCGCTGGAGGGAACGGAGCATGAATCTTGAAGGTCGACATATAGGGCCAGTGTACCGTCGAGGGATGAATTAATGAAGAAGACCTCTGTAAGAGGTCTTCTTCATTATCCGTAATAGTCCTTCAGGAAATCGGCCCGATACTGGTCGAACGTCCCGTTATGGAGCGCCTCGCGCGCATCGTCCACGAGCTTCAGGATGAACCCGAGGTTGTGCATCGACGCTATCACCTGTCCCAGTATCTCGTCCGCACGGATGAGGTGCGAGAGGTACGCGCGCGTGAAGGTCTCCGTTCCTGGAATCACGGTCTCAGGGTCGAGCGGACCGAAGTCCGCAAGGTACTGCGCCTTCTTCATATGGATCGGGCCGCGGCGCGTGTAGATGGTGCCGTGCCGTCCGAGGCGCGTCGCCGCGACGCAGTCGAACGTATCCATGCCCTCCGCGATCCCGAGCAGGAGGTCTCCGGGCTCGCCGATGCCGAGGAAATGGCGCGGCTTGTCCTCCGGCAGGTGCTTAACGGCAGCCTGCAGCGCGCCCATCATGTCCTCCTTGCTGAAGGAGCCGCCGATACCGAAGCCATCGAAGTCCATGCTCGCGATCTCCTTCGCGCTCTCCTCGCGCAGGTCCTCGAAGCGGCCTCCCTGGATGATGCCGAAGATGCCCTGCTTCCGGTTCGCCTCGATGTTCTGGCGGTGCGCCTTCAAGGAGCGTTCCGCCCACTTGTGCGTGCGGTGCATCGCCTCTTTCTGGTACTCGTACGGCTCCGTGGGCGAGGTGCACTCGTCGAAGGCGAAGAACATGTCCGCGCCGAGCGCGTGCTGTATCTCGATGGAGCGCTCCGGCGTGAAGCGGTGGAGGGAGCCGTCATGGTGCGAGGTGAAGGTCACACCCTCCTCGTCGATGACGGCGAGCTGCCCGTGCTGCGTCTGCACGTCCTCGTCGAAGACCGCCACGCCGTGGTCGCGGGCGTTCTCCTCGCCCTTCGCGATCTTCGTGATGGTGCGGCCGAACGCGCTGCCGAGCGAGAAAACCTGGAACCCGCCCGAATCCGTCATGGTCGGGCCGTCGAAGCCCATGAAGCGGCCGAGACCGCCCGCGTCCTTCACGACCTGTTCTCCTGGCTGCAGGTAGAGATGGTATGTGTTCGCGAGCACCGCCTGCGCGCCGAGGCTCTTGAGCTGCTCGGGCAATACGCCCTTCACGCCCGCCTTGGTGCCCACCGGCACGAACGCCGGAGTACGGATGTCGCCATGGGGCGTATGCAGGATGCCGGCCCGGGCGTTCCCGTGCCTCTTCTCTACCGTGAACGAGATGGGTCTCATCCCTACACCCTAGGTTTCAGTAGCTGTTTTAGCAAGGAGACTGCCGGAAAGGCACTATTGACAGTACTAGAATGTGTGATTATAATCACAGCAGGAAGTCCTTTCCAGCGCAAATAGTGCACTCAGAAAGGCAGCGTACCGGTTACCGGACGTTCAACCCTTAATGGAGGGCATCCCATGCTCAACATGAAATCGATGCGCGGTCCGGTTATCGCCCTCATGGCGATCGCCGGCATCGCGACCGACGCCGACGCGGGAAGCCGCAAGGACAAGGTGGGCGACTCCTACGGAGTTGTCCGCTTCGAAGGCCTCCCTGCCCGCAACGGGTACGAGGAGGTTCCTGCGGCCAAGTGGACTCCCACGGAGTTCCTCGACCTGAAGGACCTGGACGCGAGCTGCCATCGCCAGATGGACCCGCAGATCCCGGGCATCATGTCCGACCTCGTGCTCCCGACCGCCAAGATGGTGGTCGTGGGCGGAGTCGCCGGAGGCCTCGGCGCCGTCGCGGCCTTCACCGGCGTGTCCTTCATGGACTACGCGAAGTACGCCGGCATCTCGATGTCCGGCACCAGCCTGCTGTCCTACAGCGACCGTCGCAAGCTCGCCAAGAACTACGTGCAGTACGCCTGCATGCAGTTCGTGGTCGGCGAGGCCCGCCGCAACGGCCGCCTGAAGGGCATCGGGATCATCCCGAACGCCTTCACGTCGAAGATGCGCGGCGTCTCGATGCCGTCGGGACCCGCCAGCCGCGGCGACGGCACGGACACCTCGTCCGGCCAGGACGCCGGCGCGGATGACGCCCCGGTTCCTGCAGGCTTCTGAGTACCACTACCCAACCGCTACAAACCAAAACCGCCGACAGGTCATAGACCTGCCGGCGGTTCTTTCTATATCTATCGAGAGACTACTGGACGCCGACGAGCTCGACCTCGAAGACGAGCGTCGCGTTCGCAGGGATAACTCCCCCGACCGCCTGCTCGCCGTACGCGAGGCCCGGCGGGATGACGAGACGGCGCTTGCCGCCGACCTTCATGCCTGCGACGCCCTGGTCCCATCCCTTGATCACCTGTCCTGCGCCGAGCGGGAACGTGAACGCGCCGCCATGGTTCGCGGACGCGTCGAAGACGGTGCCGTCCGGAAGCGCGCCGACGTAGTTCACGGATACAGTAGAGCCAGGAACGGCTTCAGCGCCCGTACCGACGACGATGTCGGTGATAGTAAGCTCGGTCGGAAGCGGTTCCGAAGGATTGAGTGGTTCCATAGGTGTTGAGGTGCTTAGGCTGCTTGTAGTGGTGCCGACAGCCGTGCCTTCGGTAGCGGCGACGCCTCCGAACGAGGAGAGCATCGGGGTTCCGAACGCGAGGAATCCGAGCGCGACCACGACGGCCAGCGCGACGGCGATCCCTGTTCCAGTGACATTCATAGCTAGTTGGTGTTAGTGCCGGTAGCAGCCAGTATATCATCACTGATCTCCTGGACCGCCTCGAGGATGGCCTGGTCCGCATTCGGGACGTGCTCCTGCAGGAAGGCCTCTACCTGCTCTTCGGACGCGTCCGATTCGACGAGGGCCTCGAACGCGACGCGCGCGTCTTCGCTCATGCGCTCCACGAGGCGGACCATGGAACCGCGATAGATGAGGTCGTTCAGGTCGAGGAGGAGCGCCTCCTGGTCTTCCGGCGAGAGCGATTCCATATCGAGCGCCTCGAGGAGGGCGTCGGCCTGTGCGGGCTTGGGAGTATCCATGTATGCAGGGTATTAGCTCGTTCTCTTAAAGGTGAAATCGAGGCGCTTCGTGAACGTCTCGGCCGATGGCGGCGGCGGAAGCTCGTTGTCCACGACCATGCTCGGCGTGCCGTCAGCGGAAATCCTGAAGCCGCCCGTATACGGGCGCGCGGCACCCGTAACCGAATCTATGTCGGTTGCGGCGAACCGCACGATAGCGTCCGGATGCTCCTTGAAATACTCAGGGTGCTCGGCAACGAACTGCTGGGCAGCGTAGAACGAGTCATTCCCCTTTCCACCCACGATCGAGAGCACTTCCGAGCCGTTCTTCCCGGCCGTGACGTACGCATGCGGCTCTCGCAGGTCGACCGAGACGTCGTTATGGTTCGTGAAGACTTCGGCACTCGAAGCCGCTGGCGTCTCGTGGACCGGGGCTTCGGCTGGCTTCTCCGGAATATCCGCAGACGCAACCGGGTGTTCTGCAGGCGAAACGGCCTCCGCAACAGGAGCGGTATCCGCACTTCCAGGCTTCAGTCCATCGAGCTCTGCAGCAACCGGAACGTACTCGGGAGCCTCCGTTCCATCGAGAGCGGGCGCCATATCCGCAACAGCGTGCTCAGCAGGAGCAACCGCCGTATGCGCCGTCTCGACGTGATCAGGATACATAACCGCACCCTCCACCACATGAGCCTTGAATCCTCCTGGGGTGGCTGCATCGTTCTCGAAGAGGAGCTTCGGCTCTCCACCCTTTGCCTGGAACCAGACGTTCTGGTTCTTATCCACCAGGAGCTGATCGCCCCGATGCATCACCATGCTCTGACCTCCGCTCGCCGCGTTGATCTCGCGCGCGAGCGCATTAGGATCGCTCTCGAGCACGTGCTTGAGGGCCGCCGACGGGTGCGCGATGACAGCCGTATCAGCATTGAGCGTATGGCGGAGACCCACGAAGAGCTCGC
Source organism: uncultured bacterium (assembly GCA_937879955.1). GTDB lineage: Bacteria > Patescibacteriota > Minisyncoccia > Phycocordibacterales > Phycocordibacteraceae > C7867-001. The sequence continues at coordinate 188,487 of CALFMK010000001.1, forward strand.
CCATGCCCTGTCCCGGCTTGTCTATCGTCGCGCCGCCGAGTGCATTCTCGAGCGTCGGAGCGACTGGTCCTGTAGGGATAGCATCCGGCACCGTAGGAGCCGCATCAGTAGCATGCTCCGCGGAAGTCACCGAGAGGCCGTGACGCGCGGCCGATCCGGACATGAGGCCTTCGATGCCCCTTGCCTGCTCTGACGTAAGATCAGTGCTCCCTGCAGCAGCCTCGGCTGCGTGCTGCATGCTCGAGAGCTCCGCGAGCGCGCCTGCCGCTCCTGCGCCGATACCGAACGCCGTGATGGCCTTCACGAGGAGCTTCTTCTTCTGAAGGGCCTCTTCGCTCGCATCGACCGCGAGCTTCTCGCGCTTCGCATCGATCCTCTCGAGATCGGCGATCGTGAGCTCGCTCGTCCAGTTCGACGTGCGTCCGGCGTTCTTGAGGGACTCCTGCGCTGCCTTCTGGACCTTTCTGCCTCGCAGCGACTCGTATGCACGCCCGCCGAGCTCGCCGGCAGCCCCCGCAAGGACCGAGCTTCCGAGGGCACGCACGAATCGATAGCTGCCATATCCCGCAAGGGCAAGGAGGCTCGTCGTACCAGCACCTCCGAGGATTGCCGCGCCTCCCACGACGAGGATCGTGGTTGCCGCTGCGCGCACTGCGCGCGCCTGCATCTTTCCGCCAGCTATCTTCTCAAGCTCTGCGTTCTTCCGTCCCGCCCACGAAAGCCCCTTATCGAACGCGCTCTGACCTCTCGAATCGAGCGCCTCGAGACGAGCCTGGATGCGCTTCTCTGCGGCCGGCTTCACCACCTCATTGAACCGCACGAGACGGTTATACCGCTCGAGCACGCGTTCGGAACGCAGCGCTGCAGAACCCTTCTCTCCGAGACGTTCCGCGGCAGAGCTCGTAAGGGCATTTCCATAGGCGACGCGAGCCTCGTCATATGCGCGCTTGAGCGCTGCGACCCGCTCGGATTCATCCCTGAGCTCCTTTCCTTTCAGGATCTTATTGAGGAAGCCGCTCTTCCTCTCCAGATCCTTGTACGCGTTCAGGTATTCCGTTTCCTTGGCCTGCACGTCTGCGCGCTCGGCTTCGGCGACGACAGGCTTCTTTGGAGCGTCGCCATCTATCTTCGACAGGTTCCTGAGCCGTTCCTGCACCTCGAGAATGCGATCTTCCTCTGGGGCGATCACGGCTGCGAGCGCTTCCCGCTTCTCCTTCGGCGTCCCGTCTTCAAGGACAAGCTCTTCTGATTCCTCTTCTATCGTTTCCGGCGGAGCAGCAGCCTCAGGAGCGGATTCGGTGAGCACGAGCGGCGACACCCCTTTTCCGCGACGCTTGGCCGCAGAGCGGCTTCGGCCAGCCACCCCTTCGAGGACAGGGTTCGAAGCGACGATCGACTCCTCTTCTGCAGCAGGTTCGTGTTCGGCAGCCGACGGAACAGAGCCTGCGCCAGCAGGGTCCTCGATGAAGCCTTCCTGCTTGATGCCCATGACGCCGCCTCGGTCTTCGCCATTATCGTTCGACGGCGTCTTTGGAGGATAGTCGAGGCTTCTCATGCGATGGTCATTAAGAAAGATAACGAGCTCTTATAGATGCTTCAACACTAGCACGGTCCCGTCCGTACGTGAGGTACGAGAGCTCGCGCAGGTCGTCCACCTGCCCGAGATTCCCTTCGGACAGCGGCAGGGTCTTCATGTTGAACGGCTTCTGCGGGACGCCGCGCGCGAGCATGCGCACGTACGCGTTCCTATTCTCGATGTTGGTGAAGTCGGACGCTGCGAACGTCGGCTCGAACAGCTTTCCGAAGAATTCCCCGTCCTCCTGGCCCACGCGGAACACGGCCATGGAGCCCACGTTGCCGAAGACCGCGTCGCGGATCTTCTCGTCCACCTGCGCGAGGTACTGGTGCGCGATGGTGAGGGAGAGCTTGTACTTGCGGGCCTCGGAGAGGATGCCTGGGATCGAGGACGTCGTGATGTTCTGGAACTCGTCGATGTAGAGGTAGAACGGCGGGAAGTCCCCTCTCGGGTTGTCCGCGCGCGAGAGCGCCGCCATGAAGAGCTTGCCGACGATGATGAGGCCGAGCAGGTTCGCGTTGCGTTCGCCGAGCCGTCCCTTCGAGAGGTTCACGAGCAGGATCTTCTTGCTGTCGATGACGTCGCGGAAGTTGAAGGAGGACTCCTGCTGGCCGATGATCGGACGCATGAAGTCGCTGCCGGTGAACTCGTCGAACTTGTTCGTGATGTACGGCACGATGTTCTGGAGCGACGCCTCGCCTTCCGCGCGGGTGGCGATCTCGGTCCAGAACTGGTTCACGATCGGGTTATTGCTCCGCGAGAGCTTCAGGTTCCGGAACTCGGCGTTCGAGAGCACGCGGCCGATGTCCATGAGCGTGGAGCCAGACGACGGGTCCTCCATCACGAGCTGCGTCGCGTTGCGGAAGTACTGCTCGAAGGCCGGACCCATGGATTCCGGCACGTCGCCGTACAGCTGGCGGAAGATGGCGAGCATCTCGTTCACGATGAAGGACTTCTGCTCGGGACGGGTGATGTCGTACTCGAGCATGTTGAGGCCGAACGGGCGCTCGGTGTTCGCCGGATCGAAGTAGATCACGTCCTCGTAGCGCTCGGGCGGTATCGCCGCCAGGACGTCGAGGATGTCGTTGCCGTGCGGATCGATGAAGCAGACGCCCTTGCCCTCCTTCACGTCCTGCTCGATGAGCGTCTTGAGGAACCCGGTCTTTCCGGCGCCGGTCTGGCCGATCACGTAGAGGTGGCGGAGCCGGTCCTCGTCAGAGAGACGAATATCGGTCGTCTGGCCGCGGAACTCGTTGGTACCGAGCTTCAGGCCCTCGCGCGGAAGATCGCTCGGCGCCGCCGCGGTGGCGAAGCGCGCCTGCTTCAGGTGCGGCGAGGAATCGATGCCGTGCGGCGGGAAGTGGAAGATGGTGGTGAGCTCGCGGAGCGACAGCGGGAGGTTGGTGGTCGTGCGATGCAGGCGGAAGGAGAAGTCGCGCAGGAGCTGCTTCAGGGTCCCCTTGTTCGGGCGACGGAACTCGATGCGGTTGCCGAGCGTGTTGTCGAACTGGTTGAAGGAGGACTCGAGCTCGGTGAGTATCTGGTGCGCGCGTCCGTGATCCTTGGAAGAGACCGCGAGCCGGATGTTCGTGATGACGATCGGCGCCGCCACCTTCTTCTCCACCATCTCTATCGCCTTCTGGTCTATAGGTTCGGCCGATGTCTGCTTCTTCTTCGTGAAGAGGAGCCCTGCCGCCTCGCGCGCAAGGTCCCCCACGAACGTCTCCGGCAGGCTGAAGGCCCTCGAGCGATGCTCGCCCTGGCGCAGCGCATGGAGGACGCGGCGGTAGTGCTCGATGTAGTGGTTGCCGTGCGGACGGATGATGATCTGGAGCGCGGCACCCTCGTTCTCGGGAGCGATCTTCGCGAACGCGTTCAGGATGGAATTGAGCGGGTCGTAGTCGAAGTCCTGGTAGTCCTTGATCGGGAGCATCGCCTTGTCCTTGAACTCCGCTACCGACGCGAGCGAGACGCCGCCCTCCACGAAGACGTTGTAGTCGTTCGGCTGCGCCTTGATGTGCGCCGTCGGGAAGATGGCGAGGAGCTGCTTCTCGAACAGGTCGCGCCGCGTGTTCGGCACCGCCGCGAAGAACATGAGGTGCGGTGCGTCCACCGGCACCGCGAGCTCGAGCGTGAAATAGGGCGGCTCGCCGCGGCCCGCCTGCTCCACCGCGAGCATGCCGGAGTAGAACTGCTCCATGGAGGAGATGAGCTCCCGCAGGGTGCGAGACCGGGATTCGTCGCTCGCGTTCGCCTCAGGGAGCGCGATCTCGTAGAGAGTCATGTGGAGCGCCTTCCATTCCGGCTGGTTCTCCGCGAGGCCCTTGGGCTGCATGCCGGATACCAGGTACTGCACCAGGAACCGGTGGAAATCGTCCTCGAGGTGCGCGTTGCCGAGCTTCTCGAGCACCGTGAACGCGTTATGGATGCCCTTCTCCTCCATCACGGTGCGCAGCTCGGCGATGGTCTCGTCGTTCTGCTCCGGGTCGAGATTCAGGCTCAGCGTCTCCGCGTGCGCCTTCGCCTCCTTCTCGCTGATGCGGTAGTGCGGAGCGAGCACCTGCTCGGGACCCGACATGCGGTGATGCAGGATGCGCTCGTGCGCGATGTCCTCGCGCGGCGCCTCGCGTCGCATCGACATGAGCTCGGCCTCCTTCGCCGCTACCTGCGCGCGCAGGTACGCGAGCTCGTCCTCGGGCGAGGCGATTGGTCGTATGGGTCCCTCCATCACGTATCAGTATAGGGCATGCGCGAGAGCGATTACGCGCCGACAGGAGGATAAAAGCGAAAGGCCCGGCGAGCGGGCCCTTCTGCTTCTGAGAGAATAGCGACTAGTCCTTGGCGAAAGCGCCGAAGACGGCCGAGACGAGCGCGACCACGATGCCGAAGAAGAACGCCGGCCAGAAGCCCGCGACGACGAATCCTGGCACGATCATGCCCGCGAGCATGATGAGGAGCGCGTTCACCACGAGCGAGAACAGGCCGAGCGTGAAGATGTTGAGCGGCAGCGTGAGGAGGTTGATGATCGGCTTGAGGAACATGTTGATGATGCCGAGCACCACCGCGAGCACGAGCGCACCGACGAGCGTCACCTCGATGCCTGGGATCAGGTACGCGGCGATGCCGATAGCGAGCGCGGATACGAGCCAATGGACGATAGACATGAAGAACGGGATTAGGATATGTGCCTTATAACAGTACTAAGCATACTCCTGGCACGTGAGCCCTTCATGAAGGGCGTCTGATAACTAGCGCGCGAACGTGAAGCTCTCTACGATCGAAGAGAGTGCCTCGTACTGCGCGTCGAGCGTCGCGTCCGCAATGTCATGGTCCGTAGGCGCGTCCTCCCGGTAGCTCGAGCCGGTGCGCACCTTCTCCATGGCGATGCACGTATCCTCTGAGAGGAGGCGATAGGACACGCCGCTCGCGTACTGCATCATGCCGGCGCTCTGGAACGCGAAGGCCTTCCACGTGCGACCGCCTATCACGGCATCCGGAAGCTCGGTCTCGCCCTCATCCTTCCCGGCCACCTCGCAGCGCGCCACCTCCTTAGGGTCGGTCGAGGCGCCGATGCGCACCATGGCGTTGAAGTAGCGCGGATAGGAGTCCTCGCTCTTCACGGCATACGGGACGATCTCGACGATAGGCGTGCCAGTGCCTTCCGGAAGCGCGTTCGCGCGCCAGCTCGAGCCGAGATGATAGCTGGTATCGAAATCGTAGCTAACGGCAGCCGCCTCGGGATAGAACAGCGAGAAGCCGTACGGCCCGTTGGTGTAGATGGCGAGTCCCTCGTGGATATCGGGCGTCGACGTGGCGGTCTCAGGTTTACCGAACGCGTCATTGCGCGAATCGATGAGGTACCAGGTGACGCCGCCGCCGATAGCGACGATCGCGAGCACGAACAGGAGGATGGTGAGTCGGTTCATAGGGAGAGTATACGGCTAGAGACGTTCTTACGCATGAATTATTACTGGAGAAAAGATAGATTTTTCCTAAAGTCTATAGAGCTCGCTCACTTCGACGGTCTCGTCCTTGATGACACCCACCACGCGTATCTTCTCGTCAGACTGTACCGGCGGCCCGGGCTGCCTGGTCGCGCACGGCAGGTTCAGGTCCGCGCACTCGTCCTGGTTCCTGAATACGAGCCGCTTGGTCATGACGCGCGGGCTTCCGCCCTCGGCGTATTCCGTATAGAGGATGTAGGGCACGCCGCTTCCCTGCGACGGATCGATCATCACCGTTCCCTCGTGGTCGAACGCGCCCTCGACGGCCACCGGCGCGAGCGCCGCGGTCGCAGCGAGCGAGGACGGCTTCGCGACCGTGACGCTCGTCACGGCATGCCCACTCGCCCACACCCATATGCCTCCTATCACGAGGAGGAGCGCAGTCGCTTTCAGGATAGTGCCCATAAGGAAAGACAGTACGGCAGGAGACCTATCGGAATCATGAAGCTCCGGGGAGCCTAGCGCTTCATGAACGGCGCGAAGAAGCGCGCTGCGGCAGGGGCGGTCGTGGTGCCTGCCTCTGGCTCGGTGGTGGTCGCCGTCGAGGTGGCGGTCGTCGATGCGGCCATAGTCGCGGACACCGCGTCCCCTGCCGCCTTCGCGAAGAAGAGCACCGGCGACGGGACCTCGCCGGACGGCACGTCATCCGTACGCAGGAGCGCGAGGTCGGTCGATCCCACCTCGGCCTTCGCGTCGAGGGCAAGCGCTGAGTCGAGGCGCTCGCGGGTCGTCGCGAGCGTCCGAGACTTCTCGTAGATATGCGCGCCAAAGCGGTCGCTCGGCGCCTCAGGGGCAGCCATCATCGCCATCATCACGTCGTTTGCGGGCGCGGCGGCAGCCGACGCGAACGTGTCCACCTGCGCCGACACCTTCTGCTCGAGGTCGGTCCGGACCGCGAGGGACACGGCGATGTCGCCGTTCGCTTCGAGCGCGTCGGTCTCCTTCGCGAGCGCGTCGACATGCGTATCGAAGCGGGTCGCGAGCTCGTCCGCAGTCTTCTCGTCGAGCTTCCCTTCGGACGAGAGAGATGCCGCCTCGTCCACGCGACGCGACGCATAGCGCGCGGAAAGCTCGGCCTTGCGCTCAGGGGACACGGCGAGCGTGAACGCGATAGGCTCTGCCATCGCCACCTTCACGGGATAGAGGACGTCTCCCGGTACGGCGTTCTCCGCGGCGAATCCCGCCTGGGTTCCCGCAGAGATGACGAGCACCAGCGCGATGGCGCCCGCGTAGAGGCCGCGCGTGCGCGCCACGAGCACCGAGAACACGGACGGCGCGGCGAGGCCCGGGACGCGCTCCGGCAGCGTATGGAGATCCGCGTACGCGGAAAGGTCCGCGCGCATGCGCTCCTTGGATTCGCTCGCGAGCATGATGCCGCTGAGCGTTCGTATGAAATCGGATGGGTTCTTGTGTCGGTTATTCATCGGTATGCATGATCGCGCGCAGCTTCTTTATCGCGCGGTTGAGACGGACGGATACGGCGTTCGCGGATTCTCCCGTGAGATCCGCGATCTCCTTCGGCGAGAAGCCTTCGACGTACCGCATGAGGATCGCCTCGCGGGACGGCTCGTCGAGCTCGTCGACCGCCTTGAGCGCCTCGGCCATCTCGGCCGCGACCTGAACGTCAGCGCCCGTGTCCCCCGAGAATTCTATGCCGCTCTCGGTGAGGGTGTCGAGCGAGGACTCCTTCTTCTTCCGGTACCAGTCGATCACGAGGTTCCGGGCCATGGTGTAGAGGAGCGCGCGCTCGCTCCGCATGACCGTACCCTCCCGCAGCGCCTGCCAGAAGCGGGTGAATACCTCCTGGGTCAGATCCTCCGCCTGCTCCCGGCTGCTTACCTTGAGGAAGCAGAACCGGTAGATGTCGCTGGCGTAGGTATCGTATATCTGGAGGAAATATGCCTTGGTCTCGTCCTGGTCCATAGAATATGACGTACCGCAGGCCGAAGTCTTAGCACGCCCCCTAGGGGGCGTGCGGAGGGTCCTTGGCCTGCGATACCCCCATAGTCGCATACGCCCATGCAGGCAGCCAATCCATGGGGTGCGGAAAAGCCCGCGGCTCCGGAGAGCTGCGGGCTTTTCTCGTCCTTGACGGGATTACTTCTTGCCCGTCTTCTTCGCTGCCTTCTTGACGACCTTCTTAGGGGCTGCCTTCTTGACCGCCTTCTTCACGGCGGACTTCGCCTTCGCGCCGCCGCGCCTGAGCTCCTTCTTCACGCTCTCCCAGTTACCCTTGAGCTCTGCGACGGCTGCCTTCAGGTCGCCCGGGGTGACGTCATCGAGACCCTTGTACGCCTTCGCTGCCTGGTCGACGATGACGGCCATCGCCTTCTCGTCGAGATCCTTGAGCTTCTTCGCCTCGCGGACGACGTCGTTCTTGAGGCCCTTCGCCCACTTCGCGGTCGCGTTGCGATGCTTCTTCGCATCCTTCGCGCCGTAGAAGTAGTAGCCTGCGCCCGCCGCTGCGACAGCCGCCGCAAGGAGCCCTGCGCCGACCTCGGCCTTTGCCAGATTGCTCATGCCCTTCTTTGCAGGAGCCTTCTTCGCTGTCTTCTTTGGTGCCATACGATCTGGGTTTATCGAAATATTATGATGATGACTTCTTGCGTCGCGCCTTCGGCTTCACGAAGCCAGTGAGCATGCCGAGCACCTGCCCGGCGCGCACCGCCTCCGCCTTCACGTTCTCGCGCACCTCCCGGATGTCATCCCGGATCTCCAGCGCCTCCTCCTGGACGATCTCCGATACCTCGTCGACCGTCTTCAGGATGCGCAGGAGCCGGATGAGCACCATCGCCAAGAGTATGGTCACGACAACGACCGCGACCGAGGTCACGCCGAAGAAGATATCCATCTTGAGAAAGTCATCCATCCGTACCTGTATGGTAGCCCGGCACCGTTCCTTTGCAATCGGGGATGTGTATAAGGATCCTCATCACTCCCTCACCCAGACGAAGCGCGGACCTTGATAGCCGATCTCGGGCTTGTCCACCTGCCCCATGAACAGGCCGAGCGGACGGACGAACAGCGGCGCGATAGCTCCCTCGTAGAGCGGCCTATAGACCGCCATCGGCTCCTCGGTCTCCGTATGGAACGCGACGCCGAGAAGCTCGTACTCTTTCGAGGCGTCCTTGAAATGATGATAGATGCCTGGCTTCGGGGTCTCCATATCAGGCAGCATACACCGTCCCGCTCTTCCAGTGCTCGATCACGCCCTTGCTCGGCAGGAAGATATTCTCCGGAAGCTCGTCCGGACCGAACCACTGCCAGTCCGCGGACTTCTCCGGCTCCGCCGCGTACGGCTCGCCGGACTTCAACTCGGCGAGGAAGCCTATCGTGACGAAGTGCTTGCCGTACACGCGATCGTTGATGACACAGATGAGGCCCTTGAGCTCGAGGTCCGTGAGGCCGGTCTCTTCCGCCGCCTCGCGCAGCGCCGTGTCCTCGAACGAGTCGCCGGACTCGAGATGGCCGCCGGGTATCTGCCAGGTGCCCGCGCCGTGGCTCGAGAGCCTGCGGCCGAGGAGCAGCTTTCCGTCCTTCTCGATGAGCACGCCGACACCGACCTTCGGGCGTTCGTTATCCATCCGCCAAGTATACCAATGCGCGCGCATGCGCTACTGTACGTATATGTCTCCCGCTCCACGCAGAAACAGCCCGAAGCGCGCAGTCGCGAAGCCTGCGACGGACGCTGCCGTGCCCGCGTATCCGATGCGCCTCAACAAGTACCTCGCCATGAAGGGCATCGCGACCAGGCGTGACGCGGACGTGCTCATCGAGAAGAAGAAGGTGACCATCAACGGCCAGATCGCGAGCCTCGGTGACAAGGTCGCGGAGACCGATAAAGTCGAGATCAAGGGCCAGGAGCGCCCGAAGGCGTATACCTACATCGCCTTCAACAAGCCTGCCGGCATGGACACGCACCGCGAGGCCAAGGGCGAGCCCAACGTCCTCGACGCGCTCCCGAGCGACCTGAAGCGCCTCTCGCTCTTCCCGGTGGGCCGCCTCGACAAGGCGTCCAACGGCCTCCTCATCCTCACGAACGACGGCCGGGTCACGGACCGCCTCCTCAACCCGAAGTACGCGCACGAGAAGACGTACGACGTCACCACGAAGAGGCCGCTGCGCACCTCGTTCAAGGAGAAGATGGAGGCGGGCGTCGATATCGAGGGCTATATGACGAAACCCGCGAAGGTGGAGATCGTTGCACCCGACCGCTTCCGCATCACGCTCACGGAGGGAAAGACGCATCAGGTGCGCCGCATGGTCGTGGCGCTCTTCAACGAGGTGAAGACGCTCAAGCGCGTCTCCATCATGGGCATCCGTCTCGGACCCGTGAAGTCAGGCGGCTACCGCGTCATCGAAGGCAAGGAGCTCCAGAAATTCCTCGCGGATCTCGGCCTCGCCTAAGGCCTACTTCTTCCACTGCGACGCCTTCAGGTTCACCTTCGTCCCCTTGAAGGAGACGCCTTCGCCCTCGAGCATCGTCCGCTTCGTGGAGACGCCCTGGCCTGCGCTATAGCCGGTGAGGGCGCCGTCGGACGCGACCACCCGATGGCACGGCGTCGCCGGGATATCCGGATTCGTGCGCATCGCCATGCCGACCGCGCGCGCCGCCTTCGCATTTCCCGCGAGCGCGGCGAGCTGCCCGTACGTGACCACCTTCCCCTTAGGAACCTTCCTCAGGGTCTCGTACACCTTCTGTGTAAATGCGGATGTCATATGCACTCAGTATACAGAAAGACCCGTACCAGAGGTACGGGTCTTTCTTCTATCGTCTACTTCCCTGCGGCAAGCATATGCGCGCGCGTCAGCGGGCCGTAGTAGCCGGACGCGGGCGCAATACCCTCGGCCTTCTGGTACTCGGCGAGCGCCGCCTGAGTCATCGCGCCGAAGTAGCCGGTCGCGCCGGCGCCGGCGAGCGCGGTCGCCGACGGTCCCTTGCTGGCCGCGATGAGCGCGACCTGGAGCGCGATCACGTCGTCGCCCTGCGATCCTATCGTGAGGTCGCGGACACCGGCACCGACGGAACCCGGCACAGCCACCGCGACGGACCCGAGCGCGTCCTCGATCTCCTCGGGGATGTCCATGCCCGCGAGCGTCGCCTGTACGAACGTACTGCGGTACGAAGTAACGAGCTCTTCCGCCCAGTCCTCCGCGTCGTCGTTATCGAGCTCATTCAGGTACTTCTCGATGCCGCTCATGCGCTCCTCGAGCGTGAACTCGCGCGCAAGGCGCGGGAACGGATCGAGCGCCTTGCGGTTCTCGCGGATCTCGAAGTGCAGGTGCGTGACGCCGCCCTTCGCGTTCCCGGTGTCGCCGACGAACCCGAGGATGTCGCCGGGCTCGAGCACGGTGCCTGCCTTGATGCCCTCGGCGACCTCGTCGAGGTGCATGTAGGTGAAGCTCTCGCCTCCCGGGTTGCGGGTCGTCACGTAGAGGCCGCTCGAGGAGCCGTTCCCGACCCTCGTCACGACCGCGTCGGTCGGAGAGGATACGGGCGTATCCCTCGGCGCGAGGATGTCCTCGCCCTCGTGCGAGCGCTCGCCGCCGTCGCGCGGATCGCCGAAGTTAGGGGAGATGGATGAGAGCGGTATCCCGAGCAGCACCGGAATCGGGATCTCCTCGACGATATCGTCATCGAGCTTGTTGATGGCCTTCTGCGTCGCGCTCGAGTACCGCTCGCGCGAGGAAGACGTGGTCTCGGGCGTGCTCGCGGAAGAACGCCAGGACCATGACCGCGAGCCGCCGCTGTTCTGATACTGCTGATACAGCTTGTAATACTCGGCCCAGTCCTCGCGGGACTGCGCGTGCGCGGTGGCCGCTCCGAGCGGAAGCAGGGTGCCGAGGATGAGCGCGAGAAGCGCGAACGCCCTGAGCGGGTTCTTGAATGTACTCATGTATGGATTGGAAAATAGGATTCTGTCTCTGTGACAGCTACAGCATAAGACGTGTACGCCGTGCGCCGCTTACTATCCCCGTTCCTTCATGAAGCGAGGATGATGGCTTCATCTACGAATGCAAAAAGGTCCGCGCATGGCGGACCTTTTCTCTTCGACTGAGTCGAACCTACTTCCAGATCACGCGGTCGAGAGACCATTTGCCTGCGCCGGAAAGCGCGAGCGATACGCTCGCGGCGAGCAGGAGGAGGATGTACTCGTATCCGCCCGTCGACATCGAGAACCCGTTCGGGAGATGGACGAGGAAGAGCGCGACCAGCGATACGATGATCAGCGACTTCGCCGCCCAGCGGGTAAGGAGTCCGAGGATGAGGAGGATACCGCCGCCGAGCTCAGCTGCGATGAGGAGCACGGCGAATACCTCAGGCATCGGGAATCCGAGGGACGCCACGAGGCCCGTGACGCCCGGAAGGCCACCCTGGAGCTTCTGCCATCCATGGAACGCGAAGATGATACCGGTAACGACGCGTAGGACGAGCGGGGCGTAATCGCGCCAGCCGTCGAGATACGAGCACTGTAAGAATTTCCTCATAGATATGCGTAATGGGTTAACAGGGTACATTCTACCCTCCTTTCTGAAGACAAGGTGGGGATGAGTGCGCAACTACGGCCATATGAGCGCCGTCTTCTCTTGCCGTGAGAGCTTCTTGATGGCGGCCTCCCTGGCGCACGCGCTGCTGCGATCCGGAAGCTGCTCCTGGTACGCGAGCGCCACGGGCCTCCGGACCCTGGTGTACTTCGCGCCCTTCGCCGACGCGTTATGCTCTTCGACGCGCCGCAGGACGTCCGTGGTCACGCCCGTATAGAGCGTGCCGTCGGCGCACCTGAGGACATAGACGAACCACTCTTTCATGGGAAGAGTGTACCGCAGTGCGCTACTTGGCGAGGTCGAGCACCTCGTCGATGCGGATCTGCTCCACGAACTCGGGCACATGGGAGACGAGCACCATCGCGCCCTCGTACTGGTCGAGCGCCTTCGCGATCACGGGGATGTGACGGAAGTTGATGTGGTTGGTCGGCTCGTCGAGGATGAGGAGCCCGGGCTTCATGAGCACGAGGCGCGCGAACGAGACGAGGCCCTTCTGACCCTCGGAGAGGGATCCGATCTTCTTGTTGATGGAATCGGCGGTGATGATGAACGACGCCGCCACCTTGCGCATCTCCTCCTCGTGCGGCTTCGGCATCGCCTTGAGGAGCGCCTCGCGGACCGTGTCCTCGAAGTCGAGCGTCGAGAAGTCCTGGCGGTAGTAGCCGACCTTCACGCCCTTCGCGATCGCGGCGCCCTTGGCAGTGCCGTTCGCGAGCGACTCGAGCAGTGTCGTCTTGCCGATGCCGTTCGGGCCCTTCAGGAGGAGGTGCTGCTTCCTTTTCAGGACCACGCTCGCCTTCTTCTCTACCGGCTCGTGCTTCTTCGGGTCGATGATGGAGAGGGAGTTGATGGTGAGGATCTCGCCGTAGAGGTCGTCGGGCGCCGGGATGACGAACGGGCGGATGGTCTTGTCCTCCTTGCGGACGTCGACCTTCTCCTCTTCCATCTCCTCGATCTCCTCGCGCATCTTCTTCGCGACGACGCGCATCTTTCCTCCCTTCTGGGCGAAGAAGTTCGCCTTGTCCTTGTTGTCCTGGATCTTCTTCGCGAGCTGCGCGTTCTTGCGGTTCTCGCGCTCGATGCGGGCGGAGATCTCCTTGAGGAGGTCGTAGTAGTTACCGACGTACTGCTCGATCTTCTTCGTGTGCACGTCGAGATAGAGGACGCCCGTCGAGAACGTGTTGAGGAACTCCGCGTCGTGCGAGATAACCATCACCGTCTTCTCGTAGTTGAGGAGGAACTTCGTAAGATGCTCGATGCCTGCGGTGTCGAGGTTGTTCGTCGGCTCGTCGAGGAGGAGGAGGTCCGGGTCCTGGATGAGCGCGGACGCGAGCAGGAGGCGCGCCTGCTGGCCGCCGGAGAAGCTCTTCACGATGCGATCCTTCGGCGCATGCAGGTTCACCACCGCCAGCACGGCGTCTATCTTCGGGTCGATGTCGTACACCTTCTCCGGAAAGCGCTTCTCGAAGAACGCGCGGACCGTGAGCTCGCGGTCCTCCGGCGCGATGGTCTGGCTCGCGAGCGCGACCGACGTGCCGCGCGGGATGAGGATGCGGCCGCTCTCCGGCTTGTACGCGCCCGTGATGAGCTTGAAGAGGGTCGACTTGCCGGCGCCGTTCTGGCCCATGAGCGTCACCTTCATGCCCTTGCGCAGCGAGAAATCGACCTCCGTGACGATCGGATAGTTGTGGCCGTAGTTGAACGACACCTCCTCGAAGCGAAGGACCGCCTCCTGCGGTCCGTTGGTATTCCCTGCCATAGTCTTCCTATTCTACACTATTTGTGTCGTATTGATAAGCGCTTTACGGGATGTCTCCAACGATAACCGTCATGACGCCGGGGAATGTGGTAGGGCAATCCTGGTGCTGGACCTGCGCGTCCGTGTTGTACGAGATCAGCACCATCTTGCCTGCGCACGCGGTGCCGGTCTGCGGACTGTTGAGCCAGGCGCAGGACGAGCCCGTCGCGCCGCAGTTCGAGAACTGGAAGTACCGCCAGACCGAAGGTCCGGCCTGATTGCTCACGGGATCGAGCGGCAGGTTCGGCATGTACGGCGCAAGCGCCGACTTGAACCCGGCCGGCCAGTCTCCCGTGCTCGTGTTCCCCGTCGGAGGATACGTGCCGTTATTGTCGAGCATGTAGAGCGAGATCGCGTTCCGAATCTGGGTAAGCGACTGGATGCGCTGGGTATCGCGCGCGCGAGCCCGCGCCGTATTCAAGGAGGCGAGGATGACGCTCGAGAGGATGCCGATGATGGCGATGACCACGAGGAGCTCGATGAGCGTGAAGCCTCTCTGCGAGGACATGTCGCGACGGGTCATGGGAAAAGTATACCCTATGCGAATCAGCGGCTCTCTCCTTCGAAATCCTGCACGACCTCGCCCAGCTCGAGCGTGACTGGATCGAGGAGAAGACGGATACTCTTGCCGGCACTCGGGTCTCCCGCAATCGCATAGTTCACGACGACGCTCCTTCCTTCGCCTTTCTCTGTGGTCTGTGGCGCAATGTCTTTCCCAAGAAGGACTGCGTGCGATCCCGTGTATCCGCCGTCACTCTTGAGCGCGGCGACCGCGTAGAAGAACACGCTCCCGTCAGCCGTCTCCTGCGTAACCAGGAACACCGCGTCTTCCGTTCCGTTCCCGTCGACGTCCTGCGTCACCTCATTGCCGAAATACCGCACCGTGCTCATACCACCTCCGCCGAGGGTCGTGGTCACCTGACCGACACCACCCGCTAAGGAGACCGGCTCTCCGCTCATCGTGAAGAGAATCTCCTTGAAATCGGCAGGGAGGTCGTCTCCCTGCTTCTCGCTGTAGATATAGGAATTGAGCGCGAAGAAGAGTGCGACCAAGACAGCAATCGCGATTGTTACAGTGCCGAGGATCTTCTGCTTAGGAGAGAGCATGGCCCTATGCATTCATGCCTGCGACATATCCCGTCGTCCAGCACAGCTGCAGCGAGTACCCGCCGGTGGGACGCTTGATGTTGAGGAGGTCGCCGATGATAAACAGGTTCGGACAGACCTTGGAGCGCATGGTCTTCATGTCGACCTCCGTGAGCGAGACGCCGCCATCCGCCACGACCGCGCGAGAGAGTCCCATGAGACCGGAGATGGTAACCGGAAGCGCCTTCAAGAGCTCGGCGATGCGCCTGCGTTCTTCCTTCGTCACGCTATGCACGCGCTTGTCGCGATCGATGTTCGGCAGGAGCGCAAGGAGCGCGTCAGCAGTCCCTGCAGGCGCGATGTGGCGGAACACGTTCCGGAGCTCCTTGTTCTTGTTCTCGTCGAAGACGCCGGCGATCTGCTTGTCGAGGATGCCGAGATCGACCGCCGGATACGCGTCGATGGATGCCGTCACCTCGCCCTCCTGCATGAGATCGCTGATCTTCCCCGCGTTGTTCAGGATGAGCGGGCCCGAGAGGCCGAAGTGCGTCATGAGCACGTTGCCCTTGATGGCGAACCTCTTCGCGCCGTTCACGTACACCGTCATCTTCATGTCAGGGATCGTGATGCCGGCGAGCGACTTCACCCACGCATCCTTCACCTTTATAGGGACGATGGTCGGCGTCGGATCGGTCACAGTGTGCCCCGCGTCCGCGAGCCAGCGGAAGCCGTCCCCGGTCGAGCCGGTCTCAGGATGCGAGACGCCGCCGGTCGCGAATACATAGGAATCTGCGGAATACTCCTTCCCACCCATGAGCACGCTCTTTATAGACCCGCCGCTCACGGAGACGCGCGCGACCGGAAGCCCGGTCCTGATGTCCGCGCCCTGCGCCTTCACATATTTGTAGAGGGCTGCCGTGACGTCCTCGGCGCTCTGCGACACCGGGAACGCGCGCTTGCGGCCTTCGACCACGATCGGCACGCCGATGGACTCGAAGAACGCCATCGAGTCCTGCATGCCGAACTGCGAGAATGGCGAATGGAGGAAATCGGCAGCATCGCCGAAATGGGAGAGGAGCACGCGCTCGTCCTCCTCCGCGTTCAGGATGTTGCAGCGCCCGCCGCCGGTTATGGAGAGCTTCTCGCCGAGCTTCTTGTTCTTTTCGATGAGGAGCACGCGCTTGCCGTTGCCCGCAGCGATGCCCGCCGCCATCATGCCGGCAGCGCCTCCTCCGACCACGATCACGTCGTACCTGTCGCCTGAATTCATAACGACACGATACCTCGGAAACGGCAAATCTCCTACAGTTCCTCCGCGAGGATCGCGAGGAGGCCCGCCGCGCTCCATGCCTGCGTCCGGCAGGCGCGCTGCCCGGACGGACTCTCGTAGTCGCCGAGCTTCTTGTCGTACGTGAAGAGCTCTACCGGCGTACCGAAGTGGCCGTACGCTTTGAGAAGCGCATCCCGTACCTGCCCTGCCTCGAGCTCGAACCCGGCATAGCGAAGACCCAGGGCGATCATGGCCGTGTCGTGCGGCCAGATGGATCCGTTGTGATAGCTGTTCGCCGAGAAGTGAGACGAGTCGCTCGAGAGCGTGCGTATGCCGGCGTTCGGCACGAAGAGGTCGTGCTCCATGAGCCGATGCGCCACGCGCCCCACGTCCTCGGGCGCGAGCAAGGAGAAGTACGATCCGTCGTCGCGGGCTCCTGCCCACAGCACGTGCCCCATCGACGAGCGCGCCGAGGTCAGCATGCGGCCCTGGCCGTCGAGCGCGAACGCGGGCGTTCCGTTCGGCAGCATGAAGTGCTCGTAGAACCGCTCGCGAAGAGCCCGCGCACGCTCGAGGAGGAGCGCCGCGAGGTCCGGCTCGCTCTCCGCGAGGAGGAGGTGCCAGACGCTCAAGGCGCGGTACGCGTACGCCTGCACCTCCACCGGCGCGATCGTATACGCCGGCTCGTCGTCACGGTCCTCGAAGAAGACCGATTCGCCGCTGTCCATCCAGCTCTGTACGCGAAGCCCTCCGCCCGTGCGCTCCGGATGGAACTGATATGCCACCAGGCCGTGCTGATGATCATCCATAGTCGTGAGGAGCCATGCGAGCGCGTCGCTCACGTTCCCTTGAAGGAGGTCGAGGAGCTCCTCGTCCCCGGTGAGCCGATAGTACTTCTCTACCGCCATGAGGAAGAGCGGCGTCGCGTCCACGGTGTCATAGTTGCGCATGATGCCGTCCGGATAGAGGAACCACGGATGCTCCTGCTGCGTGAGGTGCTCGTGACCATCCGTTCGGAACTCATGGATGATCTTCCCCGGCTCCTCGCCGCTCTCGATGTTATGTTCGCGCCCCTGGAGCTTCGCGAGGTTCACGAGGATCTTGCGTACGAGCCCGACGAGGTAGGGATCCCTCGTCTTCTCGTACACGCGAATGAGAAGCAGGCTCGTTATGAGCGAGTCGCGCCCGAAGATGCAGCCATAGAGCTCCTCGCGCCCGGACGCGAGGATGCCCTGCTCGGTCTCGAGTTCGCGGACGGCCTTCATGCCGATATCCCAGAGTCCTTCGCGCGTCTTCATGCCTTCAGCATACGGGAAGGACCTATCGGAATGATGAAGGGTCCTAGCGCGTCATCTTGAATGCGGCATAGATGCCGAGCATGGCGCCGAGCGCGCCGAAGATAAGCGAGGAGAACGAGAAGACGCCCGCGCCCCACAGGCTCGGTATGAAGCTCCCGATGCTCGAACCCACCGTCATGCCGATCCAGATCGCAGGTTTCATATTATGTCCTCGGTGCCGGATTCCCTGCCGCCAGCAGGACGCATGCCTTCGCGATGCGTTCTCCCTTCTCGTCAGCGTCCTTCGCTTTCTCTATCCAGCCCACGAAGTCCCTGCGCGCGTCAGGCGACAGTCCTTTCCATGCGGTCTTTGCTTTCGGCGTGCCTGCGAGCGCCTTGTACAGATTCATCGGCACGATGGCATAGCAGCACGGACGGCGCTTTCCGGATGCGAGCTTGTCTATGGCAACCGCGACGCGACGCGTACGGGTCTCGGCCTGTTTCGCGCTCTCTATCCAGCTGATGAAATCCCTCCGGGAGATCGGCGTGAGGGCCTGCCACTGCGTCTTCGCCTTCGGGTCAGACGCGAGCGCTTTCTTGAGGTCAGCTGGCAGCGTTTCCATGACGCAATGATACCGCAGAGGACGCGGTTAGTTAGCTGGCCGTCTGAACGATGTTAGAAACCTTATGCAATCTATGCTAGTTTCTGTCCAGATGGATTGATGGAGGCTGATATGGGAAATATGGGGTGGGAAGACCTGCTCACGAGAGTTGATTTTGTGGGCGGAGACGTGACCCTTTTTCTGTTTGAGAGAGAAGAGCGAAGTACGCTTGTTTCTATCACGGCAAAGAACAAGAACCTTTACCTCAACTGCACGAGAACGCATGTAAGGAACAAGCTCAACAACTCCTGGGACTACAAGTCAGATGAAACATCGATAGAGTTCCCCAAGAAAGGTACGGTGATCGAGTTTCTTCAAGACGGCTCGATGCAACTCTCTATTCCTGACCTGCCTATTAAATGCACCCTGCAAAAGAAAGGTGGTTCTTCGATGGACACAACGCAACTGCAATAAGATTGTTTAGGCCACCGCATGTCGGTGGCCTGTTCTTTTAAAAGCTTGCTGGCAGTCTGGGACGATGTTGGAACTTTTAAGAAGCCAGTGGTAAGTTCCGTTCAGAGCAACTGAGGAGAACGCCGATGCCAGGAGGTATCTTGCTTCCACAAGAAAGTCATATCCTTGGGGAGCGCATAGCTACTCGCAGAAAGGAGAAGGGATTAACGCAGCTACGGCTTGCTGAGAGCCTGGACGTTGAGCGGTGCATGATTAGCTACTACGAGACCGCCAAGGTACCCATAACCGTTGAGAAGCTCCTTCTCGTCTGCAGGGTACTTGATACTCCCATATCCTACTTTCTCGAAGGACTCGACCACACGCATTAGTACGCGTGTGGTCTTTCGTTTCTGGCTGGGAGACTAGGGATCGAACCTAGATTGAGGGCTTCAAAGGCCCCTGTCCTACCATTAGACGATCTCCCAATGCGCACCCCGTAATCCTGCCCGCAAACCCCCTCCGTCGCAAGCCTATGCACAATGAGAGGCCAGGACTTTATCAAAATTTTATCTCCAGCGGATATAGTTATCAGGTATAAGCCCTATCAGAACTCCCATGCGCGTAACGAAAAGCATCAGCTCCTATATCATCCGCTCGAACAAGTGGATGTTCAAGGATACGCCTGAGCGCATCGACTACCACATCGAGAGCGGCGACTACCTCCCGCTTCTCGCTACCATGATGGGGTTCATGGAGGAGGCGCTCCAGTCAAACGACAGCACCGCGGCGAACGAGAGGAAGACAGAGATCGCCCTCAAGCTCGCGCGTGAGCTCCGCAAGGACCTCCGCTACGTAGGCGCGAACTATCACCTCCTCCCGCGCGACGCGAAGGACAAGCAGGTTATCCGTTCCGGAAACGTCCTCGCGAGCTAGAGCTTGCAGGCTTCCTTGAGCGCCGTCACATCGGCGTCCGCGAGCTCGAACGTGTTGCCGATATTGTAGGAGTACATCACGGAGTCCGGATCGTCCGTATGGTCGAGCCCGAGCGCGTGCCCGAACTCGTGCGCGAGCACCCGCTTCAGCTCCATGGTGTCATCGAACTCGAATATGGTGATGCGCTTCCCTTTCTCGTCAGCGACATAGTTCCCCTGGTCGAAGTCATGGCCGACCGCCTCGTTATAGACGTCGACCTTCGCGTTGAGGCGGCTCGCGAGCGCGTTCAGCTCCCTGACGTCGGACTGTATCGAGTCCGCGAGCGCGTTTATGCGGTCTACCGACTCGCTGAGGCGGGTACGCATGCTCGCGAGCCGCGCCTTCTCTGACTCGAGCGCCTGATACTCCGCCGGCGGCGCTCCGCCCCGCTCGTTCCAGTACGAGACCTTCTCCTCGTATGCGTCCACGGCCGCGTCATACGCGCGCTGCTGCCGCTCATAGCTCGCCGTGGCAGAGGTATAGCGCTCACGGGTCGCGTCTATCTCCTCTTTCATGTCGTCATACGCGCGCTGGTCCGCGCTGATGTCGTCGCCAATCTTCACGGCCTCCTGACGCTCGTCATAGGCGAGATTCACGGACACCTCGGGACTCGACGAGACCTCGATGAGAGTCTTTCCAGCGGCCGCGTTCCAGAGCCCTGCGGCGTCCTTCGCGGCCTGCTCGAATGTAGCGCGCGAGATGCCGAACCGCGCGTCATACGTGCCTATGGCATAGCGGACCGGTTCCGAGCACGGCTTCTTGAGCGCATCGAGGGAGAATGACGGGTTATGCCCGAGCACCGCGTACGCGAGAAGCCCGGCGACCGCGACCGGAAGGAGGTACCTCACGACCGGCTTGAGGGATTCCTGCATCAGCGAGAGAGCTCGAGGACCGCGAGCTCGAGCGGGAGCGACGGGACCGGCGCGAAGCGCATGCGGGCGCTCGCGTCGAGGAAGGCCTTCAGCGTCTCGTGCGTGAGCTTCGAGTCCTTCGCCGTCACGAGCTCCAGGGCATCCTTCGCCGTATCCTCGCCGAGCTCTTCCTCGATCTTCGCCTTCAGCTCTGGCGCATGACGCATGAGGAGCACCTGGCGCAGGTACTCGAGCACGAGCGCGAGATAGAGCGGCATGTCGATGCCCTGCTCGGACACCGTACGGATGGTTGCAAGAGCCTTCTCTGCATTGCCTTCCGAGAGCGCTGCCGCGAGGCCGTAGACGAGCGCATGGCGCGGAGCGCCGGTTGCCTTCTCGGCGTCCTCGCGCGTGAGCGTCTTGTCCGAGGAGGATGCGAGCGCCTTCTCGAGCACGGAGAGCGCATCGCGGTACGAGCCGTCCCCGAGCATGCCGATGAGGTCGGCTGCCGCAGGCTCGATATCGTAGCCCTCCTTCTTCCCGACCTCGAGGACCAGCGATGCGAGGCCGCTTCGCGTCGGCTTCTTGAACGAGAACACCTGGCAGCGCGAGCGCACCGTGTCAGGCACCTTGTCGAGCTCGGTAGTGGCGAGGATGAGCACCACGTGCGCCGGCGGCTCCTCGAGCGTCTTCAGGAGCGCGTTCCAGGCTCCCTTCGAGAGCATGTGCGCCTCGTCGAGGATGTAGACCTTCCGCTCCGAGTTGAACGGCAGCGTATGCACGCTCTCGTTGAGCGCCCGCACCTCGTCCACGCCGTTGTTCGACGCGGCGTCGAGCTCGTAGATGTCGCGCTCGTCGGTCTTGAGCTCGCGCGCGAAGATGCGGGCGATGGAGGTCTTGCCGAGGCCGCGCGATCCCGCGAAGAGGTACGCGTGCGCCACCTTCCCTTCCTTGATCTGGCTCTCGAGCGGCCTCACGACCTGGTCCTGGCCGATGACGTCCTTGAAGGACTGGGGTCGGTATGCGCGGTACAGCGACTGATGTGCCATATGGTGCCAGTATACCAGGCGGCCCGAAGAGGCCTACAACGGATGCTGGGCGAGCACCTGCTCCATCTCCGCAGCCGACGCGGTCTCCATGAGCGCTGCGCGGAGCTCCGCCGCGTTGTCGAAGCCGGTGGCGAACGCCTTCACGTGCTTGCGGACGAGATGGAAGGACTTCGCCGGGCGCATCGCCTCGAAATCGTGCGCGAACGCGACGAGCGCCTCGAGCCGTTCCTTCGGCGTCGTATCCGCGAAGGTCCTTCCGGCGAATACCCACGGATTCCCGAAGATGCCGCGGCCGATCATGGCGCCGTCGCAGCCGCTCTCCTCGATCTTCCGCACGGCGTCCGCGCGGTCAGTCACGTCGCCGTTCCCGATGATGCGGGTATTCGGCGCGATGCGGTCCCGGAGCGCGACGATGCGCGGCATGAGCTCCCAGTGCGCCGGCACCTTCGACATCTCCTTGCGGGTGCGCAGGTGGACCGTGAGCGCAGGCAGGTTCTCCTCAAGAAGCGCGGGGAGCCATTCGTCGATCGCCTCCTGGTTGTAGCCGATGCGCGTTTTAACTGAGACCGGGAGCCCGGACTCGCGTGCCGCCTTGATGATCTCCTTCGCCTTCGCCGGGTTCTTGATCATCGCCGCGCCGCACCCCTGCTTCTCGATGGACTTGTCCGGGCAGCCCATGTTTATGTCGATGCCGTCGAATCCGAGCTCGGCGCAGAGCTTCGCGGTATAGGCCATCGCTACGGGATCGCTCGAGAAGAGCTGCGCCACGATGGGACGCTCGCCTTCCGTGAACGCGAGGTCGCGCATGAGCGGGTTCTCGTCATCCGGAACACCCTTCTTCTCGCGCATGTGATAGATGCCATCCGCGGACACGAACTCGGTCCAGGTGACGTCGGGCTTCCCATGCTCGGCTATGAGCTTCCGGTACGCAGGGTCGGTCACGTCCGCCATAGGCGCGAGTACGAAAAAAGGCTTCGAGAGCCTTGCCCAGAACGTATCCATTGAGGCTATCCTACCTGCCGCGGATTCATTCGACAATATCGAAACCCTCGCGTAAAGTGCGGCCAGATGTTCCGCCGTGGCGCATCGATGCTCGCAGGGAGGCTAGGTCATGAAAAGGACCGTATTCGCCTTCGCGAGAACGCGCGAGGGTATTATTGCCGTACGAAGGGCGGGAGAGACGCAGTGGCATTTTCTTGAGATCGAGGTTCCCGCGAACGAACCTGACTGGAGGAAGTCCGCGAGTCAGGGATTCGAGAACGCGACAGGCGTGCCTTCAAATCCTCAGGAATGGGACCTCATCGTCTCAAACGTGAACCAGAACGGTAGCAAAGGAAAGAAGCGCGAGACCATATATTGCGAGATGCGGATATCGAATCCGAAGATCCTCGAGTGTAAGCGGTCTCGCGGAAAAGACGGTCACCAGGTGGAGATAGTCTCATATTGGAAGGCTGAGAACAGTTTCAATCTCTGCAAGAAGGACCGTGACTTCCTTCACGTACACGATCTGCTTGGCCCTTTCTAAGGAGCATGCCGGCGCGCAGGATATTCCTGAGCGCCGGCTTTTCTTATTCCCCTGCCCGCTTGAAGTACGCCTTGCCCGAGAAGCGCAGGTCGACATACTGGACCGAGCCGTCATTGAGCGCGAGCTGCGGGAACACGCTCGCCGCGATGCCGGCCGCCTCCTGCTCGCGACCGAGCACGTAGGTTATGCGGGTGCCGGCCTTCGTGTAGAGGTCGGCCTCGTCCTCGCGGAACGCGATCGACACGACATCAGCGCCGAGCGTCTGCACCGCCTTCACGAACCGGAGCGCCTCGGGGATGCGCGAGGAATGCCCGATATGCGCCTTCACCGGAGATGCGCCCTCCTGCCCTTCGATGGCGCTGTATACCCTGAGCGCCTCGGTCGTCGAGGCGAGCTCCGGAGGCACCGGCGCGAAGATGAGCCCTTCCGCGTTCGCGCTGTAGCAGGCGCCGTCGCCGAGCCCAGGGGCTTCTCCGCACCACACGAACGCCTCGGCGCGCGGAAGTGCACGGACGCGTATCGCGTTCAGGCCGTCAGCCGTTATGGAGACGGCTTCGATGTCGGGATAGGTCCCGAGGATGCGCGCGCGCATGTCCTCTTCAGGGATGAAGAAGAGCGAATTGCGCGGCAGCACGAACGCGTGCGTTCCCTGGAGCGACTGCTCAGCGATTTGCTTCGTGTCCTCCGCATGCGGACCCTCCACGGACACCGCGCTCACGCGGAACGCCGGGAGCCATGCGAGATAGACAAGGCCTGCCAGGAGCACGGAGAACGCGATGCCAAGTACGATGAGGAGCGCCTTCCGGTTCTTCTTGCGGCGCTTCTTCAAGGGCTCCTTCGGCTCAGGGCGCGCCTTCTTCCCGCGCGTGATAGTCACGTTCTTCGTCGAAGCAGGCACCGCCGGCTTCGCCACCGCCTTCGGGCGCGGCTTCGCGTGCATGTCATGCATGGTGCGTGGCGCAGGCGAGACGCGCGAAGCGGCCGGCTTCGCGACGGGTGCGCCCTGCGTGCGCGCCCTAGGCGCGATGTCCCAGGATTTCCTTTCCGACATACGGGACGAGCGCTTCAGGGACGCGTATCGTGCCGTCCTCCTGCTGGTAGTTCTCGACGAGCACCGCGAGGAAGCGCGGGAACGCGAGCGCGGTGTTGTTCAGCGAGTGCGCGAACTTGAGCGTGCCGTCCTCGTCGCGGTAGCGGATGTTGAGGCGGCGCGCCTGGAAGTCATGGAAATAGGAGGACGAGTGGGTCTCGCGGTACTTGTTCTCCCCAGGCATCCACGCCTCGATGTCGTATTTCTTCACCTGGCCGAGACCGAGGTCTCCGCCGCAGTTCACCACGACGCGGTACGGGATGCCGAGGGCCTGGAGGACCTCCTCCGCGTTCTGCGTGAGCTCCTCATGCAGGCGCACCGATTCGGCATGCGACGCCTCGGAGAGGACGACCTGCTCGAACTTGTAGAACTCGTGCACGCGCACGAGGCCCTTCGTGTCCTTCCCGTGCGCGCCGATCTCGCGGCGGAAGCACGGCGAGAAGGAGAAGTACTTCAGCGGGAACTGGGACTTGTCGAGGGTCTCGTCGAGGTGATACGCCATCGTGGCGACCTCGGCGGTTCCAGCGAGGTACTCGGCGTCCTGCGTCTTATAGAGGTCGTCCTCGCTCTGCGGCAGGTAGCCGGTACCCATGAATCCCTCGCGGCGCACCAGGGACGGCACCACCATCGGCGTCCAGGTGTCGCCCTTCGCGTTCTTCTGCATGAAATGGTTCGTGAGGAACTGCCAGAGGCCGTACATGAGGAGCGCGCCGTCTCCCTTCAGGAAGTAGCCGCGGAATCCGGCCACCTTGGTGCCGCGCTCGAAGTCGGCCATGTCCGCCTTGCCCATGAGCTCGACGTGGTCCTTCGCCGGGAAGGAGAACGCTCTCGGCTCTCCCCACTTCTTCACCTCCTGGTTCTCCGCGTCGCTCTCGCCTTCCGGCACCGTCATGTCGGGGATGTTCGGGACGGCGAGCATGAGCTTCTGCCACTCCTCCATGACGGCCTTGAGCTTCTCCTCGAGCTCGGCCATGCCTTCCTTCACGAAACGCATCGCCTCGAGGAGCTTCTCGCGCTCCTCGCCCGAGGCGAGCGCGATGGTCTTGCTCGCATGATTCTGCTCCGCGCGCTTCGCGTCGAGCGTCTGGCGGAGCTGCTTGCGCTCGTCGTCGACGGCGATGAGGCGGTCGATATCGATCTCTATGTGCTTCTTCGCGGCACCCATCTTTACGAGGTCCGCGTTCTCCCGGATGAAGTGGATATCGAGCATGATTTCCGTACTATACGGCAGGATGGCTTCATGGAAAAGACGCGGTATACCGAATATGCTAGGGTAACGCGAGAACAGCAGAGGAGGTCGTCATGGCCGACATAGTGACTGAGCTGGATATCAAGGAGGGTATCCGAAAGTACAATGACGAGATCTTCCCTGCCTTTTCGGAAGAGGAGCAGATCCTCGCCCTGGCCGGGAATCGACTCAGCGCATACTACGAGGTCTACGACAGCATCAAGACCCGGGAAGAATCCGCACGAGACTTCTTGGTCAAGGAATACGGCCCGAAGTTTGCCGAGCGCGTCCTCGCGGACCCGAATCTCAGGAAGAGGATGAGGCTGGACGAGCCGCCGGTGACGACCGGCACCGAGACTGCCGGGACCATATGACCTGAAGAGCGCGCCGGCATACCCGGCGCGCTTATCTTTCTCTTATCTCTTCCCAATCCCCCCACTATCGCGCATTACGTACTCTCGCGAGATGGACATACGCACCATCGAACAGGATTCATACACCGAGGAAGGGCTCGGGTCGCTCAGCGAGATCCCGCAGCCACCAGAACGCCTCTGGCTGCGCGGCACGCCCCCGCCGAAAGGAACGAGGAAGCTCGTAGTTGTCGGATCGAGATCGCTCACCGACTACGGCCGACATGCCTGCGAGTCTCTTATAAAAGGTCTCGCAGGGTATCCGGTATCCATCGTCTCAGGACTCGCGCTCGGGGCGGATGCCTGCGCGCATCGGGCCGCGCTCGCAGCCGGCCTCCATACCATCGCCATACCAGGCTCCGGGCTCGACGAACGCTTCATCGCGCCGCAGACGAACCTTGCCCTGGCGAAGGAGATCCTCGCGTCCGGAGGCGCGCTCCTTTCCGAGCATCCGCCGAAGACGCAGGCGCTTCCGCGCTACTTCCCTTCGAGGAACCGGATCATGGTAGGGATCGCCGACGCGGTGCTCGTCATCGAGGCGGGAGCACGGTCGGGAACGCTCATCACGGCGCGCCTTTCGGCCGAGTACGACCGCGCGCTCATGTGCGTCCCGCACCGCATCCACGAGGCCAATAGCTACGGTCCGCACCAGTTCATCAGGCTCGGCGCGGAGCTCGTCTCGGAGAGCGCGCATATACTCGAGACGCTCGGCATTCCTGCGTGAACATAAAGGCGCGTCCACCGGCTATGCTTGACCATATATAGGTATGCGCGGTATCTCTTGATACTACATGGCAAAGAGACTCCTCATCGTAGAGTCGCCTGCGAAGGCGCGCACCATCCAGCAGTACCTCGGTTCCGACTACGAGGTACTTGCCTCCGTGGGCCACGTCCGCGACCTCCCGAAGTCCAACAAGGATGCGGTTGATATCGAGGACGGCTTCAAGCCGCGCTACGTCATATCGGCCGACAAGCGTGACGTGATAGAGAAGATCAGGAAGGCGGCGGCGAAGGCCGACGAGATCTTCCTCGCGACGGACCCCGACCGCGAAGGAGAGGCGATCGCCTGGCACGTGAAAGAGGCCGTGGGCCTGAAGAAGCCCCAGCGCGTGGTCTTCCACGAGATCACCAAAGCCGCTGTCGAGGAGGCCCTCGCGCATCCGCGCGCGATCGACGAGGACCTGCGCCGCGCGCAGGAGGCGCGCCGTGTGCTCGACCGTCTCGTAGGCTACGACCTCTCGGGTCTCATCTGGAAGAAGGTGCGCTACGGCCTCTCGGCCGGACGCGTGCAGTCCCCGGCGCTCCGCATCCTCGCCGAGCGCGAGCGCGAGATCAACGCGTTCGTCCCCGAGACGTACTACACGCTCGACGCCATCTTCAAGGCGGAGACCAAGCAGGCGAAGGCCGAGTTCCCCGCCTCCTGCGTCGAGGAGCCGACGTCAGCGAGCGAGGCCGAACGTATCGTGACCGTCGGACGCGCGTCCTCATGGGTAGTCGCCGAGGTGAAGGAGCGCGCCGAGGAGCGCCAGCCGCGCCCGCCGTTCACCACATCCACTCTCCAGCAGGCAGGCTCCACCCGCCTCGGCTTCTCGCCGAGCCGCACCATGCGCGCGGCCCAGAAGCTCTACGAGGCCGGTCACATTACCTACATGCGTACGGACTCCGTGAACCTCTCGAAGGACGCGGTCGCCGTGATGGCGAAGACCGTGGAGGCAGAGTTCGGGAAGGAGTACGTCGAGGTGCGTGCCTATAAGACGAAGAGCAAGAACGCGCAGGAAGCGCACGAGGCCGTCCGTCCCACCGATCCCGCCCGCAAGACGGCGGGCAGTACCGCGGACGAGCAGAGCCTCTATGCCCTCATCCGCACCCGCACGCTCGCGTCCCAGATGGCTGCCGCGAAGATGCTCCGCACGAGCGTGAAGGCGCAGGCCATGAAGGACGGCGCTGACGCAGGCATCCCGCTCTTCAGCGGCAACGGCTCGCGCGTCGTGTTCCCGGGCTGGCTCGTCTGCGACACGAAGGCGCGCGGCGAGGACGTCGAGCTCCCGAAGCTCACCGAGGGCGAATCCCTCGGCCTCGTCTCGCTCGGCTCGCTCGAGAAGCAGACCGAACCGCCCAACCGCTACACGGAGGCAGGCCTCGTGAAGGAGCTCGAAAAGCGCGGCATCGGCCGCCCGTCGACGTACGCGTCCATCATGAAGACCATCCAGGACCGCGGCTACGTGGAGAAGACCGGCCGCACCCTCACCCCGACCGCGACCGGCATGGTGGTATCCGGCTGGCTCGAGGAACATTTCGCGGACTACATCAGCGACTCGTTCACGGCCGAGATGGAGGACGAGCTCGACGAGATCTCGCGCGGCGAGCGCGGATACGAGTCGACGATGAAGGAGTTCTACGGCCCGTTCAAGAAGGCCGTGGACTCGAAGGAGGACCTCCCGAAGGCGACAAGTCTCGGGAAGGTGCCTGACGAGATCCGCTGCCCGGTCTGCGGTGCGCCGATGGAATTCAAGCTCGGCCGAGGCGGCGTCTTCATGAGCTGCACCCGGTATCCGGAGTGCGAAGGCGCGCGCCAGGAAGATGGCACGGAGTTGAAGAGCGACGAGCCGCTCGGCAACGATCCTGAGACCGGCACGCCGATCTTCGTGAAGACCGGACGCTTCGGCCCGTACGTCGAGATGGAGATCCCTGCAGAGCTCCCTGTCCAGGAGTTCACGAAGACTGGAAAGCCGAAGAAGATGAAGGAGCCGAAGAAGGCGTTCAAGCGCGCGAGCGTGCCTGCGGGCGTCGACCTCGCTTCCCTCACCCTCAAGGACGCCCTCCACTATCTCTCGCTCCCGCGCACGCTCGGGAACCATCCGATAAGCGGCAAGCCCGTCATCGCGAACATCGGACGCTTCGGCCCGTACGTCGGCCATGACGGCGAGTTCCGCTCGCTCAAGGGCGCGGACGACCCGTACACCGTGACGCTCGACCGCGCGGTATCCGTGCTCGCGGAACCGAAGCGTCCGCCCAAGGGCGTCGACATCGTGCGCGAGGTCGGCAAGCATCCGAAGACCGGCAAGGCCATCACGCTCTACAAGTCGAAGGCAGGCCTGTTCCTCAAGAAAGGGCTCCGCCGCATCTATCTGCCGGAGAGCCAGAAGGCCGACGAGCTCACCCCGCTCGAGGCCGCCGAATACCTGAAATGAGAAAGACGGAGCGTTCTGCTCCGTCTTTTCGTATCTCTCTTACGCACCTCCGCCCGGCGCGTCATCGACGTGGCCGAGCGGTAGGTCCTCCGCGAGCGGCGCTCGATGGATGCCAGCGGCGCTAGTGAGCGATTCCATGACATCTTCGAAGTTGCAGTCCTCCGGTGTACGAGCGTCTCCCATCGGATGCACCCTTCCGCAGAACGCGCAGCGACCGGTCGTTGCGATGACCATTAGTACCTCCCGTGATAATGACCGTACCTGAGAGCGATGATACACTTCACGGTACGCTATGACCACCGTCAAGGAGATACTCGCCCAGATGAGCGGCCTCACGCCAGAGGAGACCGCGCTGATCGAGAAGGCCTACGAGTTCGGTAGGAACGCGCACAAGGACCACACCCGGTACTCCGGCGAGCCCTATTTCATACACCCTGCGGCGGTCGCGAAGCATCTCGCCGAGCTCGGCATGGACGCGCCGACGGTAGCGGCCGCGCTCGTCCATGACACCATCGAGGACGTCGGCACCACCCCCGAGGAGATCGGCGCAGCGCTCGGTCCTGAGGTGCTCTTCCTCGTGGAAGGCGTGACCAAGCTCGGCAAGCACAAGTACCAGGGCGGCGAGCGCCATGCAGAGTCCTTGAGGCGGCTCCTCGTCGCGACCGCGTCCGACGTGCGCGTGCTCATCGTGAAGCTCGCGGACCGCTACCACAACATGACGACCCTCGCGCACGTGCCGGAGGCGAAGCAGAAGCGCATCGCGCTCGAGACGCTCGAGATCTACGCGCCTATCGCGGACCGCCTCGGTATGGGTTCCATGAAGAAGGAGCTCGAGGACCTCGCGTTCCCTGCCATAGACCCTGACGCGTACCAGCACGCGGTAGAGGTGCGGAAGTTGAAGAACAAGGAGACCGAGGCCGGCCTCGCGCGCGTCCAGAAGGAACTCCGCCACGCGCTCGCGCGCAAGGAGCTCAAGGACTTCTCGACCTCCGTGCGCACCAAGGGTCTCTGGAGCCTCCACCAGAAGCTGAAGCGCAAGGGCGACGACATCACGCGTATCCACGATATCGCGGCCCTGCGCGTCGTGGTGCCCACCATCGACGACTGCTACACCGCGCTCGGCGTGATCCATTCCCTCTGGAAGCCGCTGCCGGGAGAGTTCAAGGACTACATCTCCTTCCCGAAGCCAAACGGCTACCAGTCCCTCCATACGACGGTCGTGACCGGGGACGCCGGCATCGTCGAGATGCAGGTGCGCACCAAGGACATGCACCAGCGTGCGCAGTTCGGTATCGCCTCGCACATGTCGTACAAGGCCCTCGCGAAGGATTCCGGCAAGACCGCCTTCCAGCGGCTCTCCTTCCCGTGGATCCGCGACCTCGTGCCTGCGCTCCTCAACATGAAGCGACCTGCCCCTGCCGCGAAGGACGTGCAGGCTTCTACCGAGATCCCGCGCTGGCTCACCGATCTCAAGGAGGCGCATGCAGAGGTGGTGGGAAGCGACGAGTTCGTCGAAGGGCTCAAAAGCGACTTCTTCTCGCATCGCATATTCATCTTCACGCCGAAAGGCGACGTAATCGACCTTCCCACCGAGTCCACGCCCGTGGATTTCGCCTACGCCATCCACAGCGACCTCGGCGACCACATGCAGGGCGCGAAGGTGAACGGCAAGCTCGTGTCGTTCGACACGCAGCTCCGGAACGGCGACATCATCGAGATCCTCAAGTCGAAGTCCGCGCGACCGACGGCGAAGTGGATAGACTACGCGCGCACGAGCATGGCGCGCCGCCACATCCGCGCGACGCTCGACGACACTGACCGCGCGCGCCCCTCGGGCGACAACCTGAAGCCGCGGAAGGACTATCCGCGGAAGCAGAAGAAGGCGAAATAAGAAGAGCCGCTCGATATCGAGCGGCTCTTCTTATTTCGATTCGGTTAGACCGTGAAGCTGCTCACCGAGTAGAGGTCTTCCTCGGGCTCCTGCCGGACCGCAGGGAGCGGCGCGGGCGGGATCTCCGCGAGCTGCGTCGTGTTCGGATGGATAGGCATCGGCGAGAGCGGCGATGGCACAGGATCGGGCTCTGAGGGGTCCGCTGCTGGCTGTGCCTCTTCCGCGAGGAGCGCCGCTTCGCGGGTAGCGAGCATCGTAGCGATATGCGAGAGGTCCTCCGGCGAGAAGAACTCGATGAGGAGGCGGCCGCCCTGCGGACGGTTCTCGATGAGGACGCGGGTGCCGAGCGTCTCCGTGAGGGACTTCTCGAGCGCCATCATCTCGGGCGTCTTGTCGTGCTTGCGGATCTTGTCCTGCGCGAGGCGGCGCGCCATCTGCTCAACCATGCGTACCGAGGTCTTCTTGAGCACGATCTCCTTGAAGAGCGTGTCGCGCTCCTCGGGCTTGTCGTTCAGCATCAGGAGCGCGCGGGCATGTCCCTCGGAGAGCTCCTTGCCCACCACCGCCTGCTGGATGGCCTCAGGGAGCATGAGGAGGCGGATCGAGTTCGAGACGTACTCGCGCGAGCGGCCGATCTTCGCACCGATCTCCGCGTGCGAGATGGCGAAGGTCTCGGCGAGCTGCGCCAGCGCCTTCGCACGGTCTATGGCATTGAGGTCCTCGCGCTGGAGGTTCTCGATGATGGCGAGCTCGAGCTTCATCTTGTCCGTCTGCTCGCCTGCGCGGATCACGACCGGCACCTCCTTGAGGCCGATGAGCTTGGAGGCCCTCAGGCGGCGCTCTCCGGCGATGAGCTGGTAGAGGGCCTGGATGCCGCCCTCGGCCTTCTCGACCTCCTTGCGGGTCACGACGAGCGGCTGGAGCACCCCGTACTGCCGTATGGACTCCGCGAGCGCCTTGAGGCGCTCTTCGTCGAACTCGACGC
The DNA here is from genome assembly GCA_937879955.1 of uncultured bacterium. Classification (GTDB taxonomy): domain Bacteria; phylum Patescibacteriota; class Minisyncoccia; order Phycocordibacterales; family Phycocordibacteraceae; genus C7867-001. The sequence continues at coordinate 220,291 of CALFMK010000001.1, forward strand.
GCGGCTGGTACGGGTTCGGCTCGATACGGCTCACTTCAACCCAGTACACCGAGTCGTACTTCGTCGGCTGTACGAACGATTCCCCCTGCTGATTCCCGGACATAGTCATGATGAGAGTCATTGTATCATCGCGCCTCCGCTTTGCAGGAGCGAGACCTGTGAAGTACGATTACCTGCGTGCCGATACGTCGGTGCGCATCGGTGCACGGCGCGTACGCGCGCCGTGCACAACCGTTCGGGGAGCCGAGGGTACGCCCTCGCCCCGAATATGCCGGGGTGGCGGAGTTGGTATACGCGGCGGATTCAAAACCCGCTCCCGCAAGGGTCGAGGGTTCGAGCCCCTCCCCCGGCACAACCGATTTAAATATTCTAAAGCTGTGTTATAATAGGCTCGATCAAGCAGGAGGGCCAATGATCAAGTTCTTTGTGCGCACCATGAGGGCATGGCGCAAGTACCGCTCCCAGAGGAAGCGGATGACACGGAAATTCTGTCCGGACAGGTTCAACAGGAATCTCACCCGAACAACGCAAGACCGCACCGTGGCCTGAACGGCCGCTACGCGATGCGCTCACGCCCGGCTGATTCTTCAGCCGGGCGTTCACTTTTTACTGCATCATTGCCGCTTCGTATTCCGTTTGATACGCTACCTCTTCCCGCTATCACAGGAGCTTCCAGTAATGCTGTTTGGTGCGTTCTCTACCGTTCTGCTCCCTCTGACCTTCGGAGCGATCCTTGGTCCCCTTCCCGCTGACTCGGACGACCCGTCCGAGTGCGAGCACGGCTCAGGGATCGAATGGGCGGCTGTAAACCTCACATCCAAGAAGGAGCCCTGATACGGGCAAGGGCCGTCGCGATGCGACGGCCCTTTTTGCTTTCTTCGCCCTTAGATCTTGCCGACGAGGTCCATGCCCGGCTCGAGCGTGTCGTCTCCCGGCTCCCACGATGCCGGACATACCTGCCCTGCATGGCTCTCGACGAACTGCGCCGCCTGGAGCTTGCGGAGGGTCTCCTTCGCCGCGCGGCCGATGCTGTTATCGTTCACCTCCATGGCGCGGAGCGTGCCGGACGGGTCGACGATGAAGGTGCCGCGGAGCGCGAGGCCCTCGTCCGGGACGAACGGGAGGTCGCCGCCCTCGATGAGCACGCCGAACGCGTCCGCGATCTTGCCGGTCGGGTCAGCGCCCATCGGGAAGGCGATCTTCTTGATCGCCTCCGAGGTATCGTGCCACGCCTTGTGCACGAAGACGGTGTCGGTCGAGAAGGACACGACCTCGGTATTGATCGCCTGCATCTTCGGGTAGAGCAGGGCCATCTCCTCGAGCTCCGTCGGGCAGACGAACGTGAAGTCCGCCGGATAGAACATCACGACGAGCCACTTGCCGCGGAAGTCCGAGAACTTCATCATCCGCACGTCGTCCTTGTGATAGGCCTCGAACTCGTAGTCAGGCACGGTCTCGCCGACCCGCACGCTCGACCGGTACTCGCGGAACGGATCATGGAAATCCCCGCACTCGCCGCAATAGTTGCTTTTCTGTTCCTTGTTCATGGTGCTGTTTCGTTACGTAGATGCATGATACCATTTCGGCCATCGTGAACCGAACGGACGACCCTTCCCCCATACTGTGCGTCGTAGGCCCCACGGCCTCCGGCAAGTCCGCGCGCGCGGTCGCGCTCGCGAAGGAGCTCGACGGCGAGGTTATCTCCGTCGACTCCCGTCAAGTGTATCGCATGCTCGATATCGGGACCGAGAAGACGACCCTCGAAGAGATGGACGGCATCCCGCATCATCTCATCGACATACGCGACCCGAGGGAGACCTATAGCGCGGGCGACTTCGTGAAGGACGCCGAGCGGTTGATCGAGGAGATTCGCGCCCGCGGGAAGCGCCCGATCCTCGCCGGCGGCACCCACTTCTACTTCGACGCGCTCCTCTACGGCCTTCCGGAGACCACGGAACCGGACCTCGCACTGCGCGCGGCGCTCGAGAAGCGCTCCGAGGAATCCCTCATGCAGGAGATACGCGAACGGGACCCGCGCCGAGCCGAGCGCATCGATCCGATGAACAAGCGACGCCTGGTCCGCGCGCTCGAGATAATCGCCACGCATGGCCACGTGCCCGAGCGCGACACGGCAGAAGCCCGCCATGCCGTTGAGTGGGTGGTGCTCAATCCTGAGCGCGACGAGCTCCGCGAGCGCATCGAGAAGCGCCTCGAGCGGGCGCTCGATAACGGTCTCATCGAGGAGGTGCGGAAGGTGCGCGAGTATGTCGGCGACGCACGGCTCGACGAGCTCGGCCTCGAGTACCGCATCATCGGCGAGTACCTGCGGGACGAGCGCAGCCTCGAATCATTGCTGCCATCCCTCTCATCGAAGGTCTGGCATTACGCGCGGCATCAGAAGTCCTGGCTGCGCAGGCTCGAGGCCGCGTAGCTATCGGCCCGTCGGCGACCAGTGCACCGGATCGTCCGGGATGGCGTTGCGGAAGTTCCACTTTCCCCCGTTCGCCTTCAGCCACTGGTACGCCTTCGTGTTGCAGCTGCTGTTCCCGTTCGAGCAGCCGACGTTCAGGTCGAGCGCCTGTCCGGAGTTATGGTTCGATCCTGCGCCGCCGAGCGAGCATGGCATCGCGGTGGCGACGCGGCAGGTGCCGGTGGAGACGGAGCAGCCGTTCTGGTTCCAGAGCGCGACCTGCGCCGCGTCCGAGCGGTACGCGCTCGTCACCTTCAGGTCCACGCCGTCCTTGAGCGCTGCGGCGCGCATGTCCATGAAATTCTTGACCGTCGTAGGCGTGGCCTTGCCTGAACCGCCTATGACCACCGAAGCGTCGAACGATACCATGGTCGACTCGGCAGGGACCGGGCAGTTCGTGCCAGTGCCGCCTCCGGTGCTGCCGGACGGCGCGCCCGGGACCGCGGTGATGGAGCCGTCGAAGAGGGGCGTGGTCGGCTTCGCCTCGATGCAATTCTCTCCGGTCGCGTCGAGAAGTATCGAGTTCCAAGGACCGAACTGCCCGCCGTAGAGCGTCTTCATCACGAAGTCCACGATGAGCCATGCCGAGAGCACGATGCAGAGCCCAACGAACGCGTTCAGGAGCATGCTGCTCGCCGTGCCGCGCATCTCGGGGTTCGTCGGGGAGAGTATGTAGAGCCCGCCTGCCCACGCGACGATGATGGTCGCCACGATGATAGAGATGCCGATGAGGAGGTTCGAGACGTTCTGGATGATGGCGAGCACGCCGCCGAACCCGCACGGGCACACCTGGCAGACGTCCGGCACGATCGGGCCGAACTGCGCATGCGCGTAGACCGGCACGAGCATGAGGAACGCGATGATCAAGGGAAGAAATCGTCTCATGCTTATGGAAGACGGAACGACCCCTGACAAAAGCTGAGGCCCAGGTTCTGATAGGCCGAGAAGGCCTCGTTCACGCTGTACGGGACCCCGACGAGGATATCGAGCGTGCAGAGCTGTGCGTCCGTGAGCTCGAGCGTGTCGCGCAGGAACGCTTCCGCGGCGAGGCGCGAGGCGCCGAGCGGCTCCTCGTTCAGCGTCACGACGAACTGCGACCCCTCCTGATTGAACTGCACGTCGAACGCGTGCGTCGGGTACGGCTTCCCTGGCTCGTAGTCAGGATAGGGCGTGAGGTCGTACTGCAGGTTCGTGGCACCCTCGCCGATCTGGACCGAGCTCTTTCCGGTCGTGAAGTCCGGCACGTCCACGGACTCCTGGTCCGCCGTCTCGATCGTGCGCGTCGTCACCGTCGCGCCAGACGTGCCGTCGGTGAGCGATCCGAACGGATTCGTTCCGGTCGGGCTTGTAGGGACGGTGCCCGTCGACTGCCCCTGAGAGAGGAGCACGTACGCGAGCACGGCGATGCCGAGGAGTACGAGGACGACCGCGCTGCCGATGATCACCGATGTCTTCATAGGCCCATGATACCAAACGCGAGCGGCCGGCTTTGCATGCTGTCCGCGAGCCCGCACTTCTTCGCGGCGCCCCACGGCGACCATGTCGCATGCGCGTCGAGATAGATCTTGTGCGCGGTAGCGATGTTGTTCGCCGGATTGATGGCGGCGGCCCTGCACTTGTTATAGAGCGTAGCGTCAACGACGCGGACGCCTGACCCTGCGCCGCACGAGCTCACGGTGCAGCTCTGCTTGCTGAAAGCGGCCGGACAGTTCAGTCCGCCTATCTTGTGCGCCGTTATGTTTATCTGGAACAGGCCGAACGAGTACGGCGTGCCGTCCCCGAGCCTGTCCACGCCGCTCGGGAGGCTCGCGTTGCCGTGGCTCTCGCCATAGCAGACCCGGGAGGCATTCTCCGCCGCCGTGCCGAACACGCCAAGCGCGCTCACCGCGCAGGAGCCGCTCGTCTGCGCGAGACAGGTGCCTCCTCCCGTGCTCTTGGTGGAAGTGCCTGTTCCACTATCCTGTCCAGGAATCCAGGTGATCTTGCCGTCGAAGAGCGGCTTCGTGTCCGTAGCCGTGACGCACACGTTCCCGCCCGAGAGGATCGTATTCCACGGCCCCCAGCCCTCGAGGTTCTGGTTGTAGAGGAGCTTCATCACGAAATCCACGATGAGCCAGGCCGAGAGGATGATGAGCAGCCCTATGGCGGCGTTCGTGAGCACCTTCTTCGCCTGCGAATGGTTCTCGGGGTTCGTAGGCGTCAGGATCCAGAGGATGCCGGCGAACGCGATCACGATGACGCAGATGATGATGCCGAAGGAAACCGACGCGTTCATCAGGTTCTGGATGAGCTGCAGCACGCCGCCGAATCCGAGCGGCGCCCCTACCGGGCAGTTGCTGTCGAGATCGTGCGCTTCCGGGACGAGCTGCCAGTTCGGATCGAGGAGCGGAAGGGACTGCGCGGACGCCGCAAATGGCAGGCACAGGAGAAGCGCGAGGAGGAGCGGGGCCCAGAGCCGGTTCATGGAATGATTGTAGCCCGGAGGACCGCAGAGGACGCGTTCTTTTCCCCTTCCCGCCTATCTGGTATCGTACGGATACGCGCCGTCCTGAGACGCTAACTGACAGGGTCCATAGTTTAGTGGTAGAACATCGGTCTCCAAAACCGATAGTGTAGGTTCGATTCCTACTGGGCCCGCATATAAATTAAGAAACCACGCGTAGATGCGTGGTTGAAAGTGAAGCCGTGCTCCGCTCAGTGACATTTCGACACCATTGCCTGACGACATAGTCAGAAGTGGGCATTGAGTGGCCAAGGAGTGCAAGGAACACGACTTCAGATATATCGTAGCACTAAAGACTCTTGATTTCCGTTCGAATCCCGCCCCACAGGACCCGCATAGCAGGAGAAAGATCCGCAAAAAGAAGCCGCCCCGGTCATGAAGACCGAGGCGGATATGTCAGGCTGGCGTACGGATTCAGTCCTGTTGCTTCACGACCCCTTGTTCCAGCTGAGTGAATATGTCAGCCAGCGGGAGATGGCCAGCTCTAGGCTCTGCCTCCCTCTTCGGCTTCGAGCGTTCCATCCGAGCGAATATGTCGGCCAGAGGCAGATTGTCGGCTTCAGGTCCTACCTCCTCCGGCTTCAATTGTTCCAGCTGAGTGAATATGTCATTGAGCGGAAGAGGGCCGGCTTGAACCGCTGCCTCCTCCCTCGGTATCGATTGTTCCGGCTGATCCACTATCTCAGCCTGCGGCAAAGGGTGGCCCATCGATTCAATGCAGAGCATATCCACCCTAGACGGAAAGGTCTTGTAGTCAAAATCAGACGGTAGACCGATGCGCTTACAGAGAGTGTCAATGTCACTAACCATAGAGTAAGGTCCTCTTTTCTAGTATACATTATAGACTATAATGTATATATGTCAATACTCTCGGCCTTGCCGTCCTCTCGCGGCTAGCGCTTCACCACCTGGTAGATCTTCTGGGTCCGGTACACGTCGCCTGCCGGCACAGGGACGCCGCTCAGCGTGCCGGCGTACGGGCGGAGGTAGTACTTGATGTACCCGTCGGAGCGTTCCTGGAGGGACGATGTCTCGCGCGCGTTCGATTGGTACACGGGATCCGCGTAGTGGCGGTCCACCTCGTCCATGTTGAGCATGCGCGCGAGTATGCCGTAGCTGTCGTTATAGAAGGCTGCGGTGAGGAGGCGCGGGGCGACAGGATGCGTCGAGTCGGTATGCGCGGTGTACGCGGTCGCGTCCGGGTCAGGGATGCTCGTCCCGAACAGCTCGAAGCCTCCATCAGCGCCTGCGTTGCCGACGCTCGTATCCGGCCCCACGAGCATCAGCGCGTAATCTTCCTTGACCACCGAGTCCACCGCCAGGGTGCGGGTGACGTCAGGGATGTAGCCCTTCGAGGTCACGAGCAGGTCATAGTCTACGTCCGCCGCCTTCGAGCTGTCTTCAGCGAACGTGAGCATGGTCGAGAATTGCGCCCGCATGCGGTCACCTATCCATGTCGTGCCGTTCGCGGCGCTCGCATAGTCTATCGGCGCGCCGTCCATGGATATGACGAGATCGGCAGGACCCGTCTCGTGGCCGTGCGTGCCTCCGATGAACGCGGAGGCCGAAGGATCCGATCCTTGCTTATAGAGGTTTACGGCGAGCTCTATGTTACCGACTCCGATCACGGTCGTGTTGCCGATCGTCTCCGGGGTCGTCCGCTCGTCCTGACCCATGTCATCGAACTCATCGACGCCAAGCGTTCCAACCTGCGTCTCATCGCTTATCATCAGGCCGCCGTCGTAGACGCGGTATCCGGTGGACGAGGCATTCTTCGTAGGCAACCCCTCGAGCGTGAGCACGTAGCTTGCCTTGTCGAGCCCGCTTGCCAGAGGAGTGCTCTTGACGGAGGTCCCGGCGCTGTACGTGTCCACGTCCTTCGTGGTGACGAGCGTACCTGCCTGATCATAGACCGACGCGCGGACGATGCCTCCCGTAGAGAGATAGCCGGCCCTCCAGTCTATCTTGGTGCCTGTGAACGGATAGACGATCGCTCCGCCCGGGAACAGCGTCCGGTTGACCGTCTGGGACGCGAGCGTGGTGCTCTGCCATGAGCTCAGCAGTCCCTTCGTCGTGATGCGATCGAGGGACGGGTAGGTCTGCATGCCGCCGTCATACACTCGCCCATTTACAGGATTCGATGACGAGACGGCGATATCAACGGTATACGTTCCGGCAGGAAGCCCTGTCGCGAGCGCGACAAACTGGATGCCTGACGAATTACCCGTCAGATTGACCTGGCGCTCGCCGCCTGTAAGCGGTATGGCGTAATGCTCAGAGCTTATCTCGACTCCGCTCGTCTTGATGGTTATGGCAGCGATGCCTGCGCCACTCGCCTGTCCAAGGGTCCGCCACACGATTCGATCATTGGTGTCTATCGTTACGGTATACGTGGTCCGGTCACCTGGCGTCTGAGAGTAGATGATATCCGTGACGCCGCTGTTGGTCGCAGGCCCGACGAACGTCCCGGTACGGGAGCCCGCGCTCGTTCCCTGCGAGGTCTTTGACGAGGTCGCCTGCGTGCCGGAGACGGAGTTCGCGGCAGGCAGAGACTCGACGAAGCTTGCGTAGAGCTTGGCTATGGAGGCCCGGCGCATGCGCGCAGGCCCGGCGAGTCCCGGGTTCAGCCGTTCGCTGAAGAACCAGCGCACGTAATCCGTCCCGCCGAGCGGCGCGTAGACGACAAACTCGTCATAATCGCTTCGCAGCTTCTTGAGGAGAAGGGGCTCGAGATCATCCTCGCCCGTAGTGAACGTGAGGTCAGAAGAAGGAGTGGCGTTTCCTTCCGCATCGGCAGACCGCACGCGGAAGTGGTAGGTAGCGAACGCGGTAAGGCCGGTAAGCGTTATGGAATGGGACGTAACGAGCGTCGCCGAGGTGGATGCCGTGCCGTACGACGTCGTGGTTCCGAAATCAACGCGCGAATCGCTCGGCTCGTCCGTGGTCCAGGTGATGGTCGCGGTGGTCTGGGTCACGGAAGAATCGATATCCGAGATGCTCGGCGCCGCCGGCACTGCGGCGGGAGAGCTGCTCTTGTGCCCTCCGCTCCTCTTGGGTGCATCGATAGATGGTGCGCCGGTCGTTATGGACTCTGACGCGGCGATGGTCGCCTGATCGAGCATTCCCGTGAGCGAGACGGCGTAGTACCCCGCGTTCCGCAGGAGCTGCTGAAGCTGGGTGATGAGCGAGGAGAGGAAAGATGGGGATGGGGATGGGGATGCAATGATGCTATCTGAAGATGTAGGGGATGCAATAACCTCCCCGTTTAGGATCGCGCGTGTCGCAGGCCCTACGTAGCCGAGAGATTCGAGTCCTTGGGACTTCTGGAAGTCCGCAACGGCCTGGAGCGTTACCTGGCCGTAGTAGCCGGTGACGTCCGCATTGAAGAAGCCCTTCTCCTTGAGAAGGGTCTGGAGCGCGGAGACGTCGGACCCGCTCATGCCCTTCTCGAGTGGGCGCTCGAACGTCGCTGCGGAGGCGAAGGGAGGCACGAGCAAGAACGCCACGAAGAAAGCGAAAGACGCCTTGCGGAAGCCAGAGAGCATTAGAAAGAGTATATCACTTGCGTCTGCACCGTTGAGCAGAAAGCCAACATAGAAAAAGAGGCGGCACGAATGCCGCCTCATGTAGTGACTCACGCTGCGAGCTCTCCCGTCCTGGACGCGTCACGCGCGAACGACAGGACGGCGAACGGATCATTGAGCGAGAACGCCACATGCGCGCTCGTCGCCTCATACCTCAGTTCCTGGATCTCCAGATTCCAAGACCCGTCCTTGTAATTGGCCATGAGGATCCGGACGGTTCCTTCGGCGTCGAGCACATGGAACGAGTAGCTCCCAGGCGGAGCTTCCCGGAGGAAATGGAACGCATGCGCCCACGCGACCGACAGCTTCTCGGCCGGCAGGCGCGGCATGAGCTGCGCCATCGCGACCGCCTGCACGTCGCGCTCGACGATCGCGCCCTCCTTCAGGAGCTCCTTGAGCCTCTGGCCGATCAGGCTGATCTTCAGCGCGCCGTCCGACCCGACCTTGAAATGGTCCTGGACGTCGAAGTAGTCGACCGCGAGCACGGTAGCGACCGGAATACGATTCTCTTGGAACGGCATGGTCCCTCTCCTTATGAAAGAACGTGCTGACAATAGAACAAAGACACGGATACATGTCAAAGCCCGGAAACGTATTGACAGGAAAAACGGCCTCGTGTACATTACTTGAACGTTCGCGAGTCAGCAGGTTTCGGCCAGCGGAATCGCGATCGTACTGGAAAAACCCTCCTCGGAGGGTTTTTCCATTTCTCCTCCGACCTATTTTCAATACGTACAGAAAAACCGCCCTTCTGGGCGGTTTTTCTTTCTTCTTACTTCTTGACCTCCTTGTAGGTCTCGCGCTTCCTGGTGTTCGGATCGAACTTGAGGAGCTCGATCTTGCGCTCTACCTTCTTCTTGTTCTTGCGAGAAAAGCGCACGTGGCCGGAAGCCGACTTGAGCTTGATGAGACGATCCTGTGACATAGATAGGATGACTATACCAGCCCTAGCGGCTCTCTGCAACGGCCTTGGTACGGGCCTTCGCGCGTCCAGGAGCCTTCGCGACCGCGAAATGCGGCTCCCCTGCCTTGAGCGTGACGGTCACGGTGCCGCCCTCCATGACGCCCTGGCTCACCATGAGGGACGCCACCGGCGTGAGGATGTGGTCCTGGACCGCGCGCTTGAGCGGCCGGGCGCCGTACTGAGGGTTATAGCCCTTGTCCGCGAGCCAGGTCCGCACCTCAGGCGCGATAGTGAGCGTGATGCGCTTCTGCGCGAGACGCTCGACGATCTCCGCCACCTGCACGTCGACGATGTTCATGAGCGCCTCCTTCGAGAGCGTGTCGAACATGACGATGTCGTCGAGGCGGTTCAGGAACTCGGGACGGAAGTGTCCCTTGAGCGCGTTCATGACCTTCTCCTTCATCTGCTCGGACTCAGCGACACCCTCTCCAGACACGAAGCCGATGCTTGCCGCGCGATCCATGAATTCGGCGCCGATGTTCGACGTGAGGACGATGATGGTGTTCTTGAAGTTCACCTTACGGCCCTTGCCGTCCGTGAGGTGTCCGGAGTCGAGGACCTGCAGGAGGATGTTGAAGACCTCCGGATGCGCCTTCTCGACCTCGTCGAAGAGGACGACAGCATACGGACGATGGCGGATACGCTCCGTGAGGGAGCCTGCCTCCTCGTAGCCGACGTAGCCCGGCGGCGCGCCGATGAGCTTCGCGACCGAGTGCTTCTCCATGAACTCGGACATGTCGACGCGCACGAGCGCCTCCTTGTCGTTGAACATGAACTCGGCAAGACGGCGCGAGAGCTCGGTCTTGCCTACGCCGGTAGGTCCAAGGAACAGGAACGAGCCGATCGGGCGGTTCGGATCGCTGATGCCCACGCGTGAGCGCTTCACGGCATTCGTGATGATCGTCACGGCCTTGTCCTGGCCGAGGACCGCGCCCGTGAGCGCCTCCTCCATGCGCGCGAGCTTCGCAGCCTCCTCCTCGAGCATCTTCGCGACCGGGATGCCGGTCCAGCGCGCGACCACTGCCGCCACCTCCGCCTCCGTCACCTCCTCATGCAGGATGCGGCGCGACTTCTGGAGCGTCTTCAAGCGCTTGGTCTTCGTCTCGAGCTCCTTCTGAAGCGCAGGCATGCGACCGTAGCGGATCTCCGCCGCGGTACCGAGGTCTGCCATGGCCTCGGCGTTATCCGCCTCGGTCTTCGCCTTGTCGAGCTCCGTCTTGAGCGCGCGGATCGACTCGAGCGCCTCCTTCTCGTTCTTCCACTTGAGCTCGAGCTCGCCGGTCTTCTCGCGCAGGTCCGCGATCTCGGCATCGATGGCCGCGAGGCGCTCCTTGAGGCCCTTCGCGCCATGCTCCCCCTCCTCGTCCTTCTTGAGGGCTTCGCGCTCTATCTCGAGGCGACGGATCTTGCGATCGGTGTCCTCGAGCTGCGGCGGCTTGTTCTCGAGCGCGATGCGGAGCCCCGCAGCGGCCTCGTCGATGAGGTCCACGGCCTTGTCCGGCAGGTAGCGGTCCGTGATGTAGCGGGAGGAGAGCTCGACCGCCGAGACTACCGCGCCGTCCGTGATTCGGACGCCATGGAAAAGCTCGTACTTGTCGCGCAGTCCGCGGAGGATGGCGGTAGCGTCCTCGATCGACGGCTCCTCGACGTAGACCGGCTGGAAGCGGCGGGTGAGCGCTCCGTCCTTCTCGATGTGCTGCTGATACTCCTTGAGGGTCGTCGCGCCGATCATGCGCATCTCGCCGCGCGCGAGCGCGGGCTTGAGCATGTTCGAGGCGTCGAGCGCCCCGTCCGCGCCGCCAGCGCCTACGATGGTATGGAGCTCATCCACGAAGAGGATCACCCTCCCTTCGGCTTTCTCCACCTCCTTCATCACGTTCTTCATGCGCTCCTCGAACTCGCCGCGGTACTTGGTGCCCGCGACCATGAGGCCGAGGTCGAGCGACAGGAGCTCCTTGCCCTTGAGGGACTCCGGCACGTCGCCGGTCGCGATGCGGGTGGCGAGGCCTTCTGCGATCGTGGTCTTTCCCGTTCCCGGCTCGCCGATGAGGACCGGGTTGTTCTTGGTGCGGCGCGAGAGGATCTGGATCACGCGGCCGATCTCCTGGTCGCGGCCGATGACCGGGTCGAGCGCATTCTCCGCAGCGAGGCGCGTGAGGTTACGAGTGAATTTCGCGAGCGCGCGGAACTTCTTCGACTCCTTCACCTCCCCGTCCTTCGCGCTCTTGAGCTCCTTGAGGAGCTCAAGCACCGTGTCGGAATCGATGCGGAAGCGGCCAAGCAGGTCAGCAGCCGGTCCCGGATGCTCGAGGACCGCCACGAACAGGTGCTCCGTGCCTACGAACGCGTCGTTCATCCGTGCTGCCACCTTGTCCACGCTCTCGAGCGCGGCCGCGAGGTCTGGCGTGAGGTAGAGGTTATAGGAAGGAGAGAGCGTCGAAGACGCCTCGGGGATCTCGAGCGTCTCGAGCAGCGTGTCGGCGAGGAGCATCGTGTCGACGTCCATGCGGTCGAGCACAGAGAACACGAGGCTCTCCTCCTGATGGATGAGGGCCGTGAGGAGATGGAGCGGGCTCACGTGGTTCTGCCCGCGCTCGATGGCGAGCTCGTGAGCCTTGCGGATGGCCTCTTTCGCTTTGGTGGTGAAGTTCTTGAATGGGGGCATAGAGAGGGGTTCTTACACTAGTAATGACGTGCGAACAGGACGCCTGTTACGGCGCCTCCGAGAGGAGCGTGATGATGCGGTCGGCAGGCGCGAAGACGCCAGGGACGGCGGTCGCGATGCCGATGATGTCGCCTGAGATGTTCACGGCAGCGGCTCCGGCAGGGACGCCGGTCACGTTCGCCCGGATACCCTCGGCAGAGACGAGCGAGATGATGCCGGAGACGGCCGCGCCTTCGCGCGTGAGCGAGACGAGCGTCTGGCCCTGGCTGAGCGCCGAAGGGACGATGAGGTCAGGGGTGGTCGCGGCCGGAAGCTTCGCGGTATCCGAGAAGCCGTAGACCGTGAGGGTCGCGCCAGGCTTCGAGAGCGATGCCTCGGCGCTCGAGCCGTCAGCGAAGACGATGGTCGCCTCCTTCGGGAGCCCGGTGGCGGTCGCGGTCACCACCGCGCGCTTGTCCGGGAGGAACGTTCCTACCGCGATTGCCGGCGTCGTGGTCGCGCCCTTGTGGATGGTCACCCGGCGTCCCACGTCCGCGCGGATGGCGGCCGAGAGCAGGTCCTCGTCGCGGATGACGATCGTCTCCTTCGCAGGCGCAGCGATCCCTGGAATCGTCGGAAGCGGCGTCTGAGCCGCCGTCTCGACCGTGCGCTCGACGATGCGGTTCACGGTCTGGGTCACGGTCGGCGGCGCCTGGTCGAGCAAGGACACGGTCATCACGGCGGTCGCGATGGCCGTGACGAAGTTCACCAGGATGGTGAGAAGCAGCAGCTGGGTCTTGTTGAGGTCCTCGATGTTCATATAGGGATAATTATAGGCTATTCGCATCGAGGAATCGAACGGCAAGCACGAGGACGTCCGCGAAGCGGTCGAGGTCCCGCTCCCTGGTCGCAGGGCCCCACGAGATGCGAAGCGTCGAGGAGGCGCGCTTCGCATCTCCCGTGAACGCGAGGACCGCGTTCGATCCCTCCTCGTCGGTCGCGCACGCGCTGCGGGTGGAGACCGCGAACCCCGCCTCGTCGAGGAGCGCCGCGAGGTAGTCGGTATCGCGCCCGAGCAAGGACACGTTCAGGATGTGCGGCACGGCCTCCTTCCCGCCATTCCGGACAGCGTCTTTCACGTCTTTCTCGATGCGCGCGAGCAGCCGTTCGCGCATGCCGCGCGCACGGAGCGCGAACGAGGCATGCGTCACCGCTGACTCTTCGAGCGCCTCGGCGAACGCACTCGCGAGCGCCGGAGACGGCGTCCCGGGGCGCAGGCCCCGCTCCTGACCGCCGCCCAGCATGAGCGGGCTGAGCGTGACCTGCCGCGGCGCCAAGAGGACGCCGATACCGCGCACGCCTCCCACTTTCTGCGCGTCGAGCGTGAGCGTGTCGGACGCGATGCGCGTGAGCTCGAAGGATTCCGCGAGCGGGAGCTGACTCGCGTCCGCATGCACTCGGACGCGTACGCCCGACCGGTCGAGCGCCTGGCGTACCCCGCGCGTATCGAAGCGTGTGCCGGTCTCGCCGCAGACTACCTCGAGCGTGACGAGCGCGGTCTCGGGCCTGATCTGGCGCGCGAGCGCGGAGAGGTCGATGCCTCCGTCCGTGAGCGTGAGCGCCTCGACCGCGACGCCCATGGAGCGGAGCTGGTCCATGCAGCCTCTCGTAGACGCGTGCGCGCTCGGGAGATAGAGGACGTGGATGTCCTTGGCATCGCGCCCGCCATCGACGAGCGCGCGTACCTGCCCGAGGATCGCGAGCGCGTTCGCTTCGGTGGCCCCTGCCGTAAATATCACGCTATCGGCCTTCACGCCGGCGAGGCGCGCGATGCGCACGCGCGCGTCCTCGAGCGCATCCTTCGCGCGCCTGCCTTCGGCGTGCGGCGAGGACGGGTTGCCGAAGAGCGGCGCGACGCGGCGGTACGCACGTTCGCTTCCCCTGCTCACCGGAGCCGCTGCCGCCCAGTCCAGATACGTCCGACGCGATCTCATGCATCCATTGTACGCGCAGGCATGCGCTTGATACAGTGCGTACGGATGGCGAAAGACAGCGTGCGGCCGGATCCGGGTGGCGTCGGGTCTTACTGGAGGGAGTCCTCCCACAGCTCCTTGCAGGATCTATCAGGAGGGCGCGTCTTTCCGCCCTTCTTCGCACTTCATGGCGCGCCTTCGGGCGCGCCGTTCCATTTCCACCATATAATTAGCGAAAATACAGGTTTTGTGCGATAATCAAGGGAATATGGCACTGAGCACCCGACCACCGATCGTGGCCGTCATGGGACACATCGATCACGGCAAGTCTTCCTTGCTGGACTACATCCGCAAGGCGAACGTGACCGCGGGCGAGGCCGGCGGCATCACCCAGCACGTATCCGCCTACGAGGCGGAGCACGAGCATGAGGGCGTCCTGCGCAAGATCACGTTCCTCGACACGCCGGGGCACGAGGCATTCCGCGCGCTGCGCGCCCGCGGCGCGGCTGCCGCTGACATCGCGATCCTCGTGATCGCGAGCGAGGAAGGCGTGAAGCCGCAGACCCTCGAGGCGTTCAATGCCATCGAGGAGGCCGGCACCCCGTTCGTCGTCGCGTTCACTAAGATCGACAAGCCCGGCGCGGACGTCGAGAAGGCCCGCATCTCGGCGCTCGAGAACGGCATCTACCTCGAGGGTCTCGGCGGCTCCATCCCGTACGTCGGCGTCTCCTCGAAGTCCGGCGAGGGCGTGCCCGAGCTCCTCGACCTCGTCCTCCTCACGGCCGACATGGCCGAGCTTTCCGCGGACGCGGACCTGCCGGGAGAAGGCTATGTGCTCGAGTCCTCCCAAGACCCCAAGCGCGGCCTCTCCGCCACCCTCATCGTGAAGAACGGCTCCCTGCCGGTCGGCTCCTTCGCTGTGGCAGGGCCGGCATTCGCGCCGGTCCGCTTCATCGAGGATTTCAAGGGCAGCCGCATCGACACGGCGCTCCCGTCCCAGCCGATCCGCATCTCCGGGTGGAACGTGCTCCCGCCTGCTGGCACCCCGTTCTCGTCCACGAAGGCGAAGAAGGACGCCGAGAAGCTCGCGCTCGAAGGCACCGCGCCTAACCCTGCCCACACGCAGGAGCGGGCAAGCGATGATGGCAAGGTCCTCCTACCGCTCATCCTGAAGGCGGATGTCACCGGCAGCATCCTCGCCATCAAGCACGAGCTCGCGAAGATCGAGCATGAGCGCGTGACCATCAGAATCGTCCAGGAAGGCATCGGCGCGGTTTCCGAGAGCGACGTGAAGGCCGCAGCCGCAGGCAACGGCTTCGTGATTGGCTTCAACGTCGGCGTCGACTCCGCCGCACGCGATTCCGCGGAGCGCATGCACGTCTCGATCGACACGTTCACCATCATCTACGACCTCAAGGAGCGCATCGAGGAGCTCGTCCTCGAGCGCGCGCCGCGCATCACGGTCGAGGAGATCCTCGGCGAGGCGAAGATCCTCAAGGTGTTCAGCACGACCGGCGCAAAGCAGGTCATGGGCGCCCGCTGGAACTCGGGCGTCCTCACCGTAGGCGACATGGTGAAGATCGACCGCCGCGGCCTCCATATCGGAAACGGAAAGCTCACCAACCTGCAGGTGGCGCGCGCGGACGTGAAGGAGATCAAGATGGAGGGCGAGTTCGGCCTCCAGATCGAGAGCAAGCACGAGGCAGCAGCCGGCGACACCCTCATCGCGTTCCGCATGACCGACACTAAATAATCTACCTATGAGCGCACGAGACGAACGGGCGGTTTCCATACTCCTTGAGAACGCAGGGCGCTACATCGCGCGCGAAGCGGGCCGCGGCACCCTCATCACGCCGACCCGCGCCACCTTCTCGAAGGACCGACAGAACGCCACGATCTACGTGAGCGTGTATCCGGAGGCGCAGGAGGGCCATGCCATCGAGTTCCTCATGCGTCACAAGGACCTCTTCCGCAACGAGCTGAAGAAGACCACGCGCTTCGTCCGCCTTCCCTACATCTGGTTCGAGATCGACAAGGGCGAGCGCGCCCGCATCGCCTTCGAGGACGCAACCCGCGGCCTCGTTATCCCTCCTAAGGAGGAAGACGCGGACGCATAGCGCTCGAGGCACTGGCACGCTAATATGGCGGTACGGCCCAGTGGCGAAGGAGAAACGCGGCGGATTGCAAACCCGCTATGCACGGATGCGATTTCCGTCTGGGCCTCAAATAGCAATGGCGGCACTTAGTGCCGCCATTGCCGTTCTTCGTGGTATCGTTTTCCGTACCCTTGCCGGGGTGATGGAATGGTAGACATAGCGGGCTTAAACCCCGCAGGCAGCGATGCCATGCGGGTTCGAATCCCGCCCCCGGTACCATGACCATCCGCTCATTCGCCCGCAGGATACGCCGCGCGCTCGCCCGTCGCGAGCCGCTCATAACCGTATCCATCTCGAAGGAGAACCTGCTCCATAACCTCCACGCGTACCGGGAGGCGTACCCGTCCATGAAAGTGGCGCCCGTACTGAAGAGCAACGCGTACGGACACGGCCTCGCCGTCATCGCCGAGATTCTAGATAAGGAGGACATCGCCTTCCTCATGGTCGATTCCCTGTACGAGGCCCGCGTGCTCCGCAGGAGCGGCATTCGCGCGCGCCTGTGCGTCATGGGCTACGTGCGTCCGGAAGAGATCGCCGAGAGCAGGCTCCGTGGCGTCGACTTCGCAGTGACCGACATCGAGCAGCTCCGCACGCTCGCGCAGGAAGCGCACCGGCACGTACGCATCCACCTGAAGCTCGATACGGGCATGCACCGCCAGGGCATCGTTCCGAAGGACCTCTCGGACGCTATCGCGCTCATCCGCTCGAATCCGCACCTCGCGCTCGTCGGCGTCACGACCCACCTCGCGGACGCCGACAATGCCGAGTCCTCCTTGACGAAAGCGCAGCTCGAGCTCTGGAGCGAGGAGCTGGCAAGGCTCGAGGAGGCGTTCCCAGGAATCGAATACCGGCATGCGGCAGCGACCAAGGGCGCGCCGTGGAGCGCCACAGAGCCGATGAACGTGATACGCGCGGGCATGGGCCTCTACGGGTACGACACGTCCCCTGCGGCGAAGCTGCAGCTCAGGCCCGTGCTCGAGATGCGCTCGATCATCGCCTCGATACGGGACCTCGTACCCGGCGACCAGGTCGGCTACAACGCGACCTTCACCGCGCAGCGGCCTTCGCGCATCGCCACGGTCCCTGCCGGCTACTACGAAGGCATCGATCGCGGACTCTCGAACGCGGGCGCGTTCCTCGTGCGCGGGACGAAGGCGCCTATCGCAGGACGCGTCTCGATGAACATGACCTCCATCGATGTCACGGATGTGCCGGATGTTGAGCGCGGCGACGCCGTCACGCTCGTGAGCCGGAAGCCATCGGACCCGAACTCTGTCCTGTCCATGGCACGTCTCTCCGGCACCACGCCCTACGTCATCCTGGCCCATATCCCGAGCCACCTGTACCGGGTCGTGGAATAGTTGAAATGCGGAGGCATATCTATTAGTATCTAGGGGTGCGCACCCGTAGCTCAGTTGGTAGAGCAACTCCCTCTTAAGGAGATGGTCCCTGGTTCGAGCCCAGGCGGGTGCACAGCAAGAAGAGGCGGGACCCCTGGGTCCCGCCTCTTCCCGTTTCCTGGTAGGATAGACGCACGCTGGAGTGGTGAAATGGTAGACACGCTTGCCTTAGGAGCAGGTCCCTTCGGGGGTGGAGGTTCGAGTCCTCTCTCCAGCACATACGACGTATCTATTGACTTTTAGTCAATTTAGGTGTTAAAATATATCCAGACAACGGTACCTTGAGAGCAAGGTGCATTAGCTATCGAAGGAGATTCGCGATGAGCCCACAACACGAAGCGGATCCCTCGGATCCGCGCATTAAGGCCGTCGAGGTCCACCCTGGACTCTACAAGGCCCTTATTTACGCCACACTGGGCGCCTATGGCGTACTGCTGCTGGTCGCAATCGCGACCTGGAACATCACGCCGATTCCCCATCTGAACATCGGCTTCCCGATCATCGCGATCGTGGTAGCGCATTTCTGCTCCTCATGGGGCGCGGTACAGACGGATGAATGGGCGGCACTCTACTTCTACGGTCGCGCGTTGCGACAACTGAAGTCCGGTCCGTATTTCATGCCGAGAGGCCTGATGCAGATCGTGAAAGTGCCCAAAGGTCTCAAGCAGGCCCAGGCACCCGGGGAGCCAGAAGAAATATTCCACGGCGACGATAAGGAGCCTCTCCCTATCATGCCGAACGGCAAGCAGATGGTACGACCCATCCGCGTGACGACGAGAGCCCCAAAGGAAGGCGAGACTGGTCATCTGGACGTACAGATGACCTATGAGTGGTCATTCTACTACCAGTATCAAGTCCTCGACCTCTTTCAGTTCATCGCCACCGTCGGAAGCTTCGAAGAGGCTTCGCGCCTCATCAGAGACACCGGCGAGGCGACACTGAACGAGTTCGCATCAGACATGACCGTGAACGGCATGATCGTGAACCTGAAACAAATCAATCAGGCGCTCGATAACCGGATACGCGAACTGGTCAACGCATGGAGCATGCAGGTCTATGAGGTGAAGGCACTTGCGCCCAATCTCTCGCACGGCCTCGCCACCGCCCTGCGTAACCTCCCGATCGCCAGACTCGAGGCCGAACAGGCCGAGACGGCTGGCAAGGGGGCGCGCCGCAGGATGGAAGAAGAGGGTGCAGGCGCGGCAGCGGCCAGGGCAGCGATGCTCCAAGCCGAAGCCACGGGCCGCGAGCAGTTTCTCAAGGCCGAAGCGAACGGACTTAAGGCGAAGAAAGATGCTCTCGATATAAGCGGCGAGGACATCCTCGTTGGCGAAGTCGCGAGCGACGCCTTGAAGCACGCTGACAGTCTAATGGTCGGCGCCGGAGACGGTGTCCGAGACCTACTCGGCATGGTCAAGGCTGGCGCGTCGGTCTTGAACGGAAAGAAGGAGTAGGGCATGGATTATATCTTTGGCCCCATACTCCTCTGGATCCCGATTGTCATCGTAGTCCTCGCGATCTGGTGGTTTAGCACCCACCGATCGGTCACCGTGAAGGCTCTCCATGTCAATGGACACGCTCCAGCGAAACCGAGCGAACCTGCACATCACAAAGATCACAAAGAAGATGATCATGGGCATGGTGGACACGGCCATGGGCATAACGAGACGCCGGCTTGGATTCATCTGCTAGGCTGGTGCGTGGCCATCGCCGTCGCGGCACTCATCGCGCTCTTCTTGCGGTGGTGTTACGTGACGTACGGCCTCGGCCAGATACCCGGCCCGTCGCGAGAAGTCCGAGAGGAGATCTCGCGACGGAACGGTTCCCACGGGATATCGGAGGTACCACCCTCCGATGCCCGGACCTGTTCCAGCGACCCAGCGTACAAGGTCGTGATCCAACCGGGAACGCGCATTACCGTGCACATCCCCCGGGATACCACGATCGACTTCAAGCCTGACACGAGCGAGGGGAATATCACGGCGTGCAGCTTCAGGAAGCCTGAGATCTGCTCGTCGAGCCTCCGCCGCATCAAGGGACACATCGACTACCTCACGATCACGAACGTCAGCGAGAATCCGGTGGACTTCACCTGCCGTTACCTGTGAGAAAGCACCTTGCGTCTTAGAACGCACAAAGCCGTCCTTCGGGACGGCTTTTTCCTTTACGCAGAGTCTCTGCCTATGGCGCCCCTACCGTAGCGCTCAGGAGCGAGACGATCGCGTTCGCGCCGAAGATGATCACGAGGCCGATGATGCCCCAGATCATGTGCTGCTGGCCCGTGGAGCGCTTCTCCTCGTTGTCCGCGCTCGCGATGAACTCGACGATACCCCAGATGAATATGAGGAACGCGCCGAGCGCGAGCAGCGTGATGATCGGCGTCAGGATCGCATCCTGGACCTTGGTGATGAATGTGTCGAATGCGTTCATAGGCGTCAGTATAGCAGAACGCCCGCAGTCTCCTGCGGGCGTTCTGCTATAGCTGTGGGTTCAGGACTAGTTGACCTGAACCGAAGGAGTCACGTCTCCGACCGACGGCGCTCCGTTATTGAGCACGAAGGTTCCGCGGAGGATGTTCACGAGGCCCCACACGGATGCCATCACGAAGAAGCCGATGATGCCCCAGAGCATGAGGCTCTTGCCGGCCTCGCGCTTCTCCTCGTCTGCGCCTCCAGCGATGAAGTACTGGAACACGCCCCAGATGAACACGACGAACGCGACGGCGAATACGAGCGGAACGAGGATGTTGTTGATGAGGGCGATGATCCCCTGTCCGATCGATCCTGCGCTGTCGGCCGTGACCTGCGCAGAGACGAGCGCTGGGAATACGAGAGCAGCGACGATGTAACCAAATTTCTTCATAATGGATGTTTACGGATAACGCTTTGCGTATTCATCTAGCATAGACCGGAATGAAGGCGCGTCAATAGAGCCTTTCAGGCCGTGTGGAAAACACTATTACGGCGTCGGGCCGATCGAGCCGCCGCTGCCAGGATTGAACGTCGGAAGGTCCGGTGCGTTCACATTCCCGAACCCGAAGGTACCCACGAGCACGTTCACGAGGCCCCACACCGACACCATCACGAAGAAGCCGACGATGCCCCATATCGCGAGCTGCTTGCCCTGGTCACGCTTCTCCTCGTTCGCGCCGCCCGCGATGAAATAGAGGAAGATGCCCCAGATGAACGTGACGAACGCCACCGCGAACACCACCGGCACGAGCACGGCGTTGATGAAGCCGATGATGCTGAGGAGATACTGGGAGACCGTATTGCCGCCGATCTCGCCGCTCTGTGCATGGACGGCTCCGGCGGATACGAGGAACAACGCGAGCGAAAGGGCGAGTGTGCGGAATGTCATAGTACGTTTCAGAGTAGCAAGTAATGAAGGTCGGTCCAGAGCTTATGCACTAGCCAGGAAGCGCCGTGAGCAGCAGGCGGACGATACCCCACACGGAGAACATCACCACGAACCCGATGATGCCCCAGAGCATGAATGTCTTCCCTTTCTCCCGGCCTTCCTCGCCGCCGAGGAAGAAGAAGCGCACCATGCCGATAAGGAAGAGGATAAACGCGATCGAATAGATGAGCGGGACCACAGCGGTGTTCACGAGCTCAACGATATCGGCCGTGAACTCCTTGAAGCTCGCGGCATGCGCGAAAGAAGGGATGACGAGCGCGAGAGAAGCGGACGCGAGGAGAAGCTTGCGCATGGTTACTGTACGATCGAATCCACCGTGCCCGTTATGATTGCCTGAATGCCGGTCGCGCCGAGCAGCACGAGGCCGCCGATGATGGTCCACACGAGCGCGCTCTTCGCGCCCTGGAGCTTCTCCGCGTTCCCTCTCGCCGCGACGAAGAGGAAGCCCACGTAGACGAGCATCATGATGAGGACGATCGTGCCGAGCCGTATCACGCCGTTGAGGATCGCGGTAAGAAACTCGTCGAGCGTGCTCACGCCGTTGAGCGGGTTCGTGAGTCCTGTGCTTACCGTCGTATTCCCGCCCGTGTTCGTGACTTGATCCGCGCGCGCCGCCGACGGAATCAGGAGTGCGAGCGCCAACGTCGCGGAGAAGCTCCTGATAGCACTGCTCATGGTTCGCATAGGATGGTGATTATTTTAGTGCCGCGTCGAGCGACTGGCTCGCGGTCGACAGCGCGGTCGAGACCGTCGCCTTCCCCGTCGCGATGCTGCTAACCATCGTACCAAAGATACGGTCGGTCTCGGACGGCATCGGGGATAGCCAGCCCTTCGCGATGAGCGCCTCCGGGTAGTACACCGGCTCGTAGAGGTCGCCGCTCGAAGGCGAGAGCGCGTCGCGCCTCGCGGGCGCCATACCGAGCGCATGCGCGAAGAGGGGCACGGTCTCCTTCGACGACAATACCTGCGCAACGCGCACGGCCCCTGATCCGTTCTTCGCGGCGCGCGGAACGGCGAACGCATAGGCCTTGCCGTACGTGATGCGGGTCGCGCTCTGCGCCGGGGCGGGCACGGGCGCCATGTCGAAGTCGAGATTCGGGTTCGCCTCGGAGAGGTCAGCGCGCTCGGACGCATAGCCGAGATAGAGCGCGAGGTCGCCCGAGAGGAACGCGAGGCGGTTCTCCGGGAGCGAGCGGTTCCAGGAGTACGCCGTCTTCGCCGGGTTCGCGAACTCGGTGTAGAAGTTGAGCGCACTCTCTGCGGGCTTGGTCCCGAAGGACGAGCCCTTCACGTCCGTGAGGTCCGACTCGATGCCGCTCGCCGTGCGGCCGGCGATGCCGTAGCCTGCCTGCATGAAGAGGAGCGAGATGATCGCGCGCGCGTTGTCGATGTTCTCGTAGGTACCGAGCGCGATGAGGCTCTTCACGACCTGCTGCGCTTCCGTCTGACGGTTCACCACCGACGTGAGGCCCGTCACCGCCTCCCAGGTGGACGGAGGACGCGCCGCGCCCGCCGACGCGAGGACCGGGCGGTTGTAGTAGAGCATCAAGGGGTCGACGAGGAACGGGATGCCGAACGTACCGCCCGTCGTGAGGAAGAGCTCGCTGATCGGCAGGTAGGAATCGCGGAAGTCGCGCTCGGATATGACCGAGGACGGCACCATGGAGAGCTTCCCCTCCGCCGCAGCGAGGTCCTCCTGCGAGATGAGGATGAGGTCCGGACCGCGCCCCGAAGCGATTGCTTCCGCAAGATCCGCATCGAAGGTGTCCGCGGAGCGCTCGAGGTAGGTGACGCTCGCGTACTCCGGCTTCCCCTGCTTCACGGCGCCGAGCGCCTCGTTCATGGCGCCTGCAGGCAAGGTGCCCCAGATAGAGACCGTGCCAACCTGCGGCGCGCCGGTCGAGAAGCCCTGGAAGGTCGCGAACAGGACGAGGCCGGCGAGCGCGACGAGGCCGAACACGGCCATGATGATGATCTGGAACGGCTTCATGGTTGCCATACTACGGTGCAGTGAATACGAGGGAATAATGATGCGGCCCGCCGCGGAACGCCTTAACCTTATGGAAGCCCGCTCCGATGAACAGGTCTTCCGCGACGTGCTCGGGCACTACGCGATGCGGATGCGGCCCGATGCCGCCGTACGCGCCCGCCCAGTCCACGACGAGCAGCTTCCCTCCGGGCTTCAGGATGCGCTTTATCTCGGCCACGGCGCCTTCGCGATGGTCGAGCTGGAAGAGCGTGTTCGAGAGGATCACGGCGTCGAGCGACGCGTCCCGCAGGCGCGTGCCGCCGAGCTTCTCGAAGTTCCCCCAGACCGTCTCGACGTTCCGGTGGCCGAGACCCTCGACGAAGTCCTTCACGTGCTTAAGGATGTCTTCCTGAATATCGACGGCGTACACTTTCCCTTCGGTGCCTACGATGGCGGCCGCGCTCGCGGCATAATGCCCTGAGCCCGCGCCGAGATCCCCGACCTTCATGCCGTCGCGAAGCCCCAGCTGCAGGACGTTGCTCTTCGGATCGCTGAAATTCATACACGGAGTATAGCAAGCGCGGCGCAGAGGCGCCGCGCAATCAACAAAAGGAAAAGACGCACCCTAGTACGGATGCGTCTCATTCATAGGACGTGTGGCCGGCTCATTCGAGCCGATTGAAGAACATGCTGTTCGGATTGCCCTTCGTGTAGGCCTGACCAGCGGGACTTTCCCGCCACGCTGCCACTTCCTTCGGGTCGTAGCCGCTCGGGCCGTACTTCGTCGGCGTCCCGATCTCAAGACGGGCGGCCCGACCGATTGCAGCTGCGTCGGCATGATCCACTTGATCGGCCATGGAAAGATCTCCCTGTTTTGAAATTGATACGCAGGCATGGCACCTGCGACGGGTATAGAGTACCCCGCCCACAGGCTTTGTCAAATCCTACGGAACGCTACTAAAGCGCCACCATCGAGGCGATGGAATCCCCTTCGCGCATCTTCATGATGCGGACGCCCTGGGTCGCGCGAGAGAGCGACGGGATCTCGCCCGCCGAACAGCGGATGACCTGTCCCTTCTTCGATATGACCACGAGCTCCTCGGTCTTCGCCTCGTCGCCGATGAGGACCTTAGCGCCGATGATCTTGCCCGTCTTCGCTGTCACGTCGGCGGTCTTGATGCCGGATCCGCCGCGGCCCTGGATCTTGTACTCGGAGAGCGGCGTCTTCTTGCCGTAGCCCTTGTCCATGATGATGAGGAGCGAGGCGCCCTTGGCATCCGCTGGCACGACCTCCGCCGAGACGATCACGTCGCCCTTCTTCACCGTCATGCCGCGCACGCCCGCAGCCGTGCGGCCCATGGCGCGCGTCTCGCTCTCGTCGAAGCGGATGGACTGGCCCTCGGCCGTCACGATCGACACCGAGTCGCCAGGAGCAGCTAAGTGCGCGGACACGAGGCGGTCGCCGCCCTTGAGCGCGATCGCGATGATGCCGGAACGGCGCACGTCCGAGAAGGACTTCGCCTCCACCTTCTTGATGGTGCCGGCCTCGGTCACGAGGAAGACGGAGAGCGCGTCGCGGGCGCCGCTACCCTTCTCTACCTTCGGCATCGCGAGCACGCTCGTCACCTTCTCCTCTCCCGAGAGCTGGAGGAAGTTCATGATGCTCTTGCCCTTGGTCGCGCGCTTTCCTTCCGGAAGCTCGTACATCTTGAGCTGGTACGCCTTGCCGAGGTCCGTAAAGAAGAGGAGATCGGAGTGAGCCGAGGCCGCGAGGAAGTGCGTCACGACGTCCTCCTCCTTGGTGGACATGTCGATGACGCCTACGCCGCCGCGCTTCTGGAGCTTGAACTCCTCAGGGTTCGTACGCTTCACGTAGCCGCCCTGCGTGAGGACGAGCACGGACTCCTCGTCCGGCACGAGGTCCTCCACCGAGATGTTCTTCACGCCGCCCTTCACGATCTTCGTGCGGCGGTCGTCGCCGTACTTCTCGGCGATGGCCTCGAGCTCCTCGCGCACCACGGCGAGGATGTTCTTCGCGGAAGAGAGGATCTTCTGGAGGCGCTTGATGAGCGCCTGGATCTCGGCGAGCTCCTCCTCGATCTTCTTGCGTTCGAGCGCCGCGAGCTTCTGGAGGCGCATGTCGAGGATGGCCGCCGCCTGGATGACGGAGAAGCCGAACTTCTTCTGGAGCTTGGCCGACGCGTCCGGCACGTCCTTCGCGGCGCGGATGGTCTTGATGACCTCGTCGATGTGGTCGAGCGCCTTCGAGAGGCCGAGCAGGATGTGCTCGCGCTCCTGGGCCTTCCGAAGCTCGTACTCGGTGCGGCGCTTCACCACCTCCTTGCGGTGGTTGATGAACGCCTCGAGCATGCCCTTCAAGGAGAGCGTCTCCGGCACGCCGTCCACGAGCGCGAGCATGTTGTAGTGGAACGTGCTCTCGAGCTCCGTATGCTTGTAGAGATTATTCAAAACGGCCTGCGGATGCGCGGTGCCCTTGAGCTCTACCACGACGCGGATGTCCGCGGCCGACTCGTCGCGCAGGTCCTTCACACCCTCGAGCTTCTTGTCGCGCACGAGCTCCGCGATGCGCGTGATGAGGTCCGCCTTGTTCACGCGGTACGGGATGGAGGTGATGACGATGCTCGTCCCCTTCTTGTCCTCGACGATGTCCGCCTCGCCGCGCACCACGACGCCGCCGCGGCCGGTGGTGTACGCATGCTTGATGTCGGCCTGGTTGAACGCGATCGCGCCGAGCGGGAAGTCGGGCCCCTTCACGTGCTGGAGGAGGTCCTCGACGGTCGCGTCGGGTTCGTCGATGAGATGCGTAGTGGCCGCGACCACCTCGCGCAGGTTATGCGGCGGGATGTTGGTCGCCATACCGACCGCGATGCCGAGCGTTCCGTTGAGGAGCAGGTTCGGGACCGCTGCCGGGAGCACCGTCGGCTCCTGCTTCGAGCCGTCGAAGTTCGGCGTCCATTCCACGGTCTCCTTCTCGAGGTCGCGGAGCATCTCGTCGGCGAGGCGGGACATCTTGGCCTCCGTATAGCGGTACGCGGCAGGCGGATCGCCGTCGACCGAACCGAAGTTACCCTGGCCCTGCACGAGCAGGTAGCGGGTCGCGAAGTCCTGCGCGAGCTTCACCATCGCGTCGTACACGGACGCGTCGCCGTGCGGGTGGTACGAACCCAGCACCTCTCCCACCACGGTCGCGGACTTCCTGAACTTCGCGGACGGCGTGAGGCCCGTCATGCGCATCGCGTAGAGGATTCTTCGGTGCACCGGCTTCAGGCCGTCGCGCACGTCAGGCAGCGCGCGGCTCGTGATGACGGACATCGCGTAGTCGAGGTAGCTCGTGCGCATCTCGCTCGTGATCGACTGGTCGACCACGTTCACGCGCGGCACGATCGGCTCTGGGGTCGGAACGGGTTTCTTTGCCATGTATTAGAAAGGTATGACGGTCTTGCCGGACGCGTTCGCGGACGGCGTCTCGGCGTCGAGCGTCGAGGACGTCCTCGAATCGACGATGTTCAGCGTCGCGTCGGTGCTGGTAGCGCCGAACGCGGCACCCGCTGCGCCGAGCAGGCTCGAGATCGGCGTCGACGGCTTCTCGATCTGCCCCAGTTCCGCAACGATCGGCTCCTGCTCGAGCGCGAACGAGCCCGAGGTAGCCATGGCGGCGACCCAGCCGGCCGTGACGATGCCGGTCACGCCGAACGCTACCGCCATCGCGATCTGATGACGGACATGCTCGGGCTTCGCCCGGAGCGTATCGATATGGTCCATGATGCGCTGCGTCGCCATACGTCCTTAGGAGGTTATCACGATGATGCTGCCCGCCTTCTCCGCGGCGTCCTTCTTCTTGAGCGTGAGCTTGTCCACAGTCTCGGAGTCCTTGCCCGCTTCCTTCAGGAAGGCGTCGAGCGCCTTTGGCTCGCCCATACCCTCGTAGTGCATCGGGATGACGATCTTCGGCTCGAGCGTGACCGCGAGCTTCGCGGCCTCGGCCGCATTCAGCACGCCGTCCCCGCCCACCGGCACGAAGAGGATGTCGATCTCGTCTATCGCTTCGCGCGCGTCATGCGAGAGCATCGGGTCCGACAGCGCGCCCAGATGCACGAGGGTCATGCCGTCGAGCGTCACGGCATAGACCGTATTGATAGCGTCCATGCGCCCCTTCGGGAGGCCGTACTGGCTCTTGGTGAGGAATCCCTGCACGCGGACGCCCGAGTGCTCGTACTCGCCGGGGCCGTCGATGACGAACGGCTCCTTGCCGCCGAACGAGACCTCGTCGGTGCCGTCCATGTCGGGATGCCTGCGCGTCACGAGCGCGATGTCCGCGCCGAAGCGTACCGCCGGGAGCGTACCGCTCTTTGAGATGGGGTCGAAGACGATAGTGAGGTCGCCCTGCGTTATCTTGAAGCACTGCCCTCCGTGATGCGTGATGACCATTACCCGCATTTTACCATGGGCGTTTCTTCATGTCCTACGGGTTCTGGGTATCTTCATGATTACGCCATATCCACAGAGGTCTTGACAATATATGAAGAAGGTCGTATTTTTTCCTGGTTCGTACCTGGCAGGAATCCCCTGACAGGATCGGCGGACAGCACCAAGCAAAGGAACACGGAAATGAGGAACCGAACGAGCCTCGTCGCCCTCGCGGCGGCCGGCGCCTTCTCGTCGATGATGATCTCGGACATGGCCATGGCCGGCGCGGCCAGGGACGCCAAGCACGTGAAGCGGACCGGCCACCTCGACAGCGGCGCCAGCGCCCTGACCTTCGCCAGCGACGGCCTCGACACCACGGGCAGCGGCAGCGGCGCCATCGACCGGCATCACGCGGCGACGGACCTCGACAAGATGGCCATGACCTCGATCGCCGGCGTCGGCGACGACCTGGGCGGCGACACGGCGGACGGCCACGGGCACATCACCCCGAGCTAGATCGCCGGCGTGAAGTGGCCGGGGAACGCATCTGCGCTCCCCGGCCATGACCTTCCTTCTTCCCGTACCTTTAATTACTAATCCCTATCCATCCGGATGAGGGATTTTTCTTTATCCCCCGCCGCGCGCACGACCCCCTTTCCAGGGAGGCGAACCATGGTAGCTTCATCTATGACCGTATCGCTTGGTTCTTCCAGTCGAACGACGGTCTTGTTCCGCCAACCTGCAAGGAGATTGCAGCCATGAACGTGCATCAGGCTCAGGCCCCGCCCGGCGTCGCGAACGCCGCCGCTCTGGCCGTCAACAGCGCCGACACGGACCGCACCGCCGACACCGGGCATGCCGCGCCCGGATGACGAAGAACCCCGGGATGGCAGAGGTGCCATCCCGGGACCTCGCCTCTCGGCCGTCCATTCACAAACCCGTCCTGTACGGGTTTTACTATTTATGAAGCGTTCATTTTCATATGTTGTAAAGAAACGTGTTGTGCTATAGTTCCCGCACTCGCTTCCGAGCCATCACGTAGCAGAAAGGGTTCCTGGACATGACCAGGGGATTCCAGAATCAAGGCGATCTCGGGCTGCCCCTTAGGCAGACCAACACGGCACCTCCTCAGCAGCACGGGGCCAGCGGCGACAAGATCAAGTTCGTCGACCGGCCGAACAGGAGGGTTCCGAAGGGCGGAGCCTAGGCTCCGCCCTTCGGGGCTCCCCGCTCAGCGAGCAGCTCTTTCCGAGACCCTATCCAGGGTCTCTTTCCATATATATAGGTTCCGTGCTATACATTCCCTATCGCGAGCGCGTATATACGCCGTGCGCGGGCTATCCCTGAGCTGCCGGAAGGCACTCAGTACCCGTCACATAGGAACGCCTCGTACACTAATCATGCCTGAAGAGAACCAGGCAGCTGAGGAGCGCAAGGCTCCCCCAGTTGTCTCGACCGTCGCCGTAGAGGCCGGTCACCCGATGGAGACCCTTATCGACTCGATCGCGACGCCTCCGCGCGTCGGCGACCTCGTCGAGGGAACCATCATCGAGCTCGTGCGCGGACGCCTCTACGTAGACCTCCCGCCGTTCGGAACCGGTATCATCTACGGCCGCGAGTACCTCAACGCCGCTGACGTTCTCCGCAAGGCGAACCCGGGCGACACTATCTCAGCTAAGGTCGTCGACGCCGCAGGCCTCGACGGCTACATCGAGCTCTCCCTCAAGGAGGCTCGCCAGGCCGCTATCTGGAGCGAGGCCGAGCAGGCTATCGCGGCCCAGAGTGTCTACACCCTCACCGTCGACGAGGCGAACAAGGGCGGACTCATCCTTACCTGGCAGGGCATCCAGGGCTTCCTCCCTGCCTCCCAGCTCACGAAGGAGCACTACCCGCGCGTTCCTGAGGGCGACAAGGACAAGATCTTCTCCGAGCTCCAGAAGCTCACGGGCACCCAGCTGTCGGTCCGCATCATCACGGCGGACGCGAAGGAGGGCAAGCTCATCTTCTCCGAGCGCGCAGGCGACGAGGAGAACGAGAAGGCATCCCTCATCGACAAGTACCAGGTGGGCGACGTCGTGGAGGGCGAGGTCACGGGCGCCGTCGACTTCGGCGTCTTCGTGAAGCTCGAGCAGGGTCTCGAGGGCCTCGTGCACATCTCGGAGCTCGACTGGGGCCTCGTGGAGGATCCTCGCGCGCTCTTCAAGGTCGGCGACAAGGTCTCCGTGAAGGTCATCGAGGTGAAGGACGGCAAGGTGTCCCTCTCCGTGAAGGCGCTCAGGGAGAACCCGTGGAAGACCGCCCAGGACCGCTACAAGAAGGGCATGGAGGTCTCCGGCGTCATCATCAAGTACAACAAGCATGGCGCGCTCGCGTCCATCGAGGAAGGCGTCGCAGGCCTCGTGCACATCTCGGAGTTCGCTTCCCCGGTGGAGCTCCGCGAGTCGCTCGAGCTCGGCAAGACCTACCCGTTCACCATCACCCTCTTCGAACCGAAGGACCAGCGCATGACGCTCTCCTACACCGGCCCGAAGAAAGGAGCCAAGAAGTAATCCGCAAGGATAATAGAAGCGAAAAACGCGCCGGAGATATCCGGCGCGTTTTTCTATTTCTTCTCCAGTGACCAGTCGATCGTGGCCCCATCAACCGAGGAGCGCCTAGCGCGTGTTCGCCACGAGCATCGCCTTCTCGATGCCGTCGGTCACGAAGTAGCGCGCGGCTTCCGCTGCCTTCGCGAGCGTCTCCTTGAGGAGCGCCTCTTCTGTCGGCTTGAACTTCCCGATCACATGCTTGATCACCTTCTCTTCGCCGGAGACCTTCTTCAGCTTCCCCTTCGGGGTCTGTCCCGCGATGCCGATCTTCATCTGCGCGAAGTCCTTGGTCTTGAGCGCGCGCATGATACTCTCGGCGCCCTTGTGTCCGCCCGCGCCGCGGCCGTATCCCGTCATCTTGATCACGCCGAGCGGCAGGTCGAGGTCGTCGCGTATCACGAGGAGCTTCTTCGCGGCAGGCTTCGACTTCACGAGCGCGAGCGCCGTCTTGCCCGACACGTTCATGTACACCTCCGGAAGCGCGACGATCACCTTCTCGTCGTCTATAGAACCCTGCGCGACCGATGCCTGCGCCGCCTTATTCAGCTTGAAGTCCGCGATCCCCTCTTCCTTCGCGAAGAGCTCGGCCGCCATGCGTCCGGCGTTGTGCCGGGTCTTCTCATATTCGCCGCCCGGGTTCCCGAGGCCGATTATCACGTGTGCCATTGAGCACCATCCTACCATCCACAATCCAATTCTCAGTCGCAAGGAAAACAGAAGACCCACCGGAGCGGGTACTTCCGCCGGCGGGTCGTATATCAGGCTGCCCGACTCGCGGACTCCTTCGTCACGGCCTCGATCGCCGCGGCAAGCGCGTCGACCTCGACCGTGAACTTCTCACCTTTATGCGCGAGGAAGCTGCACTCGGGTCCGAAGTGGTACGCGTAGTCCTGGATGAAGATCGCGGGGCCGGTCGCAACGCCGAGCGGCCACGGGTCGATGATCACCGAAGCATCCGAGTCCCGAAGCGTGAGCCACGAGTGCTCGAGCCGGCGTCCCTTCCCGTTCGGTCCCGTGACCAGGACGAATCCGTCATGCGCGTCGACCGGCAGGAACCGGGCGAGCGCATGCGCGATCACGTGACAGTTCGGGATGCCGGTAGAAACCGCGACGTCCGAGTCCAAACGGACACCGAACATGAACGCCGGGAACTCAATCTTCTCAGGAAGCGCTTCGAGTATCTGTTCAATACGTACGAATACCTCCCACGCCTTCTCAGGCACCTGCCTAGCTGCATGCGGCCTCATTGCAGAGTCCTCCAAATTGCCTCTTGCCAGAACCTAGCACGGATCACCTGCGGGCTCCAGCACGCATGCGTCATGGTGTTCGGATGCAAACGAATGCGGAATATTTGACGTGCGACTTGAGAGGAATACAATGACGCTCATGAAAGTTCTCGTGACGGCGCTTCGTGAGATCCTCACCTTCGTCGTTCTCGCTGTGATCATCGTCGTCCCCATCCGCCTCTTCGTCGCGCAGCCGTTCGTCGTCGAGGGCGAGAGCATGTATCCAACCTTCAACAGCGGCGACTACCTCATCGTTGACCAGCTCACCTACCGCCTCCAGGACCCGAAGCGCGGCGACGTCGTCGTGTTCCGCTACCCGAACGACGAGAAGGTCTTCTACATAAAGCGCATCATCGGCCTCCCGGGCGAGACCGTGCACATAAAGGAGGGCGCGACGAGCGTCACCAAGGTAGACGGCACCACCATCGACCTCGACGAGTCCTATGTCGTCTCCGAGGATGCCACCTACGACCTCGACCGCACGCTCGGCGAGGACCAGTACTTCGTTATGGGCGACAACCGCCCGAGGAGCTCGGACTCCCGCGTATGGGGCCCGCTCCCGAAGCGTGACCTCATGGGCCGCGCCTATCTCCGCCTGCTCCCTGCCGGCGAGATCGGCGTGCTCCCGGGCTCCGTTACCGAACCTCAGTAGACCTTTTCCTATGCCTACCACGCTTCAGCCTTCAGACATCCTCAAGCGTGCACACGCCATCGGGAACTATTACGGCTTCGCGCCGCTTTCCTCTCTCACGCATGCCAAGCGCGGCCAGGGCGCGAAGGCGCCGTATCCTGACGGCTATGCGCTCGATACGCTCGACCCGCAGGCGAAGGAGGTCGTGGCGCTCTTGAAGCAGGTCCGCGATAGCGGCATGGCGCCCTCCGCCGCGCAGCCGCTCTTCTTCTGGCACAGCAACGCCGCGCAGGGACGCCCGGCGCCGAAGCAGATCGTGATCCAGTTCCATGTGCTCGGCGTCGAGCACGCGATCGGCGACGCCGTGCTCATCCGCGCCGTGCGCGCGTTCATGCAGGACCTCGTGAAGGCCGACCCGAAGCTCCGCCTCAACAGCATGGGCGACAAGGAGACGCGCAGCCGCTACGCGCGCGAGTTCGCGCAGTTCACCAGGAAGCACGGAAACGCGCTTCCGGTCGAATGCATCGAGAAGGCGAAGAGCGGGAACGTGATCGAGGCGGCATCCATGCTCACCTGCATGAAGGATTACGTCGACCTGCTCCCGTCCCCGACCGACCACCTCTCCGAGGCGAGCCGCAAGCACTTCGAGTCCGTGCTCGAGTACCTCGAGACGACCGACACCCCGTACGAGCTCGCGCCGGACCTTCTCTCGCACGGGAACTCGTGGGCCGAGACCTGCTTCGACCTCTCCATCCCGAACGGCAACGATACGCTCCATGCCTGGGGCTCCCGCTACAACGAGCTCGCGCGCCCGTTCTTCAAGTCCGCGGTGCATTCGGTAGGCGCCATCGTCCGCATCAACACGGCGAACCGCGAGACCATCGCGCCCGTGAAGGAGCGCGGCGCGCCCCGCTTCGTGTTCGTGCACATCGGCGACGAGGCGAAGCGCGAGAGCATGAAGATGGCCGACGAGCTGCGCCGCGCACGCATCCCGATGACGCAGGCCATGGGCGTCGCGTCGCTGTCCGAGCAGATGCGCCTCGCCGAGACCCATAACCCGCAGTACCTCCTCATCATGGGCCGCAAGGAGGCGCTCGAGCGCAACGTCATCCTCCGCGAGCGCTCCACGCATACCGAGACCTTCATTCCGCTCTCGTCCCTCATAGATAGATTGAAGTCGGTGGCGTAACCCGACTGCACAGGGGCCCTGGCACTCCTGCCAAGGCCTTTTGTATATTGACATTTACCTAATTGTATGTTTATAATGGATACAGAAACCTCACGGGAGTCCTCCTAATGACCGACACGAAGACCGACCTTCCACTCATCGCCCTTTCCGTCATGATGATCATCGGCGGCCTGCTCATGGCCTTCGCGGTCGCGAACCTGCCGGCCTCCAACAAGGTCGTCCTCGGCGGCTTCGCTGCCCTGGGCGTCGGCTTCGGCACGGCGCTCTTCCGCACCGGGCTGCAGGACCGCATCGACCGCTGGAGCATCGCTTGCCTCCTGTTCGGGGCCGCCGGCTTCGTAATCGGCGGTATCGCGGCCATCATCAACCACCCTGCCTCGCACGTCGTCTTCGGCCTGTAGGCGCCGCGCCCGTTGTCTTTCCAGACAGCGGGCGTTTTCATGCCTTCCTAGACAGGAAACCCCCATTTATGCTATTCTCCGGCTATGCAAAACGCCGTCCGTATTGAGGTTGTCCGCAGCAAGAACGAGAGTTCTGCTTCGCTCATCCGCCGTTTCTCCCGCCGTGGCCAGGGTCTCGGCCTCGTCCGTGCCCTCCGCAAGCGCCGCTACTTCGTCCGCGAGAAGTCGAAGAACGTCGATCACGCTCGCGCCATGATCCGCGGAGAGCGCATCGCCGAGTACAACGAGCAGGTGAAGCTCGGCAAGATCGATCCAGCAGCCCGCAAGGGACGCGGAAAGAAGTAGCATCGAGCGCCTCCGGGCGCTTTTTGCTTTACACTCTCCCTATGACATCCACTCTCGACATCCGCAACTTCACGAAGTCCCCTGTTCCCCGCTTCCCGTACGAGGAGGCGCTGAACGCTATCCTTCCCGGGTGGGACATGTCGCTCGCCTTCGCAGGAAAAGCGCGCGCCAAGGCTATGAACGTGGCGCTCCGGAACAAGGACTACGTCCCGAACGTGCTCTCGTACGAATCCGGCACGAAGTCCGGCGAGATCGTGATCTGCCTCGAGGTCGCGAAGAAGCAGGCACCCGACTACGACATGACGTACACGGAGTTCGTCGGGTTCCTTTTTATCCACGGCTGCTTCCATTTGAAGGGAGAGCAGCACGGGGCTACAATGGAGCGCAAGGAACGCTTGATGCTCAAGCGGCTTACTAGCCCGTCACAGAAATCCTCCACCGCTAATGTCCCGACGAATCGCAACCGGCATTGATATCGGCACGCACCAGACGAAAGTCGTGGTGGTCGAGGAGGTGCAGACGGAGCAGGGTTCGGAGCTTCATATCATCGGGACAGGCATCGCTGAGAGCCGTGGCATGCGCCACGGCTACGTCGTAGACGCCGAGGACGCGGCCGAGAGCGTGCGTGCCGCCCGCGCGCAGGCGGAACAGGCCGCCCGCGTGCCCATCCGCCGCGGCTTCCTCGCGATCGGCGGCGTCTCGCTCGACGAGGTCCGCGCCACCGGCGAGACCATCATCTCCCGCGCCGACCAGGAGATAACCGACCTCGACCTCGAGAAGGTGCTCGACAACGCGCGCGAGGCCGCGCGCCCGAGCTTCCTTAACCGGACCGTCCTCCATGAGATCCCGATAGAGTTCAGGGTCGACGGCGCGAAGTCGCTCGGCGAGCCAGTAGGCCTCAAGGGCACGCGCCTCACCGCCGACTACCTCTTCATCACTTGTCTCACACAGCATGCGGACGTACTCACCATGACGACGGAAGCCGCAAACATCGAGGTCATCGACCGCATGGCCTCCCCGCTCGCCGGCTCCTACGTCACCCTCACGAAGGACCAGAAGATGAAGGGCTGCGTGCTCGCCAACATCGGCGCGGAGACCGTCTCCATCGTCGTCTATGACGAGGGCCTCCCTATCTCCGTGAAGGTGTTCCCGATCGGCTCGACCAACATCACCGACGACCTCGCGCTCGGCTTCAAGGTGTCCCTCGAGGACGCGGAGCGCCTGAAGCTCGGCAGGCTCGGCGGCAACATGTATCCCCGGAAGCGCGTGGACGAGATCGTCACGGCCCGCTTCCGCGCCATGTTCGAGCTCATCGACAAGCACCTGAAGATGCTCGGCCGTCGTGGCTCCCTCCCTGCCGGCATCATCATCTCCGGCGGCGCCTCCGGCCAGGGTGCGATCTCAGACATCGCGAAGGGTACGCTCAACCTCCCGTCCCGCATCGCGGACCTCAAGGTATCGAGCGACACGAAGGTGAAGGACGCGACCTGGGCCGTCGCGTACGGCCTCGCGCTCTGGGGACTCACCGGGGACACCGAGACGCCGAAGAAGCAGGCGAATCCCGTAGGCGACATCGTCGCTACCGCGCAGAAGTTTTTGAAGCAGTTCCTGCCGTAACGCTGCATCACACACCGCATTGACTGGCACCGGCACGCGGTGCCATTCTTTTATACAGAAGCGAAAGGAGGGCACCATGTCGAAGTTCGGCCACTAACGCAAGGCGAGAAGAGAGCGTAGCGCTCTCTATTCCCTGCTCCGGGGTATGCGGAAACGGAGCGCGGTCCCGGCATCTGCTGATCAGATGCCGGGACCTTTCCATGAGACACTGAAATAACAGCACGATTCCTCTATTTGTCAGGATTTGCGGCCTCGTTCCATCCTTGTATGATAAGGCCACGTTATTAGGGGACCCGTTAACAGCTCCATATGTCAAAGCGTGTAGAACCAGAAGTCGAGACGTTCGCCAGGATCCGTGTCGTAGGTGTCGGCGGCTCCGGCTGCAACGCCGTGAACCACATGGTTAATTCGAAGGTGAAGGGCGTTGAGTTCATCGCCGTCAACTCCGACGCGCAGGACCTCCACCGCTCCCTCGCGAAGCGGAAGATCCATATCGGCAAGAATCTCACCCGCGGCCTCGGCACCGGCATGAACCCGGAGCTTGGCAAGCGCGCGGCTGAGGAGACCCGCCAGGAGATCCAGGAGGCGCTCCAGGGCTCCGACATGGTCTTCATCACCTGCGGCATGGGAGGCGGCACCGGCACCGGCGCAGCTCCGGTCGTAGCGCGCATCGCGAAGGAGATCGGCGCGCTCACCGTCGCGGTGGTCACCCGCCCGTTCATGTTCGAGGGCATGCACCGCAAGGACCTCGCGGAGCGCGGCCTCTTCGAGCTCAAGAAGGAGGTGGATGCGTTCATCGTGATCCCGAACGACAAGCTCCTCGCGGTAGTCGAGGCGCAGACCTCAGCGAAGTCCGCGTTCGCGATGGCCGATGAGATCCTCCGTCAGGCCGTCGAGGGCGTCTCCGACATCATCACCACCCCGGGCGAGATCAACACCGACTTCAACGACATCAAGGCCATCATGGAGGGCGCAGGCCCTGCCCTCATGGGCATCGGCATCGCCGAAGGCGACCGCCGTGCACAGGACGCCGCGGCCCAGGCCGTGAACTCCCCGCTCCTCGACGTCTCCATCACGGGCGCGAAGGGCGTGCTCTTCGTAGTCGCCGGCGCTGACGACCTCGGCATCCTCGAGGTCCAGGAGGCGGCCAAGGTGGTCTCCGACTCGGTGGACCCATCCGCGAAGGTCATCTTCGGTATCATGCGCGACGAGAAGCTCAAGAAGGGCCAGATCCGCATCATCGTCATCGCGACCGGATTCCCGGAGGGCGAGAGCGGCAGCGAGCAGGGCATCGAGCGCTCCCTCTTCGCGATGCAGCCTGCCGAGCAGGGAGAGGCCCGCGGCAAGATCTATAACGACATCGGCCGCCGCGAGGAGCCAGCTCCAGCCCCGGCACCAGCGCCCGCGCCGGTCCCTGAGCCAGTGCTCGCGCCAGAGCCGCCGAAGGTGGAAAAGCGCCGCGAGGAGCCTCTCGTGACCGCGCAGCCGCGCCGCGAGGAGCAGGCTCCGGTCCAGAAGACCGTTACCCCGCCGTCGGCACAGAACGCAGCCGAGGACGAGGACGAGGCCTGGGGCGCGATCCCATCCTTCCTCCGCCGCCATAAGAAGTAATCTGATACGGCGTATGAAATCCCCCGAAGCTCGCTCCAGGGGATTTTGCTATACTGACCTCATGAACGACCTCATCATCATTGGCGGCGGACCGGCAGGCGTCGCCGCGGGCGTATATGCCGCCCGAAAGCGCCTCAAGACCGTGCTCATAGCCGAGGAGATCGGCGGACAGAGCACCGTGTCCGACGGCATCGAGAACTGGATCGGGACCGTGAACATCAAGGGCGAGGACCTGAAGAAGTCCTTCAAGGCGCATCTCGAGGCCTATAAGGAGAACGTAGTCGAAATCATCGAAGGAGACCGCGTCGAGAAGCTCGAGAAGGCCGGGAACGGCTTCACGGCTACCACCCGCGACTGCAAGGAGTATTCGGCGCGCGCCGTGCTCCTCGCCTCGGGCGCGTCCCGCAAGAAGCTCCTCGTCCCGGGCGCGGACCTCTTCGAGAACAAGGGCGTGACGTACTGCGCTTCCTGCGACGGCCCGGTCTTCGCCGGACAGGACGTAGCGGTCGTGGGCGGCGGCAACGCCGGCCTCGAGACCGCCGCGCAGCTCCTCGCCTACGCGAAGTCCGTCACCATCATCCATCGCCACGCGTCCTTCAAGGGCGAGGCCATCACCGTGGAGAAGATTCTCTCGCACCCGAACCTCCGGACCGTGATGAACGCGGAGCCGACCGAGGTCATCGGCGAGAAGTTCGTCGCGGGACTCAAGGTGAAGGACCGTACGACCGGCGAGATAGAGACGCTCCCGGTCTCCGGCGTCTTCGTCGAGGTCGGCGTCATCCCGAACACGAGCTTCGCGAAGGACCTCGTCGAGCTCGATCCGGTCGGGCACGTCGTGACCAACGCGCGCGACCAGCACACCTCCTGCGAGGGCATCTGGGCGGCCGGCGACTGCACCGACGAGCTCTATCACCAGAACAACATCGCCGCGGGCGACGCCGTGAAGGCGCTCGAGGACATATATCAGTGGCTGATGAAGCACTCGTAATTCCCTACTTGGATACAGAAAGAGCCGCATCCTCGGATGCGGCTCTTTCTGTTCTGTAAGGAGAGGCTTACGCAGCCTCCTCCTCGCCAGCCTCCTCAGGAGCTGCTTCCTCGGCCGGAGCCTCGGCAACCTCCTCCTCGACGCCCTCTACTGGGGCGACAACCTCGTTCTCATCCATGATGATTTGGGAGAATGGCCTTGCTCTGCCGTGAGGCGAAAGACAAAGCCATCCAATGCTTAATTGGCTGGCAATTCGACCGACAGGATAAGTGTAGCAGCCGACGGTGAATGCACAATGAACCCGCTACACCTTCGCTTTCGGCTCGTTCATGTCCCAGATGAGGGCCGCCACGTTGCGAGGCTTCCCTTCGAACGGGAGATGATGGTTGTCGAAGAACGGCATGCTGTTGCACTCGAGTATGCCGCAGCGGTCCTGCTCCTTCCATGAGCGGCTCATGTCGCCGACGATGAAGTCGAGGCCCACGATCGCCGCCTTGAGCACGCGTGCCACCTCCTCGAAGAGCGCGATGTTGTCAGGGTGGGTCTCATCCGTGACGTCCGCGGTGGTGCCGCCCACGC
Organism: uncultured bacterium; assembly: GCA_937879955.1. GTDB lineage: Bacteria > Patescibacteriota > Minisyncoccia > Phycocordibacterales > Phycocordibacteraceae > C7867-001. The sequence continues at coordinate 259,037 of CALFMK010000001.1, forward strand.
TCCAGTTGATCTTCTGGTGCAGCGTCGCGCGTACGCCTTCCGGCAGCACGCTGTCGACGGTGAGCCCCTGCCACGCGAGCTCGGCTTCGGCCAGGGCGTCGAGCTTCATCTGGTGGAAGTAGGGGCCCGAGCGGGCCGGATGCTGGTTCGCCTTCTCGACGAGCTCCGCTATGGTGCTCACCCCGTCCCCTATGACATGCGGCTGGTCCCTGCGGAGCGCCGCCGCGAACTTCCCGTCGACGACCGTCGCGCGGTACACCGAGCCGACGAGCTCCTCCTCGATCACGACCTTCGGCGCGATCTGCTTCGCGATCCTGAAGCCGCGCGCGAGCTCCTCTTCGTTCGTTATGTGAAGGACGGTATGACGGGAGGCGGAGCCCGAGAACGGCTTCGCGATGACCGGCGGCGTGAGCGTCTTGAAGAGCTTCTTCGCCTCCTTGAGCGTCTCTACCGCCCCGCCCTTCGCTACCGGCAGTCCGAGCTTCCGGAACTTCTCCTTGAGCACCGCCTTGTTGTCCATCCACGGTACGCGCTCAATCTCTGCCTTCCCAGGGATCGGGATGCCCTCGTACGCGATCTGCCTGCCGTCCGGATACCTCGCCACGAAGATGTTGCGCGGAAGGTTGAAGAGGCGGAACTCCGCGACCTCGATCCCCCGCTCCTTCGCCTCGTTCCAAAGCATGAGCGCGAGCAGCTGCGTGTCGTCGTCCGCTTCCGTGACGCGCGTCGCCCATCCTTGATCCATCATCATGTTGAGTATCTTCGGGGTGAGCCTGCGCTCGATGCCGTAGACGATCCGGGCTATCGCGCGGAAGAGCGCGTTCGGGGTCGTGAGGGGCGCCATGATCTCGTCCACGACGATGCTTATATAGGTGGTCTTATGGAAGATGGCCCCGTCGCCGCACTCGGCGCATTCCTGGGGCTTCGGGAGTGTGAATGCCATGGTCCGTACAGTATAGCTCATATGCTTGGCCATGCTGCCCGTTCATGAACGCTTCAGGGCACTTGCGGTAGGCTCGAGACCAGGCTGATCATTCACATCCAGGGGGATATTCAGGATGGAAATACTTCCGAATCCGTATAGCAATAGCTTGCTCGTGCGACGCCTTGGCATGAGCCCCGAGATCGGGGTCTTCGACCTCGATCATACGCTCACAGGACCAAAGAGCGCACAGGTGAAGGCTCACGCCCTCATCAACGCCCGCGGACCCATGATCATCAATACCGCTCGCGAGACCGGCATGGTCATGTCGAGCGGCGCGCTCGAAGCGTCACGCAAGTACGGCTACGAACGCGCCGCGCCGCATCTTGGCGTGGACGAGGAGACCGGGAAGCGCACCTACGCGAGACCCGAGCGACTCGATCAGTATGCTGGGCATCTCGATCCGGCCGCCATCATCGGCTTCGGGGGCGGCGTGCTGCTCCGGCAGCACGATCGCGGCTACGCCATGGACGATTCCTTCTCGAGCCTGCTCGGGAAGGACTTCCGGAAGCGCATGCGCGCGCACCTCGAGGCCATCGACTTCGAGGGCGACCTTATCGCGTACCTCTCGCCGCTTGAGGACGAGACCGCCTTCGTAGACGGGCGGACGGACGTGGAGCCGCTCTACTGGCGGATCCAGGTCAATCCGAAGGACGAGGTGCATAAGACGGACCTCAAGTTCCGCATTGCGTCGTATCTGCTCGCCATCGGCGAGTATGCGGCCGTGCGGATCGTGGACGAGAGCCGCCCAGGCCGCCCGTGCTTCTATATCGTCCCCGTCATGGGTACGAAGGAAGCGTCGGCCGACCATCTGCTCCGGCATTCGCTCGAAGAAGCGAGAGTCGACATCAAGAGCGTGAATCTCACGCTCGCGGATGACGCGTTCACCGGCCTGCACATGGCGACCGACGTGCTCCCCGGAGCGAACGGGACGTTCATACTTCCCGGCAAGGCTCCGGTTGCGCGGCACCTCATGCCTTCGAGCGACGTCTACGGGAAGCCGTTCGTCGGCGAGGACGTGTCCTGGCTTCTCGAGCGGCTCGAGCCAACCACCCAGGAAGGCGTCTACCGCTGCCGCATGCCCGGCGACATGCCCGACCGGCGATTCGTCATCGCCGACCAGGCCGTCCCCGGCCTCGTAGCCGCGGAGTCCATCCTCGCGCTCGACGAGCGCGGACTCATCTATCCCGCGTAGAACCTTCAAGGGCGCCCGCTTTCGCGGACGCCCTTTTTCTTTGGCGGAGAGGGGGAGATTCGAACTCCCGATACCTTTCGGCATGCCGGTTTTCGAAACCGGTCGTTTCAACCACTCACGCACCTCTCCGTGGATTGGAACCCATGCATCCTAGCATTTCCGGTGCCAAAAATGTAGGATGGCTAGGTGCCGCACAGGAAAGGTCCCATCGTCTAACGGTTAGGACGCCCGCCTTTCACGCAGGAAATCGGGGTTCGATTCCCCGTGGGATCACCATCTGAAAAGTTGACAATATAATACGATTGTAGTAATCTTTCAGCATCAACGTAGCGCTGAGTAAGTAGTACGGAAATCGTAGTTTCGATATCCAGCCTCATTGATGCTTACTTAGGTGCGCAGAAAAACACTATCGTCATGCAGACAGGAACTATCGTCGGACTTACTGACAAGGGCTTCGGATTTATCCGCATCGAGGGAGTAGCGAAGGACCTCTTCTTCCACTCCAACGAGCTCGTGAACGTACACTTCGACGACCTCCGCCAGGGAGACAAGCTCGAGTTCGAGATCGCAGAGGGTCCTAAGGGACAGAACGCGGTCAAGGTCAGCAAGATCTAACCCGAACGCAAAAGCGCCCCATCTCGGGGCGCTTTTGCTATGCCTTGGAGAGTATCTGCTCTGGAGATATCGCTCCTTCGCGCAGGATGCGCGGCACCCCGTCCACGATCGTCACGACGGTCGAGGCCTTCTTCCCGCCATGCGGTCCAGCATCTATGACGAGGCCGATGTCATGCGCATGGTCCCCGAACTGCAGGATCGCCTCCTGCACGGTCGCGGCCGTCTCCCGTCCGCTCCGGTTCGCGGAAGTGGCGGTGTACGGCCTGCCGAACGCCTTAGCGAGCGCGAGGCAGAACGGATCGTCGGGGATCCGGATGCCCACCTTCCCGGCGAGCGTGAGCTCCTTCGGGATGCGGGGCGTCGCCGCGAGCACGAGGGTGAGCGCGCCGGGGAGGAACCGGTCCGCGAGAGCGCGAGCCGCGTCGTCCATAACCGCGTACGTCGGGATCGACGCTACGCTAGGGACGATCACGGATATCGGCTTCTTCTTCTCGCGTCCCTTGATCTCGCGCAGCGTCGCGAGCGCCTTCGGGTTCGTGGCATCCGCCGCGAGGCCGTAGACGGTGTCCGTCGGGAACAGCACTACCCCGCCCTTGGCGAGTATCCGGGCGGCCTTCTCGGCAGCCTTCCCTATCCCGGCCTCCGTGAGCGCGAGCATCTCCATGGGTTGAATGGTAGCCCCAAATACGGTATCGTGCGAACACATGCGCGCTTAGCTCAGTTGGTTAGAGCGTCTCATTGACGTTGAGAAGGTCGGGGATTCGAATTCCTCAGCGCGCACCAGAACGAAGGCCCCGGAAGGGGCTTTCGTCGTTCGCCTCGAGCCTTCAAATACGCTATAACGGACCTATATGGATACCCGCACTATCGTCTTCTATCACGGCAGCTGCCCGGACGGCTTCGGGGGCGCGTATGCGGCCTGGAAGAGGTTCGGCGACGCCGCCGAGTACGTCCCGCTCTCCCGCGGGGACGACGAGCTCCCGGACGTGACCGGTGCGGACGTCTTCTTTATCGACTTCGTGTATGAGAAGGAGCGCATGGACGAGATCGCCGCGAAAGCCAAGAGCCTCGTCGCGCTCGACCACCACGCGGGCGTGCAGAGCGTGACGGAATCCTTCCCGGGGTCCGTCTTCGACAACGACCGTTCCGGCGCGACCCTCGCCTGGCACTACTTCCATCCGGACGAGCTCACGCCGCGCCTCCTCTCGCTCGTGGAAGACGACGATCTCTTCCGCTTCGCCCTTCCTGATACCCGCCCGGTTATCGCCTACCTCTCCGTGAAGCCGTACACGTTCGAGCTCTGGGACGAGGTCCGTGCGCTTCTCGACGATCCGGAGAAGAGCGCATCGTTCCTCGAGAAGGTCCGAACCTACGCGGAGTACTTCGAGCTCCTCGCGCAGCTCGCCGTGGACCACGCGAAGCTGGTGGAGTTCGAGGGGCATCAGGTGTACTTCGCCACGGCGCACCCGTTCAAGCCGATGAAGTCGCTCGTCGGGAACCTGCTCGCGAGGAAGCAGGGCCCGTTCGCGCTCGTGGTGGCCGCGCATCCGAAGGGATTCGGCGTATCCATCCGCGGGGACGGCTCGGTCGACGTCTCTGCCATCGCGCAGAAGTACGGCGGGAACGGACACAAGAGCTCGTCCGGATTCCTGATTCCTGCAGGAGGGCCTATGCCGTGGACCATAGTCGAGACCGATGAGGATACTCGCGATTGAGACCAGCTGCGACGAGACCGCCGTCACCGTCCTCGAAGCCGAGGGTGACGAGTCCTCCGCGCAGTTCCGCATCCTCGGGAACGCGCTCCTCTCGCAGATAGACATACATCGCGAGTTCGGCGGCGTGTTCCCCGCGGTCGCCAAGCGCGAGCACGCGAAGAACCTCGTGCCGATGCTCCACAACGCGCTCGAAGGCGCCGGGCTTCTCGTGCCTGCCTCGTCTCCCGTGCCCGAGGGTCTCGGCGAGCTCCTTGCGCGCGAGGCTGGCCTCGCCGACGCGCTCACGGCATTTTTCAGTACCTACGGCATCCCTGACATCGACGCGATCGCCGTGACGAACGGCCCCGGCCTCGAGCCTGCGCTCTGGGTTGGCGTGAACTTCGCGAAGGCGCTCGCGATGACCTGGGAGAAGCCGCTCATCGGCATCAACCACATGGAGGGCCATCTCCTCTCCGCGATGACGACCGCGTCGACCGACGACCCGTCCGCGTTCTCCATCGAAGGCATCGAGCGTCCCATGCTCGGCCTCCTCATCTCCGGCGGCCATACCGAGCTCGTCTCCATGAGGGACTGGCTCTCGTACGAGCTCGTGGGCCGCACCCGCGATGACGCCGTGGGCGAGGCGTACGACAAGGTGGCGCGCATGATCGGACTCCCGTATCCGGGCGGTCCTGAGGTCTCCTTGCTCGCGGAGAAGGCGCGCGAGACGCCGAAAACGGACGCGTTCGCCCTTCCCCGCCCGATGCTGAAGGACGCGCACATGGACTTCTCGTTCTCCGGCCTCAAGACCGCAGTCCTGTACCTCGTGAAGGACCGCGAGCTGAGCGATACGGAGAAGGAAGCGCTCGCCCGCGAGTTCGAGGACGCGGTCGCGGACGTGCTGTTCGCGAAGGCCTCTCGCGCGCTCCTCCATACCGGCGCGAAGACCATCGTGCTCGGCGGCGGCGTCTCGGCCAACACGAACATCCGCCGCGTCTTCGCAGAGCGCCTCGCGATCGAGCACCCCGAGGTACGGCTCTGCATCCCGGCCGCGCGCTTCACCACCGACAACGCGATCATGATCGCTATCAGCGGCTTCTACCGCGCGCTCCGGAAGGAGTTCGTCGCGCCTGGGGACCTCGTGGCGGACGGCAACCGCTCCATCGCGTAGACGGAAAACGGCCCGCGACATTCGTCGCGGGCCTCGTGTTCATAGCAGGTGCGGTTAGTCAGTCGGAGGATGCCTGCCCATGAGGGGCAGGTCGTCCTCGGTCCTGGGCTTCATCGTGGCCGCAGCCAGGTCTTCGCGCAGATCGTGAGGGACCTCCTCCATCCGAAGCGCCCGTGCGGGCGTCGGCTCGTCGGTACGAGCGGTTGCCATAAGAACTCCTTTACTGATTGGTTCTCGGCCCATACTACGATAAAAGCGGCGTATCTGCTATATTTCTGAGTACATGGACGAGAAATTCCTGAAGCCCTACGACCCGGCCGCGACCGAATCCCGCATCTACGCGGAGTGGGAGGAGAGCGGCTATTTCAATCCGGACGCTATGATCGAGGCAGGCCTCACGAAGCCTGACGCCGAGACCTACTCCATCGTCCTCCCGCCCCCGAACGTCACCGGGCGCCTTCACATGGGCCACGCGCTCATGCTCGCCGTCGAGGACGTCTTCGTCCGTGCCAAGCGCATGCAGGGCTTCCGCACCCTCTGGGTGCCGGGCACCGACCACGCCGCCATCGCCACGCAGTCCGTGGTCGAGAAGGACATCATGAAGAAGGAGGGCAAGAGCCGTCATGACCTCGGCCGCGAGGAGCTCCTCGCGCGCATCGGGAAGTTCGCCGAAGAGAGTCACGACACTATCATCAGCCAGCTCAAGACCATGGGCGCCTCGCTCGACTGGTCCCGCGAGGCGTTCACGCTCGACGAGAAGCGCACGCGCGCGGTGCACACCGTCTTCAAGCGCATGTACGACGCGGGCCTTATCTACCGCGGCAACCGCATCGTGAACTGGGACCCGAAGGGCCAGACCACCATCTCCGACGACGAGATCGTGCACGAGGAGCGCAAGGGCATGCTCTATACCTTCAAGTACGCGAAGGACTTCCCTATCGCTATCTCGACCACGCGCCCCGAGACCAAGGTCGGCGACGTCGCGGTGGCGGTCCATCCGGACGACGCTCGCTACAAGGAATTCGTCGGCAAGACCTACGAGGTCGTCTTCTGCGATATTCCGCTTTCCATAAAGGTAGTCGCGGATGCGGAGGTTGATCCCGCCTTCGGCACGGGCGCGCTCGGCGTGACGCCTGCGCACAGCCAGATCGACTGGGAGATCGCCGACCGCCATGACCTCCCGCGCACGCAGGTCATCAACGAGTACGCGAAGATGACGGTCGAGGGCCGCCTCGCAGGACTCAAGGTGGGCGACGCGCGCGCTGCCGTCGTCGAGTGGCTCCGCGAGGAAGGCCTCCTCGAGAAGGAGGAGGAGGTCTCGCAGAACATCAGCCTCGCCGAGCGCACGAGCGGCGTCATCGAGCCGTTGCCGAAGCTCCAGTGGTTCATCGACGTGAACAAGGAGATCCCGGGCCGCGGCAAGTCCCTGAAGCAGCTCATGCTCGAGCCCGTCCGCGACGGCCGTATCCAGATCATCCCGGAACATTTCGATAAGACGTACTTCCACTGGATCGAGAACCTCCGCGACTGGTGCATCAGCCGCCAGATCTGGTACGGGCACCGCGTGCCCGTGTGGTACAAGGGCGACGAGATCGCCGTGGGTGAGGCTCCCGAGGGAGAGGGCTGGAACCAGGACGAGGATACGCTCGATACCTGGTTCTCGTCCGGGCTCTGGACCTTCTCGACGCTCGGCTGGCCGGAAGAGACGAAGGACATGGCGTACCACCCCACCGCCCTCATCGAGACCGGGTACGACATCCTCTTCTTCTGGGTCGCGCGCATGATCCTCATGACCGGCTTCACGCTCGACGACATCCCCTTCAGGACCATCTACCTCCACGGCCTCGTACGCGACGCGCAGGGGCGCAAGATGTCGAAGTCCCTCGGCAACAACATGGACCCGCTCGACGTGGCGGCGAAATTCGGCGCGGACGCCTCCCGCATGGCGCTCATCGTAGGTAACACGCCGGGCACCGACTCCCGCATCAGCGAGGACAAGATCAAGGGCTACAAGAACTTCGCGAACAAGCTCTGGAACATCACGCGCTACATCCTCACGGAGACCGAAGGCGCAGACCGCGCTGCCGCGCTCACGGATGCCGACCGCGCCATCCGTTCGGAGCTCGACGCGCTCGCGTCCGACATCACTGCCGATATCGACGCGCATCGCATCTACCTCGCCGCCGAGAAGATCTACCATTTCACCTGGCACCGCCTCGCCGACGAGCTCATCGAGGAGTCGAAGGCGATCTTCGCGGGCGAGGACGAGGCAGCCAAGGCATCCCGCAAGGCGCTCCTCCTCTCGCTCCTCGCGGACATCCTCAAGCTCCTCCATCCGTTCATGCCGTTCGTGACGGAAGAGATCTGGAAGAGCGTCCGCGCGGACGATTCGCTCCTCATGGTCACGAGGTGGCCGGTCGCCACCGCGTAGCCGCTGCCGGCAGCGGTATATACTGTACCCATGCTGTCCTTCGAGACCGTCCTCTTCGCCTTCCTCGGCGGGATCCTCCCGGCCATGGTGTGGCTGTACTTCCTCCTGAAAGAGGACCGGCGCTGCCCTGAGCCCCGCCACATGATCGCGCTCGCCGTCCTCGCGGGCTTCCTGTCCGTCCCGCTCGTGCTCCCGCTCGAGCGCTTCGCCGTGCTCACGCTCCCCGCCGGCATCCCGGTCATCGTGGCGTGGGCGGCCATCGAAGAGACCGTGAAGTATCTCTTGGCCGCGATCGTGATCCTGTGGCGGAAATCCGTGAACGAGTCGGTGGACTTCGTGATCTACATGCTCACGGTCGCGCTCGGGTTCGCCGCGCTCGAGAACGCGCTCTTCCTGCTTTCGCCGTTCGCGGGCGGCAACCTGCTCGAAGGCCTCCTCACCGGCAATCTCCGCTTCATCGGCTCCACCTTGCTTCACGTCATCGCGTCGTCCGTCATCGGATTCGCGCTCGCCTTCTCGTTCCGGCACTCGCGCGTGCTCCGTACGATCTTCTCCACCGTCGGACTTATCCTTGCCATCGCGTTGCACGCCCTTTTCAACTTCCTTATAATCGATGGAAGCGGTTCATTCACGCTCCTTGCCTTCTTCCTGGTCTGGAGCGGTGCCGTCGTCTTCTTCGCTCTCTTCGAGCTTTTGAAATACTTGAGATACCGACGCTTACCAAGCAATACCTGCGAAATCTAGTACGACTATGAAAAAACGATCATTCTTCGACCGCCTCGGCGGGGTCGCACCGATAGACGACGCATACGACTCCTTCGACGACGATATCCTCCCACCCCAGCCGCGTGGGAGCGTGCAGCAGGCGCAGGTACGCACCTTCGCGACGGTGATCGAGGAGGATCAGACCGAGGGCCAGCTCCCGGTTGACGTGTACCAGACCCTCAACGAGATCGTAGTGCGCACCTTCGTCGCCGGCGTACGCCCTGACGAGCTCAACGTCTCCATCAGCCGCGACATGGTTGTCATCGAGGGCTCCCGCGACGAGCGCGACTCCGTCGACGACTCCGACTACTTCACCCGCGAGCTCTTCTGGGGATCCTTCTCCCGTACCATCCTCCTCCCGCAGGAAGTCGACGTCGACAACTGCACCGCTGGCGCGAAGGACGGTCTCCTCTCGATCATCATGCCGAAGCTCGACAAGGCGCGCCAGACGAAGCTGCGCGTGAAGGCAGGATAGATTCCGTGCGTCATAGAAAAGGCCCGGTCTCCCGGGCCTTTTCCTTATCTCGTCTCCGTATGCAGGACGGGCGGTACCTTCGCGTGCTCTACCGTGAAGCGTATCTGGCCGATGACCTGCCCGCCCTCGGTCTCAACGCGCACCCGCCATTCCCCCGGAAGCGGGCTCGAGACCTCGGAGTATCCGCGGTACCCCTCGGCACGTCCGCCGGATATCGGGAACGCGATGCGGCTCTGGGTCACCCAGGCGCCCTTATCGGCGTCGTAGCGCTGCCAGCGGTGCACCACCATCGTACCGAAGCGTATGGGCGCGAATACGGCCGCGAAGGCGTACAGCGGCTCCCCCGGGGCCGTATGGAGCGTCTGCGGCCTGGGGTCGTACCAGGGCTGGTTCGGCTCTGAGAGGAGCGTATAGGTGCCGTTCGCGGACGATACGGCATGGTATATGCCGCCGTCCTTGAGGGCGAGCGGTATCGGCGGCAGGAGACCCGAGAAGTACGAGACCGACATCACGATCACGATGGCGAGGCTCGCGCCGATGATGGGCGTCATGCTCTGTGCGAGCTGCCTCCTCCCTGCCCGGCGCAGAAGGAAGAGGAACAGCGCGAAGCCGAGTACGGCGAGTCCGGTGCTTCCCGCGAAGATCCACGGACCGAGCTTACCCACGAGGAGCGGCAGCGCGAAGATCGCGTACGCGTAGGCCGTGAAGAAGAGGAGCACCGCCATGAACGTGAGGCGGTCCTTGTACTTCCGGAACCACTCGTTCCCGACGAATACGAGGAGGAGCAGTACCAGGAACGGCCAGGAGACGCCGAGTACCGAGCTCTTCGTGTAGAAGATGAGGAAGCCGGAGAGCAGGTTGCCGATGAGGTACTGCGCGGCGAGCGGCAGTATCACGGTCACCGAGCGCTTCCAGACCGCCTTCGCGTCGTGCCACGGCGCGGTGAGGTGCCCGAGGAACACGCACAATGCGGCGAGTCCGAGATAGGCAGCGAACACCAGGTTCACGAGCGATATATCGAGGAGCGTGAACGTGAGGACGTCGGTTATGAAGCCGCCGAAGAACACGAGGGCGCCGAGGTGCCGCTCGTTCCGCTGCGCCCATGCGAGGACCTTCCGTACCATCCCTTAACTATACGCCACGCCGGCGTCGATTTTGTGTGCTTGGACCCGGGCTCGAACCGGGGACCCCACCCTCTTCAGGGGTGTGCTCTACCAACTGAGCTATCCAAGCGATACGCAGACTTTACCATACCGCCCCGCCTTTTTCACCCTCCCTGATTCTACTGGGTGAGCTCCCGGTACTGCTGCATGAGGTCGCTCACCTGCTCGGCCGACGGGAGCCCGAAGAGGCCTGGCTTCAGGTTCTCGCCCGTAGGGGCGGCGCCCGAAAACGCGCTCATGAGCGGCCCGATGTAGGTCGAAAGGAAGAAGAGCGGTACGCCGAGGACGACGAGCCACAGGACCACCTTCGCCACCAGTCCGAGGATGGCGTTGCGGCGCATCTCGCGCAGAAGGCGGTTATTGTCCTTGGCGACGGCCAGATTCTCCTCGAGGAGCTTCTTCAGGTCTTCGTGCTCTGTGGTCGGGGGCATGGGGTACCAGGATTATAGCATTGCATGCCCTCGCCAGGAGTCGGACCTGGATCTGAGGTTTAGGAAACCTCCGTTCTATCCATTGAACTACGAGAGCGTATCGAGAGATTAACACAAAACCCGCGGCCATACAGGCCGCGGGTTTTGTGAGGATACCCGCTTACGCAGCGACCGGCGTGCCGCCGAGCCCGAGGAGCTCGACGAACTTGTTCTTGTCGAATCCGATGACCATGTCGTCCCCGATGAACACGACCGGAACGCCCATCTGGCCGCTCTTGTCGATCATCTCCTGGCGCTTCTCCATGTCGTTCGCGACGTTGTACTCGGTGTACGCGACGTTGTTCTCCTTGAAGAACTCCTTGCTCATCTGGCAGAAGTGGCAGGTCGGCGTGGTGTAAATGGTGACGGTCTTGTCCATGGTGATTATCGTTAGCGTACGGTGATTATAGCATTTTTACCCGGTGCGGAATACGAGAATCGAACTCGTGCCTAGTGCTTGGGAAGCACTCATTCTGCCACTAAACTAATTCCGCGCTGCTGGGGATTACCAGATCCCGAAGAATCCGAGGAACCGCCGGTACCACGGGAGCTTCGGGTCGAGCCCGTCGTCCTTGGGCGGTACGACGATGATAACCTCCTCCCCGGACTTCGCAACGCCGTGGTTCTGGCGCAGGGTGGCCTCCTGGCCGCGATCGCTCCCGAGCTCGGCCACGTTAGCCTCGAAGACCGCCTTGCGCTCGTTCAGGATCGCGAGCTCGGCCTTGCGCTCCTCCACCGCCCGGCGCGCGACCTCCTCCTTGCGGGCGAGGCCCCATACCGCCCACGCGAGTATCAGTACGACGAGGAGAAGCGCTCCTGCGAGCGCGTACTCGCGGACCTGCTTCGCCTGCTGCTGTCTCGACGTGCGTGGCATCGGCACAGTATAGCAACCGGGACTAGCGCTCGGAATCCTGCACCATCTTCATGAACACGTCCTGCGGGATGTCCATCTTCGCGTGCGCACCGCGTCGTGCCTTGCCCTTCTTCTGCTTCTCGAGGAGCTTCATCTTGCGGGTGATGTCGCCGCCGTAGAGGTATCCCGTGACGTCCTTGCGGAACGCGGAGATCGAGCGGGACGCTACGATGCGGCCGAGCGCGTGCGCCTGGATCTTGAGCACGAACATCTGGCGCGGGAGGATCTCATGGAGCTTCTCCACCATGCGCTCGCCCTCCTCGACGACGCGGCGGCGGGATACCACGCGCGCGAATGCCGGGACCGGCTCCTCCGCGACGTAGATCTCGAGCTTCACGACGTCCGCCGGGCGCTCGTCCAGGAACTCGTACGAGAGGGACGCGTAGCCGGAGGAGGCGTTCTTCACCTTGTCGAAGAAGCCGCGCATAAGCTCTCGGAGCGGCATCTCGACCCGGAGCTCGATGCGGCCGTCGAGATGCGTCTCGGTCTCGCGCACGTCGCCCTCGTGGTCATGGAAGAGCTGGATCATGTTCGAGAGGTACTCGGGCGGCGCGATGAGGACCACCTTCACCCACGGCTCCTCGACCTTCTCCGTCTCGCCGAACGCCGGGAACTTCGACGGCGTGTACACGACCTCCCGTACCCCGCGCTTGTCCGTGACGGTGTAGGCGATGGTCGGGATGGTGACCACGAGCTCGAGATTGAACTCGCGCTTCAGGCGCTCGATGATGATCTCGAGATGGAGCATGCCGAGGAAGCCGCAGCGGAAGCCGCGCCCGAGCATGCCGGAGGACTCCTCCTCGAACGCGAGCGAGGAATCCGAGAGGCGCAGGCGCTCGAGCGACTGCCGGAGCTCCGTGAGGTCGTCCTGGCTCTCCGGATAGACCGAGGCCCAGACCACCGGGCGCGGACGATCGAAGCCCGGGAGACCCTCCGTGGACCCCGCGTTCGCGATGACCGTGTCTCCCACGTTCACGATGCCCGCCTCCTTCACGCCCGTCACGATGTAGCCGATCTCGCCGGCCGCAAGCTTATCCGTCACGATCTCGTCGGGCATGAAGATGCCGGTCTCGAGCGCCGTGAAGCGCTCGCCCGCGGCCGCGAAGCGGAGCACGTCCCCTTTCTTGAACTCGCCGTCGAAGATGCGGGCGAAGACCGTGATGCCGCGGTGCGTGGAGTACGAGAAGTCGAAGATGAGCGCGCGCGGGCCGCCCGTAGAAGGCCGCGGCGCCGGCACGCGCTCGACGATGGCCTCGAGGAGCTCCATCACCCCCTCGCCCGTCCTGCCCGAGACCTTGAGGACCGTATCGGGGTCTATCGTGAGGAGCTCCGCGAGTTCGAGCGACACGTCGTCCACCCGGGACGCGACCGAGTCGATCTTCGAGAGTACCGGGATGATGACGCAGCCTGCGTCCTTGGCCATCTGGAGCGTCGTGAGCGTCTGCGCCTGGACGCCCTGCGTCGAGTCCACGAGCAGGATCACGCCCTCTACGGCCGAGAGAGCGCGCGACACCTCGTACGAGAAATCGATGTGCCCGGGCGTATCGATGAGGTTCAGGACGTACTCGGTCCCGTCCTTCCCGGTGTACTTCATCCTTGCAGGCTGCATCTTGATGGTGATGCCGCGCTCGCGCTCGAGGTCCATCTTGTCGAGGACCTGATCGCGCATCTTCCGGGCCTCGATCGTGCCGGTACGCTCAAGGAGCCGGTCCGCGAGGGTCGACTTTCCATGATCGATGTGAGCGATGATGCTGAAGTTACGTATGTTCATGAGTTCGAAAAGCGCACCGATAGCCCAAGGAAGGCCCTAGGAATCTCCGTGATCCGAAAGGACGGCGCCGGAGGGCTTGAGGGCGGTGGACGGCTTGAGACGCTTCAGGGAATCGGCGAGGTCGCTGAATTCCTTGTTCGCAAGGAGGGCCAGGACCGCGCCGGCGACCGCTAGACCCACCATACCAGCGACGAAGGCCTCCGTGAAGACGACGAGGAGCGTGGTCGCCGGAGCGAGGTTCCCGGTGAAGGAGAGGACGCCGTAGCTCGCGGCCCCTCCGAGGATGGCTGCGGCCGCCCCCTCGAACATGGGGCGGAGCAAGGAGCGCGCCACGCCCGGCGCAACCGTCCGGAGCGTCACGAGCGCGAGGATGCCGGTCGCGACCGAGCCGAGCATGCTCCCTATCGCGATGAGGAGCACATCGCTACCTGGCACGTCCTCGACGCGCAGCAAGGCCTCCACGAAGTAGCGGACGTCCGGATACGCGTGCGCGAGCATGAGGAGACCGCCTGCTGCGATGACCGATACCAGGAGCCCTGCCACCTGGATCACGAGCGGGTTCCAGGACTTCTTCGCGGCATAGAACGCGCGGGACGCGAGCAGCACGATCCCCTGCGCCATGAGGCCGAGCACGAGGATGGCGAGGATGGCTGCCGTGAGCCTCGTCGCGTCCCAGTCGAACGCGCCCGACCCGAGCACGATGCGCACGAGATGCGCGCGCATCACGAGGATCAGCACGGAGAGGATCGCGGACCAGAACACGATGTGGCGCGCGGCGGCCGAGAGAGTCGCCTTGAACGCCTCGTACTTCTTCGCTTCCATGCTCTCGGCGAGCACCGGGAACGCCGCGGTGGCATAGGAGGCTGCGATCAAGGAGAGCGGCACGCCCTGCAGGTTCGACGCGAGCGAGAGCACGGAGATAGAGCCTTCGCCGGTGCGCGCCGCCATGATGGTGAGGATGAGCGCCGTCACCGAGCCCATCGCGAGCGCGAGCGAACGCGGCACCGAGTCCCGCATCACGTCCCACAGGAGCTTCGGGTCCGGCACGACCAGCCGCGGGAGGAGCTTCTCCTCCGCGAGCACGGGGATGTGGATCAGGAGATGCGCCAAGGCGCCGCCGAGCACGCCGATGCCGATACCCGGAAGCCCGTAGAGCGGATAGAGGAAGGCCGTGCCGAGGATGATGCCGAGGTTGTAGAGCACCGGGGAGAGCGCGAAGAGGAAGAAGCGGCGGCGGACCTGCGTCACGCTCGTCGCGATCCCGGAGAGCCCGAGCAGGATCGGCTGCAGGAGGAGAATGCGCGCGAGCAGCACGAACCCGTCCGCGTTCGGAGACCCTATCGCTGCCGGGAACAATACGAAGAGGAAGCGCGGCGCGAGGATCGCGAGCACGAGGCAGAGCACGCCCGCCCCGATGAAGAGGAAGGACGCGGTCTGCGATATGAGCTGCTGGGACTCCTTCCGGTTCCCTCCTGCGATGCGCGGGATGAGGACGTACGCGGAGACGAGCGACGCCACGAGCGCGAACACGAGGTCCGGCACCTTGAAGGCGGCGTAGTACAGGTCCAGCACGTCGCCAGCGCCGAAGCTGTGCGCGAAGAGGCGGTCACGCAAGAGCGCCAGGGCCTGCGCCGCGAGCGTAAGGCCGGCGAGCAGGTACGCGGCCTGATGGAGGCCGCGTACCGGCGCCGTGAGCGAGCTGAGTATCTTGCGTACCATGCGCCCTTAGGAGAACCTAGCGAACGGCGCCTGACGTTGCGCCCTCCGCCAGCGGCGCCTGCGGGATGCCGAGGGCGCCGAGGCGAGACGGCGGGAACGGATTCTTCCCGGCGCGCACGCTCGCGAGGTCGTCGGCGACGGCGGCCGCGTTCTCTGGCGAGAGCGCGCCGACCTGCTCGAGCTCGTTCGCCGCTTCAGGGTACCTGCCCGTGATGGCGTACATCACGCCGAGGAAGAAGCGTGCGTTCGCGTATTGCGGGTTGAGCTCCACCGAACGCGCGAGAGCCTCTATGGCGCCCGCGTTGTTCCCGTTCGCCGAGCGCAGGATACCGACCTGGAAGAGCACGGTCGGGTCGTTCGGCGCGAAGTACGCCGCCGCTTCCGCCGCCTCGAGCGCCTCGCGGGCCCTGCCCTGCTCCACCTCGAGCTGCGAGAGGAGGAAGATGGCCTGCGTGTAGTCGCGCTTCAGCGTGATGGCCTGCATGAGGCTCGCGGACGCCGCGGCAGCGTCGCCGTGCGCGATCTCGAGCTGCGCCACGACGTACGGCAGGATCGGGCTCGTCGGGTTCAGGGAGATGGCCTGCTCGTACGCGGTCTTCGCGTTCTCGTACGCGCCTTCGATCTTGAGCGGCACCACGGTCTGATAGACGGTGCCGAGCACGGACCAGTTCTGGTAGTCGTTCGGGCCGAGACGGGTCGCGGTGAGCGCGGCCTCGATGGATCCCGAGAGCGCGGCCTGGAAGCGGGACTGCGCGTCTGCCTGCGCGGCTGAGGTATCGGCGGCGATCTGGTTCATGCGCGCGATGCCGATGCCGGCGAGGAGCTGATAGGCACGATCGCTCGGCGCGAACATGATGGAACGCTGCGCCGCATCCGTCGCCGATTCGATGTCGCCTGCGGAGAGCGCGTTCGAGGCCTCTGCATACGCGACGCTCGAGAGATAGCGCTCGACCACGACGTATCCGCTCATGATCGAGGCGAGGAGGAGGAGCGTGAGCATGAACACGACGACGAAGCCGATGCGCGGGCTGCGCGCGAAGATGATGCCGAGCTCGCGCGCATCCTTGCCGTGGCGCAGGGACGAGATGAAGATGCCGAGCAAGAGGAACCCGGCGACGAGGACCATAGGCCCCGGTACCGAGAAGACGGCGAGCGCGATGACGTAGAGCGCGCCAACGAACGACGCCGTGGACACGAAGCGCACGAACGGGTCCTGCGGCACGCGCGTGAAGAGCGCGCGGAGCCCGAAGAAGAGGAAGAGCATGACGAACGCGACCCACGCGAGGGCGCCCACGAGGCCGGTCGTGACGAACGAGGTCGGGATGCTGCCGATGCCCGCCGCGAAGTCCACGTTCCAGAAGAGCGTGTCGTTCAGGCTGCGGTCGCGGAACTTCACCCACTGCTCGCTGAACGTGCCCGGACCCGAGCCGAAGAGCGGCGAGGAGGCGTAGGTATGACTTCCCACGTCGAAGGTGGACTGCCATGACGGGCGCACGTCGATGACGGATACGCCCATGCTCGACGCGAGCGCGTTGCCGAGCGTCGACCCGCCGACGAGGAAGAAGAGCGCGATGGCGAGCGTCGCGAGCGGCACGGCGAGAGGACGAGACGCGCCTGGCTGGTCATCCGTATCCTCCGCGAGAAGGAGCGCCACACCGTCGAGGTCGGCCTCGTCGCCGGACGCCCTGCGATGCATGATCGCCTCGATGAAGAGCGCGAGCGCGACGAGCGCGACGAGCGACCACACGAGCACGGAGTTCACGAGCGCGATGAGGAAGAGCGCGATGGCGCCGAACACCGTGATGAGCATGCGGCTCTTCGGCGCGAGCGGGAGCAGCCGGAGAGCGAGCAGGCCGACGGATACGCCAAGACCGAGGAACATGCCGAGATCGAGGAAGGAGCCGACGAGGTTAGTGGTCGGGGCGATGAGGGCGGGCATCACGCGCCCGACTATCGCCACGAGGACCTGGATCGCCGCTACGGCGCCCGTGATCACCGCGGCTGCACGGAAGAAGAGCGCGTAGCTGTCCGCGCGCCGGAACGCGAGCGCGGTGAGGGTCGCGAGCGCGGAAAGGAGCAGGATGAAGCCGAACGTATCGGTCTCGAGCTCGGTCCCGAAGAACGACGCGCCGATCCCTGCGCCAGAGAAGAGCGAGGAGAGGAGGTACGCCGCCGGCACGATCCAGAGCGACGCGAGGAGCGGGAACGGCGGGACGATGACGTTGCCGCGCGACAGGCGCGCGAGGATGAAGAGCGCGAGCGTCACGAGCGCGCCGAGCGCGAGCACCGTGACCTTGGTGTAGAGGAACGGGATGGTCTGCGACGGGATCAGGGCGACAACGCCGAGCGCGAACGTCGCGATGATGGCCCAGTTCGTCGCCAGGTCGAACGAGAAGCGCTTCGAGCTCGCCAGGGCGGCAGTGTGATGGTTCTCTTGCATAGATAAAGATGAAACGGCCCTTCTAATACGGAACAGTATAGCCCGCCCCATCTCGCCCCCTTCCCGCGTCTGTGGACGGGAGGGGCCGCATTCATTGCGATTATGAGAATATGTCGTATTATAAATACGGACCGGGCCTGACGACCGCCCTGCCCTTCACGGGACCAGGGAGGAAAGTCCGGACACAGGCGGCAGCGATGCCGCAGAACGGTAGCGGGTAACGCCCGTCCGCAGCGATGCGCGAGGTGCGAACAGAAACGCTCAATGCCGAAAGGCGAGAGATTCTCTCCGGAGAATGGGCTGGCAGCGATGCCAGACTGAAACGGCTAAATCCTTACCTCTGTGCAAGGCCGTGCCCAGCAATGGGAGCGCCGCTCGAGGGCATCGGCAACGATGCTCCCAGATAGATGGTCGTCCCCGACAGAATCCGGCTTATGACCCGGTCCTACATACTGAAAGAACCCGCGCGAGCGGGTTCTTTCATTTCTCTAGAGCGGAAGCGCGAGCCTCGTGCCTACGGACCATCCCTGCGCCTGCGCCTCCCCCGCCCGCGCCTCGAGCACGAGCCGCACGGGCGACGGCGGGAAGAACGGCGTCGGATAAGTGGACGGCGAGACCGAGTCCTCGATGCCGACGATGGTGCCGTCGCTTGCGAGCCAGATGATGTCGATCGGCACGAGCATGTCCTTCATCCAGAAGCCGTAGGTGCCGGGCTGGTCGAAGACGAAGAGCATCCCGTATCCGTGCGGGACGTCCGCACGGCCCGAGAGTCCCTGCTCCCTTGCTTCGGGCGACGCCACGACCTCGAAGTCGAAGGACGGCGCATCGGTCGCCTGCGCGACCGTATGCGTCTGAGGCACGGACTCCTGCTCGCGGCCGTCGCCGACGAACGCGTACGTTACGAACCCTACGACGAGGAGCGCCAAGATGATCGAGATGATCGCGGTTCGTATTTTCATATGACTGATGAAGTATACAAGAGCGAACTACGGCGCCGCGACGATGCACCGATAGTTATGTATGAGCAGGCTCGAAGGTTCGCGCGAGCGCGTGATGCTCCGCACATCAAAGCCTGCTGTCCGTAGGAGGTCATCGATCGGGCGGTCATAATGGCAGTTGCCCGAGAGGTGCTTCGTCACCGTCGTGAACGCGGTCTGCATCGAGCGCATGAAACGGTCCGGCGATGCCCCGTGATCGAAGCAGGTAAATATTCCCTGCGGCACGAGGACGCGCCGGACCTCCTGCAGCGCCCTCGCAGGGTCCGCGACGCTGCAGAGGGACCATGTCGATACGACCGAATCCACGGAGTGGTCCGGCAGAGGGATCTCCTCCGCGCCCGCGTTGAGGAACTCGACCGGGAACGCGAGCCCGGATGCGCGGCCCCTCGCGATATCGATGAGCTCCTTCGAAGGGTCGAGCGCGTAGAGCCGGGAGACCTTCGGATAGAACCGCAGGTTATGGCCGGAACCCGAGCCGATCTCGAGCACGATCCCTGACGCGTCGGCGAGCACCTCTCGCCGACGCGCATCGAGCTCGCCAGAGCCCATCTCGGCGTCGACGAGACGCGGGACGATCGTCCTCTCATACCAAGCAGCCATCTTCTGGATTCTAATCCAAAGGCCCGCGTTTTCCGCGGGCCTTTGTTCTGATATCGAGCGGAGGCGGAGAGATTCGAACTCTCGGTACCTTTCGGTACGCCACCTTTCCAAGATGGTGCACTAGACCGCTATGCGACGCCTCCGTGTGCGGCTGTTATACCACGGGAACCGCTATTTTGCCGAGCTCCCAAGGAGGGCCGCGACGCGAGCCTCCACGGGAGGGTGCGTCGCGAACAGCCGGTTCACGAACTGCCCCGCCTTGCTGCCGAACGGGTCGCCGATGAAGAGATGAGCCGTGGCGTGGTTCGCGCGGCGCATCGGGCGGCCGTCCCCGGCGATCTTCCGGAGCGCGGACGCGAGGCCTTCCGGGTAGCGCGTAAGGAGCGCACCCGACGAGTCCGCGAGGAACTCGCGGCGGCGCGAGATGGCGAGCTGGATGAGCTGGGCGGCGATCGGCGCGAGAATGATCGCGACCACCGCGAGGACCATGACGATGAGGCCGGCCTTGCTGTCGCTGTCGCGGTCCCCGCCGCCGAGGAGCGACATGCGCAGGAAGATGTCCGCGATGATGGCGACGAACCCTGCGAGCACCACCGCGACCGTCATCACGAGCATGTCCTTGTTCTGGATGTGCGAGAGCTCATGCGCGATCACGCCCTCGAGCTCGGCGCGGTCGAGGATGGCGAGGAGGCCCGTGGTCGCCGCGACCACCGCGTGCTTCTCGTCCCGGCCGGTCGCGAACGCGTTCGGCGCCGGGTCCTCGATCACGTAGAGCTTCGGCATCGGGAGCCCTGCGGTTATGGCGAGGTTCTCCGTGACGGTATAGAGGTCGAAGAACTCCTCTCTTGATGCCGGCCGCGCGCCGTTCATCGAGAGCGCGATCTTGTCGGAGAACCAGTAGCTCCCCACGTTCATGATGAGCGAGAGCGCCACCGCGCCGTACAGGATGCCGGGCGAGTCGTAATACCAGGAGATAGCCCAGCCTACGAGGACGACCACCGCGAAGAACCCGCCCATGAGGAGGTAGGTCTTGAGCACGTTTCTCGATCGCTGCTGATACAGGGTTGCCATGGCGTTCTTCCTATATAAGACGGGTAGATGACCGGAACATGTCCGGCAAGGGCGCTAGAAGGAGACCTTCACCGGCTCCTTGGCGGCCTGCTCGCCTTCTGAAAGCTCGAAGAGATCCATCTGCGTGAAGCCGAACGGCGCGGCGATCACGTTGCCCGGGAACTGCTCCACGGCCGTGTTGAGGGCCTGGACGTTCGTGTTGTAGAAGCGGCGGGACGCCATGATCTTGTTCTCGGTGTCCGCGAGCTCGCGCTGGAGCTCGAGGAAGTTCGCGTTGGCCTTGAGGTCGGGATAGGCCTCGGAGACCGCGAAGAGCGACTTGAGCGCGCCCGAGAGCATGTTCTCCGCTTCCGCGTGCTGCTCGATCGTCTGTGCGCCCATGGCCGCCGTGCGGGCCTCCGTCACCTTCTCGAGCGTGCCGCTCTCATGCGCGGCGTATCCCTTCACCGTCTCCACGAGGTTCGGGATGAGGTCATAGCGGCGCTTCATCTGCACCTCGATGTCGGACCAGGCCTCCTTCGCGCGATTGCGGAGCGAGACGAATCCGTTGTAAGCGAACACGACCCAGAGCACGACGAGGGCCACGATGCCGAGCACGATGTAAAGGGTAGTCATATGCAGATATTGTATGACGCCTGCGGGGGTGCGCAAGCGATTGCTTCACGGAAGCCTCAGGAGTACTGTTTTCTAAGAACGGCCGCAGAGCCGCGTCAGATTGGAGGAAACCGCCATGTATAAGTACCTTGCGAAGGACTTCGAGGGCTTTTCTCTCGAGAACGTCTGGGCGATGGTGCGGCCATACGCTGGAGAAGCGCTCGTCGTGCTCATCGTCGCCGTCATCGTCGCCGTGCTGATCGTCGTGAGCCTGCAGACGAACGACCCGGTCTCCAGGGACAACCGCGCCCGCTGAGACGAAAGACGCCGCCGACCTCCCGGTCGACGGCGTTTTCCTCTTTAGGGCGACGGCCTAGAAATCCATCCCGCCCATGCCCGGGTCTCCGGCAGGCGCCTTCGGCTCCGGGATCTCCGCGACCGCGGCCTCGGTAGTGAGCAGGATGCTCGCGGACGATACCGCGTTCTCCACCGCGCTCCGCGTCACCTTCACCGGGTCGATGATGCCGGCCTTCGTCATGTCCGCGACCTCCTCGCCCTTGAGCGCGTCATAGCCGCCGAAGCCCTCGCCTTCCTGCACGCGCTTCACGATAGCGGAGCCGTTGCCCTTCCCGGCGTTCGCCAGGATCTGGCGCAGCGGCGCCTCGAGCGCCCTGCCCACGATCGCGAAGCCCAGCTTCTCGTCCTCGTTATCGAAGTCCCAGTCCTCGACGCGGAGCATGCGCGACACCTTCGCGAGCGCGGTCCCGCCGCCCGGCACGATGCCTTCCTCGATGGACGCCTTCGTCGCCTTCACGGCGTCGTCGATCTTGTCCTTGAGGTACTTCATCTCCGTCTCGGTCGCGGCGCCTACCCGGATGACGGCCACGCCGCCCGTGAGCTTCGCGATGCGCTGCTCGAGCTTCTCGCGGTCGAACTTCGAGGTGGTCTGAGTCGCGAGCGTCTCGAGCTGGGAGACGCGCGCGGCGATGTCCGCCTTCTTCCCGCTGCCGCCCACGAACGTCGTCGCGTCCTTCGAGGCGATGACGCGCTTGGCGCTGCCGAGTATCGAGACGTCCGCGTTCTCGAACGTCATGCCGGTGTCGCCCGTGAGCACCTCGGCACCGACGACCGCCGCGATGTCAGCGAGCATCTCCTTCTTGAGGTTGCCGAATCCCGGCGCCTTCACCGGAAGGATATTGAACGTGCCGCGCACCTTGTTGAGGATGAACGTCGAGAGCGAATCACCCTCGAACTCGTCGGCGACGATCACGAGGTCCTTGCGTCCGGTAGCGGCCACCTTCTCGAGAAACGGAAGCAGGTCCTGGATGTTCGAGATCTTCTTGTCCGTCACGAGGACCTGGACGTCGCGCGCCTCGGCCTCCATGCGCTCGGGGTTCGTGATGAAGTAAGGGGATACGTAGCCCTTGTCGGTCTGCATGCCCTCGACCACCTCGTACGAGAGCTCGGTGCCCTGGCTCTCCTCGACCGTGACGACGCCGTTCTTGCCCACCTTCTCGATGGTCTCGGCGATGATGCGGCCGAGCTCCTCGCTCTCGGCGGAGATGGACGCGATCTGCTCGATGTCCGAGCGTCCTGCCACCGGCTTCGCCATCTCCTTGAGCTCCTTCACCGCCGCGTCGCGCGCCTGCTCCATGCCGGAGCGGATCATCATCGCGTTCGCGCCCTTGGTTATGGATGCCACGCCCTCGTCCACGAGCGCCTCGAGGAGCACCACGGACGTGGTGGTGCCGTCGCCGGCCACGTCGTTCGACTTGTTCGCGACCTCCTTCACCATCTCCGCGCCCATGTTCTCGAACCGGTCCTTGAAGGAGATCTCCTTCGCGATGGAGACGCCGTCGTTGGTGATGCGGGGACCGCCGTACGCCTTCTCGAGGACGACGTTTCGTCCGCGGGGGCCGAGAGTGACCTTCACGGCCTGTGCGGACTTCTTGAGGCCTGCATGGATAGCATTACGCGCTTCTTCGCCGAATAGGATCTGCTTTGCCATAGTGAAAGGGAATTGATGACGTGAAATAAAAGAGGAGGGAAGTGAAACTACGCGAGAACCGCGAGCACCGCCGACTCCGAGAGGATGTAGTACTCCTGTCCGTCGACCTTCACCTCGTCGAAGCCGTACTTCGAGAAGAGGACCGTGTCGCCGGGCTTGACCGTCATAGGGACGAGGACGCCGTCGTCATGGCGGCCGGGACCGACCGCCACCACGGTCCCCTTGCTCGGCGCTTCTCGGTTCGCCGAGTCCGGGATGAGGATGCCGGAGAGGGTCGCCTCATCTTTCGGTGCCGGCGAGACCAGGACACGGTCGCCGAGCGGCTTGATCGATACCTTCTTTGCAGTGGTAGCCATAGGAAAATAATTCGCGATTGCGGTTTATAAGGAATGACACTGCCCTGTCGTTCGGCCCGATTCCCCTGTCTGAGTTATCCACAGGTCGGGTCCGTGCATTGATTTTATAGATTCCGCAGGACACCGCAACGGCCGTAGCCGGGCCGCCCCTCAGAGGCATGCTGCCCATTCCTAATACTTGACATGTATATGTATATATGCTATATATACATATAGAAAGAAACCGGCTTATGGGGAGAACCAAGCCATGCTGAACCTTGACCTGCAGACCATCCTGATCGCCATCCTGTTCATCGTGGGCGCCAGCACCTCGCTCTTCGCGGTCATCCGCTGGACCGCCGCCCTGGACCTGATAGCCGCCTACGCCCTGGTCGGCCTGATCATGGCCTTCCTGGTCGCTGCGTGCATCCACGAGGGCCGGCCGGGCATGGCCGCGTTCCTCACGGCCGGCTACCTGCTGAGCAGCCTGGTGCTCACTTGGGACTATGCCCGCGAGCACGCGCGCCGCCGCCTGGCCCTGGCCGCCTAACCGTATCGGCAATAGCCGATACCAGCCCCCGGAACCTAGAGTTCCGGGGGCTTTTCATATAGAGGAGATTTCCTGCCAGCAAAGGGTTTTGCCTTTCCTTCCCCTTTTTGGTAGTATGCGGGGCACAGATGGAGACTCTTTCGGCAGCACTGCCCTACATCCAGATAGCCCTCTCCCTACTCCTCATCGTAGGTATCGTCCTGCAGAACCGCGGGGCGTCCCTCGGCGGAGCCTTCGGAGGCGATAACTTCGCGTCTACCTTCTACAAGCGCCGCGGCGCCGAGAAGTTCCTGTTCGACGCGACGATCGTGATCGCTATCCTCTTCGTAGCGTCAGCGGTCGCCGGCATCTTCTACTAAGGGCTCGCGCGTCGCGCGTCATCTGTATTCCCTATACACCCGTCGCCTATGCGACCCTCTCCCCTCTTTTCTTCATACGCTGACTCTCCGCTCTCGCGGGCGACCTCGTTCGTACGCAAGCTCTCTCCGGGCGACCGCTTCATTGCGGGCGTACTCAGCCTCTTCGTGCTCGGCACGCTCGTCGCGGGACTCATCGCGCTCGAGCGGACGTTCCTCGTGACGATCCCTGCCGACGGCGGCAGCCTCACCGAGGGCATCGTCGGGAAGCCGCGCTTCGTGAACCCGCTGCTCGCGCTCACCGACGCGGACCGCGATCTCGCCGCGCTCACCTACGCGGGACTCATGGGCATCGACGGCGACGGCAACCTCACGCCGGTACTCGCCGAAAGCTATAGCGTCTCTGACGACGGGACGGTATATACGTTCATCCTGCGCGCAGGCGCGGCGTTCTCGGACGGCACGCCCGTCACCGCGGACGACGTGGTCTTCACCGTCGAGAAGGCGCAGGACCCGGCGCTCCGTTCCCCGGAGCTCGCGAACTGGGCGAACATCCGTGCCGAGACTATCGACAGCCGAACGGTCTCGTTCACGCTCCCGAAGCCGTACGCGCCGTTCCTCGCGGACACCACGCTCGGCATCCTCCCTGCCAACAAGTGGCGGAACGTGCCGGTGGACGAGTTCTCGTTCTCGCCGCTCATGATAGAGCCCGTGGGCGCCGGACCCTTCACGGTCACGCGCGTCGAGCGCGACAAGGACGGCAGCGTGACCGCCTACGACCTCAAGGCCTCGGAGCGGTACGCCCTCGGCCGTCCGCATCTCGACCGCATCCGCATCCGCTTCTATGACGACGTATCGGCGCTCGCCGACGCGTACGAGCGCGGCAAGGTCGAGAGCGCGTACGGCATCCCGGTAGAGGGCGCGCTCAAGGCGCCGTATTCCCGCGTCTTCGGCGCGTTCTTCAACGGCGACGTGAACCCGGTCTTCGCCCATGCGGAGGTGCGCGAGGCGCTCTCGCTTGCGGTTGACCGTGACCGCATCGTGAACCAGGTGCTCGGCGGGTACGCGACGCCGCTCACGGGACCGGTGCCGCCTGGCTCCGGCATCGAGGAGCCTGTGCTCCCTGAGGGCGACGGCGTCGCGCTCGCGACCGAGGTGCTCGAGGACGCGGGCTGGAGCCGCGACGAGGAGACGGGCGCCTGGGAGAACGCGGGCGAGAAGCTGCAGCTTTCGTCCGTGACGCTCAAGACCTCGAACGTCGCGGAGCTGAAGGCGATCGCCGCGTCGATCGAGAGCGACTGGGAGCGCCTCGGCGTCCCTACCGAGGTGGAGCTGTACGAGCCGGGCGACCTCGCGTCGTCGGTGATACGCCCGCGCGCGTACGAGGTGCTCCTCTTCGGCATGGTGATCGGCCGGGACCGCGACCTGTTCGCGTTCTGGGACTCCGGCGAGCGCAGCGATCCGGGCCTCAACATCGCCGGCTACGCGAACCGGGCCGTGGACCAGCTCCTCGAGCGGGTACGCCAGGAGCGCGACCAGGCGGCAGCGCACGAGGACCTGCAGGAGCTCTCGACGCTCATCGCGAACGATTATCCGGCTGCCTTTACGCACGCACCGGACTTCCTGTATGCTATCCCTAACAGCGTTCACGGCGTACGCCTCCCCCAGATAGCATCGCCTTCGGACAGGTATGCGACCGTAGCGCAGTGGTATAGGAACACGGAAGAAGTGTGGCCCGTATTCGCCCCTCAGTGATCAGTCGATAGCCCAGAGATCACGGTCTCCTGGCTGCCTAGTGCGCACTGAACCATTTACGACATCGTGCGACCGAATTTATCTAGCACCTAACTACTATCATCATGTCAGCAGCACCAGCGCCGGCCCCTGCGCCGAGCCCACGTTCCCAGAAGCCTGAAGCAAGCGCTCCCTCGCCCCGTTCCGGCGCCCCCCGCGAAGGCGGACGCACGCGCAGCCGCGGCTCTCGCGGCGGACGCGGCAACCGCGGAGGCGCAGGACGCTCCCAGGGCCGCGGCGGACGCCCTGATTCGCGCCCAATGAACGCGTCCGGCGAGGGCATGCCAGCCAAGCGCGCGCCCGAGTACCTCCCGGCGGCTCCCGGCAAGGACGTCGTCCGCATCGTGCCGCTCGGCGGCGTCGAGGAGGTGGGACGCAACATGTTCACCGTCGAGACCAACGGCGACATCTTCGTCTTTGACGTCGGTTTCCAGTTCGTGTCCGAGGACACGCAGCCGGGCGTCGACTACGTCCTCCCGAACACCAAGTACCTCGAGGTGAACAAGGACCGCATCCGCGGCATCTTCATCACGCACGGCCACCTCGACCACATCGGCGGCATCCCGTTCCTCATGGAGCGCATGGGCAATCCTCCTATCTATACCCAGAACCTCTCCGCGGTGATGATCAAGAAGCGCCAGGAGGAGTATCCTGACCAGCCCGAGCTCAACGTCGTGACCGTCGACCCGAGCTCGACCATGACCATCGGCTCGACCAAGGTGCAGTTCTTCCCGGTGACCCACTCGATCCCGGACTCCATGGGCATCGCGATAGAGACCCCGTACGGAAACGTCATCGCCACCGGAGACTTGAAGCTCGACCACGAGAACGGCATCCCGACGGAGGCCGAGCAGAAGAAGTGGGGCGCGATCGGCGCGCAGAAGAACCTCTTCTTCATCGCCGACTCCACGAACGCGGAGCGCGACGGATTCTCCGTCCCTGAGCGCAAGGTGCACGAGACCCTCGAGGACATCATCAAGACCGTGAAGGGCCGCCTCATCATCGGCACCTTCGCCTCGCAGTTCGAGCGCATGGTCCGCATCATCGAGATCTCCGAGTCCCTCGGCAAGAAGATTGTCACGGAAGGACGCTCGATCAAGACGAATCTCGAGATCGCGCAGAAGACCGGCCTCCTCAAGGTGAAGAAGGATACGATCATAACGGCCGCAGAGATCGGGGACTACTCGCCGGACAAGATCGTGATCCTCTCGACCGGCGCCCAGGGTGAGGAGTTCGCGGCGCTCATGCGCATCGCGACCAAGCAGCACAAGTCGATCACGCTCAACGCGCGCGATACCGTGGTGCTCTCGTCCTCGGTCATCCCAGGCAACGAGATCGCCGTCCAGCGCCTGAAGGATAACCTGTACCGCAACGGCGTCTCGCTCATCCACTACCGTTCCTCGGACGTGCATTCCACGGGTCACGGCAACACCGGCGAGCTCATCTGGATCAACCAGAAGGTCAACGCGAAGTTCTTCATGCCGGCGTACGGCTACTACTCGATGACCGCCTCCCACGCGAAGGCTGTCGAGCAGGCAGGACGCCCGCGCGAATCCATCGTCATCGCGGATAACGGCACCGTCATCGACATCGTCGACGAGGGCACCCGCATGGAGATCCACAAGCAGAAGGTCCCGTCCGCGCCGCTCGTGGTTGACGGCTTCTCGATCGGCGACATGCAGGAGGTGGTCATCCGCGACCGCCAGATGCTCGCGAAGGACGGCATGTTCGTCATCATCGCGACCGTCAACCTGAAGACCGGAAAGCTCCGTAAGTCCCCGGACATCATCTCTCGCGGCTTCGTGTACCTCCGCGAGAACCAGGACATGCTCAACCAGGCGCGTCTCCTCATCAAGAAGACCGTGGAGGACGCTACCGAGGGCATGAACCCGGTGGACCTCGACTTCGTGAAGAACGCGCTCTCGGACACCATGGCCGGATACCTCTTCACGCGCACCAACAAGGCGCCGATGGTCATCCCGGTGCTCATCGGGGTCTAACGACACGGATCGTTCGAGAAAATCCCGTCACTTTTGTGACGGGATTTTCCTTTTGTCGCATGAAGGAATGCTAAACTGGTTCGTAATGCATCCGCGCCTCGTCCTTTCCTTCGCGAACTTCTTCGGAGCCGCGCACTTCTTCCTGATCATCTACGTGATCGCGCCGTACCTCGCGCTCTTCATGCCCGAGAGCCAGACGGGGCTCGTCGTATCCTTCGGCGCGATCCTCACGCTCCTCGCCTTCCCGTTCATGCCCCGCCTCGTGAAGCGGCATGGCGCGAAGCATCTCGCCATCGCGCTCGCGTTCCTGCAGGGCGTATCGATATACGTACTAACCTTCTCGCCGAGCGCGATCTTCGCCGTGCTCTGCGTCGCGATCGCCTGCGCGCTCTCCCCGCTCATCGCGTACCAGCTCGACCTCCTGCTCGAGGCGGCGACCAACGAGGAGGGGTCCACGGGACGCATACGCACCCTCTTCCTCACGGCAGGCAACGCGGCGCTCATATTCACGCCCCTCATCATCGGGTATCTCCTCGACGGCACCGAGGCCTATGCGCGCATCTTCCTCGCCGCATCCCTCTCCCTCATGCCGTTCATCGTCCTGCTCATGTTCGAGCGCCTCCCTGAGGGAGAGCCGCCGAGCCTGACCGGCGTACGGTCCACCTGCTTCTGCCTCTGGCGGGATCCTGACCTGCGCGCTGCCGCCTTCGGGAACGGCGTCCTCCAGTTCTTCTATCATCTCGCGCCGCTCTACATACCCCTCTACCTGCATACGGCGCTCGGCTTCGCCTGGAGCGACCTGGGCTGGGTCTTCGCCGTCATGCTGCTGCCGTTCGTGTTCGTGGAGTATCCGGCAGGCGTGATTGCGGACCGCTGGCTCGGCGACAAGGAGCTCATGATTGCTGGCTTCGTTATAACCGGGCTCGCGTTCGGGTCCATCGCGTTCATAACGTCGAGCACGCCGCTCATTGTTGTCGCACTTATCCTGTTTGTTTCCCGCATCGGTGCGGCGCTCTCTGAGGCCATGATCGAGGGGCACTTCTTCAGGCGTGTCTCTGAAAAGGACGCGAATACCATCTCAGTCTTCCGCATGATGCGCCCGGTTGGGGCGCTCGTGGCGCCGGTCTTCGCGAGCGTACTGCTCGTCGCAGGAAACTACACCGGATTCTTCCAGGTATCAGGCGCACTTGTGGTTGCGCTCGGGATTCTCGTTACGATCCCGCTTAAGGATGTACGCTGAAGATTAGAGATAACTTGTGCCAAGTAACCTCTAATGCTTAGTCATAGATAGGTGCAGGATACCTAGCATGAAGAATCTCGTACTGACTTGTGCGCGGCTTCCTCACTGCATAGAAAGCGTACTGTTTACCAATCTCCAGCTCTTGACCCAACTGATTATTCATCAGAAGCGTTCCTGAGACAGGTTGAGATATGAGTTCGCTGTACGTTATTTTAATTTTGTAGCGCTGACCTAATTTACCCTCATCTTCTTCCAATTTCTCGACAACTACACCATTGAAGGAAACCAGACTCGATAAAGACCTCGTGTCATACGCATCGTATTCTTTATCATAGACAGCCGCATAGGGATGGCCGGTTCCGACTTTTCCAAACCGAAATCCGCGGTTAACAAGAATACGTGTTCTTCCTTGAAGATCACCTTTGTAGGATCTTCTGATGTCCACTTCATAAAGTTCAGTATCTTCTGAGGGGTCTTCCTTTTTCTCTACGATAGTCGCGCTGAAAACGTATATCTGGTCCACTGGAGGAAATACCGGTTCAGATATTTTATCCTCTGCGCTTTTTACAATCGGTATTTGAGGTGCCTGAGCCACCGGCAATTCTATGCTGTCTTTTACCTCTGTCTGCTGCCCTGGCGTATCTTGAGGCGGATTCAATATAAATAGCGCGGTATCAAAATGCAGTGTAGATATAGCCATTACAAATGCCACCGCAGTAGCAGTAATGTCAACTATAGACCAGCTAATACTCGATATTAATCCTTGCATGAATTTATTATAAGGTTTGCAAGAAGATTATAATTTACTGAGTTAAAATAATTCTGAAGAAGACACTCCTTGAATGGGGTTTTGTTCTGGTTGTAGTGGTTAGAGTGGAAGTCGATACCTACCTCGCCTCTTCTCAACCAGACCCTCAGAAGCCAACTTTGCGAGCATAGCACTAACCTGCTCGCTCCGATCAGGTCCAAGTATTCC
The DNA here is from genome assembly GCA_937879955.1 of uncultured bacterium. Classification (GTDB taxonomy): domain Bacteria; phylum Patescibacteriota; class Minisyncoccia; order Phycocordibacterales; family Phycocordibacteraceae; genus C7867-001. The sequence goes on from CALFMK010000001.1 coordinate 289,363, forward strand.
CTCCAGATACGTTTCGGTCTGCGGACCCTTCGCGAGTGCCTTCAAAATAGCACCCCGCGCCTCTCTCCCAGATCCCGTGAACGCAGCCTGCTTCGCATAGCCCTTGCTCTTCGCATTCACACGGATACCAGAGCGCTTCAGATGCGCACCATAGTCCATGAGCGCCGAGTACCAGCGCCGTGAATCCCCTTCCGGCAGCGCCTTCTCCAGTATCGAAAGCACCTCCTTATCATCGACCTTCTCCGCGTTCGGGAAGAAGTGATGGATAACGGCGGTACGCAGGTTCGTCTCCACGAACACGACATCCTTGTTGCCAGCGAACGCCGCTACCGCGCGTGCCGTATAGTGCCCGACGCCAGGCAGGGTCTCGAGCGTCTCTACGGACACAGGCATCTTTCCCTTATGCTCACGCACCACGGTCTTCGCCGCCTCGTGCAGCATCTTCGCCCGGCGGTTATATCCGAGCCCCTGCCAATGGAGCAGTACGGACGAGAGTGGCGCCTCAGCGAGCGCGCTCACGGTTGGGAACGATTCGAGAAAGGCGCGATAGAACGGAATGACCCGCTCCACCTGCGTCTGCTGCAGCATCACTTCGGACACGAGGATGCGGTACGCATCCTTCGTCTTCCTCCAGGGAAGGTCATGACGCCCCTGCGCCTCGTAGTGCGCGAGGGCGAGGTCCCTAAACCGTTTCGCTGTCATCGCCCTTCTCCTCCGTCACAGGCTTCGATGGCTTCACGAGCGGCGCCTCAGGGACGATGAGGATCGCGAGGAAGTATCCGACGAGTCCTGGCACGAAGCCGGTGAAGACCGTGAGGATGAGGTAGCCGAGGCGGATGAGCACCGGATCGATGCCGAAGAACTCGCCGAGACCTCCCATGATGCCCGCGAATACCCTGTTCGTCCTGCTGCGCGTGAGTGTCTTTTCCATATGCATTAGTATACCAAATCGCCCATCTCTGAGGAGGTAAAAGAAAAAACGCCTCCGAAGAGACGTTTGTAGAAAGAAGAAAGAGCAGGGGTCACCCAGTCCCTTGAAGCTCAACCAGGCGGTTAGCGTATACGGCGCCGAGGCGCCAATGCCCGATGGAGAGGCTCCCTTTAGGCTTCGGGAAAAGCGCTCCAGGAACTCTACACCATCTCCCGGTAGGCGATGCTTGCGGCCGACTGATTCAAGGGACTGGGATCGGATAGATACTACCGAATTCCGGCCACATGTCAACTATTTCGCCTTCGGCCAGCGCTCAGCCGCCGGCGGCCAGAGCTTCGTGAGCGGATGATCCTCGCACGGATGCGGATTCGCCTTACAGACGTAGCGCCCGTACAAGACGAGCCCGTTGTTCACGTACTTCCAGTCCTTCTTCGGAACCAGCGCCTCAAGGTCCTTCGATATCTTCGTGAGCTCGGTATGGTCGGTAAGGTCGAACTTCAGAGCGAAGCGGCGGACGTGCGTATCGGTAGGTATGCCCTCCCATATGTCATGGAGCTCGCCGAGCACGACATGCGCGGTCTTGTACGCTACCCCCGGAAGGCGCACGAGCTCCGCCTCCGTCTTCGGGATCCTGCCGCCGAACTCGTCCCTGATCATGCGGGCCGTAGCGAGGATATGCCGCGCCTTGTTCTTGTAGAAGGTTATGGACGAGATCGCCTCGGTGAATTCGGCGAGATCCGCATCCGCAAAATCCTTCACGGTCTTGTACTTCTTAAAGAGCGTCGCCGTGACGAGGTTCACGCGCTTGTCGGTGGACTGCGCGGAGAGCATAACTGCCACGACGAGCTGTATCGGAGTCGTGAAAGCGAGCTCGGTCTTGGGTACCGGATACGCCTTCTTCAGGTACGCGAGGATCTTCTTCGCGCGCGCCTTCCGCTCTTCGGACGTCGAAGGCTTAGGCATGGTCCTTCAGGTCGAGGAGGACCTGGTCCGCATGGAGCTCGGGCTTCACGTTCTCGTAGACCTTCTTGATGACGCCGTTGCGGTCGATGAGGAACGAGGTGCGCTTGATGCCCTGGTACTCCCGGCCCATCATCCTCTTCGTGCCCCAGACGCCATAGCGCTCTGATACCACATGATCCTCGTCCGAAAGCAGCGTGAACGGGAGACCGTACTTCTCGGCGAACTTCTTATGGCTCTTCACCGAGTCGGCGGATATGCCGAACACAACCGCATCGAGCGCAGATAAGCTCGGCATCGCGTCGCGCAGCATGCAGGCCTGCTTCGTGCAGCCTGGCGTATCGTCCTTCGGATAGAAATACAGGAGCACGCGACTTCCGCGGTGCGCTGAGAGCGTATGCGAAACGCCGTCCTGGTCGAGGAGCGTGAAATCGGGTGCCGTGGTGCCAGCCTCTGGGATCATAGTCCTATTCCGCCGAGAGCGACTCGTCCTCCGAGAACCTGCCGAACGCGAAGCGGTTCGCGATGGCGACGATGCTGCCGGTAGCGGCGAGGAAGAGGATGAACGTTATGAGGCCGCCGAGCGCAGGGACGGTGCCGATGAGGTAGAGCGCGAGCATGCCCAGCAGTGCGATCTTCCAGGTCACGCGCTCGCGCTTGAGGAGCCCGCGCCCGAGCGCCGCGCCCGCGACGATGCCGGCATAGAGATAGCCGAGCATGAGGAGGAGCGCATAGGCAGCCAGGAGCAGGAACGCGACGCCCATGCCCACGAACGATACGAGCAGTATGAAGATGAGCACCGGCGCGGCGAACACCACGGCGAACCCGAGGAGCGCGAGCATCGCGAAGCGGCCCGGAGTCCGCGCGAGGACCTTGTCTGCGACCTGCTGCGAGAAGACCGGGAAGAGGCCCGCGAGGAGCGCTGCGGCGATGAGCACCGCGAGTATGCGCACCACAAAGAACACGCTCGCGCCGGCGATGGCGAAGGTCTTCGCCTGCTCCACCGTCGGGAGGTACGAGGACGCGCCCGTGTAGGTCACGCCGCCCACGACGCTCGAGGTAGCCGGCATCGCGACCTCTTGCGGCGCATCGTACTTGAGCGCGCCCGCGATGACTGTGCCTTCGGCGAGCGTCAGGCGGTCCGACGCGATAACCTCGACGTCTCCCGCGAAGCTTCCGGAGAGATGCACGTCCGCGCCATAGATGACGGTGCGTGCGCCGCCGCCAGTCGCGCGGACCGTCCCGCCGATGATGCGCGTATCCTGCGCGCTCGAGGATGCGGTGACGGTACCGCCCGCGATGGTGAGGTCGCCCTGCACGGGAGCCGTGATGATCACCTGCGCGCCTGCCGCGCGGAGGTCCCCTCCTACGGGACGGTCCACGGCGATGGTGCCGCCCGCGAGCATCGCGTCGCCTGCCACCGGCGCCGCGAGGTCTATGGTGCCGCCTGCCGCGAGGACGTCGAGCGGAAGCGGTACCGCGACCGTGATGTCGGTCCCGGCCAGATACACGTTATCGGATGGTGCCTCCGAGATGACGAGCGTGCGGGCGTTCACGAAGGTCGCAGCGGAGGCCGTGGCAGGGAGCGCTGTCGCGAGGAGGGCTATGGCGGCGAAAAGCTTCGTGCGTGCCATGATGCCGCCATAGTAGCACAAGCGTGCCCTGGCACAGAGGCCCTGACGCACGCCCCGGAGATCCATCATTCCGGAGGTATGATGGATGCATATGGAACCTATACATAAGACCGAAGAGGAGTGGAGGGAGGCGCTGAGCCCTGAGGAATACCGGGTCCTGCGCGAGGCGGGCACCGAAGCCGCGTTTGCCGGGAAGTACGTCGACAACCACGAGGACGGCACGTATCGCTGCCGCGCCTGCCACGCCGTGCTCTTCGGATCGGACACGAAGTTCGATTCCGGCAGCGGCTGGCCGTCCTTCACGGACCCGAAGGTTGCCGAGAACGTCGGGACCCGTCCGGATGACAGCCATGGCATGCACCGCACGGAGGTCTTCTGCAAGAACTGCGGCAGCCATCTGGGCCACGTCTTCGACGACGGACCGGAGGATGCGGGCGGCAAGCGGTACTGCATCAACTCCATCGCGCTCGATTTCGAGAAAGAGACCTAGCCTCTTCATGAGGCCTCCATGCTCGGGAGCGTAGGATTGCCGCATACCCGGCTAACCTGATTTTGCCTATGGCTGATACAGACGAGATGCGCGAGGAGGCTGAACGCAAGCGCCGCGAGGCGGAAGAGGACGCACGCAAGCTCGAAGATGCCGCTGACGCTGCTGATGAGGCGAACGACGAAGCAGGGTCATAGCCGCACGAATGACAGGAGGCCCGCCACTATACGTGACGGGCCTCTATCGTTTCATTGGTCAATCGGTTGCACCATATCCTTGGTTCGCTCGACGGACGACTTCTTGCCCATCGATCGATACGCGACTCGATCATGTTCCGAACAGTACGGTCCAGAGCCGGATCGCCGGCCGCAGAATGTGAAGCCGTCCGATTCAGGATCGCCGATCGGCCACTTGCACATATGCGCGCCGAGCGTAAGCAACGTCGCCGCACCCGGCTCTTCCTCGCGAGGCACGTGGGGCTCTGCCTCCGGCTCCGCAGGGACGGCACGCCGCGTCGCCCGAGGCCGCGTCGTCGCAGCAGGGCGAGACGGGCGCGGAGCCTTGAAGGCTGGCCGGGCCGGCTGCGACGGGCTCGGCCGACCGCTCAGGCCGAGACGATGCACCTTGCCGATGACCGCGCTGCGGGTCACCCCGCCGAGCTGCCGCGCGACCTGGCTGGCAGACAAGCCTTCAAGCCACAGCTTCTTTAAGGTAGAGATACGTTCTTCTGACCAATCCATCTGACTATCCTCCAAAATACACCTACCTGCGGGCACTATACGCCCGAACCTAGCAATGCGTCCATCCCCAGGAAACCTCCCCCGATTCGAGGGTGTTCTAGGGGATAGAGGGAATCAGGACCTTGAAAGACGATCGATGCGGGACGCTCTGCGCCTCCCTATCCGTGCGCCTTATCCGTTCATGACCTGCCTATGGCAATCACGAAAGCTATCGGGCTCGGCATCGGTATCATCGTCCTCAAGCTGCTGCTTCCCGGCGTTCTGTCAGAGATCGAGCAGACCGCTATCGCATTCCTCGATGGAGCGCAGGCCGGAGCCAACGTCGCTTCCTCGCTCGCCACTTCCGCAGGAGACATCCGGTTCTCGAACGAGCCGTTCGTCCTCCCGCAGGCGCCCCTGCCAGGCACCATGGTGCGATAGCAAAATGAGCCGGATTCCTTGGGATCCGGCTTTTTATTCATGCGCGCAGGACGAATGAGCTAGCACTAATCGAAGATTGCACTTCCACAACTCTCTATTATCACCAACTGACCCGTACTCTGGTTAAGCTCTAGAGACCAGACCTGGATTGGAGTGAGGCCATTGTTTACATAAGGGCAGTCTTCCTTTCTCGCAGGATAGTGGGCACCCTCACGAACATACCAAGCGCTACCTGATCCGGTAGAACTCGCAGACCCTAAAGTAAATGACGAAGGGATATCTGCGTCTCTTCTGCCACGAAAGAAGCAATGTTGCTTTCCAATGATAACCGCATCTTCATTAGTATAGAGACCGGTATCTCCCGTGGGAGCGAGCGAGGTTCTCTCATTAACAGATGAACGACAGTTATCTGGACCCAGATAAAAACCCTTATCGGTTATCGATCCAGGAACGGCACGCGGATCTTTAACTTCTTCGTTTTTTTGTGGTGGTACTGGCTTCTTAGTTAACAAATCTTCGGATGACCTAGATTCGTGTACTTGATCGGATTGAGTTGCAGCAATCGGTACATCTGGTGCCACTACCGTATGATGAAAAAAGCCGAACGATAGAACCAATGCTGCTGTCGCCCCCCAATATGCCTTGCCAAAGGGTCAGAAGAGATTCCATATCTTTATATTAACCCCTAAGACTTTAGGACTAGGGCTCGAACCGATTCGTCCCCTCCTCTTCCCGCTCGTTCACTCCGTGCTCCGGCAACCCGAAGTAATGCCCCACCTCGTGCCAGATGGTCTCACGCACTACGATCCGCACCGCATCCCTGAACGAGCGATCCATCTCCTCGGCCTCCTCGATGATCGGGAGGCGGTAGAGGGTTATGGTGTCAGGAAGCGTCACGCCCACGCCGTACTCGCTTCCCCGCTCGGTTAAGGGAATGCCACGATAGAGACCAAGCAGGGTCTCCCCTTCCTCGAGCCCTTCGAGCTCTCGTATCTCGTCGTCGATGTCGTCCTCGATGAGGAGCGCGACGTTGTCGACCTTGCGCGAGAAGCGCTCCGGTATGCGGTTCCATTCGCCGATGGCGATCTGCTCGAATTCCTGCTCGCTCATGCGTGCACTATAGCCTGCGACTGTCATAGGCCCAATGTAGGAGCGCCTGGCGCTGGCGCGTATGGCAGGTAGCGTCGCCCGCGCGGCACGCGTTCTTCACCTGCGCCACGTGACGCACCATCTGCTTCCAGCGCCTTATCTGGCGCGCATCCTCGGCCGGGATCCTCCGGCCGGAATAATACCGGCAGTACCACTGGAACCAGCCTCGCGGGTCTTCGTCATAGATCCAGCCCTTCGCGCGCCACACGGACAGGGGCTGCGACGCGTCTACGCCGAAATAGTTGAGGGACTTGTCATGCCGTTCCGGGGAGAGCTTGGCATGCGTGAACCAGTCCTCCGGGAATTCCCCGCGGCCGTCCGTCATGTATTTCCCGCCGAAGACACCGAGCGCGAGCATCTCCTTTGGCGAGAGGTCCGGCCGGAACTCCGGGTCGAAGTGCTTGCCCATGGGCTCGGTGCGCAGGTACCGATAGTCCTTCTGCATCAGGTCGTTCACGACGACTTCCGTTGGCGTCATGCCCCCTATACTAGCAAACCCCGCCAAGGGGCGGGGTTTGCATTTCTCACGCGAGCCGAATGCTACTTGAGCTCCGCGTCGATGAGCGGCTTGAAGGCCGAGAACGGCTGCGCGCCCGAGAGGCTCGTCTTGCCGATGATCGTGCCTGGCGTGCCGTTGATACCGAAGGAGCTTCCCTCGGTGCGGTCAGCGGCGATCGCTGCCTTGTACTCCTCGCCCTTGTCGGCGATGAGCTTCGCGATGCGGTCGGTGTCGAGGCCGAGCTCCTTCGTCATCGCGGTGATGGTCGCAGAGTCGCCGAAGCCGCCATGCTCCTCATCCTGGTGCTCAGCCATCGCGCGGTACCACTCGTACCAGCGATCAGGATACGCCTCCCAGACGGCACGGGCGTAGACGGCAGCGGTATCGGAATCCTCGCCGAGGAACTGGAAGTCCTTGAAGACGATGCGGACCTTTCCGTCCTTCACGTATGCGTTGTTGATGTCGTTGATCGCGCCGAGCTCGAGCTGCTTGCAGAACGGGCACTGGTAATCGAACCAGAGCGCGATCGTGACCGGCGCGTTCTTGGAGCCGATGTACGGGTTGCCCTCGGTCTTCACGTCCTTGATGTCGACGTCGACCGCGGCGGCCGGCTGGTTCGGGACGAACTGGCCGGTGCTTCCGCCCTTGCCGAACACGAGCGCCGCGCCGATGACGAGCGCGCCGATGAGCACCGCGAGCGCGGTCCCGTATTTCTCGAGGAACTCGCCGACGGCCTTCTTATCTTTCTTTTCCATACGTACTGTATATGTGCCCTTAAGATGCTATGCCGATAAGTATAGCAAACCCCCGCCGGAGGCAGGGGCTGCATAGTGGGCACACGGGCTTCCCTTACGGGATGAAGGTGAGCGCCTGGCCGGTCTTGCCCGCGCGGCCGGTGCGGCCGATGCGGTGCGTGTAGTCCTCGTACGTCGACGGGAGGTCGTAGTTGATCACGTGCGAGACGCCCGAGATGTCGAGGCCGCGGGCCGCGACGTCGGTCGCCGTCAGGACGCGCACGTCGCCGCGCTTGAAGGCGATGAGCGCCTTCTGGCGTGCGGAGTGCGTCTTGTTGCCGTGGATAGAATCCGAACGGATGCCCGCGGAGCGGAGGTCCTTCGCGAGGCGCTCGACGCCGTGCTTGGTGCGCCCGAAGACGAGCACCTTCTCGAAGCTGTCCTGCTTGAGGATCTCGACGAGCTTGTCGAACTTCTGCGAGTGATGGACCTGGACCACGTCCTGATCGATCGTGTGCGACGTCTCGCGCGTCTTCACGCGGACCTGCACCGGATCGGTGAGGAAGTCGCCGATGAGGCGCTCGATGTCCCTCGACATGGTTGCCGAGAAGAAGAGCGTGTGGCGCTCGGCGCGCATCTTGCTCATGATGAAGCGCATGTCCTCGATGAAGCCCATGTCGAGCATGCGGTCAGCCTCGTCGAGCACGACGGTGCCGAAGTTCGAGAGGTTGAGCTCGCGGCGCTCCATGAGGTCCTTGAGACGTCCCGGGGTTCCGATGACGAAGGCCGGGTTGCGCTTGAGGACGCGGATCTGCGGGACGATGTTCGCGCCGCCGACGCAGGTGACCGACGCGATGCCGAGACCCTTCGCGAAGCCGAAGAACTCCTCCTCGATCTGGATGGCGAGCTCGCGGGTCGGGACCATGACGAGCACGCGCTCGTCCTTGCCCAGCGCCCGGAACTTGAGCACCTTGTCGATGAGCGGGATGAGGAACGACGCGGTCTTCCCGGTACCGGTGTTCGCGAGACCTACGACATCCTTCCCTGCGAGGACGTACGGGATCGACTGGTCCTGGATCGGGGTCGGGGTGGTGTAGCCCTTGTTCGCGATGTTCGCCTTGAGGCGCTCGTCCACCGCGAAGTCCGCGAAGGCGTGAGTCGGGGTGTAGACCTCGACCTCGGCCGGCGCGGTCGCCTTGTTGACGAGCTTCGAGAGGTCGACGTTCATCTCCTGATAGTTGCGTCCTCCGGAGCGGCCTCCTCCGCGGGAACTCCCGCGCGATCCGCGATCGCCGCCGCCAAAGCCGCCGCGAGACGACCCGCCGTCACGGCGAGGGCCGCGGGAGCCTCCTCCCGAACGGGAGCGCTTGAACTCCACGGCTGCGGTAGCCGGGCGCTTGAAGCCGTTCTCGAGCGCGAAGCGCATGCCTGCCTCGTACGCGGAGCTTACGGGCGCAGGACGTCCGCCGCCGGAGCGGGAACGGTTCGGCGCGCCTCCAGACGAGCGGCGAGGCCCGCGCGAGCGCGTGTCATTCTTCTGATTCATATTCGTGAAATGCTAGTGCACGCTGTTCGCGCGCGGTTTGTGTAAGTAGCCAGATTCTGGCTTCAACCGTCCTCGAGAGTTTCAAGCTGTTGCGCTTGCGCGCTGGTGCCTGGCCTTGAATGACTCTTCAAGACGTCAAACCATGGAGTAACCGTTGTGGCAACAATATAGCAGATACAACGCTTTTTGGCAACCCCTGCCCTTTCCCCGGCGCTGTGCATAGCAAAGCGCCCGGACTCCTGCCCGGGCGCTCTTCGAGCACGCTGCTACCTATGCGATAGGATTCTTGCCCTGGATGAGGCGGATGAGCACCACGATGATCGCGATCACGAGGAGCAGGTGCACGAACCCGCCGAGCGTGTACGACGTCACGACGCCGAGGAGCCAGAGGATAAGGAGGATCGCTGCGATGGTGTAAAGCATGGTGTGTATTGATTGGATGTAACCACGTCACCATACCTGAGCGTAGCTGGAGGATTCATGAAGAAAGCCGCTCTCGCGAGCGACTTTCCTTCTGACGAAACGTCGTGCCTAGGACGAGCGCTTGCTCTTCGCACGATCGGTCTCGGTGAGACCCTGCTTGCGGAGGCGGACCGAGACCGGGGTGATCTCGAGGTACTCGTCCTCGGCCATGACCTCGAGGCCGCGCTCGATGGTGAGCGTGTAGGCCGGGAAGAGGTTGATCGCCTCGTCGTTGCCCGAGGAGCGGACGTTCGATTGGTTCTTCCCCTTGGTAGGATTGACCACCATCTCCTCGCCCTTCGAGGTGTTGCCCACGACCATGCCCTCGTACACCTCCGTCGCCGGGACGATGTAGAGCACGCCGCGCTCCTGCATGCTCCAGAGCGCGTAGCCGAGCGCCTTGCCGGTCGCCATGGAGATCATGGAGCCCACCTGGCGCTTCTTGATCTCGCCCGCGTACGGCTTGAAGCCGATGACACGCGACGAGAGGATGCCTTCGCCCTTCGTGTCCACCACGAACTGGTTGCGGTAGCCGAGGAGTCCGCGGGTAGGGCCCTCGAGCGTGAGGCGGACGGTGTCGCCCTCCTGCACGAGGTTCTGGAGCACGAACGCGCGGGTGCCGAGGCGCTCGATGATGGCGCCCTGGTACTCGGTCGGGGTGTCGATGATGACCTCCTCGAACGGCTCGTGCTTCACGCCGTCGATCTCCTGGATGATGACCTGCGGCTGGGAGACCTGCATTTCGTAGCCCGCGCGGCGCATGTTCTCGAGGAGGATGGCGATGTGGAGCTCGCCGCGGCCGGAGACCTTGAAGGCGTCAGGCGAGACGAAGTCCACCTTGAGGCCCACGTTCACCTCGAGCTCGCGCTCGAGGTACTCGCGGAGCTGGCGGCTCGTCACGTACTTGCCCTCGCGGCCCGCGAACGGCGAGTTGTTGACGAGGAAGTTCACGGTGATCGTCGGCTCGTCGATCGCGATGGCTGGCATCGGCTCGACGGCGGCGTCGGTGGTGACGGTCTCGCCGATGTACGCGTCCTCGATGCCAGCGACGATCACGATGTCTCCGGCGATCGCCTCGGGCACGTCGACGCGCTCGACGCCCTTGAAGGTGAAGAGCTTGGTGATCTTCGCGTTTCGGCTCGCGCCGTCCGGCTTCTTCACGATGACGGTCTGCCCTGCCTTCACGGAGCCCTCGTACACGCGCGCGATGGCGAGGCGTCCGAGGAAGTTGTCGTAGGCGAGGTTGAAGGTCTGGAGCTTGAGCGGCTTCGCGACGGCGTCCTCGGTCGCTGCTGGCGGCACCTGCTCGAGGATCACGTCGAGGAGCGGCGTGAGGTCCTTGCGCTCGTCATCGAGCTTGCGCATCGCGACGCCCTCGCGGCCGATCGCGTAGACCGTCGTGAAGTCGGACTGCTCGTCGGAGGCGCCGAGTTCGAGGAAGAGCTCGAGGACCTGGTCCTCCGCGCGCGCCGGGTCCGCCGCCGGTTTGTCGATCTTGTTGAGCACCACGATAGGCTTCAGGCCGAGCTCGAGGGACTTCTTGAGCACGAAGCGGGTCTGCGGCATCGGGCCCTCCTGCGCATCCACGATGAGGAGCACGGAGTCGATCGAGCGGAGCACGCGCTCCACCTCCGATCCGAAATCGGAGTGTCCCGGGGTGTCCACGATGTTGATCTTGGTGCCCTTGTACTCGATTGAGGTGTTCTTCGAGTAGATGGTGATGCCGCGCTCGTGCTCGAGCGCGTTCGAGTCCATGGAGACGCCCTCGGCGGCTGCTCCCGTCTGCTTCATGATGGCATCGGTCAGCGTGGTCTTGCCGTGGTCCACGTGCGCGATGATGGCGATGTTTCGGATTTCCATAGGTGTAATGTGGGACTCGATAAATAAAAAGCCCGCCAGGGCTCAGATGTCCATAAAATAACCTTATATATGGTATGCGTCAATGCGCTTGACCGGCCTTGGCCGGCTGCTACACTGGATGAACAAATGGCCATATGGCTCCCGAGGACCCGCCGAGAGGCGGGTCCGTCTGTTATTCGGTTATCATCGCAGCTAAGGAGCAGCGGATTCGATCGAATAGCTTCCGGTCGATTCTCCGTATCTTGCGCGTGAACCGCTTCGTGCTGAGAAGACGTACCTGGGAGATGATCGCAGCGAAACTCGCCCCTGCATGCTCGAAGGCTATGTAATAGGGATTATTCTTGCTCTTCGTCGTCAACGGCACGGCAAGCACGATCCTGTCGTTGAATTTCCGAAGCACGAGCACGGGACGCTCGAACTGCTCGTTCTTTCCATCCTCCTCATCGCCAACGTTCAGTCCGAGTGATGCCCACCATATCTCACGCGCATGGATATAGCGCGAGAAGCTCCCGTCATGGATGGATCTCTTCCGGAGATTCCACGTATCGAAGTCCTTTTGCATCACGTGATGCTACGGGATGCGAGATAAGCTTTTCCTTGAAATGATCTCGCGAAAGAATGAACTCGACCCTACGGCATGGGCGCGCTAGCGAGGTCGGCCTTTCAGCACCTTATAGAGCCCTTCGAGGACCTCGAGCGCCTCTGCCTTCGTGACGATCATCTCCGTCTCGGAGTCAGGGCCTTCGATGTAGATGGAGACGCTCGGCACCTTCCTCAGGGAATCGTCCTTCACCTGGAGGGTTATGTCGTTCCCGAGCTCGTTCTTGAAGCGTCTGGTGTAGAGGGCCATGGTGCGGTGAATGGAGTATACCCTGCCCGATACGGGAAAGCGGACGCCGAAGCGTCCGCTCACTGTTATCTGGGCACCTGGCGGTGCAGCACGAAGACGGCGTCGCCCGGGACCAGGATGGCTCTCGGGTCCTTGCACGAGAAGACGCCGTGGACACGCTCGCGGAAGGCGGCCTCTTCTCCCTGCGTCTGCTCGATGTAGGCAAGACGGGTATCGATCGCCGCGAACTGTCGCTTCTTCCGTTGCGTCATCCGATGGAGCCGGAGACGCGCACGCGCTCTCTGGAACATGGAAATTCTCCTTCCTCTTCCCTCACCCTACCCGACAGCATGCGGAGGACGCAAGGATTCCTTGTGCCTAACGCAGATAACGCTCGATGTTGCGGAGCTGTCCCGCGTAGGTCGCGGAGCAGTGGATCACGCCGTCCGCGTCATGGAGGTAGTAGATGCAGTCCGTGTGCTCGGGATTGAGCGCGGCCTCGATCGAATCGAGCGACGGGTTCGCGATCGGATGCGGCGGCAGCCCGCTGTTCTTGTACGTATTAAATGGAGAGTCGAGCTGCTTGTCCTCGCTCTTCACCTGCGGCCACCAGTTCCCCTCGGAGCCCTTGATGTATTGCAGCGTGGCGTCCACCTGCAGGCGCATGCCGTCGTTGATGCGGTTCCAGAGGATGCCGGCGACCAGGTGCTTGTCGTTCTTCGCGGCCTCGCGCTCGATGAGGGACGCCATCGTGAGCGCCTCGGTCCACGTCACGTTCTTCTCCACGGCGAGTTCCGCGTACGGCGCGAAGACCTCCTCGAAGCGGTCGCGCAGCCTCGCCGCCACCTGCGCAGGCGCCTGGTCCGACGGGATGAGGTACGTGTCGCCGTAGTAGACGCCCTCGATCTGCTCGAAGGTGGGTGCGGTATCCACGTCGACGAACTCGCGCTTCTGCTCCTCGGTCCATGCCAGCTTCTTCGCGAGGTAGTCGGCGATCTGTTCCTTGCGCCAGCCCGGCGGGAACGTGATCCAGGCGAGGTACGGCGGCCGCGAGAGGAGGTTCGCCACGGTCCACACGTCCATGGACGGCGAGATCATGTACCCGCCTTCGCGTACGTCGTTCATATGCCCCGTGCCGCGGTACGCGATGCGGAACGCCGTCATGCTCTTGATGTAGCCGCCGGCCTTGAGCTCCTGCGCGACCGTCTCGAACTCGCTGTCCGGCGCGACGATGAACTCGGTCGGCGCGACGCGCGATGCCGTCACCGGCCCGAAGTACTTCGCGTACAGGAGGACGAACGCCACGAGCAGCAGCACGCAGGCGGCGCCCGCGATAACGAGAAGGCGCCGGGAAGGCCGGCGTTTCCGTATCGTCTCGAGGAAGGCGATATGCATGGACAGGTATTGTACCCTACGGTCCCTAGCCCTCGGCTGCGTAGAGCACCCGCGCGAGCTTGAGCTCGTCGAAGGAGTATTTCGCCTTGAAGTAGCTATGCACCGGCGTGAGCTTCTCCGTCCCCTTCTCGTCGAACGCGCGGTATATGGTATCGAGCGCGCCGCGCAGCCTCGCCGGGATGCGCTCCTCGAGGAGGTCGGGCGTGATGCGGCCCGAGGACGCGAGTTTCGCCGCATGGTCCGCGATCGTGCCGAGCGTGAGCTTCCGCTCCTTCGCGATCTCCGCGAGCGTCTTCCCTTCCTCGAGCAGGGCGAGGGTCTCGTCCACAGTGCTCCGCTTCTCGGGACGCTCGCCAAGCGCTGCCGCCTCGAGCGTGCCGCCCGAGGCCTTTATGAAATTCTGTTCCATCTGCTCGCGCTCGTTGTTCGCCTCGAGCGCCTCGAAGGTCGCCACCGCGAGCTCGGACGACACGCGCATCTGCTTGTCGAGCGCAAGCACCTGCGGGTGCACCATGAGCGCGTTCTCGCTCCAGCCGAGGAGATGGACGCCCGCAAGGGTGCGCACGCGCGAGAGCGCGACGTATCCCTGCCCGTACTCGAAGGAGCGCGAGAGGTCCATCGCCGCGGCGTCGAGGCTCTGGCCCTGGCTCTTATGCACCGTGATGGCCCAGGCGAGCTTGAGCGGGACCTGGCTGAGCTTCGCCTTCACCTTCCCGCCCTCCTCCACCGCCCAGTCCGCCGGCGCGATGGTGAGCTCGCGGCCGTTCCTGGTCTCGATGATCGGATAGCCCGTCCCGCGCTCGAAGCCGATCACGATGCCGAGCGTTCCGTTCGCGTAGCCGGCGGCCGGGTTGTTCTTCGTCGCCATCACCACCGCGCCCTCCTTGAGCACGAGCGTCTCCGGCGAGAGGCAGCCGCGCTTGAGCGCCTCCGCGAGCGCCGCGGAGCCGGCCTGCGACATCGAGAAGGTCTTGGGCGCGCCCGGGAGCTTCGCGAGCTCCTGCGCGTTGATGCGGTCCACGTCCGCGTTATGCGTGAAGAGCTGCGGCACGCCTTCCTCGAGACTGTCGTACTCCGCCTCGCGCGCCGTGATAGCGGACACGTGCGTATGGTCCCACTCACCCGCGCGTATAGCGCCGAGAATCGAGAGGAACGATGCATCCTCCTGGCGGTGCTGCTCGGTGAGGTAGCAGACGATCGGGTTGAGCTTCGTCCAGCTCGGTGACTCGAACGCGAACTGCACCGCGCTGCGGGAGACCGGCGGGAGCTGGAAGAAGTCGCCCACGAGCACCACCTGCATCCCGCCGAATGCCCGCTCAGGCTCATGCCTGACGGTGCGCGCCACCTCGTCCACCATGGAGAGGACGTTCGCGGAGAGCATCGACACCTCGTCGATGATGAGTACCTTCGCCTTCTGGAGGCGCTTCGCCACATGCTCCTTGCTCGCGATCGTATCGAGCAGCTCGGGCGTCATGCGGTCCGCGATGCCGATGCCGCTCCAGGCGTGCAGCGTCATGCCGCCCACGTGCGTCGCCGCGATGCCGGTGGAGGCGGTGATGGACGGCTCGATGCCGTGCGAGCGCAGCCACGCGATATACGCGTTCACGGTATGCGTCTTGCCGCTCCCGGGCTCTCCGGTGAGGAATACGTTCGCGCCCGTCTTCAGTATGGAAAGCGCTTCGGCCTGGGTCATTAAGAACGTATTAGCGCTTAGCGACGTCGAACGTGAACCGGTAGTCGGCAGGGTCCGTAGTCTTCGTCGAGATTTTCTCAGGGGCGACGGCAGAGAACGTTACCGTCTCCGCTTCGGTCGTGACGGGCGTACCGAGCGAGATCGTCATGTCGCTCTCGCCCATGGCGCTCTTCACGCGCACGACGACGCGGACGGTCCCCGCCTGGATGCACTGCACGTCCGTAGGGCACCTGCTGTCCTCTTCGAGGGACAGCGGCGTGAGTTCGAGACCGGCAACCGATGCGGTCTCCTTGAGCGCGAGCGTGACGGTCGTCGTTGCGGCCGCAGGGACGGCCTCTTCCGCGCGCGGGTTCTGCTGGTACGCGGTTATGACGAATCCGCCCGCGACGTCCGCGACCGTAAGCGAGACCGGGATGATGCCCGCGTCGCCCGTGCTCGTCATGAGCATGATGCGGCCGAGTACGGCGTACGTGCCGTCCTCGTTCATGGTCACGGTGTCCGTCTCGATATGGTCAGGCCACGGGCTCGAGGTCACGCGTCCGGGCGCGGTCATAGGATCTGCGATCCAGGCGGCGAGGAGCTCGGGCGTCACATAGGACGCGTAGGCCTTCCGGATATCTTCAGGCGCGGTCGGCGAGAGTACGGAGACGGTGTTCAGCTGGTTCCCGAACTGGGCGACCGTCGTGCGCACGTCGCCCTCATGCTTGCCGTCGATGACGCCGTCCGGATGCGACCCAATATAGGAGTAGATGAGGCCGCCGAAGACGAGGAGCGCGCCCACGATCCAGAGATACATGAACGAGTGATGGGAGGAGACGTGATCGTGGATAGCCATCCCGTAAGGATACCATCCCTCTCTGGGAGCGGTTTGACGCAACAGGATACTCGGGGTACTATGTACTACAAGTAATAATTATATGAAATGCATGAACCGCCATCATATCTATGGCACCGCGACCGTGAACGACAAGGGTCAGATCGTGATTCCTGCGGAAGCCCGCAAGGACATGGGCATCGAGCCTGACGCCAAGCTCGTCATCATCGGCGGCGGCCCGAAGAATATGCTTCACATTATCAGCGCCGAAGAGTTCGAGAAGAAGATGCAGGGCGTCATGGGCTGGTTCTTCAAGGGCGAGGTCGGCAGCTCGTAGTTCTCCGTCACTTTTATCTACACTCAGTCGTATTCCATGAAATCATTCCTCACCAAGCTCCGTTCGTTCGCGAAGACCGCGCAGAAGCGCGCCGTCGCTACCTGGAAGCGCTACCGCACGCTTCCCCTCTGGCAGCAGATCGTCATCGCCGTGATCGTCGCGGTGCTCCTCATCGCGGGCATCACGCTCCTCTCCGGCAAGAAGGCCGAGGACAAGGCCGCTGAGGGACGCTTCGTCACCCTCGCGACCGTCGGCGAGCTCTCCGGCAGCGGAGGCAGCGTCGACCTCATCGGTACGGTCCGCTCCGTCACCGAGGCGAACATCCTCGCGAAGAACGGAGGCACCGTCACGAGCGTGAACACGCGCGTCGGCGGCACGGTCGCGGCCGGCACCGTCATCGCGAGCCTCGAGAACGCCGCCGAGCGCGCAGCCGTCCTCCAGGCGGAGGGCGCGTACGATGCCGCGGTGGCCGCACGCTCCGGACAGTCGGTCAGCGACACCGAGGAGACCGCGCGCGACGCGTACCGCAGCGCGTTCACCTCGCTCGACACGATCCTCGAGAACGACGTCGATACCTTCTTCGGCAGCCCGACCCCCGTCGGTCCTGATCTCCTCCTCTATCCGAGCGCGGACACGGCTGCCCGCCTCTCGCGCGAGCGCTCGCGCATCGACGGCCTCATGACCGCGTACGAGTCGAGCCTCGCCACCGCGAACGCCCGCACCCCGCAGGCGCTCCTCGACGAGGCCGAGTCCACGACGCGCCAGGTCCAGACCTTCGTGAACCAGCTCGCTGACGCGGCGAACCAGCGCGAATCTCGCGTGACGCCGGCACAGACCGCAGCCCTCGCTTCCGCGCGCTCGGGCGTGAACGGCGTGCTCGCGAGCCTCACGAGCGCCCGCTCGGGACTCCGTTCCGGCACGGTCTCCGCGACCGCGAGCGCTGACGCCTCCGTGAAGCAGGCACTCGGCTCTCTTCGCGCCGCGCAGGCACGGCTCGAGAGCACCGTGGTCCGCGCGCCGATCGGCGGCACCGTGAACTTCCTCCCCATCCGCGTAGGCGACTACGTCACACCGATGCAGCACGTCGCCACGGTCGCGCAGAACGGCGCCCTTGAGATCGTCGCGTACGTCTCCGAGAACAACCGCGATCTCCTGGTCGCCGGCGGACGCGTCGTCGTCGACGGCGAGTACGAGGGCGTCGTCACGTCGGTGGCTCCTGCGCTCGACCCGACCACCAAGCAGATCGAGGTGCGCGTCGCCGTGACCGGCGCGAGCGAGCTCGTGAACGGCCAGTCCGTACACATCGCCCTCCCTGACCTCGCTCCGGAAAAGGCTACGGAGGTCGCCGAGCAGGGTCCGGTGCTCCTCCCGCTGGCTAGCGTGAAGCTGCGAGCCGGAGACCGCATCGTCTTCTCGCTCGACGAGGACAGCCGCCTCGTAGCGCACACCGTCACCGTTGGCGAGGTCCGCGGCGACCGCATCGAGATCACGTCTGAGATCCCGGCCGACCTCCGCATCGTCGCGGACGCCCGCGGCCTTGCCGAGGGCGAGAAGGTCCAGGTCGCGTCCGAGACCGGCATCTAGTACCAGGATCATCTACCTATACCCATGACACGATTCTGGAAATTCTTCATCGAGAAGCACCACTTCACGGTGCTCCTCGCCGTTGTGCTCATGCTCGCCGGCGTCGCGGCCGTGCTCGCCATCCCGAAGGAGTCCTCCCCCGAGGTGCAGATCCCTATCGGCTTCGTGACTACCGTGCTCCCGGGCGCGTCCGCTGAGGACGTCGAGCAGCTCATCACCGACAAGGTCGAGGACCGCGTCATCGGCATCGAGAACGTCTCGAAGGTCACCTCGACCTCCGGCGACGGCGTCTCCATGGTGGCCGTCGAGTTCAACGCGAGCGCCGATATCGACAAGTCCATCCAGCTCCTCAAGGACGAGGTGGACAAGGTCCGTCCCGAGCTTCCCGAGGAAGCGGAGGATCCGACCGTGACGGAGCAGAACTCCGCGGACCAGCCTATCCTGATCATCTCGATCGCAGGCGAGCTCGCGCCGGCCGAACTCACGAAGCTCGGCGACACGGTCGCCGACGAGCTCGAGCGCGTCCCGGGCGTCTCTTCGGTCGAGCTCTCGGGCGTCCGCGAGCGCCAGGTGCAGGTGATTGTCGAGCAGGCGAAGCTCCGCCAGTACGGCCTCACCATCAGCGACGTCACGAACGCCATCCGCGCGTCCGGCGTCGCGTCCCCGGCAGGCTCCATCACGGTCGACGACGTCCGCTACGCGGTGCGCCTTGAGGCCGGCCTCACGGATACCGACCAGGTCGGCGCGATCGCGCTTGCCGGTCCCGGAGGTTCCTCCATACGCGTCCGCGACGTGGCGGACGTGATCGACGGCCTTGCTGACGCGGCGACGTACTCCCGCGTGTCCGTCGAGGGCGCGCCGTCGGCTCCGTCGCTCACCCTCTCCATCAAGAAGAGCCGGGGCGGCAACATCCTCGAGACGGGCGATGGCGTGAAGGAGAAGCTCAAGGAGCTCGAGCAGGGCCCGCTCTCCGGCACCGATACCGTCATCTCGTACGACGCGGCGGACGACATCGCGCACGATCTCAAGGAGCTCTCGCGCGTGGGCCTCGAGACCGTGACGCTCGTGATCCTCATGCTCTTCCTCACGCTCGGCTGGAGGGAGTCCCTGGTCGCGGCCGCATCGATCCCGCTCTCGTTCCTCATCGCCTTCATCGGGCTCGCGGCCTCTGGCAACACGATCAACTTCATCTCCCTCTTCTCGCTCATCCTCGCGATCGGCATCCTCGTGGACTCCGGCATCGTGGTGGTCGAGGCGATCCATACCCGTCTCGCGTCCCTGAGGAACAAGAAGGCCGCGGCCGTCGCCGCCATCAAGGAGTACGCATGGCCGCTCATCGCCGGCACCTCGACGACCATCGCCGTGTTCGTGCCGCTCTTCTTCCTCTCGGGCATCCTCGGCAAGTACGTGGCATCCATCCCGTTCACGGTCATCTTCGTGCTCATCGCGTCCATCTTCGTCGCGCTCGGCCTCGTGCCGCTGCTCGCGATGTACGTCGTGCGCGCCGAGTCCTCGAAGCTCGAGGAGCGCCAGGAGGAGATCAACGAGAAGGCCAAGGCATGGTACGAGCACTTCCTCCGCGGCATCCTCGCGGACAAGAAGCGCCAGAACCGGTTCATCGGCCTCATGATCGGCCTGTTCGTGGTCTCCTTGCTGCTTCCCGTGTTCGGCCTCGTGAAGGTGGTGTTCTTCCCTGCCGAGGACTCCGACCTCGTCTACATCGAGATCGAGAAGCCGCAGGGCACCGCGCTCACCGACACTGACCTCGCGGCGCGCGAGGTCGAGGAGATCCTGTATGGCGATCCGCGCATCGAGTCCTTCGTGACCGGCGTGGGCGCAGGCTCGAGCTTCAGCGGCAGCGGCGCGTCCGGCAGCAAGCTCGCGAACGTCACCGTGAACCTCAAGGAGGACCGGAAGCAGACGAGCCAGGAGATCGTGAGCGACCTCCGCAAGGAGCTCGCCGGCATCACCAGCGCGCGCATCGTCGTGTCGGAGCCGGCCGGCGGCCCGCCGACGGGAGCCGCGGTCTCCGTCACCTTCTCGGGCGACGATCTCGCCGCGCTCGGCACCGCGAGCGACGCCGCTGCGCGCGTCCTCTCTGAGGTACCGGGAACGACCAACGTACAGACGTCCATGAAGGACGACGGCGCGGAGTTCGTGGTGCGCCTCGACTCTGCGAAGGCTGCTGAGCTCGGCGTCTCCCCGCTCGCGGTCGCCGACACGCTCCGCAGCGCGCTCTACGGCTCGAAGGCAACCGACATACGCACCGGAGACGACGACATCGAGGTGCGCACCAAGCTCGACCTCAATCCCGACTACCGCGACCCGTCGGAGACCGCGAACGCGACCATCGACGCGGTCCGCAGCCTCACCGTCCAGGGCACGAGCGGTCCCGTGCCGCTCACGTCGGTAGCCGCCATCGAGTACGAGCAGGCGAACGCCGTGATCCGTCACGAGGACGGGACCCGCATCGCGACGCTCACCTCCGACGCGCTCGCAGGCGCGAACCCGATCGAGATGGCTTCGGCCTTCGAGAAGCAGATGGAGAGCGTCGCGCTCCCTGAGGGCGTCACGATGAAGATCGGCGGCGAGAGCGAGGACGTGAACAAGTCGTTCGGCGAGATGGGCCTCGCGCTCCTCGCAGGCCTCGCGCTCATGCTCGCCATCCTCGTGCTCGAGTTCAACTCGTTCCGCCAGTCGCTCTACCTGCTCTCGATCATCCCGCTCTCGCTCGTCGGCGTGTTCTTCGGGCTCATGGTGACCGGCTCGCCGCTCTCCTTCCCGTCGATGCTCGGCGTCATCGCGCTCGCGGGCGTGATCATCAACCACGCGATCATCCTCATGGACTCGATCGCGCGCATCAGCGAGGAGGATCACTCGAAGAGCCTCACCGACGTGGTCATCGAGGCGGCATCGACCCGCTTCCGCCCGATCATCCTCACGACGGTGGTGACCGTGGTCGGCATGATCCCGCTCTCGTTCGCGTCCGCCATCTGGGGACCCCTCGCGTTCGCGATCATGTTCGGCCTCTCGTTCTCCCTCCTCCTCACGCTCGTCTTCGTCCCGATCATCTATCACCGATGGCCAGGCAAGGACGTGCTGAAGCGGTACGAGCACGCGAAGCCGGAATAGGCAGCTACGGAAAAGACCGGCCCGCGCATGCGGGCCGGTCTTTTCATATCGTCTCGCTAGCTACGAGCCTCTGCGCTCGCGCCCGCATAGAGCGAGGAGCGCAGGCGCTCGAGCATGAGCGCCCACTGACGGGCCTCGACGGAGGCCTCGCCTCCTCCGGCTACTGCGGTCTCCGCGAGCTCGTCCCTGATGGCAGACTGCTCCTTCTCGATGCGTGCCTCGAGCTCGGCGCGGCTCTCGTAGGTCGGCATGAGGAACGCGTACCACGGGTAGCGCACGGTCGCGTTCCCTTCGGCGTCCACCGTCGCCGTCACCATGATGCTCGCCGGTATGAAGCCGAGGAACTTCGCGTCCGTCTTATAGCGCACGGTCAGCTCATTATTCTCGAGCGCCGCCGATTCGAGGCGCTCGTCGTCCTTCACGCTCGAGCCCGCGTACGCCTCGAGGGCGGCCGCGGTATGCACGTCTGCCGCGTCGTTCACCGAGTACTCGGCGCTCTCGACCTGCTTCCGGTCGAGGTCGAATCCGAGCGTCGCGCTCGCTGCCGCAGAACCGGACGTCGTCGCGGCAGTGGTGTGCCCGATGTCCGCACCCATTCCAGCATCGACGGTCGTCGTTGCGCCGAGTATCGGCATACCGCTCGATGCCGAGCCCGTCCCGGAATCGAGCCTTACGCCGGCAGAAGCGTCGAGAAGCTGTGCCTGCGCACCGTTCGCCACAAAGAGCCCCAAGGAGAGGGCGAGCGCCAGGGCACTCTTGTTCATGATGTTCATTCTGGAGTAGCTAAGGAAATAACCGGCAGATGCCGTACAGGAAGAGCGTGTCACGAGACGCATTAAGACCTCATGAAGACGGTACTATCCCGGGAACGTGACCGTGAAGACCGTCCCCGAGCCAGGTTCTGACTTCACCGTAAGGCTCGCGCTATGGAGCTCGGCCACCTGCCGGGCGATGCTCAGGCCGAGACCGAATCCGTTGCCCTCGGGATGGTCGCCGCGGAAGAACGGCTCGAACACGTACGGCAGGTCCTTCGCGGGTATGCCCGGGCCGGTGTCCGCGACGCTGAGGACCGTAGCCGCCCCTTCGCACGCGACGCTCACCGTGACAGCCTCTCCGGGCGCCGTGTACTGGACCGCATTCTTTACCAGGTTCATGACGAGACCCTCGAGCGCGATTGCGTTCCCTTTCACCGTGCCCGTTCCGTCGAAACGCGTCACGAACGAGACCTCCCGCTCGCGCGCGTCCCCGTCCATGACCGAGAGCACGCGCTCTACAGCTTGGACGAGCGAGACGTCCGCGACGTCCGGGATCTCCTTGCGGGACCTGAGCAGCGAGAACGTGAGCAGGAACTGGATGGTCGCCGTGAGCCGATCGGTCTCCTCGAGATTGCTGCGGATGATAGCGACGGCCCTCTCCTGCGTGAGGAGCTCCGGATTGCGGAGCGCGACCTCCGACATGTTCTTCATGACCGCGAGCGGCGTGCGCAGCTCGTGCGAAACGATGCCGATGAAATGCTTCTGCAGCTCCGAGGCGCGGCGCACCGGACGGAGCGCGAACTCCGTGAGGTAGTAGGTCGCGATGACGAACACGACCACGGTCACCAGGCGGCGCTGCTTCACGTCCTCCTGGTACTCGAGGTACGCCTCCTCGACCGGCTCGCCCGTCTCGTACCGCGTCACATCGATGATCGACTGCACCCCGATCGAGCCGAGCACCCATCCGAAGAGCATGAAGATGACCGCGCCCACGAGGAGGTACAGCCCCATGAGCTGGAAGCGGACGGTACGGAACGGGTCGCTGAGGACCCGTCCCTTAAATGCGGTAACCGCGTCCGCGAACCGTTCGAATGACCGGGTGGGCATGATAGAGGCTTAGCTTCTTCCTGAGGTTGCTGATATGGACGTCGACGATGTTCGAGTACGACGTATCCTTTATACCCCAGAGGTGCGAGGACAGCGCGTCGCGCGAGAGCGGCTGGCCCGCGTTCTCCATGAGGAGCGCGAGGAGCTCGAACTCGGTCGGGGTGAGCGACAGCACCTCCTTCCCGCAGGTCGCCTGCCGCGTCTTGCGGTCTACCGACAGGCCGTCGAGGACGATCGGCGTGCCGGCGCTGCGGGTCTGCGTACGCCGTGCCACCGCCCGCAGGCGGGCCATGAGCTCCTCGAACTCGAACGGCTTCGTGAGGAAGTCGTCCGCGCCGCTGTCGAGCGCCTTCACCTTGTCCTCGAGCGTGTCCCGCGCCGTGAGGATGATGATCGGGAGAGCGACACCCTGCGCGCGCAGCGACTCGCACACCTCGAACCCGTTCTTCCGCGGAAGCATGAGGTCGAGGATCATGGCCGAGAATGCCGCCGAGTCCTCGAGCACGCCCTCCTCGGCCAGGAGGCCGTTATGGAAGACCTCCACCTCGTATCCCTCGCCCTCGAGGCCTTCCTTCAGGGTCTGTGCGAGCTTCCGCTCATCCTCAACCAGTGCGATGCGCATGATGCCCCCAGCATAGCAACTGCAGGGCCCGTGGTATACCTAAGGGCATGTTCAGCCAGCTCGAGGCACTGCTTATCTCGTACGCCGGGATCCTCCCCCTCCCCGTATTCGCGGCAGTAGCGTCCTTCGCCGAGGAGATCGTGGCGCCCATCCCGTCAGGGCCGGTGATGCTCGTCATGGGCTCCCTGGCCGCCGTGCAGGGATATGCCCTCCCCGCGCTCGCGGGACTCGCGGTCACGGCTGCCGCCGGCAAGCTCGCCGGCGCCCTCGTCGTCTACGTCGTCGCGGACAAGGCCGAGGACGTGATACTGACCCGCTTCGCGAAGTTCTTCGGCATAACGCATGCGCAGATCGAGAGTTTCGGGAACCGGCTCGGGAACGGCTGGAAGGACTACGTGCTCCTCACGCTCCTGCGCGCGCTCCCCTTCGTGCCGAGCGCCGTCATCTCCGCAGGCAGCGGCCTCCTGAAGGTGCGCCTCAGGCTCTTCGTCGTGGCGACGTTCCTAGGGTCCATACTCCGTGACTTCGCGTTCCTCTACGTCGGCTTCATCGGTCTCGAGAGCGCCACGATGCTCGTCTCGCAGTTCGATACCGCCGAGTCGCTGCTCCAGGCGGCCATAGTCGCGGGCGTCATCGTCGCAGGCGCAATCTATCTATACATGCACCAGAAGCACGTGCGCACGAAGAGAACGTCACGCCGTGAAGAGCCCTAGATAAGGAGCATCGCGCCTATCGCGATCATGAGCGCGCCGAGCGCGGCCTTCCAGGTGAACTGGGTGCCGAGGAAGAGCACCGAGAATATGAGCACGAAGATGACGCTCGTGCGGTCGATGGCGGATACGCCAGGCGCAGGACCCATCTTGAGCGCGGCGAACATGGCGAGCCAGGACAAGGCTCCGGCGATGCCCGAGAGTGCGATGAACAGGAGCGCCTTACCGGGCGGCAGGTTCCCGAGATCGAACTTCCCGAGCCCGAGCGAGACCGCGACGAGGAACGCCGCCATGATAATCGCGCGCAGGGTTGTAGCGAACGTCGTATCGACGCCCTGGAGCCCGATCTTCGCGAGGATCGCGACGAGGGCGGCGAAGAATGCGCCCATGAGCGCGAAGAGCATCCAGGTCATGTCCTCCACTGCTTAGCCGATTAGCTCATTAACCGGCATAACCTCGATCCACGCGCCAGGAATCCCGAAGTGCGGATGATCCTTGAACATCGCGACCGCCGCATCGAGCGAGCCTGCCTCGACGAACGAGTACATCATAATGTCGTTGCGCGCATCCTCTACTCCCTCTGCAGTGACACGCTTGGGCTTCCCGACACCCGCGGTCCCCGTGACCGTGTCCGCATGGGCCGCCATCCAGGCGTCCCAATCGGTTTTCATCGCGAGCTCCTGAGACTTCCGCTCTTCCTCAGGGAGCTGCATCCACTGATCAAGGCCCGTGTGAGGCATCTGATAGGTGACGAAGAATTTCATATGCTTTGAGTATACAGGACCCGCATCAGACGCAACGGGCGGTGTCCGTAAACAGCCCTAGCAGGACAGCTCCTTCACCGCGATCGTGAGGATGTTCGTACCGGAGCACGTGCCCGTAGAGCTGTAGACGCAGAGGTTCCCTACCGATGCCGACGGGCTCACGGTCCGCAGGTCGATGTGCACGTTCGTGCCGCTCGAGAAATTGTTCCAGTCATACACGTTGTTCGAGCACGGAGGAGTCGGCCAGGAGGAGAGGTATGGCGAGAGGCCCGTCGGCATACCGCCGATACCCGCATCAGGCGGGTAGACGCCGTTGTCGGCGAAATAGGCTTCCGCGGCATTCCGTATCTCGCGCATCTGCGCGATGGCCTGCGTATAGCGCGTCCGCGCGCGGGCCGTATTCAGGGACGCGAGGACGACCGAAGAAAGGATGCCGATGATGGCGATCACCACAAGGAGCTCGATCAGCGTGAATCCTTTATGCATAGGTAGATGATACCGCACCCTCGCGAGGGAACGGCGGCTATGGCCGCTCCGCGATGTACCGGAGTATCGGGTGCTCCAGAAGCTTCCGCCCGGACGTCACGCGGCGGAAGACATGCATGAATCCGACGAAGAGCGCGCACCCAATCGCTGTACCTGTCGTGTTGAACAGCACGTCATTGATATCAGCGACGCGGAACGTGATGCCGGCCATGAGTCCGGTTGAAAGCTGCAGCGACTCGATGATCACGCTTACGAGCGCACCTGCCAGGACCACTCTCGCAAGGCGGACCGTGACCACGAACGGCAGCCCGAACCCAAACGGCACGAAGAGCAGGATATTAAGGAGCGAGGTGTGCAGGTCGCCGGCCCCGAGCGTCGCGAGCGGGATCAGGTTCAGCGCTTCCCCTGCCGCATATCCCTGCAGCATGAGGCCAGGCATGACGTACTGGAGGAGAAGCAGGGTCTGGTACTGGAACAGCGTGTAATCGAGGACCTTGAAGAGATAGACGTAGAAGGCCGTGAAGAAGAGCACGTATACGAGGCTCGCGCGCTTCTTCCGCCGAAGGTACAGGACGATACCGAGCCAGATCAGGAAAAAGATGGCTGCCATAGGCTCTATCGTTCAGCTAGGTAGAGAAATTCTTAGGGAAGCTCGATGAGCGCCTCGTACGCTTGCTGTGGAGGCACGTGCTCCGGAGACGCTTCCTCGAAGCGCTTGCGCTCGACGCGATACATGGCTCCTTCCGCCACGATCCGGTACCGGTAGCCGAGCCCCGCGTAATAGCACTGGGCCGCGCTCGTACCCGCAAGGCTCCCCTCTTCCGGGTCAGGTAGCACGCTGCAGCCGCCAGGCACGGTATCGACCCTCGTATCCCGCACCTGTCCGTCTGGATAGGTCGCGCGCAGCGAGACGCTGGTTTGCGGCTGGCCGTCCGGATTCAGGGTGCCGTCCTCTTCGAACGTCCACGCGAACGAGGCCGGGGCCTCGCGAGCCGTATCTGCAGGATTCTCCTCGTGATCCCTGCTAGGCGCGTACGTCGTGTACGCGAATACGCAGAGGCCGATAAGGATAATCAGGCCGAATACGACGGCCCTGCCCATGAAGAATGCTCGTGCGTCCATGGAGCGATTATACCCAAGAGCCGCCTGTCGCGTCATCCGGGAAGGACAGCTGGATCGGACTATCCTTTCTTCGCGCCCCCTGCGATGACGCGTCCGTCGTCGATGCGCACGATCCTCTCTGCGGATTCCGCGAACCCTTCCTCATGCGTCACCATGATGATGGTCTGGCCAGCCGCATGCAGCTCGTTGAAGATCTCGAGGATGGTCTGGGACGATTCGTTGTCGAGGTTTGCCGTCGGCTCGTCCGCGAATATGATCGACGGGTTGTGCGACACCGCGCGCGCGATCGATACGCGCTGCTGCTCGCCTCCTGAGAGCTGCGAGGGAAGATTGTCGAGCCGATGATCCAGGCGCACGCGCGCGAGCGCCTTCCGCGCGCGGTCGTACGCCTCGGCATGCCTCATGCCCTGCATGAGGAGCGGGAGCGCGACGTTCTCGATCGCCGTGAGTTCGGGGAGGAGCGCATAGTCCTGGAAGACGAACCCGAACCGGTTCAGCCTGAAGACGGACTTCTCCTTCATGGTCATGTTCTTCACGTCGACGCCGTCGATCGTCACCTCTCCCCCGTCGGGCTCGTCGAGCAGGGACAGCTGGTACAGCAGCGTGCTCTTCCCGGCTCCCGAGCGGCCCATGATGGCCACGAACTCCCCGGTCTCGGCCCGGAAGTCCACGCCCTTGAGCACCGGGGTCTTCACCTCTCCGGTCACGAACGTCCGCGTCAGGTTCTTGGTTTCAATCATGGTCAGTCTCGTCCGAGTATGGAGCTAAGGGTATTCTTGCGCACGATCATCCGGGACGGCACGTACCCGGCGAAGAGCGTCACGAGCACCAGGAGGCCGATGCGCGCGACGGTCTCTCCGAGCGGCGCCACGAGGATGCCGTCGGAGAACGGGAAATCGATCGGGTGCGCCGCGATCACGGGCGAGAGAACGCCGTACAGGAGCAGGAAGCCGATGAGGGATCCTACGACCGCGTAGAAGATCGACTGGAAGACGTAGGAGAACTGTATCGCCTCTCCGGTGACGCCGATCCCCTTCAGGATCCCGATGAACTTCCGGCGGGTGACCGCGTTTATGAATATCACGATGAAGATGGTTATGGCCGCCACCGCGAGCCCGATGGAGCTGAACGCGGTGCCGAGCATCCCGAAGGTTGCGATCATGTCCTTCAGGAATTTCGGCTGGGCATCCTCGAACGTCTGGACGCGGGCCACGTCCCCGACCCCGTAGAGGAGGAGGCGGTCGCGCACGGCGGCCGGATCCGCCGAGTCCTTGACCGCGATGGCGATCTCCGCGACGTTCCCGTCGGTACGCCCGACGAGGCTGCGCATCTGCGAATCAGGCATGAAGGCCGAGAGGGAGACCTCGTCGACCTTCGTCTTGAGAATCCCCTTCACCACCACCTCCTTCGTGACATCGCCGACCTTGATCCGGATCTTCGAACCGACCCCGACGTCCTCGAGCGAGGTGAAGGCGGGAGACTCTATCGGTATGTACTGCTTGAGCAGGTAGTGGCCGAGCACCACCTGGTCATAGTCTCCCGGCTCGATGAACGAGCCTTCGATCACGCTGTCGCGTATGCCGGTCACCGCATCCTCGTCGTGCGGGTCGACTCCTATGAGCTGCGCGGACGCGGTGTTCGGCTTCTCGTCGTCGCGTCGCGTCTTGTAATTCGCCTCGAGGAGCGCGCCCGCGCGATAGCGAGGCGTGTAGGCTTCGATCTCGGGGATCTGGTCGAGGATGGCGAGCACGTTGCCCGTGTTCTCGATGTACTCCTTGTCCGAGAGCGCCGAGACCATCACGTCGGACGTGTACTTCTCGCGCGTCGCGTCCACCGCGCCCTGTATGAGGCCGACCAGGATCCCTGAGACGACGACCAGGTTTAGGAACGTCAGCACCATGACGAACACGATGAGGCCCGTCGTCCATATGCTCGCGCGCCGGAGCTGCCGGGTCGCGAGGAAGAACCCGATGCGCGCGTTGAGGCCGATCTGCCGGAGTGGTCCCATGGGCTATCAGTCGCGCAGTATCACCACGTCCCCCTCCGCAAGGCCAGAGACGATCTCTATCTCGCCGAGCGAGGAGACGGCGCCTGTCACCACCGGGCGGCTCTCTGTCGCGTCGCCCGCCTTGACCTTCACCGATGCGGCGCCGCGCGTACGATGCACCGCGCCCTGCGGGATGCTGATAACCCCGTCTCGCTCGTCGGTCGTTATCACGATGTTCGCGGTCATGCCGGAACGCAGGCGTTCATCCTCTTCGTCGAACTGGAGCCGGACGCGATACGTCGAGACGCCATCCCGCACGGTCTCAGATGGGTCGATAGCGATCACGCGCGCGGCAAACGGCACGGACTCCCCGTACGCGTCGAGCGTCACGACCGCGGGATCCCCCACCTCGAGGTACGAGATGTTTATCTCGGGCACGAAGCTCTCTATCTCGAGCCCGCTCGCGCCCATGAGGCCGACGGCCGGAGTACTGAGCGATGCCGTATCCCCGACCGAACGGTCGACGAGCGTGACGATGCCGTCGAACGGCGCACGCAGGGTCCGCTTGTTGAGCGCTGCCGTGAGTCGCCTCACCTCGGCCTCCGCCGATGCGAGCGCCGCATCGGCGATCGTCGGCCCCTGCGAGCGGCTCTTGATCTCCGCCTGCGCCTCTTCGATGACGCGCGTCCGTTCGCGGAGCGCTTCCTGATAGGCATTGTAGCTCGCGAGATACGACGCGCTCTTCGGATTAGGGATCTCGACCCTCCAGCTCGTGTCCCGGTAGTCGGTGAGCGGGCTCGTGAAGGTGACGTAGAGGCCCTTCGTGCCGAGCGGCGTCGGCCCGGTCTTCGAGATGCGCACCGCGCCGGTCCTCTCGAGCCCGAAGACGTAGAGGTCGTACGTTCCCGGATTAGGCGCGCGCGCCACGCTGAGGCGATAGGTCCCTTCCGCGCCGCCT
This sequence comes from uncultured bacterium, assembly GCA_937879955.1. GTDB lineage: Bacteria > Patescibacteriota > Minisyncoccia > Phycocordibacterales > Phycocordibacteraceae > C7867-001. Next base: position 319,080 of record CALFMK010000001.1, read on the forward strand.
TCGTAGATGCCCGTGATGACGGGAGGGTCGGCCGCATAGGTGCTCGACTCGGCGACCGCCGCCAGGTCGGTGGAGAGGAGCGTGCGGTACGCACTCTCGACCTTCGTGTCCTGCTCGCTCGTTATCTCCTCGAGGCTCGCGCCCTGGCTCGCCCGCTCGGCGCGGCGACGCGTCACGTCAGCCTGCGCCGAGGCGAGCTGGGCCCTGAGCTCGTCCGAGGCGAGCTCGATGAGCGGATCGCCTTTCGACACGGCGTCCCCCACCGCCACGTGCACGCGCGAGACGCGTCCGGTATCCTCGAACGTCATCTCGACCTCGTCGAGCGCCTTCACCTTCCCGGAGACCGATACCTCCTGCACGAACGGCTTTCGCGTTACCGTGAGGACCTCCTGCGTAGCGGGCCTGTTCCAGAACGCGGCGGCGAGCGCGCCGCCGGACAGCAGCACGAGCACGGCGAGAGCGGCCTTCCAGTGCGCACGGAACGCGCGCTTCACGGCATCGAAGAGGGTGTCAGGGGTCATAGCGTGACCTCAGTCTAGCATCCGAGATGCGTGCAGACCCCCGCAGAGACTGCGCTCATTGCGGAAACGGGCGGCTACCCGAGCAACAGTCCGCACACGACCGCACCGACCCAGCCGATAACCGAGACCGAGCCGCTCACGAGGAGAAGATTCCTCTTGGCCTTGGGCACGTCCTTGAACTCCGTCGTTGCCGCAACGTTCACGAGCGACCCTATGAGGAGGCCGTTCACGGTAAGGGCCGCGACGAAGGCCATCTTCATGAGGAACGTCGGATCACCGAGGAATCCCGGCTCGTCGATGAGCATCAGTCCTCCGGTCAGGATGATGCCGGCGAGCCCGAGGCTCACGATCACATGGAGCAGGTCGAGCTTCTTCTTGCTGAGCGTCTTCTGCCTGCCGCGGAACCACTCGAAGCCCTGCTCGTCCGAATAGACGACAGCGAGCCCGGTGACGATGATGAGGATGACGTGGAACGTGACCATGGCTAGGAGGCGAGGGTTCCGATAAGGAAGGAGGCGAGCTCGCGCTCGGGCCGCGCCTGCCCTCCATGCTGATCATCGAACGCAGCCGTGCCATCGACTCCGCAGAGACGGAGGATCGCGCTCTTCCCTCCCGGATGCTTCGAGATCCAGGACGTGAGGTCGTACACCTTGCCGCCGATAGCGGTCCAGCAGCTCGACGCACCCGCATGGGCGGCGACCTGCGCCATGGTGTAGCCCGACGAGGCGGGCGGCGGCGTGCTTGCGGGCGGCTTCGCGGGAGCGCTGTCCGCAGGAGACGTCTTCGGACTGTCCGGGGTAGCATCTGCGCTCGACGTGGCCGCGCTTTCAGCAGCCTCAGAAATCTCCGGCGACGGCAGAGACTTAGGCTCAGGGCCCTTGGCAAGATAGACGCCGCCGAGTATTCCGGCGACGATAACGAGTGCTATGGGAAATATATGCTTCATCATAGGGGCTATAGGTTGGGTGGTATGCGAGGTCTTCCTCCATACTATGCCGTTCGCCCCGTCTTACTTTCAGAAAGGATCGTCAGGGCCGTCCCTCGTCTCACGCACCGCCTGGTAGAGCGTCGTATCGTGGGCGAGGTAGTAGTGGATCGCGTGACCCACATCGAATGCCGCGAACACGGCGCCGAGAACGAGGGTGGCGCCTGCCAGGGCGAGTACGGCTACGAACGTCCTGTACGCGTATATCGCATGCGCCCTCTTCAAGGTGAGATACGCGCTCAGTACGGACAGGATGAACAGGAGAAGCCATGCGACAGGCGCCCCCTCGAGTATCCCGCGTATGGGCGATGCGATAAGGGCTTCTGAACTTGAACCCTCCGTATCGAAGAAGACGTAGGCGGCGACAGAGAGGGCGACGGCGCCGACGCATACCGAGAGCGTGGCGAGGGTCCAGAAGACCCCTCGTCGCACAAGGAAATACCAGAACGGGCGGGGTGTTATTCCCCGATCCCGGATCTCGCGCATCACGTCCTTAGAAAAGTCATCCATCGTTTCCATACTATACGCCTGCTATGTTCATTCCTCTCAGGATCTTCTCGAGAGCGGCCTTGCCTCGCGCTATGTGCGTCGCGACCGTCCCCGGAGCCATCTCCAGGATATCCGATATCTCCTGATAGCTCTTCCCCTCGAAGAATCGAAGCACGAGCGTCTCTCGGTACTCGGGCTTGAGACGCTGCAGCGCCGTGGCGACATGCACGCTCCGGAGCCTCGCATCGCTCTCTGCCGTGATATCGAACGCGTCCGGGATGGACGCGAACAACGTAAGGGCATCCTCGCTCGCAAAGGCGTGCGCGCGATTCCGCATGTATCGGATATGCATCATCGCCTCGTTGTGCGCGATCCTGTAGATCCAGGAACTGAACGGCAGCGAGGGATTGTAATCGTTGAGATTCAGGTAGACCTTGATGAACGATTCCTGGAGGATGTCCTTCGTCGTGTCGGCGTCGAACGCTCCGAACCGCTGGATATATCTCGATACCGGCTTTCGATAACGATCGATGATGGCCGAGAACGCTTCGGGATCTTGTATGGCCGCACGCACTGCTTCCTGATCCGAGATCTCCATTTCCCTATTCTACATTTTTTCTCGCACACAGGGCCGGCGGCCACGAATGCGGCCAAGGATGGACAGGTTCAGAGCAATTGACTGGAAAGGGCTTGCGCAAGAAACGTATCGGCTGATTCGTGATTTACCACCACACAGAGAGCCCTGCAGCCTTCATCTTGGCACGTGTAATCGGTCCGAAGTATCCGATTGAAGGATTCACGCCATGGGCTGCCTGGTATTTCGCAAGCGCATTCTTCGTCAGCGTACCGAAGAAGTTCGTTTCGTTGCCTGCACTGCCGACGCCAGTTTCCGAGAGCTTGAAGCCATTTGCATTAAGCAACTTCTGGAGATTGCGCACGTCCTCCCCGGCCATACCCAACTCAAGATCACGGACGCCTTCCGCCCCGTTCGCTCCGGTGACCGTTGAACCAGTCGTACCGAACAGGTTTGGCCACTGGGTTTTGAGTACGTCCGCCGCTGCCGCATTGCCCATATCCATAAGACTCTTCACCTGTGCCTGTACCGAACCTCCGGAGCGGGAACGCGGCCGTGATTCAGGCTCTGGATCTGATGTGGGGTCTTCCTCTTCTTCAGGCGTACACGCACTCGTATCGAAGGTCTGGTCTGACCCCGTAGTCGTACCCACGCTATTTACTGCATACGCGGCATAATGATAGGTCGTCTCGCAGTAAAGCTCCGTGACCACGGCCGTATATGCGCCCGTACCGAAGCTTCCCGATTCCGTTGTCGTGGCACCGTATGCCGTACTATCGCCGTATACGAACCCTCGCACCGTCGGAGTCTGGGTGCCGAGATCCGTTATGGTTCCATTCAGCGTTACGCTCGATTCCCCTGCTGAGGATGCTGCCTGCGTAGTGACCATAGGGGCGGACGGCACGATCGAATACGACACGACCGCAAGCTTATTGGCCTGCGACTGATCCCGGAATGCCGCATAGGGAGTCCCTGCAGAATCAAAGGCAAGCGTAGTGTACCGAGCGACATCGGTAGAGAATCCCGCTGTGCCCACACTGATCCAGCTGCTGCCGTCGTATTTCCGTACGCTCGTCTTAGAGCTGTTGCCACCGTCCTGGAAAATAGCATACGGCGTGGTGCTGCCGTTCGGGAACGTGATATTGGTAAAAGCTGCAGCACCGCTCGTAAATCCAGCTGATCCGACAGTATCCCAGCTCGATCCATTGAACTTGAGGGCCGTTGCCTTATCGCTATTCCCGCCATCCTGGAAAATGAGATACGGTGTAGTACTGCCCGTCGGGAACGCTATGTGCGTACCATATGCCGTACCTACAGATAAATCGGTGGCCCCAGCCCCCACCCAGCTCCCACCAGAGAATCCCATGACCGTAGCCTTGCCGCCGCTTGCGGCATTGCTGAATGCTACGTACATCGTATCGTTGTCTGATATTGCGAGAGAGAGGTAGTCTGCAGAATCCGGAGAGAACCCTTCAACGCCGAGCGCCCCCCAAGAGGTTCCGTCATATCTCATTACTGTTGCCTTATTGCCGTTCGCTTCATCTTCATACGCGACAACAGGCCTCCCGAGCGAATCGAAGGCCAGGGATATGAAACCAGCGCCCCCCGCCGAGAATCCCACAGCGCCCACCGCGACCCAACTACTACCGTTGTACTTCATAACGGTGGCCTTGCTGCCGTTAGCTTCATCTCGATATGCTACGTACGGTGTGGTGCTGCCTGCAGGAAACGCAAGGGACGTGTATATTACGCCGCCAGCAGAGAACCCAGTACTTCCGACTGCGACCCAATTGCTACCGTTGTACTTCAGTACAGTTGCCTTCCCGCTATTAGCCACATCTACGAAAGCCACGTACGGCGTGGTGCTGCCTGTAGGGATTGCGATGGAGGTATATACGGCTGCATCTGAAGTGATGCCTGCCGCGCCGACATTCTGCCAGGCATACGAGACCGCGAGCGCAGACGATGGGAATAAAAATGATATGGCAACTATCGCTGCAACTGGCAATGATGTCAGTGGTCTTAGGGAGAGTCCTTGTTTCTTCATGAAGTAACTGTAGCCCAGCTCTTTTACTTTTCTTGAAGGGGGGGGTGTTAATAGCGAATAGCTCACGAGCCTTGAAAGGTTTATGTCTTTACCATGCGGAACTTTACAGTCGCCGACAGATCAGTGACACAAGTACGCTTTAAGACTCCGTATCAGATACCTGCCCAGACGCCTGAAAACGCCGAGCTCTCAACAATGCTGGCCGTCTCGTGTTAGAACCCTGGTCGGTCAAGCCCTGCTTAGTCCGTTTAGCTCCCTTCTAGGTTATCGAAACGACGCGTCTCGTGCGCTTCAAAAAGTGACAAAAGTGACAGTCCCTAGGCTTCATCAATATACTTCTCCAGCATTCTCTTTTTGGCCGCCTCAAGAGCTTCTGGAGTTGTAAGGATCTCAGGATAACGATAAATCATTCCTCCCTTTGAACGATCGAAAGCTCTTAGGTACTGATCTAGGTAAATCTGAGGGTTTATATAAATTACACCTCCCTCCTTCTTCCAGCCTTCGGACATATCGAAGTTATAGCCGATTTCGTGTCCTGCAACATTGAGCCAGCGATGAGCGATTACATTTCGCCATTCGTGTATTTCTGAAGCTATTGTTGAGAACTTCTTATCATCAGGATCACCGTCCATATCCATGTAGATCTGAACAAACTTCCTGTATCCCTTTTGACCGTCTTTTCCAAAAAAGCCATGAGAAATAGTAAGGGCAACTGAATGCACTCCTAGAAACATCAGTGACGTCTGACGATTATTTGGATTATCGAAAGTCGCTGCGATTTCATTATTAAAGAAATTTTGTATGGAGCCTAGTAGAGACTCAATTATTTCGACAGGTTCACTTTTCTGGAATCGATCCGTTCTATGCTCCCTGGTCTCATTCATATGCGCGTTGTTTTGAGACATATGTTTTATTGATAAACGCAAAGTCCATTGATTATCGGATTAATGACACTGTATATCTGCCAGATAAATAGTGAGATCAGCGCTCCGTAAGTGAGGAGGACGAGCCATGAATGCTTGTTGCCGTTCATTTCCTTAAACAACGGGATCATCCCTTTCTGTCGCCACTCCTCTTTTGCTTGCTTGTCTCCAAACAGTTCCTTGTACAGAGATCGCACAAACTGCACCCCGATGTAAATGAAACCGAAGCCAACGAGCGTCATTAGTGAGTCGTTAGCTACCCTATCCACTTCTGGAAGTCCGCAATATGATTGCCCGATAAACAGAATGAAGCTCAACCCAACGCTCGCTACCAATAGCGAACGAAAGACGCTGTATCCGGCGACAAACCAAAGCGCCGAAAAGAAAATACCAAATACGACTACGAACATCACTGGCGTGACTGCCGAAAGGAACTGTGTGTTGATCAGGAAGAACGTCGCCAGGGCAACTGCCATTAGAAAAATTAGGAAGGTCTTTTGGTTCTTTCCTTCTATCCCCAGTTTTTGTAAGAACCTCTTGAACCACCCCATGGATCTAGACGAGGGCCATTAACTGCAACATAAACCCTATGGTGATGAGTGTTGCTCCAATCACACCCCACTTTCTCTGCCCAAGACGGTCTTGAACTTGAGGTAACTTTAAATTCTCTTCATCTGTACTACCAGACCAGCGAGATAGTCCGAGTCTAATGGCTTCCTTTTTAGAGATAAAAAGACCCTTCGCAAAAGCGAGACTGCCCAAGAAGGTCAGGGCGAGGCCAAGAATATTCAGGTAACTATCGATACCCACCGGCACTATCATTGGCGGAATATTTCCTGATATGAGAGACCAGGGAATGACTGAGGCGGCCAGCGCAATGTAAATTGCAATAAAGATTTTAGGGACATGAAGCTCAATATGACTGAATGGCCAATACACCTTCTTATCCTCTCCACGCCCAAGCATCTCCCACTCAGTGTCATATAAAGCAAGCGGCAAGCGCTTCTCTATCATGTGAACCACCTTAAACTTCGCACTATTCAACCCTTTATACGAAGCAATGATTCTGTACCAAAGGTAGCAGACCGTAACGCCTGCAACTGAAGAGGCTGCTAGTATTAGGCCAATCTCTTGCTCGTTTGTCTTGGTGGCAACAAAACCCAACAGTGCAACAAGTGCAGTATTCAACCCCAGAAAGAATTCGTTCGTTTTTTGTCTACGATCACTGATTTTCTCAGTGGCATTAATATAAATTTTGTATTGGTCCAAGAGATGCTCAATGTATCTATCGCCGTACTGCTCGGACGCAGATACAAAGAGCATCTTTTCTACATCTTGCTTTTCCTTGTTCATATATTTAAGCAAGCTCGCGAATACCCGAGACAATGGAACTGGTATTCCACTTCACTATCTTGTCGGCATACTTCTTTACAGTCAGAGAAGTTCTCTCGCTTGCCCAGGGCTCAATTGCAAGAATCGGCTTTGGATTTGTGAATCCCTGAGCAATTGCAATTTCCTTGTTGATCCAAGTACTGTAAGTCGAGTACACGCCAGCAAGAATAATAATCACGTCACAGAAGCGCATTTGCTCTTGAATTGCACGTGATAGCGCAGCTGAGCTGGGTGCATTGTGAATTGGGTCATTCTTTGGGACGGAGTAGTTCCTGAAGTTAAATCGCGGATCAGCGTTGAGCATTTTTACAAGCTTCTCGTACGCATCGCCGTATGCCCAAGAATGGCTAATGAAAATGTTGTAGTGGCGCATGCAACTTAAAGATTATTAATAAATGCTCTGATATTGTCCCAGCTCCAAAGATTCACTCGCTTTGTGCTAAGTGGGTATGGCAAGATGGGCCTATCACTACTTGAATACATCAGCATCATCGGTATCCCTTCCTCTTCTGCGGCCCTTATTTCAAAAAGCTGTCCAGTCGCCGAAGGTGTGTGCTTACTGATTAGCGCAATGACACCATCACACCCCTTGATACGTGACCGACACTTGACCTCCCAATCAGTCTCCCATGGCTGCTTCACAGACATATCCACGAATTCGAATGGAGAATTCTCGTTCCTTGCCTGGCCAACAAGAAAATCTCTTGAGCGAACATCTTCAATTGCAAATGCAATGAAAATTCTTTTCATGAGGAAAGTATGAACTCCTTCCAGGAAAAAGCAAACAACACATTTTAGAAATAATCCAGGAAAACTTTAGATTTTCTTTAGATAATCCTACTTATCCCCTTGCATGGAATTCTCATCTTGCTAGGGTTAACTAGTTAACCAAGCTCTGAATACCTGCTGGTAGAAGGTATTCGCAAACGACTAACTTACACAGTTAATATGTTTTGTCATGAGCAAACTATCTTGGACTACGGTCCAAAAGCGGGTGAACGACCTCGTTCCCCAAGAAGTTAATCCCCGTTCTATTACCGACCATCAGATGGCGGATCTTAAGCGAAGTCTTAAGAAGTACAACTTAGTAGAGATTCCAGCCATTGATGCCAATGGCAAAATTCTCGCAGGGCACCAACGTATCAAAGCCCTCCAGCTTCTTGGTAGAGGCGATGAGCTGATAGACGTGCGCTTCCCTTCTCGAAAGCTCACCAAACTAGAGTCAGAAGAGTATCTCATAGCCTCTAACAAGCTTGGCGGTGATTGGGACTTTGATCTTCTAAAGTCGTTTGATCTAGGTACTCTGGAATTCGCAGGATTTGACCAGATCGAGATTGCAGAGATATGGGACAAAGATAAGGAAGTAAAAGACGACGAGTTCGATATAGAGAAGGAACTCAAGCAAATTAAGAAGCCAAAGACTAAGCTTGGAGACGTAATCACTCTAGGCCACCATAGAATCCTCTGCGGAGACTCGACCAAATCCGAGAACCTTAAGCGGCTCCTGGGCAATCAGAAGGCTTCAATGATCTACTCCGACCCTGTCTATAATCTCGACATCAATTATGACGGTGGGGTTAGCGGGAATAAGGAGTACGGTGGCAAGGTAAACGATTCTCGCTCCTTCGAGGAATATCGAACCTTCCTGAGAGACAGTATGGAAGCGGCACTAGCCGTGTCCTCGAAAGATACCCATGTCTTCTACTGGTGCGATCAGGTATATATCGGCGTGGTTCAGGAAATTTATCGAGCGCTCGGCATAGCTAATAAACGAGTGTGTCTCTGGCTCAAGAACAACCACAACCCAGTCCCTAGTGTGGCGTTCAACAAGGTATACGAGCCAGTAGTGTACGGAGTTCGTGGAAAGCCTTATTTAGCTGACACCATGCAGAATCTGAATGAGGTCATGAACAAGGAGATGAGCTCAGGGAATGACCTACTTGATGAAGTAGATGTCTGGACTGCAAAGCGTCTTTCAGCGAAAGACTATGAGCACGCCACCTCTAAGCCGCCTCAGCTCCACGAGCGAGCCATTAAGCGCTGCACGAAGCCAGGAGACATCATCCTTGATAGCTTCCTTGGATCAGGCAGTACGCTTATAGCCGGAGAGTCACTCGGTCGCAAGGTTTACGGCTGCGAGCTTGAACCGCAGTTCTGTGATCTTATCGTACGTAGGTACGAGAAGATGACAGGTAAGAAAGCAGTGTATGAAAAAGACCAAAGCACTGCTTGATAGGCTTGTAGAAGAACTCGAGAAAACTCCACTGATCCAAATTGCTTGCGACAAAGTCGGTATTTCCAGAAACACCTTCTATCGCTGGATGAAGGAGGACGAGGACTTTCTCGCTCGTGTTAATGAAGCCGTATCACTAGGTACGGGTCTTGTTAGTGACGTGGCCATAAGCAACGTACTGGAAGGCATCAAGAAGAAAGATGCCATGTATACGAAGTACTGGCTAAGCCACAAACATCCTGACTTCCGGCGACCATATGTTCATAGGATCGATGCAGATGATCTCCTTCTACACTCTCGCCTTCTTGCTGAAGGAGCTCAGAAACATAAGGTTGAGCAACAGATAGCGAATTCACGCGGGTACATCGATGAAGAGATGTCACGGAGACAGGAAGCAGAAGTCGATGACTTTATGGAGAAGTGGGATCACATCGTAGCCAAGGGAGACGAAGAACGCGCCAAAGTCTTATTCGAGAAGTGGAAGAAGGAATACGAGACTCAAGTGCCAGACACTCCTCCACCCGACAATAAGAAGCCTCGTAAGAAGAACTGGCGATAATTATTCTTTCACTTGATCTGCAAGAAGCTTCTTCCCTACTGGAGAATCAACCGGGATCATATTTGTTGATCCGCAAACTGGGCATGCCTTATGTCGAGAAGTTGATCTCCAAATGGAATAGATGATTCCTGGAATAATGAAGCAGAGGAATAGAACTATCTCTATCAACATACTTCCCTTAATTGCCGTACGAGGATTACCTACGTGTCCGCACGATGCACAAATCATTTCTTGCTTAGCCATTTTGTTGTTGGTTCGGTTTTGTAATTCCCGATGGCCAGATACACAAAAATCCCGCCACCAGGAGGACCCTTACGGGTATCCCTACCTAAGTTTCCCTAGGTAACCGAACCAACGACCCTGATGACGGGGTTTTTACGTTGGTTCGGATTTTCGGCCATATCCTTTGGAAACCAAAGGGGTTAGGCCATTTTTATTCAATTGTAGACAGGTTCCCCTGCCATCTTCTGATGGTATCGCAGTTCTTAGAGTTTGCTAAGCCTGTCCACGACCATGCGACGAATCCATAGTTCTGCATAGACTATGCACCGGCCACCAGTCTGGCATCAATTAATAGGTGGAGGACAGGGACGTAATCTTAGATAAAGCAGCCCATTACCGTTTTACGAAAGAAGCCGATAGTGCCTACCTGAACAGGATCTCCCTACTCCCAAATTCCAAGAAGGACTTGAAACGAGCGATCCTTGAAAGGATTGAAGAATTGATAGTTTCCTATAGCTCTCTTGCTACATACGTACCAGACGAGTTGATCGATTGGCTCAATACGCACCAAGGTACGGACAGGAGCCGGAAAGTCTATCTACGTGTAATCCGAGATATTGAACGACTTCGATCCGAAGCCGTAAGTAAATTGAAATAACTATATGCAAACTTTAGAAACCTCACAGATAGGGTTATCGCCCGTCATTATTGAAGAGAAAGTCAAATACTGTTTGTACGCTCGTAAATCTACCGAGTCCGACGAGAAGCAAGCTCTTTCGATAGATTCCCAGATTAAGGAAATGCTCCAGATTGCCGAGCGAGAGAATCTGGAAATTGTCGATATTCGGAGAGAATCTCACTCGGCCAAGGATTCAGGACAGCGACCGGTCTACCAGGAACTTTTAGAGGACATTCGAAGAGGACGATTCAATGCAGTACTAACTTGGGCACCTGATCGGTTAAGTAGAAACGCTGGCGACTTAGGAACGCTCGTAGATCTGATGGATCAGAAGCTGCTTCTTGAGATCCGTACCTATGGGCAACACTTCAGAAACTCCCCTAACGAGAAATTCCTCCTGATGATTCTCTGCTCCCAAGCCAAGCTCGAAAACGATAATAAAAGCATTAACGTAAAGAGAGGTTTGAAAACGCGCGTAGAAATGGGGCTTTGGCCAAGCCGAGCGCCAACGGGATACCTGAACGAGAAACGAATGGATAGGAAATGCGAGAGTATTCTCGACCCAGACAGGGCGATGATAATTAAGAAAATGTTTGAGAAGGTTGCATACGAGAAGTGGAGCGGACGAAAGGTGTATAACTGGCTGAAATTCGAGCTTAACTTTAAGACCGCTGCCGGCAACAAAAATCTTAGTCTCGGAAATATCTTTAGCATTCTCGAGAATCATTTCTACTACGGGGTCTTTGAGTACCCGAAAAACTCTGGACGGTGGTATCAAGGGAAACATGAACCACTTATCTCTAAGGAGCTATTTGATCAAGTTCAAGCTCAAATGAAAAGCCAGGTTGTTCGTTCAGAGAGTAAGGAATTTGCGTTCACGCGTCTTATGGAATGTGGGATGTGCGGTTCAGGTGTTACTGCTGACGAGAAGTTTAAAAAGCAAAAGAATGGAAATATCCATCGACACGTTTATTACAGCTGTACGAGGTCTAAAGATAGAAATTGTAAGAATGGCTACCTAAACGAAGAAGTTCTTATCGAGCAGTTCGTACAGCTCATGGATACTATTGATATCGATGAGATCGGTATTAAAGAAAAGATAAAGGCCGAAGTGGGACGATTCAAAAAGTTCCAACAGTCAGTCCTCGGGGTTACGGAAAAAGCTGAGGTGAAAGATGTAGATATACGGAACTATGCAAAATACTTATTACGGGAAGGGGTTAGTACAGAGAAACGAGAACTACTTGGTTGTTTAAAAAGCAGAATAGTCTTACAAGACAAAGAAATCGCACTAAAACCTTAGAGAGGATTTGTTGCCCCGCGAACCTCGAAGTGTAAATGAGAGCCAGTTGATTTGCCCGTGCTGCCTACATATCCGATAACCTCTCCTTTATTTACGGAACCTCCTGAGACGGCAAGTGAGGACATGTGCGCGTACAGAGTCTGTGCGCCTCCTCCATGCTCGATAACGATGTAGTTTCCGTATCCTCCGTTGTAACCTCCGCCACCTTTGGCGATGATAACGGTGCCTCCTGCCGATGCGTAGATAGGATCTCCCGTCTCTCCATCAATATCTACGGCGTTGTATCCATGATTAGCCTGCGTGATAGCGCCGCCCGGAAGCGGGTTCCCGAACTTTCCTGTAGAACCCGTGCTGTTTGATTTCGTTGCTGAAGCTGCGGACTTCTTGGTAGTGCCGGTGCTTGCGACCTTCTTAGGAGTAGATGAGAACGCGCCTCCAGGGACGACTATCTCTGCTCCTGCCTTTAGCCCCGCACCCTCATCAATACCGTTATAGAGCGCAATATCAGACACGTCAGAGCCATATTTCTTAGCGATAGACTGGAGTGTTTCTCCCGAAACTACTTTGTGCTGAACGCCTGATACGGGAAGAATGATAAGCTCGTCGCCTATGCGAATAGTGCTAGCATCACGAATATCATTCGCCCAGAGGATGGTGTTGCTTGATACGCCGTGTTCCTCGGCAATTTCAGAAAGCGAATCGCCTTCTTTCACGGTGTAGAGGGAAATTCCCGACTTCTTCGGCTTTGCAGTGTTTGAGCTGGCGTTCTCGACTCCTTCTACATATCCAGGTCCGCCGTGAGGAAGGAGCGCTGAACCGCCCGCGACTTCCATCTCATGATCTGCACTCTTGTCGGGGTTAGGATCAGAGTTAATTGCCGCTTCGAGCAAGTCTATAGATGGGTCGTGCAAGATACCACCCTCTCCTTCAGTTTGAGCGTGGGCGCTATGAGGAAACGGGAAGATGCCATCCACCGATTGCGGCGAGATGATGTGGATGAAAAGGAAGAGTGCGGGAACCGTCGCTAATAATCCGTAAACCTTGTATGTATCCCTGTTCAACGCACGTTTAGAACGGGAGAAAAACTTGAAGTGCAATATAAGAAAACCAAGGGATGTTCAGCGTTCCTTCATAATACAAAAAAGCCTGTATAGGCTTTTCTTGAGTACAACCGTATCTAACCAGTTTCCCTAGTATAGCTTCCCTAAGTAGGTGGTCAATGTAGCGTTCATGAAGGAATGGGGACGAGAATATGGCTTATATTAAGCCTTAAACATGCGTAGCCCGTTAAGCGTCACCAGCAATGCAACTCCTGTGTCTGCGGCTATCGCGATGCCTAAGTTTGAGATTCCGGCAGCAACCAGAATGATAAACGCCGCTTTCGATGCGATGGCTAAGAATACGTTCACTTTTACTGTCGCTAGCGTTCTTTTGCCTAGACGTACAGTCTCGGGAACCGATTCAAGCGTATCGTTCATGAGCGCAATATCGGCCGTTTCGATGGCGACATCCGATCCTTTCGCACCCATAGCGATGCCTACGTCAGCAATCGCAAGCGAAGGGGCATCATTCACCCCGTCTCCAACCATCGCAACCGACCCGTAACGCTGCCTCAGCTCCTCTATCTTTTTGACTTTTTGTTCAGGCAGGAGTCCTCCATACACTTCGGTAATACCAACCCTACCTGCAACGTATTCGCCGCTCTGCTGGTTGTCGCCCGTAAGCATCACAGGTTCGACTCCATACGTGCGAAGACGAGCGATGACCGACTCCGATACGTCGCGAATAGTGTCCGTAATAGCAAGCGCACCCATCGCAGTATGTCCCTCGGTTATGAGCACGACCGTCTTCCCCTCTTTCTCAAACCGTTCTGTCTTGCTGATTGCTTCCTCGGTAGAGACATTATGCGCGTCAAGCATCTTAAGGTTGCCGATCAGGTGCTCAGTATCCTCGCAAACGGTGCAGACGGCCTTTCCACCCTTTCCCTTCACATTCTCGTACTTGTCCATCACATGCGGCGTGATGTTCTTCTCTGCTGCGTACGCGAGGATGGCTTTTGAGAGCGGGTGCGACGAATACGATTCGATACCCGCTGCGTCTTCGAGTACCTGCTGCTCGGTAAAGCCGTCGAAGGCAACTACATCCGATACTCGCGGCTCACCTTCAGTAAGCGTTCCTGTCTTGTCGAAAGATATTGCTTTTACCTTACCAAGAGCCTCAAGGAACCGTCCTCCGCGAATAAGCACACCGCGATGTGATGCGCCGCCAAGCGCTGAGGTAACGGTGACTGGCGTAGCTATCACGAGAGCGCACGGACACGCGATGACGAGAAGCGTAATCGCACGTTCAAGCCACACGGCCATCTCTCCCCCGAACACAAGCGTTGGAATCACGAATAACCCGAGAGCGATAATCGCCACACCCGGGGTGTAGAACTTCGCAAAACGGTCGATAAACTCTTCAGCATCGGTCTTTGATGCCTGCGCTTCCTCGACAAGCTTCACGATTTTCGCAAGCGTGGAATCCTGGCTCGCTTTGGTTACCTCGATTTCAAGATACCCGTTCTCGTTCAAGGTTCCAGCGTAGACCAAGTCTCCCGTAGCCTTTTCCTTCGGGAGCGGCTCTCCGGTGATTGATGCTTCGTTTACGGCTGACTGGCCGGTTATGACCTTGCCGTCAAGCGGGATCATCTTGCCGGGCTTTACCGCAATCACGGTTCCTACCGTCACAGTTGCAACGGCAACTTCCGTTCCGTCGAGCAACACTGCTTGCTTTGGGCTCTTTTCCACCAGTCGTTCGAGCGCCTTGCGCGAGCGAGCGATACCGAATTCCTCGAACGCCTCTGCAAGCGAGAAGAAGAACACGATTGCCGCCCCTTCGCCGAACTCGCCTAGATAGAGCGCGCCGATGGTGGCGATAACGACGAGGAATTCAATATTGAGGAAGCGTTGCTTAATCAATCCATTGAAGGCACCGCGAACGACATAGATGCCGCCTATAGCGATTGCAAGGACGAACAGGCTTGAAGAGATTTGAGGCGCAAGATTTAGGAATTGCAGCAGGAATCCCATTGCGGTGAGAGCACCTGAGCTGCCGGTCGCAAGCTTCTTATAGAGTGCTTCGGAAGGACTCTTTGTTTCGCAGCTATCGCATGCAGTTTTTGCGCTCCCCATACGCTATCTAAGTTCCGCGTCGAGGAGCGCCTTGAACGCTTCGTATCCTTGCGGGTTATTTATGCGCTTTCCGTTTAAGAAGAAGCTTGGCGTCGACTTTACCCCAAGGCCTGTGCCTGCATCCTGGTCGCGCTTCACGCGTGCGGCAACCTCAGGAGAAGCAACATCGGCTCTGAACTGCTCCATGTTAAGGCCGAGTTCCTGCGCGAATCCTTCAAACACTTCGGGTGTCGCTACCTGCTTCTCACCCCACTCCTTCTGACGCGTAAACAGGAGGTCATGCATTTCCCAGAACCTCCCTTGGCGGCTTGCGGCTTCTGCGGCAAGCGCGGCCGGAAGGCCGTTACGATGTCCCTGTAATGGGAAGTATCGGGCAACGAATGTTACGCGATCCCCGTACTCCTGTTCGAGCTGTTTGACGAGCGGATAGTATGCGCCGCATGCCTCGCACTCGAAATCGAGATATTCGACGAGTACGACGGTGCTGGTTGCGGCACCTTTTACATGATCGTCTGTAGCAACAGCAAGGACCGGCGACGGTTCAGAGGTAGTCGTGGAAGCGGGGCGCAACAGACTGGACAGACCGATAAGTCCGCCAGCCAGTGCGAGAAGTCCCACTACAGCCCATATGTTTTTCTTGGCTTTCATACGTATATCTTACTTGATTAGCCCGTTCTCACGCGTAAGCGCCCTATGGGCGAAATATGCAAGAACAAGCATGCTGGTAAAGACGAGGATTCCCATGAACGGGATCGTCACGAAGCCGAAGACAAGTATCGGCGAATCGGTACATGCCGGAAGCAGTCCGCCGCTTGAGCACGGGAGCGCAAGCTTGTTTCCGAGCACGAGTCCTTGGAAGTGGTAGTAGTAATGGTAGGCGGCGTAGAACAACCCGATAGCAGATAGTATCGCCACCGTTAAGTGCGCTTCTTTAGACCGATACCAGATCGCGACAAGCGCGATAATGGCAATCGGGAATAGGAAGATACGCTGCCACCAGCACAACTCGCAGACAGGTGTCAGATACACAAGCTGGTAGATGAGCGCACCGACTATCGAAGACAGGCCGAGCGTCGCTATCGCAATGAGGAATGAACGATATGCATGCCTGTCTATGTGTCGTCGCACTCTGGGAACGATTGCGTAGAGAACACTGCACGCAAGTAGTATTCCGCTTACGGCAAACAAACCGAGCGTTAGCAGAAGAGAATATTGATCTAGGTTCATAATTCGTTCTAGAAGTCGAACAGGTCGCCGAGGAATCCTTCCTTGCGCTTGCCTGACCTATGAGTCCCGTATCCTTCTCGCCTGCTTTCTCGCTCACTATATTGCTGGGGAGGTATCTGTGTGCCTCGCTCTATCATCTTGTCGAGTTCTCCCCGATCGAGCCACACACCGCGACACTGAGGGCAATAGTCGATTTCTATCCCGCTTCGCTCAGTCATCTGGAGTTCACTCCCGTCTAATGGACATTTCATACGCATGGGATTGTTCGGGATAGTAAGTGCTACTTCTTGAGAGCTTGTTCAATCGCCTGCTTCACTGCTTCGTACGGCTGGGCTCCTGAAAGCGGATACTTCTTGCCGCTCTTGGTTACGATGACACTCCACGGTGTTCCCTCTCCGCCAGTTGCCTGAGCGTTCTGCGCTTCGGCTTCGATGTGGGCATCGTACTTGCCGCTTGTAAGACAGGTACTGAACTTAGCCGCGTCAAGACCGACGAAGGTTGCGATCTTTGGGAGTTCAGCAGCATCGAGTCCGTCGTTTGACGGTGTTATCTCAAACAGACGATCTGCATACTTCCAGAACGCATCGTTACCGCCCTGCTCGTTCGCGCATTCAAGCGCGACAGCCTCGCCCCTGGCTTTCTTGTGAAGCTGGTCGAGCGGAAAATGGCGGTACACCCATGCAACCTTGCCGCTTGCTTCATACTCGTTCATGACCTGCTTCATAGTGTCGTGGAATCGCTTGCAGAACGGGCACTCGGTATCCGAGTACTCGACAATAACGACTTCCGCGTTCGGGTTCCCGCGAATGTGATCGGCTGACGATACAGGAGTTATGTTCTCAAGCGCTTTCTGAATGGCCGCTTGATTCGGAGCTTCAGGCACTGCGCCTTCCGTGGCTGATTTCCCATTTCCGAAGTAGAGTGCGCCGCCAATAATGAGCGCACCGAGGAGTACGGATACGGGTGTCGAGTACTTTTCGAGCGCAGGACGAGTGCGCTTCTCAGGGTTAGCGTCCATACCACGTGTTAAGCCATCCCTTCATCATATCGATCTCAGTTGTCTGGGCGGCAATTATGTCGTTTGCTAATTTCTGAAGTTCCGGACGCTTCGTGCTCTCAAGCAGCACCTCCGACATCGCTACTGCTGACTGATGATGAACGATCATGCTTTCAAGAAAAGCCTCATCACGAGCGCTTCCGCTCTTATCCTTCAATTCCTGAACCATCGCGTCAGGAGTTGCACCGTGCGTTCCCATTGCAGCATCCGACTGCGAGACCGAAGCTTGGTTACCAGGATGATCCTTGCTACTCCCAACCAGATATCCAATGCCGCTGCCGATAATTAGTGAGATCAGAACGACTATTCCAAATTTTTTAAACATATACCTAAGTAATTAAGCGAGTAAGAACACATCTAACACTTGCTTAATATGCTTTTGAATTCAGGATACCTTGTGAGAAAAGTTCTTGGAAAAGGGTTGGGTGTCGGGTCTCGATTGCACATAACGGTGGCCCATTATGTCTGCGTTGGATTAACAGTACAAATATCGTAAAACCAACGACTGCGGGATATTTTAGGACTTCCACTAAAATAGTTGCGAACGCGTTTTGCCAGTGACTTATGTGATCGAAAACAGTCATTGAACATACTGATTCTTGCCCTGGCATGAACGGACAACCGATACCATTATCGCTAGCCATGGATAAAAGCATCCATGGCCCGACAAAAACTAGGACGAACAGAAGTCCGGAAAAAAGTATCGTAACAAGTTTTTTACCGGAATTCTTCATAATTGCTACTTTATAGAAACTTTACAGAGAAATTATACATTCCCATAGCGCATACTCCTTCGAGAGTCCCTTGCGCCGCGTTTGCAGGCACCTCTACTTCAGTCACTCCTGTTGCATCGAGATTCTTTCGGAATCCGAGAGATGGAATAGTTACGGCTGAGGAACAGTCATATGTACCGTTCGTCTTTAATCGAAGCATGGTAGGTACCCCTGCCTTTGCGGTAGTAAGTTTAGGAGAGTAGCCTCCCTTTGCGTCTATCTCGATTACCTGCTTCTCGCCCTCCATAGAGACGTTCTGAACGATTTGACCTGAGTCACTGGGCTTTTGGCTGAATACGACGGCCCCTCCTATAACAATGGCGGCGATAAGAATCGAGGCGGCAAGAGGCAGATTCTTCATGTCCATAAGTATATCCTAGAAGCTGATGATGG
This sequence comes from uncultured bacterium, assembly GCA_937879955.1. Taxonomy (GTDB): domain Bacteria; phylum Patescibacteriota; class Minisyncoccia; order Phycocordibacterales; family Phycocordibacteraceae; genus C7867-001. The sequence goes on from CALFMK010000001.1 coordinate 337,630, forward strand.
GCGGAATGAGCCCTGCAGCAACCAGACTATTCATGAGATTAAAAAGACCGAAGAATATCACCACAAGGCCAGCAGCTTTGTAAAACACCCCCGTTTGCATCCTCTTTATACTGAGCGCACTGAATGAAAGGAGCGCAAGAACCGGAAGAGTACCAAGTGCAAAGACAAACATTGTTAACGCACCTTCGAGATAGTTGCCCGTGGTAAGAGTGTAGAGCTGCATTGATTGTGTAAATCCACAAGGAAGGAAGAACGTTGCCGCACCGATCAAGAATGGAGTAACGGCATTAGTAGCTCCTTTAAGCCGAATAATTCCCTTTCCAAAGAAGCTTGGTAGCGTTGGGATAAGTTTCTTTGTCCACGGAGATATATCAAGCAGATTAATTCCTAAAATCAGCAGGATAATAGCGACGAGGAAACTGAGGATGAAGGTCCCTGTTCCTCCAAGTTGGAATGCGGAACCCAATGCTCCGATTACGCCGCCGAGAACAAAGAACGAAACGAGACGGCCGATATGGAAGAGGACCTGTGGACGCATAGTTTCGCCTTCTTTGGCATAACTTGCTGACATGGAAAGTACAAGGCCGCCAACAACCGCCATGCATGTAGACACCGAAGCGATAAGGCCGATGACGAAGGCTGTTGTGTACGTCATATCCCCTCCTCCAACGAGGTTTACGATACCGAGCTTCTGAAGAACGATGAAAAGCCCGATAAAAATCGCAGCAATCGGGATAGCGTACGTGAAGTCGCTCCAGCGTACGCGGTGCGCCTGCTTCTCTACGTGGAGGCTATACCCATGACGCTTCAGTGGTTCCGTAAGAAACTGCGCAATCTGCTCAGGCGTTCGGTTATCGAATTCTCCGGTTACTTCTACCGTATGCGTTTTAAGCGAAGACTGCGCGTGAGTAACCTCAGGCAGATCCATCAACTCTCCCTCCGTAAGAGCGATGCAGGACTTGCAGTGCATTCCTTGAACATGAAAGGTGTAGGTTTCCATAATTAGAGTCTGACGGATTTAAGACGAAGTGAATTGAGCACGACTGAAACGCTTGAGAATGCCATGGCGAGTCCCGCAATAACAGGAGACAAGAGCAGACCAAAGAACGGATACAAGATACCTGCGGCAATCGGTATGCCCACTAGGTTGTAGAAGAACGCCCAGAAAAGATTTTGTTTTATACCAGTCATAGTGAAGCGAGACAGACGGATGGCTTTCACAAGCTTTGATATATCACCGTGAAGAAGCGTGATGCCTGCGGTCTCAATGGCAACATCAGTACCTGTGCCCATAGCGATTCCTACATCCGCCTGAGCAAGCGCAGGGGCATCATTCACGCCATCACCCGCCATGGCGACAATGTGTCCTTTCCCCTGCAGTTCCTTTATCTTAAAAAGTTTCTCGTCAGGAAGAACTTCCGCCACGACCTCATCAATACCGACCTCTTGGGCGATAGCATGAGCCGTTTGTGCGTTATCGCCTGTCAGCATGACGATTGAAATGCCCATGCTGTGGAGTTTTTTGATAGCAACAACCGCTTCAGGTTTGAGCGCATCAGCGACATATACCTGTGCTAGCACCTCATGTTTTGTAGCAAGAATAATAGGGGTCCAGCCTTTATTTGTATTTGCTGCGAGCGTGGCAGTGTCAAAGCCAAGCTTCAGATCACGTATCAATTTGGGATTGCCCGCGAAGTATTCAACACCCGCCACTATGCCTCGAACGCCCTTGCCCTCTATATTCTCAAAACTCTCAACCCCGCTCGGTTCTACGGACTTTTGTTTCGCATAAGCAAGAATCGCACTTGCAAGCGGGTGCTCGGACTTACTTTCAAGCGCCGCAAGAATTGAAAGGATTTCATTCTCCGAACGAATATGTATTTTAACCGCTACGACTTCCGGCTTCCCTTTCGTTATGGTTCCTGTCTTATCCACTACGATGGTATTCACGCTTTGAAGTTTCTGGAGTGTCGCGGCGTCCTTGATGAGAATGCCTTCGCTAGCGCCCTTGCCAACCCCGACAATAACAGCAATAGGCGTTGCGAGGCCGAGGGCGCAGGGACATGCAATAACGAGAATACCGACAAAAGAAGTAAGGCCGAGAGTAAGCGCCTGTGCGAAGCCCAGAGCAGGCGTGCCGAAGAATATCCAGGCTCCAAATACTATGACGGCGAATACGAGAACGACAGGAACGAAGACACTGGAAATCTTATCCGCTAGCCCCTGAATGGGAGCCTTGCTACCCTGTGCCTCGCTGACCATCTTGATGATGCTTGCAAGCAAGGTTTCAGATCCAACCTTGGTTGCCTTGAAAACGAAGTGTCCTTTCGTATTTATCGTTCCGGCGACTACGGAATCGCCTGACTTCTTCTCTACTGCGATCGGTTCGCCGGTAACCATAGATTCATCCACATACGAACTACCCTCGGTCACGATTCCATCAACGGGAATTTTTCCTCCCGGCTTTACCACGATCAAATCATTGTGTACGACCTGCTCTATCGGCATCTCGACCTCTTTGCCGTCTCTCATGACGAGCGCGGTCTTTGCTTGCAAGCCAAGCAGCTTCTCGATTGCAGCTCCGGTCTTAAGTTTTGAACGCGCCTCAAGATACTTGCCAAACGCGATAAATGCTATGACCACAATGGTTACGTCGTAGTAGGTCTGTCCAACATTGAGAAACGGGCGAAGCGGCTCTTCAAAGGCCGTGAGGATGAAGCTATAGAGAAAGGCGACAGAAGTACCTATACCGATAAGCGTGTCCATATTGGCTTTGCCATATCTGACGAAACGATAGAAGCCTAGAAGATAAGGCTTCCCCACGACGACCATGGTGTAGGTCGCAAATATTGGGAGTAGATGGTGGAAGAACTCATACCAAATCTCAGGAATAGTGCTAAGCCAACCGAACTGCGCTCCCATTTCCCAGCCCATAACGAAGATGCTGAACGCGGCAAGCGGAAGTACCGAAAACACCCTCCAACGCATATCCTTAATCTCAGCAAGTTTTTCTTCTTTCGATTGATTCATGCCAGTATGCCCCGCGTGCTCGTCGGCAGTCATACCCATACTTTCTGCACTAGGTACCACAAGCGAATATCCGAGTGGTCGTATCTGCTCAGAAAGGTGGTGCGGGTTTGTCTTTGCTTCGTCAAAGGCAATCTTTGCGGTCTCAGTGCCGTAATTCACTTCAACATGTTCGACCCCTTCAACTTTCTTCACCGTTCGCTCAATGATGCCCGCGCAAGAAGCGCAGTGCATGCCTTTTATTCGGTATGTTTCGTGGTGGCTCATGCTACTTGCGTTTCAAGCGATACACGGCCAGTATCTCTTTCTTCGCTTTGCCGATATTCCCTGACTTGATTTGGGTAGAGGCACAGGTATCGAGGTGATTTTCAAGTAGAAGATCTTCAACTCCAGAAAGAGCACTTTTGATCGCGGAAGTCTGGGTAATGATGTCAATGCAGTATGTATCCTTTTCCACCAGTTCTTGCAGTCCTCGTACTTGCCCTTCAATACGACGCAGCCTGTTTTGGACTTGCTTCTTGTTTTCAATCTTCATTGCTCTAATGGTACCCCCTAGGGGTATATTGAGTCAACACTAAGCAAGAAAGAATAGCGAGAGGGATATGCTTGCCATAAGAAGGCCGATGTCTCTATACACCTCGTGGAACTCATGCTTCCCAGATACAAGCAAAACACCTGCCAAATGTGCAGAGGCAACTATTGCCGCAATACCTGTTGCATACCCGCTAATAAGCCACACTCCGATTGCTACATCTCCTAGAGCAGTGCCGGTCATAAATGAACGAGGCGACCAAGGGAAGCGTGAGAACCAGGCCGGAAGCATGTGCACCCACCTATCTTTTGAAAGAAGTATCAAAATCCCCGTGAGAAGAAAGGTTATAGCAATTCCAAATTGCAAAATAAGTATTGGTAGCTCAATCATGGTTGTGTATAAGTTATCTCCCTTATAGTACCCCCGAGGGGTATACTTTCTTAAAGTATACGGGGGATTAATAAATACTTAACTGACCTATGAAACATTCAATGGGACATGAAAATCCATATATTCACTTTGGAATAATGGTTGTGCTGTCATTCATAGCAATGTATGTGCTTATGTACAGCATGGTAAATGTGCTGGGCAACGTATACCCAAACTTCAATCAGCTCTACATGGCTGCACTGATGACTTCACCCATGGTTGTGATTGAGATGCTTTTTATGAGAAAGATGTATCCGAATAAAAAGGTGAACATCATGATTATGGTCGGGGGAATTATTGCAATGATTATATTCTTTGCCCTGATCCGTATCCAGGCACTTGTCGGAGATGAGGAATTTCTTAAATCCATGATTCCTCACCATGCAAGCGCAATCCTCATGTGTGAAAAAGCATCTGTCCAAGATCCTCAAATTCAAGAACTTTGTAGGAACATTGTTTCAGGCCAGCAAGGTGAAGTTGAATGGATGAAGAAAAAACTAAGCGAACTCTAAATGACCTCTTGGTCCTAAGGAATCAAAAACCGCCCTAGGGCGGTTTTTGATTCTTGAATACGGCTCTCAGCCGGTATGCCTTTTCTGATTGGAGAAACTTTCCCCAGGTTATCGACGCGTCTCGTGCGGGATAACCTAGCTCGAGTTGGCTGGCCGTCTGGGACTCGAACTTTCTCACACTAAACCCCACAAGGGTTTCCTGGCGATTATCTGAATCTCAAAATGACCCGTCTCGGACTGGTGTTAAAGGCGACAAAAGCGACACTACTTTAGGGGTTTGAAAGTGAAGACTTCTGCAGGATCGTCATGGGTATAAATCTCAAAAAGAGTATCGAGTTTACCCATGGGTGGGCGTCTCCATATGCAATCTGCTATACGGAACGTAACGTTCGGATCGGTAAGCGGAATACTATAGGTGCTAATTGGATCAGTACCCTGCTCATTGATTACATTCCATACTCCAGAGACTCTCGCAACAGCGAACTCAAATGCTCGAGGTGTTCCATCAAAGGGACCTGGGATAACAAAATCTCCTACCTCTACTTTGGAATCTGGCTGAGATTCAAATATATCCAGCGAGCGTATGGTGTATCGCACAAGAAATAGAGCCGGGTTGTCTATAAGAGTCGGCATATTCTTCTTCTGATCAATACGGTCACTCGTATCCTTAAAATGAGATACGCCAGATCTGTAATGATATGAAAATTCATGCACACCATCGGTAAGATTGGGAGCCGGCGTGACAAATCCCCTATTATGCTTTCCAGCAATGAGAGGGACTCCTTTCAAATCAGGGAACATTATTTTCAAATACCGTTCTCCTTTGTGATCTGCAGGATTGGAAACACTACATATTCGATAGTAGTTCCCCTTATCGTCCTTAAGAAAGATTCGTACTCTATCCAGTTGCGCCATGATTAGGTAATACGGAATCAATCTTCTGCTTTATCTGCATCTTATCTTCCAGTTCGTGTATCTTTATATGAATCAAAGGGATGCCAGCAGATTTAAACGCACCATCCACGAACGAATCTCTGGCGATGCGAGAGTTTTGCTCGTGCGTTCTGTCATCAAGTTCAATAGCAACCACAGGCCCCATATCCTGCTTATCAAAAAATACAAAATCTACTGACTTGCGAATGATCTTATTGAAATAAGTTTGCCATTTCCTCTCTCCGTTCTTAACGTATAAGAGGCTGGCAATATGTATCTGAGGAAAAACGTAGAACTCCTGTCCGTATAGTTCTTGTAGAAATGCGAAAAACTCCCTCTCCTTGAGAGTTAAAAGGTACTTACGTTTGATGTATGGGAAGTGTCCTTCTTTAGAAATGTTTGTAGATCCTAATTTCTCGCTAAAGATCTTAAAGATAATGAGCAAAGCAATGAAAACCGCCAGGAGTATGTAAATCTTAGTCATGATAATTATTAAGTTTAATCAGTAGATCGAATGTGTCCGTACAGGTCATTACCAATTGCTGTTCGGTCGATCCTTTCTCCTTCCAATCGAATCATGCCGGTTGATTCCAGTTCCTGAAAGGCATGTGCCATGCGTACTGTTGTATTTGCATTTGTAACAGCTACCACACGTGCGAAATGGCGTGCAGCTTGCTGGTCCCAATCACCAGCAACAGTACGTCCACTTGTTGTGGTTGTCCCGGTAATTCTTACTACTCCCCACAGATCGTACTTACCGAGTACGATCAAGGCCTGCGGACTGAGGCGTGCAATTTGTGACAAAAGGTAAGTCTTCTCTTCAAAGCTTGTCTGAATGTCATCTCCTGTCATTCGCTCTAAAGTAGTTGCGAGCATTCCGATCCATTCTTCATCTGTCTCTCCATTATCTAGAATCTGAACTATTTTCTGAAAGACAATGAGGCCTGCTCTCTCACGAAATATCCTATGTAACTGAGCCAATGCCTGCTCAAGAGAATCAAACTTTGATGCGAATTGCTCGAGAAGGATCTTTAGCTTCTCTTCTCTGACTTCAGAGTTTATATTATCGACAGCACCAAGTATTTCTCTCAGAATGGGCACCTGCCCGGCAACTGTTCGGGTTCCTGCTGCAACAAGAGCAGCACGTATCCGCTCTCTCGAAAGTTCAACCTTGCCTATCACATCCCTGGTTACAGGTTCTGCCGGAGTAACCTCCCCAATCTGAGCTGTGGGTAGAATTTCCACATCATTTCCATCTTCAGGACTCATACACACATTCTACTCCTTTGGTAAGGTGATCTGCATGTAGTCCATGATCCCTTTACGGTAAATACAAGTTATTTGCCAATCCGGGGTATCATATTTCGACATAAACCTTTCTATCTGACAATAGCCGGCCGTCTGGAACAATATTCGAACGAATATCAGCCCTACTCATTGATACGGTAATTTTCGAGCTTGCCTTCGTTAACCGAAACGCACTCCTTCTGAGTGTCTGAACGAACTGCCGTTTCCCAATGATCTATACCTTCTTCTATTTCTGATACTTTCCACTCCCCATCTATCTTCTTAAAAATCCACCTATCAATAACTTCTCCCTCCTGTTTGCACATCTCTCCGGCCGGTCCTAAATGTCCTTGCACGCCGTAATTTGCATAGACGAGCATAGTGCTCGGATCAAGCAATTTTCTATCGATCACATTTCCTCCAAGAGCTGCTCCGGTGGGCCAAGGGAACTCGAAATTCCATGCACTGCCATTTTTATCGAAGAATGCGATACGGAAGGCTTCATACTGCGGACTACTTCCTGCTTCGTCTGGCCACGGGATAGTGAAATAGGGGGCGAAGAATTCTTGATACTCGTTTTCTCCCGCAAGCCGGAAGATATTGTGATCGGAGTAGTTTCCATAATAAAGCGTCATGTCGTAGTAGCTCTCGATAATACTATCGATGACCGCATCTCCTTTTGAGGCGTATTGCTGTAGAGCCTTAGCAGCTTTTTCAAGTTCCTCCGACGCAATAACCGGTCGAAGCGATCTCCCCGAGACTCGATAAGTTGTAGTGCCGGTACTTCCATCTGAGCCATGCCAGGACGCATAAACTAGACCGTCTTGATAGCTAATGTCATCGAAGTCGATTTCCTCCCGACCGCCCGAGATGACCATGTCCATAAGCGAGCCATCGAGCAATGTAAGAATCCTATAGACACTGAGATTACTTGCATTCCGTTCCCACAAAATAAAGATTTCTGGTACCCCATCCCCGGTAATATCTTTTAGGGAGAAGTATGGCGCCTCGTCTGGTTTATATGTGTCGTCGCGACTATGGAAAAGTTGCGATTCCAATTCTGTGATTAGTTTTGATTCCTCTCCGGTTGAGTAAAACTGATATGTGTTGGTCAGATACGTATCGCCATCGTCCCAAAGCCCAATATCGGTTTGTATGACAACCTTAAATTTTGTGTCACCGAGAACTACTTCTTTCTCGATATCTTCCCCAGGCATTGGGGACGAACTCGGATTAAGAAAAACAAACACCGCTAGAACTCCGACTCCTATGATGCCCACAACAGACAGCGCAAAAATTGGACCACCGCCGGTGTTGAGTGTTATGAATCTCATAACACTATTAGAACACAGAAATGACGAGCTGCGGGACTAGGACTCGAACCTAGATAAACGCCTCCAGAGAGCGCTGTCCTACCATTAGACGATCCCGCAATACCGAGGAGCAGGCGAACCTGCTCCCGGTCTGAATACCATACCTAAAACCGGCTTCTATTTCAATGCTACTGCCAGACGGCCAGGATAGCGCCGTCTATGACGAGCGCCACGAGCCAGAAGCCTGCCGTTATGAACCAGTACTTCCAGGCACGCCCCTCCCAGAGGACGGAGCCGAGGGTTGCCGGCACCACGAAGCCGAGCCATGCCCAGAGCGCCGTGGTTATGCCCGTATCTACGCCCGTAACGTCGGAGAACTCCGTGACGTAGAAGAGGATGTGCGCGAGCACCGCCGCCATGACGAAGCTCGAGATCGCCACGATCGCGTAGGACTGCATCATGCTCCGCTTCATGGCCTTGGTTATCTCTCCGGGCATCTGGAGGCCGGCGAGGCGCATCCACTGCTTCCCGAAGAGCGGCCCGAACCACAGGAACCCGAGGACCACGCTCGCGAGGGTCGAGAGCAGGACGGCCAGGTAGTTGATCTCTACTTCCATATGCAGATTCTATATATGAGGGGTATGGGACCAGTATAGCCCGCTCCGGAATCTCCTCGGCCCCTCCCCTGCATAAGGAAAAGGCCGGCGAGCAGAGCTCGTCGGCCTTAGGTATTCGTTCGCATAGGATCAGGCCGTGGCCACGCTACCGGTGCCGTTCAGGGACCGGGCCAGGTCGAGCAGGCGCCGCCGCGGACGCTCGGCCAGGCTGTAGTACGACCGGACCAGGTCCCGCGTTTCCTTCCGGGAGAAGAGATCGCTGTCGGCTTCGGACAGGGTATCCGTCGGCGGTTGGCCGCTGAGACCGTCATAGAAGTAGCTCACGGGGATCTCGAGCGCTTCGGACAGCTGCCATAGGCGAGCGGCCGAGATGCGGTTCGCGCCGCATTCGTACTTCTGGATCTGCTGGAAGCGGACCCCGACCACAGCGGCCAGCTGCTGCTGCGTGAGGCCGATCAGACGGCGCCTGCGACGCAGGCGCTTGCCGAGATGAGTGTCGATGTCGCCGGTCATGCTGCCTTCTCCTGTGTGTTGGACGGACGCGGGATGCGTCCAGTGCTTCTGGATACAACGTACCACAATAATAGTTAAAGTAAAGAGAACGCCCCGGGTTCCCGGGGCTGATCTCCTATGCACCTGCCTTCTTCGAGGCGGCCTTCAGGAAGGCCGTGAACAAGGGGTGCGGGGCGAGCGGACGCGCCTTGAGCTCCGGATGCGCCTGGGTGCCGAGCATGAACGGGTGCGTCTCCTTCGGGAGCTCCGCGACCTCCATGAGAACGCCATCCGGGCTCGTGGCGGAGAACACCATGCCAGCGGCAGCTAACTGCTCCACGTATGCCGGGTTGATCTCGTACCGATGGCGATGACGCTCCTCTACCTTCGTCGCGCCGTATGCCTCGTGCGCGAGCGTGCCTTCCTTCACGATCTCCTCGTAGGTGCCCAGCCGCATGGTGCCTCCGTACTTCCCTGCCGCGATGAGCGCCTTCTGCTCGAGCATCACGTCGACGACGAGGTGCTCCGCGTTCGGATCGATCTCGGCCGTGTTCGCGCCCGAAAGCCCCAGCACGTTCCGCGCGTACTCCACGACCATGAGCTGCATGCCGTAGCAGAGGCCGAAGTACGGGATCTTGTTCTCGCGGCAGTAGCGGATCGCGTGGATCTTCCCTTCGATGCCCGTCTGGCCGAACCCGCCCGGGACGATGACGCCGTCGAAATTAGAGAGCACCTCCACGCCCTCCCCGGTCTCGAACGCCTTCGCGTTGAGCCATTCGATCTCCGCTTTCACGCCCACCTCGGCCGCCGAGAACTTGAGCGCCTCGATGACGGAGAGGTACGCGTCTGAGAGCACGAAGTCGCCGGTATCGAAGTACTTCCCCACGATGCCCACCTTCACGGTCTTCTGTGCGCCCTTCACGCGCGAGACGAAGCCCTCCCATGCCGCGAGGTCCGCAGGGACGTCCTTCGGGAGCTTGAGCGCGTCGAGGAGCGCGTCGCCGATGCGGTCCTTCTCGAGGTTGAGCGGCACGTCGTAGATGCTCTCCACGTCAGGCGCGGAGATGATGCGGTCCGGACGCACGTTGCACCAGATGGCGAGCTTCTCCTTGCGCTTCTCGTCCATCGATTCCTTCGAGCGCGCGATGATGAAGTCAGGCTGCACGCCGTACGAGTTCAGGTCGCGCACCGCGGTCTGCGTCGGCTTGGTCTTCATCTCGCCGAGGGTGCCCGGCACCGGCAGGTACGACACCATGACGAAGGTCACGTCGTCCGGATGCTTGAGCTTCATGACGCGCGCCGCCTCGATGAAGAGGGCGTTCTGGAAGTCGCCTACGGTCCCGCCGATCTCGATGACCGAGATGCGGCTGCCGTTATGCGCCGCCGCCTGCTCGATGCGCAGCAATATCTCGTCGCGCACGTGCGGGATCGCCTCGATGCACTTGCCGCCGTACTCGAGCGCGCGCTCGCGGTTGATGACGGACTGATACACCATGCCGGAGGTCATGTAGTCCTCAGGCCCGAGGTCCCGGTTGAGGAAGCGCTCGTAGTTGCCCATGTCCTGGTCGGTCTCGAGGCCCGAGTTCAGGACGAACACCTCGCCGTGCTCCGTCGGGTTCATGGTGCCGGCGTCCACGTTCAGATACGGGTCGACCTTCACCAGGTTCACGCCGTACCCGCGCTGCTGCAGGATGAGCCCCATGGACGAGGCCGCGACGCCCTTCCCGACGCCCGACATCACGCCTCCTAATACGAAAATATACTTGTGACCTTCCAGTGCCATACGCGGATCATTAACTCAGAACAGATGTATAAGGGCCGTTGCGCGAGCCTGCAGCGCCCGGCGACGAGCTGCTGCAGGCATGGAGGGAGAGACCGCGGGGCTTTAGGGCGGCGCGGGAGGGAGAGGTTTCCATAGAGAGATTAGACGCGGAGGTAGCGGCGGACGGCGAGCCACGACGCGAGCGCACCGACGAGGATGCCCGTGCCCGCGAGGATGCCGAAGATCATCGCGAAGTTCGAGAGGTAGTACGTGAAGAGGTTGAATCCGCCGAGCCAGGTGGAGAGCGTCTCGCCCGCGTACCAGGTGACCGGATAGAAGACCACGAGCGCGATGACGGCCGCGACGAGGCCCGAGAGGACGCCGGCTACGATGAACGGGCCGCGGATGTAGGCGTTGCTTGCTCCCACGAGGCGCATGACCGCGATCTCGTCACGCGAGGTGTAGATCGCGAGGCGGACGGTCGCGAGCGCGATGATGGTCGACGCGAGCGCGAAGAGGATAACGATAGCGAGCCCTGCCTTCTCGGTGGCGTCGATGGCGCCCGTGAGGCGGTCGATGACGGCCTTGTTCTGGAAATAGTTGATGCTATCGATGATCGGGCCGCCCGCTGGGTTTATGGAAGGGTCGTTCGAGAGGAACTCCACGATGCTGCCGTACGAGGACGGGTCCTTCGCCTTCACGGCAAGGGCTGCCCCGAGCGGGTTGCTTCCGAGCTCGTCGAGCGCCTGGATGGTGAGCTGGTCGTTCTCGTTGCGCTCGCGGAACTCGGCGAGGCGCGTCTCGCGGCTCGTGTACTCGACGCTCTGCACCTCAGGAAGCGCCTCGAGGCGGTCCTGGATGGTGAGGATGTCAGCCTCCGCGGCGTCCGTGACGAAGTAGACGTTCACGTCCACCTTGTTCTCGAGCGACGCGAGCGTGTTCGTGAGGATCGCGGAGAGGAAGATGAGCGAGCCGATGATCGTGAGGGTCACGGTCATGATGAGGACGGTCGCGAACGAGACGGCGCCGCTCCTCGCAAAGTTCTTCGCGCCTCCCGTGAACACCCGCTTGATCATCATCCACATAGTAAAAGGTGAGAATTAGAGTATGTACTGCCCCTGCATGTCGTCACGGATCACGCGCCCGCGGTCCATCGTGATCACGCGGCGCGCCATCGCGTCCACCACGCCCTTGTTGTGGGTCGTGATGAGGACGGTAGTGCCGAGCTCGTTGATCTTCTTCAGGATGTCCATGATCTCGTAGGTGTTCACCGGATCGAGGTTGCCGGTCGGCTCGTCCGCGACGATCACGTCCGGCTGGTTGATGATGGCGCGGCCGATGGCCACGCGCTGCTGCTCGCCGCCCGAGAGCTGGCTCGGGAAATGGTGCGCCTTGCCGCCGAGGTCCACGAGGTCGAGGATGTGCGGCACGTCGGACTCGATTTCCTCCTGCGGGCGCCCTGCGGCCTCCATGGCGAACGCGATGTTCTCGTACGCGGTCTTGTTCGGGATGAGGCGGAAGTCCTGGAACACCATGCCGATCTTGCGGCGGTAGTGGTGGAGCTTCGACTTCGGGAGCGCGTGCACGTCGGTGGACTCGAAGAACACGGTGCCTTCGGTAGGCTTATCCTCCACGAGGAGCATCTTGAGGAGCGTGGTCTTGCCCGCGCCGGAGTGACCGACGATGGAAACGAACTCCTTCGGCGCTATGGCGATGGTGACATCCTCGAGGCCGGGCGTGCCGTCGCGATGTATCTTCGTCACCTTGTCGAAATAGATCATATAACGAGAGTCATTATACCTCCCCCTTGGCGGCGGCGTCCACGAAGCTATCCAGGTCTCCGGCGAGCACGGCGTCCGGATTGCCTGATTCCGCGCCCGTGACGTGGTCCTTCACCATCTTGTACGGGTGCAGGACGTAGGAGCGCATCTGGCTGCCCCATTCGTTCGCGGTCGTGGCGGCTACGGAACGCCCCTTGGCCTCAGCCAGGCGCCTATCCTCCTCCTTGCGGAAGAGCTTCGCCTTCACGAGCTCCATCGCCTTCTCGCGGTTCGCGAGCTGGCTGCGCTCCGAAGACACGTGCGCGGAGATGCCCGAAGGCGTATGCACGATGCGGACCGCCGTCTCGCGCTTGTTCACGTTCTGCCCGCCGGCGCCTCCTGCCCGGGCGAACTGGATGTCGAGGTCCTCGGGCCTGAGCTCGATTGCCTCGTTCCCGGCGAGCTTCGGCAGCACCTCGACGAGGGCGAACGAGGTCTGGCGCTTGGCGTTCGAGTTGAACGGCGAGATGCGCACCAGGCGGTGCACGCCCGCCTCGTTCTTGAGCTTCCCGTACGCGCCCTTCCCCTGTATCTCGAGCATGAGGTTCCGGTATCCGCCCTGGTCGTTCTCGTTCGCATGGAGCTCGAAGACGCTCCAGCCGTTCCTCGCGGCGTAGCCCTCGTACATGCGGCGCAGCATGCGCGCGAAATCCTCCGCGTCGTCCCCGCCCGCGCCCGCGAGGATCGCGAGGGTGGCAGGGCCGCTGTCGTACCCGTCGCCCGATCCGCCGTCCTTCAGGGACTGATACTCGGCGATGCGTCGCTGCGCCTCGGCCGGGTCCTTCCAGAACTCAGGCGAGGCCATCAAGGCCTCGAGCTCGTGCAGGCGCTCCTGGTTCGCGTCTTCCATCCCGGCAGTATAGCAAAGGCGATTAGCGTCACATTGACTATTTCCAATATAGTGTGTCATAATGGCATCAGACACCTTTCAACCCCTAGCACAAAGGAGACCGAGAATGGACTCCGCACCCTTCTACAGCAGCAGCGGCGTCAGGATCGGGATCATCACCCCGAGCAGACGCACGTTGCTGGTGTACGAACCGAGCATGAAGGACCCGAGGCTGAAGTTCCCGGGCGGCAGGATGGAGCGCGGCGAGACCGTGCTCAACTGCGCCATCAGGGAAGGCATGGAAGAGCTCGGCATTGCCCTCTTGCCCGAAGAGATCGAGCACGTCCGGAACGAAGAGCGCCAGGAAGACGGGACATACGTCTCGCACTTCTGCCTCGCTCACATCAGCGACGAGACGTATGACGAGCACCTGGAGAAAGGCTTCGAGGGAGACCGCCTGATATTAGTGAAGGAATTCATGATACATGGGCTCTCATCCCTCAAGAACTTCCTGGAGCCGCACCGCATCTTCCTCCCGTACTTCTCAGGCGTCCCTGCCTGACAGCGAGCGCCGCCGACCACTGGTCGGCGGCGCATTCCTTTTATCAGGCGCGCGGAAGTGGTATAGATGTCCCTAGCTGTTCTCTTCAACAACACAGAGGTGACCTGTGCTAGAAATGAGTCACGGAAACAGAGAGGTGAGAATCGCGACGGCCCGGCAGCTCTTCTACAAGAACCGCCGGTGCCATCGCTCATCGACATGCACCGCGTCGTTCGAGCGGCTCCTCGAGCTCTTCGCCGACGAGACCATCTCGATGACGAAGGTAGCGGCCAAGATCGGCATAACCCGCGGATCGGCGACCAGGCTGTACGACCGCTACTTCTGCGAACTGCTCAGCCACGTACCTCCCGCCGAGCGCCGCGAGATATTCTTCGAGGCGCAGAAGGAGGCGCGCCGGCAGCGCATGGCAGAGACCATACGGGACCTGCCATGGTTCGACCGGATCGACGCCGGCGCGAAGAAAGCCGGCCTCGTGCTCTCAGCGCACATACCGACCGACTGCAACGGGAAGCTCACAAGTCCCCGGAAGACCCTCGTAGAGATCGGCGGCATGCCATGCGCCGTGCACCCGATAAGAGTGGCGCGGAAGCCCTCTGCGCATTCGGACATGCACTACGGCATCGTGCGGATCCCGTCCGCATCGATCGATGAGGTGAAGATACGGTTGTTCCCCGTCGTCATATCCGGCGCTCAGGGAACGTTCGTCATCCCGACGAAGGATCTCGTTGAAGGCCTTGCTCCTCGCGAGCAGGACCGCGACCATGTCCACCTGTATATCCCGCTCAGGCGCTTCATGGGACCGCGTCGCTGCCCGCCCCGGATCGACTTCTGGCCGTACCGGGACGCGTGGCACCTGCTCAGCGCGGCCTGAAACGGCACTGCCCCGCGAACCATGTGGTTCGCGGGGCATTTTCCTTGCCTTGCCTGGAGCCACCTCGCGGGATTGAACCGCGGACCTTGTCGTTACGAGTGACACGCTCTACCAACTGAGCTAAGGTGGCGACCTCGCTACAATAGCCGCAATCGCGCCTCGTATCAAGCCGAGACTACACCCGCTTCCAGAACGTGAACGCGAGGACGGTCCCGAGGATGCCCCCGAACGCGTTCACGCACAGGTCCACCGCGGTGTTGTAGTACCCGCCCACGTCCGTGTCGGGGACCGTCATCTTGGCGATGAACTCGAGGATCTCGTTGAGCGCGCCGATACCCATGGCGGCGAACACCGTGAAGACCGCGATGCCGAGCCAGTGGAAGGAGGTGTCGCGCTTGAGGAAGTAGTACATGAGAAGCGCCGCTACCATGGTCCCGTACGTGTGCACGATCTGGTCGACCTTTATGAACGTGAGGCCCGTCGGGTTCTCGACCGGGAACGGCACGTAGTTGTAGAGCACGTCCCCGTTCACCTGCACCGCGGCACCCAAGAGATGGAAGAGCCCCACGAGCGAGAGCATCAGGAGCAGCCAGGACGGCACGCACTGATGCGTGAGCACGCAGCCGCCAACTATGAGCAGCACCATGAGGATCGCGGCGTATCCGAGGAACTCCGTGTTCCCCACCGCGGAGAAGTAGAAGCCGGCCACGCACGTGTACAGCACCGTGAACGCGAGCACCATGAGGCGCCCGCGGGACAGGTTCGCACGTATGGTCAGGGCGATGTCGCGCATCGGCACAGCCTACGCGAAAGCACATGAAGGGTTCATAAAGAAGAAAGCGCAGCATGCGCTGCGCTTTCCTTCTAGAGCCGATGGGCAGAATTGAACTGCCGACCTACTCCTTCGCTTACACCTTCCCTCCAGAGCCACGTGGAGAAGGGCTAGACTGTATCTTTATCTCTGAGAGATACCCTTGTCAGTCGTTCGGGCGCCGGAGCGCCACGGTCTTGGCTTGTGGAGCTATTAACCGTTATTCGGGATTCATAGGCCTCTCGCGAGGCCTATGGGCAGGGCTTTGCGGCCCACCATGGAGTTGCTCTACCCCTGAGCTACATCGGCTTTTGAGCACATATCCCCGCGGGTGACGGGGACTTCTGCAGAATACGGCATTCTACGAGGGTTTTCAATCCCGGCCGTCCTTCATGAACCGTACGGGTTTAGGGACGTACCATAGGACGATGCGTCTCCGGATCATCGTCGCCAACATACAGTCCGGGATCGGGGTTACCCGCAACTACCGCCAGTACCTCACGAGCGGCTGGCGGTACCTCCTTCCCCACGACAGCCGGGGCGTGATCGACGCAGGCACGTTCCTCAGGGCCGAGGAAGCCGACGTCGCCCTCCTCACGGAGGTGGACGGGGGCTCGCGGCGCTCCCGGAACGTGTCCCAGCTGGACCGTATCGTTGAAGATTCGGGCCTGCCGGAGGCACGCTTCTTCTCCACGAGATCGGTTGGCACGTCTATCAACGAGGGCAACGCGGTGATAACCCGCTTCCCTGTCGTCTCCGAGCGAGCCCATCCCCTCGCGAGCCGCCTGAACCCGCGCGTGCTCGGCGAGACCGTCCTCGCTCTCCCCGATGGGAGCTCCCTCACGGCCTTCGTCGCGCATCTCGCGCTCGGCGGGCGCCAGCGCGAGCTCCAGCTCGCAGAGATCGCCGGACGCGTGAAGGATGTCGAGGGCCCCGTACTCCTCGGCGGCGACTTCAACGAGCGCGACCATCGATCCTTCACGCGGCTTCTCGATGTAGGGCTCGTGCCGGTCTCGCTCGCAGGCTATCCGTCCTGGAAGCCGGTCCACGCGCTCCAGGTACTCTTCCTTTCGCGGCACTTCACGCGCACGAACGCCTCCGTCCCCGAAGGCGCCCGGTTCTCGGACCATCTCCCGCTCATCGTAGAGACCGAGCTCGATTAGCCGAAAGACCCGGCGCGTGCCAGGTCTTTCGGCTTCCTTCTTTCTTACGCGAGCGGTACCTCTACGAGGAGCACGCGCGCGAAGCCGTCGCTTTCGAGCGAGACCTCGCCGACGTCAGCCATGCCTATGGCATCGCGGTCCTTGAGCGTCTCGCCCGCCACCGAGACGGTGCCTTCGATAACGAAGACGTAGAGGCCATGCATCGGATCCTTCAGCGCGTACGTGAGCGGATGCGTCGCATCGATGATCCCTTGGGAGATGTACGCGTCCTGGTATATCGGGAGCGCGCCGGGAGTACCGTCAGGACCCACGAGGAGGGTCAGCCCGGGCTCCTTCGAATCGAGCCCGAATGGCTTCTGCGCGTAGCGCGGGCGGGCGCCCTTCCTGTCAGACGCGATCCAGATCTGGAAGAGCGTGAGCTCCTCGAGAGCGGAATCGTTGCGCTCGGCATGCGTGACGCCGGTGCCCGCTGACATGGCCTGCACGTCGCCGGCCGGCACCTCCCCGCTGTTCCCCATGCTGTCCTCGTGCGTCACGGCGCCCTTCGTGACGATGGTGACGATCTCCATGTCCTGATGCCGGTGCGCGCCGAAGCCGTTCGCAGGCGCGATGCGGTCGTCGTTTATGACGCGCAGCGCCCCGAAGCCCATGCGAGAGGGCTCGTACCAGTCAGCGAAGGAGAAGCTGTAGCGCGTCGAGAGCCAGCCATGCTCGCCCTTTCCGCGCTCGTCAGCCCTATGGAGTACCTTCTCCATAGGCATCATGCGCCGAAGGCGACGAGACCCTCCTCCATAAGGGCGGCGGATACGGCCGGACGCGTCTCCATGCGCGCCATGAACGCCGCGAGCTCCGGATACTGGTCGAGGCCGATCTCTGCCTTCTGCGACCAGCGCGCGATGGTGTACAGGTAGGCGTCGACGATGGTGAACGTGCCGAGGAGGTAGTCCTTCCCCGCGAGCGCCCCGTTCACGTACGCGAAGCGCGTCTCGAGCTTCGCGCGCGCGGCAGCCTTCTCGGCATCCGAGGCGTCGCCCTTGAAGAACGGACTGAACGTCTTGTGGAGCTCCGTGCTCACGAACGTGAGCCACTCGAGGAGACGGTAATGCGGCATGGTGCCCTTCTCGGGCGCAAGACCGGACGCGGGCGCCTGGTCCGCGAGGTACTGCATGATCACGGGACCTTCGGCGATCACCTCGCCGCTGTCGAGACGGAACGCCGGCACGTAGCCTCCCTTCGGGTTCACGAGGAAGAAGTCCTCGCCCTCTGCGGTAGTGCGGGTGCCGTCCGCGTTGAAGCTCACCTTCGAGAGCTCGACCGGGAGCTTCGCTTCGCGCGCGACGATGTGCGACGCGAGCGCGCAGGAACCGGGGGCATAGTAGAGACGCATAGGGATGATGTGAGCGTTAGTTAGATGGTGCTAGAAGCCGAGGACCTCCTCGACGAAGATCACGCGGACCGTGCGGCCCATATGCGGGTTCTCGTTGTGGAGGATGAGCGACTTGTTCCAGCTCGTGCCCGTGCCGTACTTCTGGCGCATGTTCTCGTCCTCGAGCGGAATGATTCGATCGTGCATGCGGCCTTCGACGTCCTTGAGGGTAGGCACGATCTTGTGCGTACCGACCACGAGGATCACGTTGGGGGAGCTGAAGGCGAGGTGCGGGAGCTGGCTGCCGGAGTTCGAGGCGAAGAAGAGCTCGCCCTCCTCGGTGACGGCATGCGCCGAGCCGAGATAGAAGTCGGAGACGGTGCTCTCTCGGCGGAGCTTCGCCTGCTCGGCAGGGTCCTGCTCCTTGAGGATGCCCGCATGCAGGTTATTCCAGCCATGCTCCCCTGCCTTCAGGTACTCGACGAAGCCGATTTCCTCGAGCGTGCGGGACGAGCCGTTCATCACGGACGCGCCTGCCGGTATGAGCTCCTTCACGCGCGCGAGCGCCTCCTCTTTCGTCGCGACTACCTCCGCACGGAAGTTATGCCCCTCGAGCGCGGCGATGGTCTTGGTAACGGTGTCTTTGGACGCGAGCGTGTCGTATGCCATAGGGATGCGAGGTATATAAACGAGTATGGGTACAGTCTATCCCTAGTACTTTACTTTGTAAAGTACTTCCTAGAGAAGTGTGCTAGGATGGTCCCATGAAACCCGGAGAGACCGCCTGCCCCATAACCAAGGTCGCGAAGCTGCTTTCGGACACCTGGACCATGCTCGTGATGCATGCGCTCTTGTCGGGCCCGAAGCGCTTCTGCGAGCTCGAGCGAGAGCTCCCGGGCATCTCGACCCGTACCCTCACCCTGAAGCTGGGCAAGCTCACGGAGGAGGGCCTCGTGGCGAAGACCTCGACCGGCAGCTACAGCGCCACCGAGCGCGGGCGCGGCCTGAAGCTCATCGAGAACGCGATGAAGAGGTACGAAGAAAAGTATCTCTAGGAGACGATCGCGAGCGCACCCCACAGTCCGTTGTCGTCCCCGAGCGCGCTATGCGCGAGCACGGGCATCTGCGGGAGCGCGCCTGGGAGGGTCGCGAGCAGGCGCTCGACATCCTTCATGCGGTACCCGTTCTCGTCGTTCATGAGGGAGCCGCCGAGCACGAGCACGTCCGGAGACCAGGCGAGCAATACGTTGTAGATGCCCGTCACGAGTGTCGGGGTCAGGTCCTCATAGACCGTCCTTGGGAGCTCCTGTGCGGGCTTCCCGAACGCGCGCTTCAGCGCGGACCCGGAGACGAGCCCCTCGAAGGTCGCGCCCGTGTCGATGTCGAGTATCTGGTGCCCAGGCTCGAATCCGCTCGCATGCGGCGCGATCCGCTTGTTCTCGATATGCGCGCCGCCGATGCCCGTGCCGATGCCGAGATACCCCACGAGCGCGTAGTCCTTCCCTGCCCCATAGACGGCCTCCCCGAGCGCGGCGAGCTCCGCGTCGTTCTTCACGCTCACGGGCACCATGAGCGCCTCGGCGAGCGCGGACGCGAACGGGAACCCGTTCCAGCGAGAGAGGTGCGGAGAGCGACGCACCACGCCCTCCTCTATGAGGCCCGCGATGCCGCCGGACACCGATGCGAGGTCCGGTATCCCTTTGGCATAGAAGACGATGCATGCCACCACCGCGTACGGATCCTCGGGCGTCGGCATCTTGTGGATCCCGGAGAGCGTGCCGTCCGCACCCCTCGCGACGCGCATGCTGGTCCCGCCGATATCGAAGAGGAGGCTCGTCATAGGGAGGTCTTGAACGCGGCGATGAGCGGCGTCTCGTCCGGCGCCACGCCGTAGCGCTCGGCAAGAGCGCGCGCGAGCGAACGCGCGAGGAGCCATCCGTAGAGGAACGTCTCCTCGCGGTTCCTTGACGGAAGCTGGATGCGCACCGTGCGGGTACCCTTCTCCGCGAGCAGGGTCTCGGTGAGGTCCATGCGATGCCGCACGCGTGCGCCGTCCGTCGCGTCTTCGAGGAATACGGCAACGATATCCTTCGCGCGACGGGCGCTCTCGAATCCCTGCAGCTCGTTATGGTTCATCTCCGGGAACACGTTGGAGAACGCCGGCGTCTTCGCGGTCTCCTCGCACTGGATCTTCGCGATGTACGAAAGGGCCTCGTTGCGTCCCGAACTGTAAAAGACCGGTATCGCGCCCGCGAGCGCGCCCGCGAGCAGCACCCCCTCCTCGTCCGCCTCGGACGCGTCGAACGCGGACGTGAACCCTGTCTCGCCCACGAGCGTGAGCAGCGCCTTCGTCGTCGACACGATCGCGTCGCGCGGCTCAGGACCTCTCGGCACTTCCACGTACGGGAGACCTCGCTCCTTCGCGAGGGCGAGGAGCGTCCCGCCTGACGCGATGACGGCGAGCGGAAGGCCCTTGGCGAGCGCCTCGTCCGCGAACGAGAGCGTCTCCTCGGTATTCCCCGAATACGAGATGGCGACGCAGCTGGCCGCCTCTGGCATGCGCGCCGGCAGCCCGTAGTCGCGATGCATCACGACGTACGGCCCGGCCTCGAGGAAGCGGAGCGCGAGCGCAGGCAGCGCGGATCCGCCCATGCCGCCCACGATAAGGACCCTCGGCTTCGGGAACGCACCCACGACCTCCGGAACGTATGCGAGCTGGGTACGGAGGAGGTTCGTCATGATTCGAGCATATCAATCACGAGCGTACCCCAGGTGAAGTTGTGCGCACCGTACGCCCTGCCCGACTCAGGGTCGAAATACTCACGGAACCCGTGCCGCTCGATGAGCGCCACGCTCGCGTCGCGGATCCACTTCGCCTCCTCCGTGAAGCCGTAGTCCTTGAGGCCCTTGTAGATGAACCAATGCGGCGCAAACCAGATGGGACCGCGCCAGAATCCGTTCGAGCGGTACGACGCTTCCTGCTTCGAGACGGTGCGGATGCCGAACGCGGAGCGGAAGGTCCCGGGATCGTTGAAATGGGTGCGCACGAGCTCCTTCGCCTCCTCGGGCGTGTAAAGGCCGGCGAACAGCGGCGCGAAGTGCGCCCAGGTCGCTACCTTGAGATGCCCGTGCTCGAGCCCGATAGCGGACCAGAACACGCCCTCGGCCATGAGGAACTCGCGCATCGTGAACTTGATCAGATCGTGGTTGAGGACGGCGTACTTCTTCGCCTCGGTCTCGCCGAGCACCTCGGCGATCATGCCGAGCCGCTCGAGGTTCTTCACGAGGATGGCGTTGAACGGCACATCCTTCACCCAGAAGCGCTCCTGCATGCAGGTGAGCGGATCGAAGCCGCAGGTGCGGTTGGCGGTCACGAGCTCGTGCCGCTTCCACATGTGCTCGAAGAACGAGACGCTCGACTTCACGCGCATGGCGATATCGAAGCGCGGCGAGTTGTCCTCTCCCGACTCGTCCGGATTGATGATGCTGATGAGGTGATGGTCGTGCGGGTCGCGCTGCTCGATGAGATACCGGTAGAACGCGAGCATCTGCGGGAACAGCTCCTTCAGGAAATCGGTCCGTCCGGTCTGCTCGTAGATCTCCCAGGCCGCGTACGCGAGCATCGGCGGCTGCGTGATGGAGCTCGCCCCGCCCTTGTCCCACCACACCTGGTACGGGCGCGTGAGCTTCGG
The DNA here is from genome assembly GCA_937879955.1 of uncultured bacterium. Classification (GTDB taxonomy): domain Bacteria; phylum Patescibacteriota; class Minisyncoccia; order Phycocordibacterales; family Phycocordibacteraceae; genus C7867-001. Next base: position 359,648 of record CALFMK010000001.1, read on the forward strand.
CTTCCAGAAGATCATGTGCGGCAGGAGACCGTCCTCCTGCTGGCGCGAGAAGAGCGACTTCAGCTCCGCGATGGCCGCGTCGGGCTCGAGCTTCGCGAGGACGATGGCATGGAAGCAGGAATCCCAGAGCCACTGATACGGATACGTGGAAGGAGACGGCACCGTGTACTGATGCCCGTCTTCCGTCGTGCGGCGGTTGGCGCGCAGGAGCGTGAGGGCGTCGGCTTTCAGGTCCATAGGAGCATCATAGCAAACGCTCCGCGCGCGCTATCCGTCCTTGCGGGAGAGCACCTGCACGATGTGCTTCATCGCGACGTAGCCGTAACCCCAGAGGAACGGGAGCCAGAGCGGCATGACCCCGAAGAGCGTGTTCCGGAGGAAGACCTCGACGCCCGTCTTCACGAAGAGGTACTCCGCGAGCGTCATGAGGAAGAAGCCCACGACGAAGGCCGTTATGTCGTACTTGGTGCGCCTGACCCACAGCGAGAACGCGATGATGAGGACGTACAGGAACGTGAGCATGTAATCGTCCTTTATGACCGGGATGAGCCCGATCATGAGAAGGATCGGGAGCGCGTTCAGGGCGATCTTCTTCGCTTTCCTCATGGGCATAGGGCTATGCGCCGCTGTCGGCGAGCGCGGCGTCGAGCGTCGCACGGAACGCCTCGAGCGATCCCGGGTTCTCGAGCTTCGCGCCGTTGAGGAAGAAGGTCGGCGTGCCGTTGATGCCGAGCGCCTCTCCCGCGTTCTTGTCGCGCATCACGCGCGCCATGACCTCCTCAGAGGCGACGTCCGCCTTGAACGCCTCCATGTCGAGGCCGAGCTCGGATGCGTACGCCTCGAAGGCCTGCGGCGTCTCGATCTGCTTATTGCCCCACTCCTTCTGCTTCGCGTAGAGGAGGTCGAACATCTCCGCGTACTTTCCCTGCTTCCCTGCCGCCTCAACCGCGAGCGCGGACGCGAGGCCGTTGCGGTGTCCGGACAGCGGGAAGTAGCGGGTGACAAAGGTCACGCGGTCGCCGTATTCCTCTTCGAGCTGCGCGATAACCGGCACGTAGGACGCGCAGGCCGGACACTCGAAGTCGAGATACTCGACGAGCACCGCCTTCCCTTCCGAGGCGCCCTTCACATGATCGTCGGGAGCGATGGCAAGAATCGCCGCCGCGTCGCCGGTAGGCATCGGGTAGGACGGCTTCATCGCGCTCGACCAGTAAATAAGGCCTCCGGCCACCGCGACAAGCGCGATGACCCCCCAGGCGGTTGAGTTCATTTTCATATGTCCAGATTATACCGCAGCCTTCTTCTGGGCGAAGAACGCGAGTATCAGCATGCTCGAGAACACCAGGATGCCCATGAACGGTATCGTCACGAACCCGAAGGTCAGTATCGGGGACTCGGTGCAGGCCGGAAGGAGTCCGCCGGACGAGCACGGGAGCGAGAGCACGTTCCCGAGGACGAGCCCCTGGAAGTGGTAGTAGTAGTGGTAGCAGGAGTAGAAGAGCCCGAACGTCGCGAGGATAGCGGCCGTGATGTGCGCCTCGCGGGCCCGGCGCCAGAGCGCCACCCCGGCAACGATCACTATCGGGAAGAGGAAGATGCGCTGCCACCAGCACAGCTCACAGACCGGCGTGAGATACGCCAGCTGGTACACGAACGCGCCCGCGATAGAACCGAGCGAGAGGAGGCCGATCGCGGCGAGGTAGTGCTCGTAGCGCTGCGCGAGGATGAAGCGACGGACCGACGGGACGAGCACGTAGAGCGCGAGGCTCGCGACGAGCGCGCCCCAGATGGCGAAGAGGCCGATAGATACGAGGACAGAGAATTGATCGAGGGTCATGCCGAAAGTATACCCCCTTCCATCTCCATGAGATTTTAATGAACAAGTAGGCCGTAGAAAATCGCTCGAGGTGTAACAGGAGCGATACTCATCCGTCTTCTCCTGCATGTGCCGCGTACCTTTACACGCCTAACCCTCGGCGCATCGACTCGATTATCAAACCTTAAGCACTACTAAAGGTTATGAAAAAGACACGCAGGCTAGCAACATCGGTTCTCCTTCTACTCGTATTGTTCAGTGCCACCGGCTCGGTCGCGCTCGCACAGGGCCCGGACCATGAGCACGGGAGGACCGGAACATCCTCCTTCTGGAACGGACATGGGTTCGCCTTCGGATCGTTCTTCAAGAACGGGTGGGGCAAGGACAGGGGTTCGGACAGCATCAAGAAGAACGCGAAGGCGCTCAGCATCAGCGGCATCGACGCCCCCACCGACCTCACCATCGGCGAGACCGGTACCTGGACCGTAGACGTGAAGAGCAAGGGTGCGGACGCGCTCCAGTACGCGGTCGTGTGGGGCGACGAGAATACCGCAGCTCGCTCCATGAGCGCCTCGAGCGCGACGCAGTCCTCGGCGACGTTCACGCACACCTATGACGTTGCAGGGACCTATACCCCGACGTTCACCGTGACGGACAAGAGCGGCCGCACCGTCTCTAAGTCAGCAGCAGCGGTTACCGTGCACGCGGAGGCAGCAGCCCATATCAGCGGCATCACGCCGGCGACCGGCCCTGCCGGAAGCACCGTGACGGTCTCGGGATACGGCTTCGCGGATAGCGACGTCTATCTCGGATCCACGAAGATCGATACCGCGTCTATTACTGACGACGGCACGCTCAGCTTCGTCGTGCCGGCAGCGACCGCAATCGGCACGTACGCCATCACCATCGATAACGGCAATGGCGTAAGCAACAGCGTCGACTACACGGTCACCGCAGCCGCGTCGAGCCGCCTCTCCGTGAACGGCATCGACGCGCCGACGACGCTCGCGATCGGCGAGGACGGTACCTGGACCGTGAACGCGTCGAGCAGGACGTCCGGGAATCTCAAGTATTCGGTGGTGTGGGGCGACGAGAACTTCTTCGCCCGCGCCATGCAGGTCCTCCTTCCGGAGACCATGCAGTCCTCGGCGACGTTCGCGCACGCGTATGACGCGGCAGGCACCTACACGCCGACGTTCACCGTAACGGATGAGACCGGACGTTCCGTGTCCGTGAAGGCATCGGTCGTCGTGAAGTAGGCTTCCAGGAACAGTTCGCTAGAGCCAGCAACGAAGAACGCCCCTCGTGAGAGGGGCGTTCTTCGTTGTCTCTTCGGACCCTACACAGCAGGATCCATCCAGACCGCCTCGATATTGTTCCCGTCGAAGTCATGGACGAAGGCGGCGTAATAGCCGGGCGTATATTCCTTCCGGACGCCAGGAGCGCCGTTGTCTTCGGCACCGGCCGCGAGCGCTGCGTCGTAGAATGCGTGCACCTGTTCCTTGCTTTCGGCGACGAACGCGACGTGCACGCCCGCTGATGGCATCTCCCTCTCGCTCACCCAGAAGTCCATCTTCCCTCCCTGGCTGTAGCCCGCCACCTTGTACTCGTCGAGCGCCATCCCGAGTGTATAGCCCAGCGGAGCGAGCATCTTCGAATACAGCTTCTTGGATTCTGGATAATTACTGACGGTTACCGATGCATGAGAGATCATGGGGAGAGTATACCTGACGGATTCGCTCTAGTGTCCGTGGCCCGGCACGATGATACCGTCGAAGATCGTCTTGTCCTCCGGCCCCGTGACCGTAAGCATGCCCCAGGCTCCGCGTTCCGTACGCGCGAGCGCATGATCGACGAGCATGTAGCTGCCTGGGACTTGGGTCACGAATTCGACCGCGGTCGCTCCACCTGCTGGCACCGCGGTCGTCTGTATGTCTTCCGCAGGCGAAGAGAGTGACCCTTCCCGATACACGCGGTCGAATATCTCGCCGATGACATGGAAGGACGATACGAGGTTAACGCCGCCGTTACCGAAGTAGATGCGCACGCGATCCCCCACCTCGGCCTGCATGCGGTTGCTGAGCCCTCCCGTCTTTCCATTGAAGACGACGTATGTCGGCCTGCCATCGAGCATCGCCTGGGCATCGAAGAGCTGGAGTCCCTTGCGACCCATGCCGCCGCTCGCATAGAACTCGCCCTGCATGACGTAATACTCCTTATCGACCTCTGCGAGCCCCTCGGCCGGCTCCACGAGGATGAGTCCGTACATCCCGTGCGTCATATGATTCGGAACGTTCGGGGTCGCGCAATGATAGACGAACAGGCCTGGATTCAGAGCCTTGAACGTAAAGGTTGCAGATTCTCCGGGCGCGACCATGCTCGCGGACGCGCCTCCGCCCGGGCCGGTCACCGCGTGCAGGTCTATGTTGTGATGGTGCAGGCTGGTCGGATCATTATGGAGGGTCAGCTCGACCGTATCTCCTTCGCGCACACGGAAGAACGGTCCGGGCACGGTACCGTCATAGGTCCAATAGTTCATGAGCACGCCGGGGGCAATCTCCGCTATCACTTCCTTCGCCGTAAGCTCGAGCTTCACGGTAGCAGGCTCGGTACGCCCCGTCGGCGGCGGCACGTCATTCGGATCGCGTGCGATATCCTCGACCTTCTCGAACGAATCGAAATGCGTGAAGAAGCTGATGACGTTCTGTACCGGCATCGTCGGTCCGGAAGCGGTGCCATAGGTCCGCATGGAGAGCGGGAACTCAACGCCATTGGGTAATCCGTTCGGCACATAGAAGAACATGGAGACGCCGAGGAACACGATGACGGCGGTGATGCGCATCCAGAACGAGTGCAGCTGGCGCAGTGCGAGATAGATGAAAATCGCAGCGAATATGAAGGCGATAGCCAGTCCCGCTACCTGTACGAAATATGACCAGGTATAGGCAAATAGTTGCATGGGTATGTAGTTGTTATTTCGATAAGCAATGACGCTAATCGCACTACAGACCGATTCTCCTTAGGAGACGGCGGGTTGGAAGAAGGATATCTTGCCAGCTGTGCGACCCGCAGCCTGGATGAGGCTACATGCATGGTACCACTCGATTTCATGACCCAAAGGATATGCAAGGGCCCTTAACTGTAAAACCGCCCTTTCGGGCGGTTTTACTTTGTGCGCGGTCGACGAGACTTGAACTCGCAACCTCCCGCGTGACAGGCGGGTGCTCTAACCAGTTGAGCTACGACCGCACGAAACGGGCCGAAGCCCGTAACGTTGGTACTGTACCGGTTTTGCCCTCTGAGGGCAAGATGGGTGTGCCGACGCCAAGATTTGCACTTGGGACCTTCTCTTTATGAGTGAGATGCTCTAACTACCTGAGCTACGCCGGCCTTATTTCTCCTGCATTCCGACCTCCGCAATACGCGCTATCTGGGCAAGGATCTTATAACGTATATCCTTACCCTTCGAGACGCGTAACGCTAAAACACCATAATACATATCGCGGTTTTCGTAAATCTTCTTGCCTTTATCCAGGAATATCATCTTCCTGAACTGTGATCGCGGGATAGCGAGGGTCGTGGCCCAGTATTCCGTAATTATCTCCTCCCGGTCGCGGTGCGTATCGCTGATGAACACCCGTGGCATGAACCGTTCCCGCTCGACTCCGTAGCACTCCAAGAACCATCGGATCATGAGCACGATGACCCGGGGATCAGAGTTGACCACAGCCAGAGAGCTGCTGCTTTCTGCTTTGGCTCCCTCTCCCCAATACAGCCCGAGGCCGACGAAGAAGAGCTGCTCCGGGGAAAGAGACCGTATGGCTTCTCGTGCTTCAGATTCGGCTATCCGTATGCGTGCCGCCTTCTTCTCCTTATTCGCCTCTGCACCCATCATGCGACCCTTATGGCCCGCTGCAATCTGCCGCTCTCGGAGATGGGCTCTTTGAGCTGCCGTGAGGGGGACATCACGGGTCCAGATGCTCACCGTGCCGCTCGATACGCCGAGCAGCCTCGCGATCTCCTTCACGCTCTCTCCCTTGCGTCTAAGCTCTCGGGCACGGATACGCTCCAATGACTTCGCCATGGAACGACGATACGCGACCGTAGATAGGGAGAACCTCTAGAAGATATAAGGTTGTGTATGACTTATCCCCTTCGTGCGAGCGCCTCCTCTGCACGCGGCAAATCTTCCGGGGCGGTTATCTGGAACCAGAAGGACGCCTCTACCACCGCGAGCGGGATGCCTCCCGTGAGGGACGCGGCGAGCACCGTCTGCGGCAGGCCGTACTCGTCGCTGCCGATGGCCTTCGGGACCATGGGGTGCTCGAATATCCGAGGATCGAGCGCGAAGAGGTTCGTGTTCATGAGGCCCGGCTTCCCCACATGATCCCCCTCCTCGATCTTCACGAGATGCCCGGTCTCGTCCATGACCATGCGGCCGCCGGACGCCATGGAGTCCGTGCTCTGCACGAGCACGCTCCAGTTCGGGGCCGCGAAGCAAGCCTCGATGTCCTCGCGGCAGTAGAGGTCGTCCCCCATCATGACCACGAAGCGGTCCGTAAGATAGGGGGCGGCGAGCGCGAGCGCGCCCATGGTGCCGTCGAGCAGCTCCTGCTCGACGTAGCGGATCTTCCGTCCCTCGAACTCGTCGCCGAACTTCGCGCGTATCACGTCGCCCTGGTACCCGACGACGAGGATTACCTCGTCGACTTCAGGCGGGAGGATGTCGAGCTTATGCTCGATGAGGGTCTTGCCCGCGACCGTGAGCATCGGCTTCGGGACCGACTCTGTCAGGTCCTTCATGCGGGTGCCCCTCCCTGCGGCGAGTATGACTGCCTGCATATGATTCCTAGAACGTGCGCATGGCGCTCGCAGGTTGCGTGCCGTCCGGCACGACTACGGTATCCATGTTCGTAGCATTGAACACGAGGAGGCTCAGCGCCACCAGGATGATGAGGAGGCCGCCGCCTGCCACCTCGAGGTACTGGACCTTGAGGTGCGCCGCGATAGCGACGAGGAGCAGGATAGAGACGAGCGCGGCGAGGCCGGCAAGCACGTAGATGACGGTGTGCGTCGGGGACGCGGCCACCTGCGCGAAGAAGCTCAGGGTCTCCGTGGCCGCACTCTTCTGCGCGGCCTCCGCCCTCGCCTCGTACTCGGTCTCGAGCATGGGCTCCTCGCCAGGCGCGGACGGCATGACGGTACCTATCTCGACGCCGAGGACCTCGCTGCCGGTCTCGACAGGCACCTCTGCGGGAACGTCCTCCGCAGTGGCGACCGTCGCCGGCTTCTCCTCAGGAACGCCTGCAGCCACCTGGTACGCCGCTACGGCGCGCGGCGTCGCGAAGAACTGCACCACGAACGTGGTCTCCTTCCCCTGGTATGTTCCCTGCGCTACGCCGATGCCGATGCGCGTGTACTGCGCTTTCATGATGTTCGCGTGGTGCGCGGGAGACTTCATCCATGCCTCCTCCACGTCCTCGGAGTCCGTGAAGTTAACGGCGAGGTTCTCGCCGGCGTAGGTGTAGTCGTAGCCGGCCTTGTCGAACCAGTACCACGGCTGGTTGCCGTCAGGGTCCACGTGCGAGAAGTATCCTCGCGCGGCCATGTCGTCCGCCTTCATCTGTGCCGCCTCGGAGAGGTGCGCATCCTCGACGAGCGCCGGGATGCCGTTCTCGGCGCGGTCCTTGTTCGTGAGGGTGGCAAGCACGCCCGGGAGGACTGACGCGAGGAAGTCCGTATCCTTGAAGACAATCCGGGTCTGCACGAAGTACGCGGCCTGGACCAGGAGGAGTACGAGGATCACGCTTCCGACGCCCGCGGCCGTGAAGAGGAGCGGCTTGAAGCCGTTCCCTTCGTGTGGGAGGAGATGGTCGCGCAGATGGGAGCGGAGGCGCTTCATGCGTAATATAATACAATACGAATTTGAAACGGCAAGGCGCTTACCTGCGCTTCCCTTCCTGGTGGGGATAAGAAAAAGCCCCGTGCAAGACGGGGCTTTTTTTCCTTAGAGCAAGGCGTGGACTATGCCGCGTCCTTCTTCATCGCATCGAGCTTCTCCTGAAGCTCCTTCACCTTCTCAAGGATGTCCTTGATGAGGGCTGCGCGAGCCTCTTCGGTCATGGTCGGTGCCGGGGTCGCTGCGGCGATTGCAGCCATGGTGAGCGGGCCGAAGAATCCGGTCGCCGGTACGCCATGCGCTGCCTGCCATGCCTTGAGAGCCTCGGTCGTCATAGGACCGAAGAATCCGGTAGGCGCAGCGATCTTGAGGAGACCTGCGTCGATCAGCATCTGCTGGAGCGCGTTCACGTCAGCTCCGTTAGAACCAGCAGAGAGGTTCGCAGAGAAGTTGTACGTGGACGCACCGAGGACCTGGCCTCCGTCTACTCCGCCGGCAGTACCGGTGCCGGTGTTAGTGGCAGTCGAGCGGCTGCTACCGCCAGAGCGGCCGCGGCTCGGCTCTTCAGGACGAAGAACGTAGACACGTCCGGTAACGGCGCCGGAAACACGCTCGGAAGAGACATACTGACCGTTCGTATCGATCACCGACACGTTAGCTTTGGCGATGTCATCAACCCAGATCGCGTCGTTCTCATCATGCTTGCTTACGCCGTTTACGGTGAGCTCAGCGGCAGTCACGACGTTCACGCCACGATCGACGTTCACACCGTTCCAACCGTTACCAGAGGTGGTGAGGTTCGTGACGGTCACGGTCGAGCCATTCACGAGAAGTCCGGACTTGCCGCTACTCTTAACGGTTACATCCGTAAGAATCACGCCAGTCGTAGCATATGCCTGGATACCGTGAACACCTGCCTTACCAACAACCGTGAGGTCGTTCACGGAGACGTTTGCTCCAGTGATGAGAACGACCGACCCCGTGAGAGCACCGGAAGCCGTGATGGTCTTTCCGTTACCGTTGATAGTTACGGCGTGATCAGCCGTCACCTGAGACGAGACCGAGAAGGAGTCGCTAAGAGTGATGGCTGGGATATGAGCTGCGAGAGCCGCATTGAGCTCTGCCTCGCTCTTAACCGTGTTGAGGTAGTACGCCTTAGCAGGTGCCTGATCAACAACGGTGTACTGTGCATCTGCGTTGACACTGCCCTTGTTGGTGTCATCAACGAAAATCGCAGGGCCGATATCGGAATGCGAGCTCGTACCAGTAACGGTAAGGACTGCTGGAGTCGTTACGCCAGAACCCTGGTCAACATTGATGCCATGCCAGTTGTTTCCAGACGTGGTGACATTGTTAACGGTAACGGTCGAGCCGTTGACCATGATTCCGGACTTGTTCGCGTTCTTCGCGGTTACGCCATCGAGCGTGACATTGGTTGCGACATATGCCTGGATACCCTGAACCGGAAGACGCGCTGCATCTACCGTAAGGTTCTTGATAGTTACGTCGCTAGCCGTGACGAGTACTACAGAACCGGTGACTCCGGTAGCTGCGGTTACGGTATGGCCGTTACCCTCAATGGTTACCTTCTTGTCGACATTTACCGTCGTGGTCTCGGTGACGTCATGGTTGAGCACGATGGTGTCGCCAGCGTTTGCTGCAGCGATAGCAGCGCTAAGCGTATCGAATGAATTCGTTACACCCATGTCGCTCCACTGAACCGTGTAAGGACGGTTACCGAACACGCCATCGGCTGGAGTTCCCTCTGCACCGTAGTTGTACTGGTTAAGGATTACCTCCTTGATAGCGCTAGTGCCTGCGGTTCCATCGAGAGGCACCTGACTAAGCAGGTCACCGTTGATGTAGTAGTTCCAGTTTCCATCAGCGACCTCTACCCGAAGTACGTAGGTCTGACCAGGAACAGCTTCCATGACGGGAGTCCATGAGCCGCTACCCCTGGAGTCCCAGACACGGAATACTGGATCCTTAGTAAGACTTGCGCTGTTTCCAGCGGTATATCCAGCAGCGCTGGTGTAGTCGATGATTCCCCACTCACCTACTGCGCCGTTTCCGGTCGCCCAGAGGCCTGCACGGACAGCCGTGTTCTCCCATGCCGGATCGATATAGAGAGATGCCTCTACGGAAGAAACATTGTTAAGCGAGGCCTTACGTCCTTCGGTGCGATAGAACGCGCTTCCATCCTGCTGAGCATCAAGCGTACCGTCGATTACGACAACACCACCATTCCAAGAATCCGGTGCATGACGGTCAATCGCCCAACTACCATCGATAGCAACAGCGCGATCGATAGTCACCTTAGCTGGCTCGGGAGCAACAACAGCATCGAGAGAGATATCATCAACTGCCGAGAAAAGGCTTGCGACAGAATTGATGACTTCCTCAACGATCCCTGCCTCTTCCTCGACAACGGGGGTCTCTTCCTGATTAACAATCTCTTCGGACTCCTCGATAGGAGCCTCTTCAACAACGGGAGTCTCGATGACAACATCAGAGATGACCTCTGGCGTCGTCTCGACGACCTCGGCTGGTGCCTCCTCAGCGAAGACAGCCGCCGGAACGAACGATGCGACGAGCGCGAGAAGCGTGAGCGCGCTCGCGAGCTTGGTAAAGAAATTGGTCATAGACAGTGCTAATGAAGTAATCGCCCGTATTACTCCAGGAATGAGAATTCCTGCCCCAGTAATAGCCTCACCCTATTCCTATCGCATCATTTGTCAATGAAAAATCTGTCATGTCTACACTATAAAAAATCCAGATTTTCTTTATCTTTTCTGTCCTTTAGGACAACAATGAATACGCCATTTCCTGACGCCTGTCCTATATATAGGTATGCGCTACTATTCCTTCTATGAATATCCGCACCGCAGCATCCGCACTCTTCGCAGGTCTCCTGCTCTTCGCACCGTCCGTCTCCTTCGCCCAGGACTTCCCTGCCGTTGAGCAGCAGTACCTCGAGAAGGCGAAGGTTATCGAGGCGACGCCTTCGGTAGACAAGACCGTTGAAGGCACGAGCGTCGTGACGAAGACGCAGACCCTCACCGTGAAGGTGCTCGAGGGCGTGGACGAGGGGAAGATCGTCTCCTTCGAGAACGACTACACCCAGCTCGAGACCGGAGACGTGTTCTACGTCCGGCACATCGTGGGTGGGTTCGACCTCGAGACCTGGTCCGTATCCGACCCGTACCGTCTCGACGTCCTCATCGGCATCGGTGTTATATTCCTCCTCCTGGTATTCCTCTTCGGCGGCATCCAGGGCGTCCGCGGCTTAGCCTCCCTCGCCGGCTCACTCGTGCTCATCTTCTACGTCCTCCTTCCAGGGATCCACGGCGGCATCTCCCCTATCCTCGTCTCGCTCGGCGTAGCGATGCTCATAATCGTGGCCGGGTCCTACATCACGCACGGCTTCACCAAGACGACGACCGCCGCCATGCTCGGCATGCTCGCGACCATCGTGATAACAGGGATCGGCACCTATATAGCCATCCACATGGCACAGCTCTCCGGATTCACCTCCGACGAGAACGTCTACCTGAACTTCAGCTCGGACGGGACCATCGACATGATCGCGCTCCTGTTCGGCGGCATCCTGATCGGCCTCCTCGGCGTCCTCTACGACTGCGCCATCGGCCAGGCGGTCGCGGTCGAGGAGCTCTTCGCGGCCAGCAAGGACTACACGCGCAGGCAGGTCTACCTACGGGGCCTTCGCATCGGGCGCGAACATATCGGCGCGCTCATCAACACGCTCGCTATCGCGTACGTGGGCGCGTCCCTCCCGCTCCTCCTCCTTCTCAAGCAGTCCACCGCGAGCCCGCTCTACATCCTCAACGGCGAGGTATTCGCCACGGAAATCATCCGCATCCTCATGAGCGGCATCGGCATCATCCTCGCCGTTCCCGTAACGACCCTCATCGCCACCACGATGCTGAAGGACGCGAAGCGCTCGGGCATCCCGGCACACTCCCACGCGCACGGGTAGCGCGATTGACTCCCCTGGCATTTGCTATAGAGTAGGGATAGCTCTATACGCAATTTATTTGCAGGTGCTATCCCGAAGGAGTGACTGATGAATATCACCATGTCCGCAGACCACGCACACGACACCCCGAACAACCGCCATATCCCGATCTATACGTACGTATGGCTCTTGAGCCTGGGCATCGTGTCGCTTGAGCTCGCCGGATCCTGGTTCTCAGGAAGCCGCGCGCTCCTCGCTGACGTCGGCCACGTCTTGAGCGATACGCTGCTCGCGCTCGTGCCGCTCACGGCAGCGCTCTTCATGCGCGCGGGCGTGAGCAAGAAGCGCGTCGCGTTCCTGGCGAGCCTGGCGGCGGTCGCACTCCTCGTCTACGTCGGCCTGCACGTCGGTGGCGAGGCCTGGGAGGCGCTCATGGGCGAGGCGCATCACGAGCACGAGGTGAACGGCCTCATGCTGTTTGCGTTCTCAGGAGCGGCCGCGATCATGAACGTGTTCCAGCATCGCCTCCTCTCCCGGATCGATCCGGAGCATCACCATGGCGCGCACAAGGGGCTCCACTTCCACGTCCTCATGGATCTCGTGAAGAACCTCGTGCTCCCGGTGCTCGGTCTCCTCATCGCCTTCGAGCTCCTTCCTGACCACGCGGACCTCTGGGCAGCGCTCGCGATCGGCGGCCTCCTCATCGTCCGCGCGATCATCCTGCTCGTGGGTATCCTGAAGCGCCGATAGGCACCGCAATGAATAACCCCCGTCGCTATCGCGACGGGGGTTTTATCTATTGCGCTACGCTGCGACGCGCTCGAGCTTTCGCTCCCGGAGGAACGAGATGCCCGGGGCCGCGAGCGAGCGGAGGTCGGTATCGCGACGCGGGAGCCCGTACAGGATCCCCGCCATCTTCTGATACGAGGCGATCTCCGCCCTACCCATGTCGAGGCTCCGATCCGTCCATCCGGCGTCCGAGAACGTCGGGACCCGGACGATCGCCGTACCTGCGGACTCGGCCAGCGAGCGCAGATGGTTCACCTGCGCGTACGCCGGAGAGCCGAGGATGTCGGCCTCGAAGCCGTCGCTGATGCAGCCGCAGTCGCAGACCAGGCGCAGCTGCATGCCGAGCTCGTCTCGCAGGACGCGGTCGAGCAGGTCCATGTTCCGCTCGGCGAGCGCCATGGACTCGAAGACCGTATGGAACGCGGCCATGTCCTCGGTCTGCACCCGCTCGAGCGTATCGAGGTCGAGTGCCGAGAACGGCATCATGGCCCACGGGTACATCCCGTGATCGCGGTGCTTGGCCCGGTCCATCATCTCGAGCACGGCGATGAGGACCGCCGGCTGCGGGACGTGATGGTCGGTGATGGCCGTCACGATCGAATCGATGGCCTTCGTCCCGAGGCACTTCTGGTAGCGTGCGGCGATGAGCGGCACGTCGTCCGCGTGGAGCGGACGGTCGTAGGACGTTCCGGTAGCTGCATGGCACATGGCCAGCTCCTTATGGCTGCGTGAAAGGACAATGATGGCGCTGATGCATCCATCGCCCGCGCCTCCTCGCTCTATACGCGGAGGCGCGGGCGATGGGAACATCGCTAGAGCTTCGCCTTCTGTCGCTCCTCTTCGAACGCGCGCAGGCGCGCGAGCGTATCTTTCCCGTCTGCAGCCTTCTCCCGCAGGGTCGCGAGCATGGCCGTGCCTGCTGCGCGCGTCTCCTCGGAAAGGGCGGACATATCGTACGCGAGGAGCCCCGGATCGGCCGGGAGGCGACCGACGATACGGTCGCCCCACTCAGCATCGATCGCTTCCGTGAGCTCGGTCGCGCCCTGGACCTTGTTCACGACGACATAGAGCGGAAGTCCGGTGCGGTCGGCTATGCCCGCGACCTGCGCGAGCACGCGGATGCTGTTGCCATGCGGCTCGACCACCACGACCACGGCGTCCGCGCCGAGGAAGAGCCCGAAGTTCATCATGTCCGCGCCCGCGACGCCGTCGATGATCACGTCAGCACTGTTCCCTTCATCGAGGAGCGGGAGATAGTACTTGAGCGCGGCCGAATGCCCGTGCGCGCAGCGATCCGAGAACAGCACGTCCTCGCTACCGAGCCCGACCGCGATAAGGTCGACATTGTCCGAGACCGGCATGGAGACCTCGTCCGTGTACGGGTCCTTCGGCGACACCGTGAATGTCGGGAGTGCGCGGCCGTCGAGGACGATATCCTGCCAGCGTCGGTCCTCCCTCTGCCCCACCATCGCGCGGAACTCGTCATGACGGCGATGCATCGTCGGCGTCTCGCTCGTGACCGTAGCGCCGAGCAGGGACGCGAGGTCCATATTGTGGTCTGCATCGATGGCCAGGACCTTCCGTCCCTGTTCCTCGAGCAGCCGCGTTACGAGCCAGCTCACCGTACTCTTCCCGCTCCCTCCCTTCCCGATGAATGCCAGTTTCATATATGCAATTTATTTGCGTTTACTATACAGGGGAGGGGAAGTAATTGCAAACGGCTTGCGTTTGTTCCATACTATGTCCATGAAAGCCACCGCGATCGATCCTGCGTCCCTCCTGCGCGAGGCCGGGCTCCGTGTCACCCCGGGCCGCCTCGAGCTCCTCAGCATCCTCGCGAGAGAGCCCAAGCCCCTCGCCGTCCACCAGATCGAGAAGAAGATGAAGGGCGCGCTCAACCAGGTCACGCTCTACCGCGCACTCGAGGCGCTCGAGAAGGCCGGCATCGTCTCGCGCGTGAACCTCGAGCACGACCACGCGCACTTCGAGCTCTCCGTAGGCCGTCCGCACCACCATCACGCGGTCTGCCGCGCCTGCGGGCTCGTGGAGGATATCGAGGTACCGCATGCGGCCCTGCCCCAGAAGGAAGCGGCGAAACAAGCGAAGGCGTTCGCGTCCATAGACCGCTACTCTCTCGAGTTCTTCGGCCTCTGCCGCGGCTGCGCGTAGACGTTCGCGAATCCCCACCGCTTCCCCACGCCGGGGCGCATTCTGCTACACTACTTCATGAAGATAAGGTGAGGCGCGCGTCTTGTCACCGTTACCTGCTAGCACCTAATCACCCATGAGAATCCTAGTGATCGAGGACGAAGAGAAGATCTCCCGCTTCCTGCGGGACTCGTTCGAGGCCGAGTACTTCGCGGTAGACGTCGCGGAAGACGGCGAGCGCGGCTCTCTCTTCGCCCGCACCAACGAGTACGACCTCGTCGTGCTCGACAACATGCTCCCGAAGAAGGACGGCCTTCAGGTCTGCGAAGAGATCCGTGCAGCCGGGAAGACCATGCCCATCCTCGTCGTATCGGTGAAGACCGACGCGATGGACAAGGTCGACCTCCTGAACGCGGGCGCCGACGACTACCTCGCGAAGCCCTTCGTTCTCGAGGAGCTCCTCGCCCGCGCCCGCGCGCTCATGCGCCGCCCCGTCTCCATTGAGAGCGACGTGCTCACGGTCGAGGACATCACGCTCGATACCACGAGCGGCACCGCCAAGCGCGGCGACCGCGACCTCGGACTCACCCGCAAGGAGTACATGCTCCTCCAGTACCTGATGCGCAACGAAGGCATCGTGCTCTCTCGCGGCATGATCCTGGAGCACGTGTGGGACATGAGCGTGGACATCTTCTCGAACACCATCGAGTCTCACATCCTCTCGCTCCGCAAGAAGCTCAACGACATGGGACGCGAGCGCCTCATACAGACCGTATCGGGCCGAGGCTATCGCATCGGCGTCTAACCCATCGGTACGAGAATGCGCCTGCCGGCACATCGCTGGCAGGCGTTTTCGTATGTATGCACTCACCCGTGACTTTATCTTTTTTCTAGATTTTCTTTATAAAAAATTTATCTCTTTGTTATGTTCTCTTCAGTATCTTCATACCTATGAAGAACACAGGGACACTCGCGTTCGGCGACATGCGCGATGCTACGGTGCGCACGCGCGCCGAGATAGGGTTCGACGAGCGGGATACCTGGCGCGACGCGTCAGCCACGTTCACGGATCATACCCTCACGATCCAAGGTCACCCGGTGATGGAAGACTGGGAGGAGGGGTACATGAAGCGCCTCGCGCACATCTGCGCGGCGCAAGGCGGAACCGTCCTCGAGGTAGGATTCGGCATGGGCATCTCGGCGCGCCACATTCAGCGGCATCCTATAGACCGGCACATCGTGATAGAGGCGAACTGGGACGTCTTCGAGCAGCTCGTCTCGTTCGCGAAGTCCGCTGCGCATCCGGTCTCTCCCCTCTTCGGGTTCTGGGAGGACACGACCGCCCTGCTTCCGGACGCGAGCGTCTCCGGCATCCTCTTCGATACCTATCCGCTCACAGAGGAGGAGATACACAGGAACCACTTCCCGTTCTTCAAGGAGGCGCATCGTCTCCTGCGCCCTGGCGGCGTACTCACCTACTACTCAGACGAGATCGACCGCTTCTCTGCAATGCATCGCTCCCTGCTCGAAGAGGCCGGGTTCTCCGACATACAGGGAGAGATATTCCCGGTCACGCCGCCCGCGGACTGCCAGTACTGGAAGAGCGCGACGATACTCGCCCCTATCGTACGAAAATCATGACTACACTCCCGAAAGGCGCATATGGACTCCTGCTCGCGTTCGACGGCTACGATGCCTCGAGCGAACGGTGCGCCGATGTCGACCTGCTGCGCTCGGTCCTGCTCGAGCTTCCCGAGACCATAGGCATGCGCAGGCTCGGCGAGCCGCACACGGTATCCGTCGACGAGCCAGGCATCTCCGGGCTCTCCGGATTCACGTTCATCATGGAGTCGCACATAAGCATCCATACGTATTCCGAGCGCGGATTCGTCACGGCGGACATCTATTCCTGCAAGTGGTTCGACGCCGACGTGGCGGCGCGCTTCCTCGCCGACGCGTTCGCGATACCCTCCTATGAGACCAGCCATGTCGTCCGCGGCCTTCGTTTCGACAAGCTCCCGATCGCTTCAGGGGCGCGCGAGCGTCCCTGAATAACTGTTCTTTGACCAACTGGGAGAGTGCTATGACATCAGCGATACAGGTACGGAACGTCGAGAGGAAAGACCTGGCGACGCTCGCTCAACTAGAGACTGCCGTATGGACGGGCCTCGGCACGCCCATCCTTACGGAGAGCGTACTGACTGAATGGTTCGACGACGGGTCGCCGTTCTTCTTCATCGCGGAATTGGACGGCGTACCCTGCGGCTACTACTTCGGACGCCGCATACGGTTCTCGATGGAAGAGCACCGCGCGTTCTTCAACCCTGCGCTCATGACGGGCCAAGGATGGAGCGCGCACCCGCATGTCCCTGACGGGAACTGCCTGTATGGGATCAATATCGTTTCCACCATACGAGGATCGGGACGGGCCCTGTACCAGGCCGTGCATGACCTACTCGAGGTGATGGGTCTCGATTATTCGGTTGGCATCACGCGCCTCTCGGGCCTCGACGCCTATCTCTCTGGCATCGAGGCCAGAAACGGCGGGATCCTTCCATACGAGCAGGATGCGATCGCGCTCTGGTACGCGCACGAGAGCGCCGAGCGTCTCGGGCTTCGTTCCTGGAGCGAATGCCAGGCGAAGCCGGAGCTCGAAGGGCTGCCAGCACTCGAGAATCCTGACCCCGTGCTAGCATTCCATGTACAAGGCACGACGTTCGGGATCCTCGGCATCCTTCCGGGATATATCGTTCCGGACCCGGAGAGCCGGGACTACGGAGCGACGATCGTATCCGCCTTCCCTCACCGATAAGCCATGTTCGCATTCACCTACGCAGCTGCCATATTAGCGACCGCATTCGCGGTTGCGGCAGCTGCTCTTCTTTTCAGGAGACGACGCATGCTCGACCTCGCGCTCGCGGCATATCTCTTCTCCGGGACGCTCTGGATAGGCGGGAACGCGGCAGCTGACATTTCCTACGTACCCTGGTTCCTCGTGCTCTCGAGCCAGATCGCCTTCTTCGGCGGCATCCTCAATCTCTTCTGCTTCATCCTGCTCGTGGACCTGCTCCTCGACAACGCGTTCCCGCCATGGCGCAGGCTGTTCCTCTACGGCATACCGTGCCTCGTCCTTGCCGTATTCGGCTTCTCGCCGTACGGGATCGTGAGCATGTCCTTCCCGGCCGGCATGCCCGCGCAGATCGTCCCGGGCGTGATCTACTCGTTCGCGCTCGTCTTCTACATCGCGGGCCTGGCGTACGGCCTCATACGCCTGTGCCGCAGCCTTTCCCGCGAGTACGACCAGCTCCGCCGCACCCAGCTCCTCTACGTCCTCATCGGCCTCATCCTCACCATGACCGGGCAGGTGGTCTTCGACGTGATCCTGCCGCTCCTTGGCGAGCTACGCTTCTATACGGTAGGTCCGCTCACTTCGGTATTCTTCGGCTTCGGGTGCGCGTACGCGATCGCGCGGCATCATCTCCTCGATATACGCATCGTGGCGCAGCGCGGCCTCATCTATTCCGTCCTGCTCGCCGGGATCGTCGGGCTCTATGTCGGGCTCGTGATGATGATGAGCCTCGTGCTGAGCGACTCGACCAGCGCGAGCATCTTCTTCTCGGCAGGTATCACGGTCGTCGCAGGCATCTTCGGTGCGCCCGCCGTCGAGCGGTATTTCCGGAAAGCGACCGACCGCTTCTTCTTCAAGGATATCTATGACTACGGCGCCGCGCTGCACACGCTCTCGAGCGTGCTGCACGCGAACGTCGCCTTCGCGGACCTCGTGCGCGAATCGGAATCTGCGCTCCGTGAGATCCTCCGCGCCACCTACGTGCACGTCACGCTCGGCAGCTCCACAAGGAACGCGCCTGCGAAAGACGCGTCCTTACGCATCCCGATCGAGCTCGATGGGGATGATATCGGCTGCATCTATATAGGAGAGAAGCGTTCAGGCGACCCCTACTCCCCCGAGGACATCCAGCTGCTCGAGACGTTCGCGTACCAGGCCGCGACCGCGCTCTCCCGCGCGCAGCTCCATGCGGAGGCGGAGCAGCATGCGGCAGCCCTCGAGACGAAGGTACGCGAGCGCACCCGCGAGCTCTCCGAGGCCCATGACCGCGAGCGCCAGATGATAAATGACATATCGCACAACCTGCAGACCCCGCTGACCGTGCTCCAGACGAAGCTTGACCAGCTCAAGCCCACCATGAAGGACGCGGCGGAGATCCGCTCCTTCGAGCAGTCTCTCGCCGGCTTCTCCGCGTTCGTGTACGACCTCCTCGCGCTCGCCCGCCTCGAGGGCGGCAGGAAGCCCGAGTTCGAGCCGGTCTCCTTGAGCGCGCTCCTGCGCGACCTCGCCGAAGAGGTTGAGACGATCGCCGCGGATCGCGGCATCAGCGTGAAAAGAGACATCGCGAACGGCATGCGCGTGTCAGGCGACGAGCGCAGGCTCCGCGAGGCGTTCATGAACGTCGCGAGCAACGCGCTCAAGTACATGCGCGAGAGAGGCGAACGGCTCGTATCGCTCGTCGCGCATGCCGAGGACGGCATGGCCGTCGTCACGATTAAGGATACGGGTATCGGGATCGCGAAGAGCGACCTTCCTCATGTGTTCGAGCGCTTCTATCGCGGCAAGGAGACACCGAAGGAGATGAAAGGCACGGGCCTCGGCCTCCCTATCTCGAAGCTCATCGTCGAGCAGCACGGAGGCACTATCGCGGCCGAGAGCGAGCCCGGAGCCGGTACCATCATAGAGATACGGCTCCCGCTCATGCACGGCCAGGAGCGCTCCAGCCTCACCGACTAGCGCTGCTTCCTCTGCGTGCGAGCCATCGATATAATCAGCAAAGACCGCCCCATCCGCATCGATATCGGGCTAGCTTCTATCCGGCTTTTAATAAAGCTGGTGTTGCGCGAGCTAGCCCGATATCGGCACAGGTAGGACGGTCGTTTGTGTCAGGAACAGATGTAGTCTACGAATACTCCTTAAAGAAATTCTAAAGTTTAGATAAAGAAAAAATAAAACCACATGGTACGTTCTTACCCTTAAAGAGCCACGGCAGCGTTCACGCACCGATATCGGACCGGCTCCAGCAGCTTCCAAAGAAGCAACCGGGGCGCGAGCCGGTCCGATATCGCTTCGCGAACCCGGGCATTCTACGCACCGCACGCTAACGGAAACTTAAAGTTTGCATAGCGAATAGTTAAGAGCACGGGCCCCATGGACCCGTGCTCTTACCTGAGAGAACGGATTATGGATTGAACGTGAGGAAGCCGGCGACCTTCGCGAGCTCGATCGGAAGCGCGACCGAACCGAGCGCGCCTACGCCCACCTCGTACTTGTCGAAGTAGATCGTCATGACGCCATCATTGATGGACCAGTCAGAGAGCGAATCGATCGTGAGCTCATCCACGTACTCCGGCGACACGACCATCTCGGTCGCGTCTCCCGGCCGCCAGTCGAGCAGCTGCTGCTTCACGAGCGCGACGAACGCATCCTGCTGCTCCGGCCTCACCGCATCCTTGATGCCGAGCACGGTATCGCTTCCCTTCTTCGCGGTGAAGACCTTGTAGAGACTCATGCCGTTCGCGCCCCCGGTATAGAGATACTCGGCCATGACGATCGATTCGGTAGCGTCGCCCGCAAGGTACGTGGCCTTGAGGTCGATCGAGTAGTGCGCGGGCGGCGCATCGTCCCCGAACTGCGCGCGCATCTCGGGCACCTGCTCGTCCGCGGATGCCTTGAACGTCGCGACGGTCTCGTCGACGAACATGCGCGCCGCGACCGCGACCGCGCTGTCTCCTGTTATCATCGGACGCGTGCCGGTGAAATTCGGCTCCTGGATGTCCTCAGGCACGATCGATACCGGAACGGCTTCCTTGCCGGGCTTCATGACGACGAAGGACGCGATGCCTACCGCGATGATGATAAGCGTAACGATGCCCAGGATGATCGTGTGAGAGGTTTTCATAGGAATGTATGTCTTCTAGCGTACGACTCCTCACGAGAAACGCAACGACACGCGGAACAGAAAGCATGAAAGCCGCCCGATACGGGCGGCTTTCTCTCTAGGAGGAGATATGAGGCGAGCTGTTTACGGCTTAGTTGTAAAAAGGTTCCAGCGCGAAGCCGGAAATAAGCCGTAAATAGCTTGTCTCAAACGTCCTGTCAACATAATACCCCGAAATGACGCGCGGGGCAATCAGGCCGTACGCTCTAAGGTTATGCACCGTGCCGCCGGACACCTCTATCGTGACCCGCCTATACTTAGAGCATTATCTTTAAGGTCCTATCCTCATGAACCACCTGAACACCGCTCCCGGATGCCATTGCAAGCATCATGTCGTACTGCCGATCCTCATCATCTTCTTCGGCATCCTATTCCTCCTAAACGCGCTCGGCATCGTGAGCGACGGATCCACCGCTCTCACCTGGCCGATCATCGTCATCTTCGGCGGCCTCGCGAAGCTCAGGGCAGGACACTGCCGCTGCTACATGAATCCGTCTGCATAGGACACGGATACGGAGCAGCAAGAAAGCGCCCGCGAGGGCGCTTTCTTTATCGTGTTGCGGGGGCCGGAATCGAACCGGCGTCTGGAGGTTATGAGCCTCCCGAGGTACCTCTCCTCTACCCCGCTATAGGCATATAATACGCCACTTCGCGCCTTTTGCAACTCCTAGATCTCGCCGTGCTCGCGCATCACGACCTCGTACTGCGCGATGGTGCGATGCGCGAGGCGCTCGGTGAGCTGGAAGGCCGATCCGCTATGCGCTATCTCGTTACGCACCTTGTGCGCCTCCCAAGCATGCTGGAGCGAACGGAACCGTTCCGGATTCACCGCCTTGAGCTTCTCCCCCACCGATTGGCCCGGATATCCGAGCTGGGACAGGAGGTCGTCGAGCATGATGTCCGCCTCGATGATGGCCTGGCGCCATTCGCTCTCGTTCGGCCCCTCGACGAGCGAACGCACGTGCGCCCAGCGGCTATGGTCGCGCGCCTCCTCGGCCACATCCGCATGGATCGTCGCGTAGCGCGGCTCCTCGTCCTTGAGCGTCTGGTGGTACCGGAGCACGGCGTTCACGAACACGATCAGGAGCCCGATGGATACGATGAGGGAGATCGCGGTCGCGAACAGCCACACCTGGCTTGCGAGCTGCAGCAGGTCTCCTTGGAACGACACGCTGCGCGCCTGCACGATCAGCTCGTAGAGGAGCCTGAAGAAGTACTCGACGTTTATGAAATGGACCGCGGGCTCGGATGCGCTCTGCATCCCTCGATTATAGCGTCTCTCCGGACACGAGCGCGCCGATTCTGAACAGGAGGTCGTCCGCGCCCAGCGGCGCGGTGAGGTGGATGCCGGTCGGGAGCGAAACGCCATCGCGCTCCACATCACCCATCGGGACCGAGATTGCCGGCATGCCGGTCAGGTTCGCCGTCACCGTGAACACGTCCTCGAGGTACATGGAGACCGGATCGGACTTCTCCCCGAAGCGGAACGCCGGGGACGGCGTCGTCGGGAACGCGATCACGTCGCAGGACTCGAAGGCAGCATCATACTCTGCGCGGAGCACGCCACGCGCCTTGTCCGCCTTGCGGTAGTACGCGTCGATGTATCCCGAGGAGAGGACGAACGTGCCGAGCAGGATGCGGCGGACGGTCTCCGACCCGAAGCCCGCCGTCTTCGACTTCACGTAGTCCTCGAGAAGGGTCGCTCCGCGCTCGGCGAGGCCGTACCGCACGCCGTCGAAGCGCGCAAGGTTCGTGGACGCCTCCGCCGGCATGATCACGTAGTACACCGGGAGCGCGTAGCCGCTCGTCGGGAGCGACACGTCCACGAGCGTGTGGCCCAGAGCCTCGAGCTTCGCGAGCGTCTCCTCGAAGCGGGCGAGCACGTCGGCGTCGAGACCCTCCAGGAGGAGGTGGCGCGGCACGCCGATGCGCAGGCGCTCCCTTGCCTCTTTCGGGGCATAGGTATAAGGCGTGATGGTCGTCGCATCCATGGGATCGGTCCCCTTCATGGCGTCGAACAATATCTTCGCGTCGGCCACCGACTTGGCGAGCGGGCCTGCCTGGTCGAGGGAAGAGCCGAGCGCGATGAGGCCGGAGCGCGAGATCGCGCCGTAGGTAGGCTTCAGTCCCACGAGTCCGGTATGCGCCGCCGGCTGACGGATCGAACCGCCCGTGTCCGTACCGAGTCCGGCGATGGCCATATGCGCCGCCACCGCTGCGGCCGAGCCGCCGGACGAGCCGCCTGCGGTGCGCCCCGTATCGATCGGGTTCTTCGCGGGACCGTACGCGGAATGCTCCGTGGAGGAACCCATGGCGAACTCGTCCATGTTCGCACGTCCGACGAAGAGCGCGCCGGCATCCTTCAGCTTCTTCGTCACGGTCGCGTCGTAGGTCGCGACATGGTTCGCGAGCATCTTCGAGGCGGCAGAGGCGACATGGCCCTCGACGAGGATATTGTCCTTCATGGCGAGCGGGATGCCGCAGAGCATAGGCGCGTCTCCGCGGTCGATGCGCTCCTGCGCGGCGATGATAGCCGCGTCATCGGCGTCGAAGAGCTCGAGGTACGCGTTGAGCTCCGGATTCTTTGCTGCAGCAGCGGACGCGCACGCATCCCAGAGCTCGCGCACGGAGAACTCCTTGGCGCGCAGGCCCTTCGCCGCTTCGGTTATGGTGAGCTCGTTCAGGGGCTTAGTCATGGCTGATGATCTTCTTCACGGAGAGGCTGTCGCCCTCCTTCTGCGGGAACTGCGCGACGAGCGCCTTAGTCCACGTACCGGACTCGTACTCGCCGCCGTCGGTGCGCAGCACATTATGGAGCGGCGGGACCTCGAGTCCTGCCTCGGGGAGCGTGAGCTCGTCGAGCTTCCCCACGTACGCGAGGATGCTGTCGAACTCGGCCGCGAACCGCTCCAGGTCGGCTTCGGGGACATCGACGCGCGCGAGCGCCGCTAAGCGCTTCACGTCCTCGCTGGTTGCCTTGGCTGTGCTCATAGGAGCAATCTATCACGCCTTGAGGCGCCTCACGAACTCCGTCTCGTCAATCACGGGGATGCCCAGGGTTTCAGCCGCCGCGAGCTTGCTGCCCGGCTTCTCGCCAGCCAGCACGAACCCGGTCTTCCTCGAGACCGAGCTTCCGGGCTTCCCGCCCGCCTTCCGGACCATCGCTTCGGCCTCCTCGCGCGTGAAGCCCTCGAACGAGCCCGTGATGACCACGGAAACGCCCTCGAGCGGGCCCGTGCCGCGCTCCTTCTTCACGCTTGAGACTGAGATATGCCGGACAAGCCTGTCGAGGAGCGCCTTGTTCTCATCATGCGCGAACCAGTCCCCTATCGCGCCTGCCACCACGTCGCCGATGCCATGGATACCGGAGAATTCCTCACGCGGTGCATCCTGAAGACGCGCGAGCGTACCGAAGTGCATGGCGATGATGCGCGCGGTCTCTTCGCCCACATGCGGTATGGAAAGGCCGATCAGGAACCGATCGAGCGGGATGCGCTTCCGGTCGTGAAGCGCTGCGATGAGGTTCTTCGCGGACTTCTCCTTGAAGCCCGGGAGCGCGAGGAGCTCGTCCTCCGTGAGATCGAAGAAATCATCCGCGCTCGATACGAGCTCGTGCTCCATCAGGAGCTGCACGGTCTTCGCGCCCAGGCCGTCGATGTCGAGTGCGGTCTTGCCCGCGAAATGCGCGAGCTTCCGGAGCGTCTGGTCGAACGATCCCTCTACGGCGCACCGGCGCGCGGACGTGCCGGGCACCCGCTCGATCGCGCCGTCTCCGCCGCATGCGGGCGAGGACGTCGGGAATTTCCATGGCTTCTCCTTTCCCGTCCGGAATTCCTTCAAGACCTGTACGATCTCCGGGATGATGTCGCCCGCCTTCTGAAGGATCACCGTATCGCCCACGCGTATGTCCTTCTCTCGTATGAAATCCTCGTTATGGAGCGTGGCGCGCGCGACCGTGGTGCCAGCGACCGTGACCGGCTTCAGGTGCGCGACCGGAGTGAGCACGCCGGTGCGCCCCACCTGGAGTCCTATGTCCTCGATCACGGTCGTGACCTGCTCCGCCGGGAACTTGAACGCGATCGCGTAGCGGGGACCCTTACCGGTGTGCCCGAGCGCTGCCTGGTGCTCGCGGCTCTCCACCTTCGCGACGACGCCGTCGATGAGGTAGTCTTCCTTCTCGCGCTTCCCGCCCTGCCACTGCTTCCAGTACGCGATCGCCTGGTCGATAGAGAGCCCTCCCTTCTCGTGCGGATTCACCGGGAACCCGAGCGACCGGAGGTACGCGAGCTCCTCGCTCTGCGTGGCAGGCATCGGCTCGGAGAGCATCTCGATGTCATAGAGGAACGCACCTAAAGGACGCGATGCGGCGGCAGCCGGATCGAGCTGGCGGAGCGATCCAGCCACGATGTTCCGAGGATTCGCGAACAGAGGCTTCCCGGCCTTCGCCTGCTCCTTGTTGAGCGCGTCGAATCCTTTCTTGCTCATGTAGATCTCGCCCTCGACGACGATATCTACGGGGCGCGGAAGCGCCTGCGGGATGCTCTTGATGGTCGAGACGCTGTGCGTCACGTCCTCGCCCACGGTGCCGTCACCGCGCGTCGCCGCGCGCACGAGCATGCCCTTCTCGTACGTGAGGATGACATGCGCGCCGTCGATCTTGAGCTCGCACGCATAGGTCGGGATGATAGAGGGTCCGAGCTCCTTGGCGAGCATGCGCTTCGCGCGCTCATCGAACGCGCGCATCTCATCCTCATCGAACGCGTCGTCGAGCGACCATTGCGCTACCTGATGCCGCACCTTCTTGAGGCCCGGGAGGACCTTTCCTGCCACGGTCTGCGTCGGCGAGTCCGGCGTCACGAGCTCCGGGTACTCCTTCTCGAGGAGCACGAGCTCGTGCTTCAAGGAATCGAGCGCTTCGGGCGAAATCGGCGACTCGTCCTTCTCGTGATACGCGGCACGATACGCCGTTATGGACTCACGCAGCTGCTTGGCGCGAATGCGCTTCTCTTCCGGGACCGTCATGCCCCTATTCTACGTCATCGGGGCGCTCAGGGTCAGTAGGAGATGACCACGAACCCGCCGCCGCCTGCGCCGCCTGTCTGCGTGCCCGAATAGCCTGCCGCACCGCCGCCGCCTGCGCCGCGCCCGCCCGCACCGCCGTTACCGCCATACCAGCCCGCACCGCCACCGCCGGCACCGAATCCTCCTGCGCTGCCGTTCATGTTGTTCGGAGCCGATGATCCAGAACCCGGACCGGTACCCGGTGTGCCAACCGGCGATCCTGCTGCCGTAAGCGCCGCAAAGAGCCCGCTGACATCTGTCGGCGTTCCTCCGGTCCCGCCAGCAGCGCCACCTGACGCCCCGCTACCGCCACCTATCGATCCACCGCCACCGCCACCCGTATCCCCGGACGTGCCGGAACCGGAACCTCCAGTTGCACCGCCGTCGCCGCCCGAATATGATCCGCCACTTCCTGCAGAGCCGCTATTGTAAGAGCCTCCTGTCCCGCCGTTTCCAGATATCGTCGTACCGCCAACGGTAACGGTCGTATTGCCTCCGGAGGTACCGTTACTGCTCGAGGAGCCGCCGGCGCCGGTAGCACCGATAGCATAGGAAACCGTACTGCCGCCAGTCACGACGAACGTCCGGTACGACACGCCGCCTGCGCCGCCTGCGCCGCCCGACGTGCCGTCATTAGCAATCGAACCTGCGCCGCCGCCGCCGCCGCCAACTGCCCACACCTTGATCGAAGTTACGCCCGTCGGCACGGACCAGCTCGTCCCTGACGTGAGGAGCACACTTCCGCTCGGCACCACGATCGGCGGAATGGCCGTCGTCGAGGCGTCGTAGGTCACCTTGAGCCCGCGCTCGATGCGTCTCGGGTCCGAGGTACTGCAGGAGTTGTAGCCGGTAGCATAGATGCAGCTGGTCGCCGACGTGCCGCTACAGATGGGACCGTTCGTCTTATAGACCGTCACGGAACCGCTCACGCCGTTCGCGCAGGGCGTCGAGAACGTCGTCGTGCGAATACCTCCGGAGACGCTCGTCACGGGCGTTATGTCGGTCGCGGCGCATCTGATCGTAGAGAGCGGAGTCGTGTAGTCGAACGCGTTCTGCTTCTGGTCCCAGTAGAGGGCGCATTCCATGGCGGCGTCGGCGGCATAGAACGCGTACTGCGACTGGCGGGCGGTCGAGGAGAGCGTCACCTGCTTGTATGAGATATCGAGGAGCGCGAGGCCGATCGAGAGGAGCACCGAAGTGAGCACCACGGCGACCAGGAGCGCGAATCCGCGTGTCTGCGTGTTCATGAGGTTCATCATAGCCAATCGTAGAGGCGTTCGGTTATCACCACGGTGCGCGCCTGCCCGCGCGAGGTCCAGGCGACCGTGACCGTGAGGACCATCTCCGTAGTGCTTCCCGCCACGGCCGTGAGGCGGACCGTGCGGGTATACGGGGTCGTCGTGCCTGATCCTCCCTGCCCATAGAAGCCGGACGCGTCGAGCGTCATGGGCGCGACCGTCCTGCTCACGGTGTTGCGCACGATGTCTACGACGCAGTCCCCCGTTATGCAGTTCGCGTACGTGGTCGGGTACCCGGCAGTCCCGTCGACGCCCGCGAGCCAGGTCCGCGCGCCCGGGTTCGCGATGTTGTAGAGGTAATTGCTGTCGCGCATGGCCCGGACGTACTCCACGCCCTCCTGGGCGAGCGAGGACGCGACGAGCTGCTCGCGCGCATTCCTCGATATGTTGAGCGACTGCTGCACCGCGTACAAGGGACCCACGATAGCCGTCAGGATCACCGTGATGGCCACGAGCGTCTCTACGAGCGTGAATCCTCTCATCGGTGTCATCATATCTCGAGATAGCGCTGGGTCGCGCTCGTCTGCACGGCGAAGTTCGTCGTCTCCCCCGCATCCGTCGTCATGGTGCCCTTCAAGGCGAAGGTCACCTGCGGCTGGATGCGGTCGGTCGCGCCGACGCCGACCACGTAGAACTTGAGCGAGGTGATCGAGATGCGCGGGTCAGTGAGCGAGACGGCGGTCGCGCTCGTGCACACGCCGCCCGTGCACTGACCGATGCTCCCATTGGACTTCAGGAGGTAGGTTACCGTCTGGCCCTGCGCGTCGACGAAGGCGATGCTCGTCCCGCCCGACGAGCAGTTGGGCGACGAGCTGCTCTGGTTGCACATGTAGGTCGTGCCGGTGCGCATCGAGCGGGCCATGCTCTCCACCGCGAACGCGAGCGTCGCCGAGAGCTGGTTGCTCGCGCGCGACTGGCGATCGAGGCTGATGAGCGTGAGGTACGCGCCGGTGACGACCACCATCACCATGCTGAAGAGGCCGAGCGATACGATGAGCTCGACCAGGGTATATCCGCGCTTCGTCCGTGCGTTCATCATGGGCATTCCGTATCTCCCTTAGTATGCACCGAGACCTGCCCGACGCGTGAGACGTAGATGCACCGCTCGACCGCGCCGTCGGGCGACTGGACGCGGATGGTCGCGTCCGAGAGCGGGACGCGCACGCCCGCGCGCACGCCCGTCACCACGGACTGCGTATTCGGGCGCTGATAGACGATATCGAGCGCATCGAGGTAGTCGTTGCAGCGCAGGGTACCCACGCCCGTCTCGACGCCGCAGAAGCTCTTTATCTTGAACCCGCCGTTGAAGCTGTACGTGCGCACGATCTCCGAGGCGAGCGTCTGGATGCAGTCTCCCGGCTTCGCCTCAGGGCCCGTGGAGACCGTATGCCCCGGACAGACGGATGCCGTCTGCACGTTGCCGGCTGCGACCGGCGAGATGTCGGCGAAGAGGCTGTACGCGTTCAGGGTGCCGGACGAGAAATGGACCCCGTACCCCGCGTTCTGTACGCTGCTGAATACGCGGCTCGAGAGGCCGAGCGACTGCGCCTCGCGCACCAAGAACGCGATCGTATAGGCGGTATCGGTGAGCGTGAGGGAACGGTTGAAGGAGGTCTGTCCGAGCAGCGCGATGGTCGTGATGATCACCATGATCGACACCACCACGAGCATCTCTACCAGGGTGAACCCTCGGGCAGGCATGGGGCTTAGAGTGTGAGGAAGAGAGGGTTCCATTGGGTGAAGAACGCGAGGAGGTATCCCGCAGCGAGGAACGGCACGAAGGGCACTTCAATACCCATTCTATGGCCTTTAGGGGTAGCGGCCAATATCGCTATCCCGACAAGCGCGCCGATCCAGAACGAGAACAGGAGTCCCGGTATGGCGAGCGAGCCGCCGACCAGGATCGAGAGCGAGAGCGCCACGGGCGCGTCCCCGAGCCCCATGGCACGCCCGCCGGAGAGCGTGTGGAGGAGGAAGAAGCCGAGCGATATCACGCCCGCTACCATGAGCGCGAGACCGAGCTGCACTCCCCACCCCATAGAGAAGAGCGCATACAGGAACGAGAACGCGAGGAGCAGCGCAGAGGAGGCCATGGGCACTATGGTGTGCCGGAGGTCGTACATGACAATGAAGGCGAGGACCGTGAACGCGGCGAGGAGCGGCGCGAGCGGAAGCATGAGACCGACCTTTATATACGCGAGCGCGAACGCGGTCCCGAGCAGGAACTCGCCGAGCGTGTAGAGGAATGGCACCCGCGCATGGCACGTGCGACACCGCCCGCGGAATGCGAGCCAGGAGAGGACCGGTACCAGATCAGGCGCCGAGAGTTCCCTGTTGCAGGAGTTGCAGTGCGAGCGCCCCTTCGCCCAGGACTGTCCGGTATAGAGGCGTTCAGCAATCACCGCCATGAAGCTCGCGAGGATGGAGCCGAGCGCGAAGAAGGCGAAGGCGATGAGGTACGTCATGAGATCAGTATACCTCGCATACTGAAGGCAAAAGAAAGAATCCGCCTCAAGGCGGATTCTTTCTTTGAAATCACGAGACTACTTAGTTGCAGTCCTGGTCGCCACTGGCAATCTTGTAGGTTGCCGTAGTAGTAGCGTCTCCGCTCGAATCAACGCAGTAGAATCCCGACGTCTTAAGAGGGACAGAAGCAGCCCATGCCGTTGCGGTCGCGAAGCAAGTCTCAGCCACGGTGTCATAGGAAGTGTTGCTACGACCATACGCGGTAATAGCAGCATCAACGCCATCTCCGATGACGTTCACCCCTACCGTGTTGCAGACGCTGGCGTAACTGTTGTTATTGCCGTCAAAATACAACTCAGCCTCCGCACGAGCATTCGCGAGGTTCGACTTCACTGCTGCGTCCGCGCCGCGATTACGCGCCGTGTTGAGGGACGCGAGCACTACTGCCGAAAGGATACCGATAATTGCAATCACGACGAGAAGCTCGATGAGCGTGAAGCCGCGGGAAGTGTTGGGTGACGACATAATATTAGGATTCTTCATGAACGTACTATACGACATACTTGCTACCCTTTAGGCAGAGGGTATATGGGGATAACAAAAGCGCCCGTTTCGCGGGCGCTTTTGCAGGTAACAGAATCTGCAGGGCCTAGCAGGCGTAGTCAGTACCGCTTGTGATAATACCTACTGCAGAGGTCGTAGCAGCACCGGTGCTGTCGACACAGTAGACGGTCGTACCACCCTTGAGACCGACGGCCGCTGCCCAAGCAGTTGCGCTCGCGTTACATACCGCAGTCGAACCAGAGCTACCGGCGCTGTTTGTGCTGTAGGAAGTGAAGCCGGCAGCGGCAGCAGCAGCCTGAACACTGTCTCCGATGACGTTGGCTGTCGTCGTGTTCGCACAAACGCCGGTATAAACATTGTTGTTGCTGTCATAGAACAGCTCAGCCTCCGCGCGAGCATTGGCGAGGTTCGACTTAACAGCTGCGTCCGCGCCGCGATTACGCGCCGTGTTGAGGGACGCGAGGACGACGGATGAGAGGATGCCGATGATGGCGATCACGACGAGAAGCTCGATGAGCGTGAAGCCGCGTTCAGCCTTAAGGTGTCCGAGAGTCATAAATGTCTATAAAAGTAAGTTATTGCGCAGGATGGGTAATATCCGCTTCCCTGCATTGTACGCCACGCCCTCTCTTCATATTCGGATTATGGGGATAACAGCTTGATTTTTATTAACTTTCTTAAGATATGCCTCCTGCCACGTTGTAGATAGGGATGAGTACGGACGCGAGGAGCGTTCCCACGCCGAGACCGAGCAGCACGATCATGAGCGGCTCAATGAGGTCCACGAGCGTATCCACGGCCGTGGTCACCTCGCGCTGATAGAAGTGCGCGAGCGTGTTGAGGATCTTGCCGAGCTCTCCGGTCTCCTCTCCCACGCGCACCATGGCCGTCATGATGCCCGGGATCTCCGCATGGAGCGCAAGCGCGTCCGAGATCGAGGCGCCTCCCTTCACCGCCTCCCCCACCTCCTTCAGGATGTTCTCGTACGTCGGACTGCCCACGACCGATGCCGTAATATCGACCGCCTCGACGACCGGCACGCCGGACACGAGCATCGTCGCGAAGTTGTCCGCGATGCGCGAGAGGTAGAGCTTCTGGTACAGGTCGCCGATGTACGGCACGTCGAGCTTCGTCTTGTCGAAGAAGAGCCGTCCGGACTCGGTCTGCAGCGCGCGGTACGCGAAGAACGCCGCGACGCCGAGCCCCACCAGGAACAGGAAGCCGTAGTTCACGAGGAAGTCCGAGAGCCCGATGACGATCTGGGTATAGATAGGGATCGCCTGCCCCGAGTCCTTGAGGATGCTCGCGATGCGCGGGATCACCATCGTGAGCATGAGCGCCATCACGACGAAGAACACGCTGATGGTGAAGGCCGGGTAGATGAGCGCGCTCGTCGCCTTGTTCATCACCTCGTACGTGCGGTCGAGATAATCCGCGAGATAGCCGAACGTCTCCGAGAGCTTTCCGGACTCCTCGCCCGAGCGCACCATGTTCACGTAGAAGGTCGTGAACACCTTCGGATGGCGGCTCAGCGCCTTACTGATCGGGCTTCCGCCCTGGAGGTCGTCGGCGACCTGCGTCATGATCTCCGCGAGATAGGTGTTGTCCACCTCCGCCGCGAGGAGGCGGAAGATGCGGAGCGCGGACACCTGCGCCTCGAAGAGCGTCGCTATCTGCCGCGACAGGATGACCACGTCCTTGTTCGAGACGTGCCGCAGGAAGCTGATCTCGACGTTGAAGCCGGCCTTCTTCTGGATCGGCTCTATGGACGAGACGATGAGACCGCGGCGCTGCAGGGTCGAGACCGCGACGTCGACGGAGAGCGCCTCCACCGTGCCTGCGCGCTCGCGGCCGTCCTTATCGAGTGCATGGTAGGAGAAGAGCATAGGGTTCTATAGGTAGCGCTCGAAGGTCTTCGGGTCGTTCGCGCGCTCGTACGCGTGCTCGATCGTCACCTCGCCGCGACGCACCAGCTCGGCGAGCGAGCGGTCCATGTCGATCATGCCCTCCTGGGAGCTCGTCTGGATGACGGTCGTGATCTCGTGCGTGCGACCCTCGCGGATGAGGTTCGAGACGGCGCTGTTGTTGATAAGGAGCTCGTAGGCCGGAAGCTGCCCGCCGGAGATGCGCGGCACGAGGCGCTGGCTGAAGATGCCGGCGAGGGATCCCGCGAGCTGCACGCGGACCTGGTCCTGCTGGTTCGGCGGGAACATGTCGATGATGCGGTCGATGGTCTGCGCCGCGTTGTTCGTATGGAGCGTCGAGAGCACGAGGTGGCCGGTCTCTGCCGCGGTCACGGCCGAGGATATGGTCTCCTGGTTGCGCATCTCGCCCACCATGATCACGTTCACGTCCTCGCGGAAGGCGGCGTTGAGCGCGGAGTGGAAGTCCGGCGTGTCGATATGGACCTCGCGCTGATGGATGAGGGACTTCTTCTGGTCGAAGATGTACTCGACCGGGTCCTCGATCGTCACGATGTGCTCGGCGCGCGTCTCGTTGATGCGGTCGATGATGGTCGCGAGGGTCGTGGACTTGCCCTGCCCCACCGGACCCACCACGAGGAAGAAGCCCTGGGAGCGCTGGCTGAACACCTCGAGGATCGGGGGCAGGTTCAGGGACTCGAAGGAGCGGATCTCGTGCGGGATGAGGCGCATGGCTATCGTCACGCCGCCCTGCACGTAGTAGCCGTTCACGCGGAAGCGGGATTGCGCCGTGTGCGCGTATGAGAAATCGATGGACTGCTCCTTCGCGAAGCGATCGAGGCGTGAGGCCGGCACGATGCTCTTGAGATAGCTCTCCGACATCTCGGCGGTGAGCACCGGATGCTGGAGGAGCGGCACGAGCGAGCCCGAGATGCGGAGGATCGGGTTGCTGCCAACCGAGAGATGGAGGTCGGACGCGCCTTCGCTGACGACCGTATCGAGGAGGGCTTTCAGGCTTGCGGAGGCCTGCTCGTTCATGCCTTCGCCTCGATTATCTTCATGGTCTCCGCGAAGACCTCAGACGGGATGGCAGACGCCTTGATGATGTAGCCGTCCGCACCCAGCTGCTTGGCGTTCACGATATCGGACTCCTGGCCCTGGTTCGAGAGGACGATCACCTTCATCGTCGGCGCGAGGTTCTCGCGCTTGATGACCTCGAGGATCTCGAAGCCGGTCATGCCCGGCATGACGATGTCGATGAGGAGCGCGTCAGGCGCCGGCTGCTCGCGAAGCGCCTTGAGCACCTCTTCCCCGCCCGAGAAGGCGGTCACCTCGTGCCCAGCCGCCTTGAACTTCACGGCATACATATCGAGGAGGAAGCGGTCGTCATCGACGAGATAGAGGCGGTAAGGGTTCGTAGGCATGATGGGTCGTTTTAGGCGGGAATCTTCTCCTCGTCCTCCAGAAGCGTCTGGCCGCCCAGGGCGTTCACTTCCTCGAACGGGATCAGTCCTGCTAACGCCTTAATGATAGCATCCTCGCGCATCGTAAACATGCCCTTCTTGCGGGCGGCGGCGTAGACGCTCTCCTCGGTCGGCTGGGTGAGCACCACATGCTCGAGCTCCTTGTCCATGCGCAGGAGCTCGAAGACGGCGAGGCGGCCGCGGGTGCCGTTCGGGCAGTCCGGGGACGGCGCGGCCGTGTAGAACGTCTCGAACTTCGGGAGCTTCTCGCGGAACTCGGGCGCCAGATCCGAGAAC
Organism: uncultured bacterium; assembly: GCA_937879955.1. Lineage (GTDB taxonomy): Bacteria > Patescibacteriota > Minisyncoccia > Phycocordibacterales > Phycocordibacteraceae > C7867-001. The sequence continues at coordinate 393,355 of CALFMK010000001.1, forward strand.
TCGTGCTCGAGGAGCCCCTGCATGCTCTCCGTGAGCGGGAACGGCTTCCCTGCGCCCGGACAGAGCTTCCGCACGAGGCGCTGGCCGATGGCCGCGATCAGGGTCGGCGCGATGAGGTACGGGTCGACGCCCATGTCCACGAGGCGCGGGATCACGCCGGCCGCCGTGTTCGTATGGATCGTCGAGAACACGAGGTGTCCCGTGAGCGCCGCCTGGATGGCGAGCTGCGCGGTCTCCTTGTCGCGGATCTCTCCCACCATGATGATGTCCGGGTCCTGACGGAGGATGGAGCGGAGGCCGGAGGCGAAGGTGTAGCCGATCTCGGGGCGCACCTGCGACTGCGCCACGCCCGGGATCTCGTACTCGACCGGATCCTCGACCGACACCACGTTCTCCGTCTCGCGATCGAGCTCCGAGATCATGGAGAAGAGGGTCGTCGACTTTCCGGAACCGGTCGGTCCGGCGATGAGGACGATGCCGTACGGCTGCTTGATGATGTCCCGGATCTGCGCGAGGTCCGCGGCGGAAAGGCCGATCGACTCGAGGGTCGTCACGGACTTCGCGCTGTCGAGGATACGCATCACCACCTTCTCGCCGGCCTGCGTCGGGAAGGTCGAGACGCGGAAATCGATGCGGCGTCCCTCCACGGTCGCGGAGAAGCGTCCGTCCTGCGGCTTGCGCTTCTCGTCGAGGCGCATCTGGGAGAGGATCTTGATGCGCGCGACCACCGCAGGATGCACCTTCGCCGGAAGCTCGAGAGAGGTATGGAGCTCGCCGTCCATGCGGAAGCGCACGCGCGTCTTCTCGGGCGTCGGCTCGATATGGATGTCGGACGCGCCGCCCTCAACCGCGTAGCGCAGGATCGTGGCGACGATTTTCGTCACCGGCGCGTCCTCCTTTATGTTCGCCTCGGCCGCCTCCTCGGTCTTGTCCTTCTCTGCGCCCGGCGCGGCGGCGGCGGAGCCCTCGTACTGCGAGAGCGCCTCCCCCACCACGCCCGAGAGGTCCTCGTACTCCTTGAGCACCTTCTCGAAATCGGAGCGCGAGATCAGGAAGAGCTTGTACGGCATCCCCACGCGCGAGGATATGAACTGGAGCGCGTCGAGCGCCTCGATGTTGTCCGGGTCGAGTATGCCCACCTCGAGCGCGCCAGAGGCGTTCGCGATAGGAACGAACTGGTAGTGCCGTGCGGACTCCTCGGGGATATACGCGAGCACCTCCTGGTCAGCGAGCTCGGCTGGAAGCTGGCGGTACGGGATGCCGTACTTCTCCGAGGCCACCGCGTACGCCTTCTCGGCCGTGATGCCGTGCTTCTCGAGGACCGCCTCGAGATCGGTGTCGGGCGCGCGCGTCTCTTCGGTGATAGCGGCAACGTCCGCGGGCGTGAGCATGCCCTTCTCGGCGAGGAGCGTTACGAGGTTCATGCGCAAGGGCGCAGGCCGCTCGCCTGCGATGATAGGCACCTGATAGAGGAAGCGTCCGTCATGCTTATGAAAGTGTACTACGGCATCCGCGGTACGCGCGCGATGGCGCCGTGCATTACTTCGACGACACGCCCGGGATCGGCGCGAACGGGTCAGGACGACCGCTCGGCTCGGGCACGATGACGGTCTTTATGTCGACGAGCTGGGTGAACCTTGGATCCTGGAGGATCGCCGTGTCGAAGCCGACCGGATCGAGCTGGGCCGCGAGCGTGAGGAACGTCGCCTGCGCCTCGTTGGTCGCAGCTCCCGTCTCGCCTACGGAGATAGGAGCCTCGCTCGCAGGACGCATCCAGAGGAAATACGCCACGAGGCCGAGCACGACGATGCCGCTCGCTATGAGGATGGTGGTGTTCTTGGAGATCGCCATAGGGTACGGATTAGCGGAGCCAGTAAATGCGGAACGTCATGGTGTAGGTATAGACGCCGGTCGCCGAGTCCTGCACGGAGAGCTCGACCACGTCGAGCGGACGCAGGCTCTTCTCGAGGCCGTTGAGGAAGACGCGGAAGGCCTCATAGCTTCCCGTCGCGGAGACCGAGACCTCGAGCGAGTCCGTAGACTCGCCGCTCGTGAACACGGAGTCGGGGGTCGCAGCGGCGGCGGCGTCACCTGCCGCGGAATCCTCGCCGCTCACGCTGAACTGCGAGAGCTCGACGCCCGAGCGCGCGGCGAGCGAGTTGAGGTCAACGATGAGCTGCACGTTGTCGACGCTGTCAGGCAGCGCGGCGTTCAGGCGCTCGAGCTGGTCGGCAGGGATGGTGCTGCGCTCGCGCGTGAGCGCCACCTCCTTCTCCTTGAAATCGCGCGCGGCCTGCAGCGCGGTGTCGAGGCTCTTGTTCTCGGCGGAGAGCGTCGCTATCGAGCCCGAATAGGTCGGCTGGATGTACCCGAAGAAGAGGCCGCCAGCGGCAATCACGAGGAGGATGGGAATGAGGCGGGAGATCATAGCGCAGGTGCGGATACCGGTGGGGTCGATGTCCCCTTCGCAGGGGCAGTGGTCGTAGCCGTCTTGGTCGTCGTGGTCGCAAGCGGCGCGCCCGGGAGCGTCGCCGGCACGATGTTGCTCGCCGACGCCGGCTCTTCAGGCTCGCTTATGCCCGGAAGGACCTCCGCGGACGTGATGAGGCGCGGCTCTATGCTGGCCGAGAGAGAGAACGAGACGGTCCCGTTCTCGTTCAGGGAGATGCCGGAGAAGATGGCGCGCTTGATCTGCTTCTCGGCGGCGAGCTGCGTGCTCTGCGCGGCGAGCGCGTTGAAGTTCTTCGCGACGCCCTCCATCTGTATCTCCGCCGAGCGGTCCTCGTCTACCGAGAGCTTGAGGCCGCTGAAACGGACGGTCTGGAGCGTGCGCAGCTCGAGCAGGTCGAAGAACTCGGACAGGATGACGTGCTCGTCGAGGAGCGATTCGAGCGCGGCGAGACGCCCGCGAAGGCGTATGAAGTCCTCGACCGTATCGATATTGACCGCCTTCTGCGCTTCTTCGAGCTGGACGGTCTTCGACGCGTGCGCGCCCTTGAGATAGAACTCGTACGCGAACACGGCTCCGGCGATGACGACGCTGGCCGCGGCGACGGACGCGCCGATTATCATGAATACGTTCACGCCGCTCTTCGCGCGGCGCGCAGGCGCTGCCGCGACCGGCTGCTTAGGGACGAACGAGGTAGGTATGGTCGGAGGAAGGGCCACGGTGGGTACAGTATACGGGAAAACGCGAGCGCTGGCTGCGCCCTTATGCACAGAGCCCTACCCTCCCTCCTCCTCGAGCTTGCGGAGCGCGAGCCCGACCGCGACCGCGAACTCAGGGCCGATGGCCTGAAGCACCGGACGCATGAAGGCGGGCGCCTGGGTCTTCCCGAACGGGTCGGCGATGCGCACGTCTATCGAGAAGAAGGTCTTCGCGTACGCTTCGAGCTCCTTCGTGACGCCGCCGCCTCCCGTGAGGACGAGCCCGGAGATCTTCTTACCCTTAACGGACTCGTACTGGCTCGCCGCGCGCTTCGCCTCGTCGAAGATACGCGAGAAGACGAGCTCGATCGAGCGTCGGTCATACGCGCCGTCCGATTTCGCGAACCCGTGCTGCTTCTTCAGGGTCTCCGCGCTCCCCACCGAGATACCGCTCGACGTGGCGATGGTGCGCGTCACGTCCTGGCCGCCGCGCGGGATGTTGTGCGAGAGTGCGATGACGCCGTGCTCGACGACGTACATCTTCGTCGCGGAGGCTCCGATATCGAGCACGAGCACCGGCTTCACCGGCTCGTCCACGACCGAGCGGATCGTGCTGAATATCTCTATCTCGTAGAACGAGGCCTCGAGCTCGGTCTGGCGGACGACGCTCTCAAGGAGCGCGAGCTCGTCGTTATGGACCGCGACGAGGAGCACCTGGATCTTCGAAGGAGGCTCCGCGCCCTCCGGGATCGCGTCCGGGATGACGAACCAGTCGAGCTGGACCTCTGAGACCGGGACCGGGATGTACTTCCTCGCCTCGAGCTCGATGACGGTCTTCTGCTCTTCGGGATTGTCCCGGCGAGGCAGCTCGACGAGCGTGAGCAGGGAGCGCGAGAACGGGATGGACATGCCCGTGTTCTTCGTCGTGACATTCGCCTCGCGCAGAAGGTCGGCGAGCGTCTCCGCGATCTTCGAGGCAGGCAGGTTCGTCGCCTGCCCCACCTCGACGCCGGCATACGGGCCGAGCGCGAGCTCGCCATACGTCTCGAGCACCGCGACGCCGCGATCGCGACGGAGCTGCACCACCTTCAAGGAGGACGAGCCGATATCGATGCCGATGACGCTCCTCGATTTCTTGTTCCCGCTGAACAGTTTTGACAGGAAGCTCATTGGGGCGATTGTATCATGCAGACATGAAGGTATTCCGCGTATTCCTCGACATCCTCTTCCCTCCTCGCGCGAACGAGGCGCTCGTGACGAGTGCTTCGAGCGAGTCGCTCGGCGTGCATGCGCGCGCACGCGTGGCAGGCATGCACATCGCGGTCCTGTTCCCGTACCGCACCCGACTCGTCCGCGCCTGCGTGCTCGAGGCGAAGTTCCGTGACAGCGAGCGCGCCCAGCGGCTTCTCGGCCGCGCGCTCGCCGACTACCTGCTCGAATGGAGCGCGGAGCGTGAAGCGTTCACGGAAGGAGCTATCACCCTCATACCGATCCCACTCTCCCAGGAACGTATACGGGAGCGCGGATACAACCAGACGGAACGCATCGCGCGCGACGCTGCACAATCGACCCAGTCCATAGCGATCGACACCGGCCTCCTCGCCCGCCCGCGCAACACCCTTCCCCAGACAAGCCTCGGCAAAGCGGAGCGCCGAGAGAACCTCAAGGGCGCCTTCCAGGCTGTGAAAGCCCTGGATCCGGACCATACCTATATAGTGTTCGACGACGTGCTCACGACCGGAAGCACGCTCGAAGCTGCCATGGATGCGCTGCGAGACGCCGGGGCGCGCCGCATCTGCGGCCTCGCATTGGCGCATTAGAAATTATCGAGATTAATTTGAAATAGGATACGTATCCTAGTGGTTGATGCGCTATCCAAACAAATCCCATCGTCATGCCGTTACACTGCCGTCGCCTTCTGTGGAATTGGCAGAGTTCATAGGCATCATGCTCGGAGATGGCGGACTAAGCAGGTACCAGGTCTCAATATCGCTCAATCAGGAGAGCGATTCTGAATTCAGTGAATTTGTTTGCTCCCTGATACAGGAGCTCTTTGCCGTCACGCCGAGCGTGTACGATCGCAGGAATCAGCTTCTTCGTACCCTAGTCATATCCCGAACCGAACTCGTAGAATATCTTCACGGCCTCGGGCTTCCCATAGGGAACAAGGTCTCGCAAGAGTGCGACATCCCCGATTGGATACGTCGCGACCGATCATTCCTTACGGCGTGCATCCGGGGACTTGTCGACACGGACGGGTCCGTATTCACTCATCGTTACCGAGTGAACGGGAAATGGTATGCATACAAGAAACTCTCCTTCACCAGCGCATCGCAGCCACTTTTGCATTCGGTACTGGAATCGCTCATTTCATTCGGCATGCATGCGCGCATAGGCAGTGCCAAGGATGTCCGCATCGACAGCAAAGCCGATATGGAACGTTATTTCACCCTCATCGGGACGAGCAATCCTAAGCATTTGAGAAGATATGCCTTTTAACCTATAGTAACGCTCATAGGAGACGTGGGTGAGCTGGCCGAAACCACCACACTGCTAACGTGGCAGGGGGTAAAACCCCTCGAGAGTTCGAATCTCTCCGTCTCCGCAAAGAAAAACCGCCTTCGGGCGGTCTTTTCATATCCCTCGCGCAGATGCCTTTCTGCACACCATGAGGAACGCATCGAGGACGAAGAGCTTCTCGGGCGGAGCTTCCTGTGAAAGGTACGGCAGGCGCGTGACGAGCACCGGGACGAGTCCTGCAGGCCTGATCGCCGTCTCGTAGAAGTCGACGAGGTTCCGTTCCCACGACGCGTCCTCGATGGTGGCAATGCGCTCCTCGGGACGCGCACCATGCTCGAGCACGCGCTGACGTATCGGCAGCGGGTCGCTCACGATGACGACGCCGTCGTCCTTGAGGAGGTCGATCGCATTCGAAAGCAGCGTCCGCGGACGCGCACAACGGTCGAGGACGTTTAGTATCGATATCACGTCGAACGACTTTGGCTCGAACGAGGACACGCCGGATGAGAGATCGACATGCGCAGCGCGGAACCCCTTACTCCGCAGACGGCGTACCATGGAACGCGACGTCTCCGCTGTCACGATGTCGGGGAACAATCCGCGCGCTCTCTCTGTGACGAATCCCTGCCCTGCCCCGACGTCGAGCAAGGACCCTCCCCGGAGCAGCTCCGGCACGACACGCTTCCATTGCGCCTCGCTCATGAGATGCATCGGATACATGGCGAGAAGCCCGTGCACCTCGTACGGAGGCAGGAATCTATAGAGGAGCGTGCTCAGCAGCTCTTCCATCCTGCTCAAGGGACGACGCTCGCATGACGCGACGAAATCCTCAAGCTCCTGGTCCATACCGAACTCGACCGCTACGGATGCGAGCTCAGGTGGAAGCAGGGACGTATCTATGCGGTATTCAAAAGCGCGGTCCAACGCGCGCAGTATAGCTCATGGAATCCTTAGGATCGCGCGCGTATCATGGTCCGGCCATGGACCATGACTGGAACCTCTCGCCCCGGGACGCCATAGCCCTCCAGAAGAAGCTCAAGGACGAGGTGCGGCTCGTGCCGCTCGCCAAGGAGCCTCTCCTCCTCGGCGGCTGCGACGTATCCATGAACCGTTTCGCCAAGGAAGGGTTCGCAGGGTTCGTGACGCTCACCTATCCGGAGCTCGCCGTGATAGACCATGCAGTCGCGAAGGATACGATCCCCTTCCCGTACGTGCCCGGCCTCCTCTCCTTCCGCGAGATACCGATGCTCATGAAGGCCTGGGAGAAACTCGAGACGAAGCCGGACGTGCTCCTGGTGGATGGTATCGGCATCGCGCATCCGCGCCGGCTCGGCATCGCCTCGCATCTCGGGCTCATGCTTGCCATCCCGACCGTCGGCTGCGCGAAGAGCGTGCTCACCGGATACCATGACGAGCCCGGGCCAGAGCCCGGGGACGTCGCGCGCCTCATAGATCCGAAGACCGGCGAGGTTATCGGCGCGGCGCTCCGCACGAAGCGCAACGTGAAGCCGATGTTCATCTCTCCCGGGCACCTCATAACCCTCGAGGATGCCGTCCGGCTCGTGATGCGGTGCGTACGCGCGCACCGCCTCCCCGAGCCCACGAGGCAGGCGCACGACACCGTGAACGCGTACCGGCTCGAGGACATGGGCTCCTGATTCGTCTTCGCGCGCCATACCTGGTATACAAGAAGCAATGCCTAAGCCTCTCAAGATCGTCCTTTTCTCAGCACTCGTCCTGTTCGCCGGGATCGGCCTCCTCTTCACCGGCGTGTTCGTCGCGATGCAGTTCGGCCTCCTGAACGTGCGCGGCAACATACTCGACCGGAACGCCTTCTTCGATCAGGGCACCTCGACCCCGGCCGCAGCCGTGAAGAGCCAGCCGTGCATAGCCGCAGGCGAGGATTCCTGCGCATGGAACGAGACCCCTGAGTGGGACGTGGTCGAGGGCGGGATCCGGAAGGACGAGGCGGTCATCAAGCGCGTCGCCGCGGAGACCGGTGTCGATGCCCGCCTCATCATCGCGAGCGCCATCCCCGAGCAGATCCGCTTCTTCACCTCCGAGCGCGAGGTCTTCAAGCGCTACTTCGAGCCGCTCAAGATCCTCGGCTCCCTCTCGCAGTTCTCGCTCGGCGTGTCCGGCATCAAGCAGGAGACCGCGCGGCTCGTAGAAGAGTACGCGTACGACACGAGCTCTCCGTTCTACCCAGGACCCGAGGCCGGCCGCCTCCTCGCCTACAGCGACCCGGTCGACAAGGACGGACAGCTCTATCGCCGCCTCACCGACGAGAAGGACCACTACTACTCCTACCTCTACACGGCGATCTATCTCAAGGAGATCGAGGCGCAGTGGAGGAACGCGGGATTCGATATCAGCGACGATCCGTACGCGCTCGTGACGCTCTTCAATATCGGCTTCGGAAACTCCGTACCGAAGGCGGACCCGATGGCCGGCGGCGCCGCTATCACGGTAGGCGGACGCACCTACGCGTTCGGACAGCTCGGCGGTGACTTCTACACCTCCGACGAGCTTACGGACATCTTTCCGCGCTAGATTCCTTCACGCGCGCCTCATGCGCGAGCTCGTACCCTTCGAGGGTATGGAACGTCGATTACAGAGACCGAGCATAGAAGCGCGCCTCTCCCGCAGGCATCAGAACGTAGACGTGCATCCTGTCGCGAAGCGGCTCAGTGCCATTCCGGTCCTTGGCCGGATCGTTTCGGCCTGGATTCAGGCGACGCACAGCGAGGGACCGGCACGCCGCTGGGCATCCTTGCCGCCATTCGCCGCAGCGTAGCGCAATACGCGGTAGAATGTACGGAGCCGTAACGGCATAACCTTTCGCCTGCCTATGAATACGAAGACCGCCTGGATCGCCCTTATCATCATCGTCATACTCGCTCTCGGAGCCTGGTACGCGCTCTCGCCGAAGCAAGCCGCTGCCCCGACCGATAGCGCAGCCATGCAGGAAAACACCATGAACGCTGACGCCCCGGTAGAAGAAGATGGCGGCCCAGCCTTCACCGTCGTGACGCTCACCGACGCTGGATTCTCCCCTGCTACCGTGACGGTCGCCGTCGGCGAGACCGTCCGCTTCGTGAACGAGTCCTCGCGCGGCATGTGGATAGGATCGAACGACCATCCGACGCACACCCAGTACGACGGCACCTCCACCCGTGAGCACTGCGCGGACGGCGCGAGCACGAACGGCACGTTCGACCAGTGCGCATCCGCGAACAAGGGCGACTACTGGGACTACACGTTCGAGAAGGCCGGGACGTTCGGCTTCCATAACCACGTCGGCGCCTCGAACACCGGCACCGTCATCGTGAAGTAGCATGGTGAATCCTCTACGCCTCCCACTCCCCGGGCTCGTGATGCGGCTCGCGGTCGCCTTCAGCTTCGTCTACCCCGCGGTCTCCGCATACTTCGACCCCTACGCCTGGATCGGGTACTTCCCCGGATTCCTCCTCACGCTCGCCGGCGGCCACGACCTCGTCCTCCTGCATGCATGGGGACTCTTCGAGATAGCGCTCGCGCTCTGGGTGCTCTTCGGAACGCGCGTCTACGTCCCGGCGATCATCATGGCGCTCGCGCTCGTGGCGGTCGTCGTCGCGAATCCGGACCAGTTCCCTATCCTCTTCCGCGACCTCTCCATCGCGCTCGCGGCGATCTCGCTCGCGCTCGTAAACAAGAAGAAGCATGGCGGCTAGAGAGCGCACGGCGGGCGGGATCGTGCTCGGCGACTCGGGGACCGTCGCCATGGTCCGTCGCTCCGACGCCTGGCTCTTCCCGAAGGGGCACGTCGAGGAGGGCGAGACGGACGAACAGGCCGCGCGCCGCGAGATAGCCGAAGAGACCGGACTCGCGAACCTGGAGCTCATCGATGACCTCGGCAGCTACGAGCGTTACGCCATCACGAAGGAAGGCACGGATGACTTAGAGCGCATGAAGGAGATACACATGTTCCTGTTCGCCGCAGAGCCGCATGCGGAGCTCGCACCGAGCCATGAGATAGCAGAGGCGCGCTGGGTCTCCTTCTCCCGTCTCATAAGCGAGATCGGGAACGCGAAGGATAAGGCGTGGTTCACCACCGTCTTCGAGCGCGTGCGGCACGCGATACAGCGCGATTAGGCAAGGCGCCGGTCTGAAACCGGCGCTTTTGCTTCAGTACAGGAACGTATCTAACCGAACTAGGACGCGCACGTGGGCGAGAAGTACGATATGTCGAGATTAATATTGTCATTCCTGGTCGGCGACCCGCTCGATCCATGCAGCCCGTCCGGTCCGGCCGAGAATACGATGTCCTTCCTGCAATTGCCGCTCTCAAGCTCGTTCTCATCAATAAGATAGACATTCCCCCATGGATCCCTGAATCCGCTCGCGATGAACGCGTCCAGCATGCCTCCGGATGCGGTGTTTATCTTCCCGAACTGCGTCTGCATGAACGAGATGCAGCTTGCGCTATTTATATTTGCGTCGATGCATGCACCTGCGCTGTTGCCGGAGCCGGTTAGGTCGGAAAGTATCTTCCCGCTACTCAGTCGCGCCTGATCTATGGCAAGCGCAACCTGGCGCAGAGCCTGCCTGGTCGCTGCCACGCGAGCGCGTTCGCGGGCGGTCGACAAGGACGCGAGCACCACCGCAGACAGCACGCCGATGATCGCGATCACCACGAGGAGCTCGATGAGGGTGAAGGCGCGGTATGCGGATCTCATGCGTCTAATGATACCAGAGGCGTCCTTTCGTTCAGGTTCGACCAGGAAGACTATCAGGATGCGCACGTAGGCGAGAAGAAGGAGAGATACAAATTGATATTATCGAGACGCGTCGGCGAGCCGCTCCCTCCATGGATACCGTCGGGTCCGGCGGAGAAGACCAGGTCCTTAGTACTACAGGAGCCATTCTCAAGCTCGTTCTCATCGAAGAGGTAGACGTTCCCCCACGGATCCCTGAAACCGCTCGCGATGAACGCGTCGAGCATGCCTCCAGATGCCACATTTATCTTGGTAAATTGCGCTTGCATGTTTGCAAGACATCCCGCGCTATTCATATTCGGATCAACACAAGCAGCCGCGCTGTAGGTTGAATTAGTAATATCTTTCAATACCATGCCGCTCTGAAGACGCGCCTGATCTATGGCGATAGCCACCTGGCGCAAGGTCTGCTTCGCAGAAGCGGTCCGCGCGCGGTCGCGGGCGGTCGACAAGGACGCGAGCACCACCGCAGACAGCACGCCGATGATTGCGATCACCACGAGGAGCTCGATGAGGGTGAAGGCGCGGTATGCGGATCTCATGCGTCTAATGATACCAGAAGCGTATTAGCGGATGGCCTTCGCCACCGCCGGCACCACCCGCTTGTCGAGCACGTCCGGGATGATTTTCTTCGCGACCGGCTTCTCGACGAGCGCCGCGAGCGCCTTCGCTGCTTTCAGCTTCATCTCCTGCGTTATGGCGGAGACGCCGCGGTCGAGCGCGCCTCGGAACACGCCCGGGAACACGAGCGCGTTATTTATCTGGTTCGGGAAATCGGACCGTCCTGTCGCGACGACGGCAGCACCGCCCTTCAGGGCCTCGTCCGGCATGATCTCAGGGACCGGGTTCGAGAGCGCGAAGACGATACTATCTGCGGCCATGGTCCTGATATCCTCGCTCGTGAGGAGACCGGGGCCTGAGACGCCGATGAACACGTCGCTCCCGGCGAGCGCCGTGCGCAGGTCTCCGGAGACCTTCCTCGGATTCGTGAGGACCGCGAGCTCCTGCTTGCTGTGATTGAGGTCGGGACGTCCCTCGTAGATCGCGCCGCCGCGGTCGAGCATCACGATGTCGTCGATACCGGCCGCCTTGAGGAGCTTCGCGGTCGCGACGCCGGCGGCGCCTGCGCCAGAGATCACGACCCGCAGCTTCTTGAACGTCTTCCCCACCACCTTCGCGGCGTTGATGAGCCCGGCGAGCACGACGATGGCGGTGCCGTGCTGGTCGTCATGCATGACCGGGATGTTGAGCGCCTCGACGAGACGCTTCTCGATCTCGAAGCACTGCGGCGCCTTGATGTCCTCGAGGTTGATGCCGCCCCAGCCCGGCGCGATGGCGAGCACGGTCCGGACGATCTCGTCCGGGTCCTGCGTATCGAGGACGATCGGCCATGCGTCGATACCGGCGAGCTCGCGGAATATGAGCGCCTTACCCTCCATCACCGGCAACGCGCCATAGGGCCCTATGTTCCCGAGCCCGAGCACCGCGGAGCCGTCCGAGATGACAGCGACGCTGTTCTTCTTCACGGAAAGGTTCCGGGTATCCTCCGGATGCGCTGCGAGGTGTGTGGACGCCACGCCGACGCCGGGCGTGTAGTAGAGCGACATCGCCTCCTTGCTCGACAGCTTCACGCGTCCTCGGGTCTCTATCCTCGCGCCGGTCTTCTTGAAGGCAGCGATGATCTGGGCCGGGGTCTTCTTTGCGGGAGCGGTCTTCTTCGGCGTTGGCATGAGCGAGAAAGGATTAGCGCGTATGCGCGCAGTATCCCACGCCTAACTCGCCGCTGTCGAACACGCCTTCTGAAGGGCTGCCTTGGTCGCAGGACCGACGAGACCGTAGGATGCAGATGATGCCGTCGTGACCTTCTGCTGCACCTGGAAGCGCTTCACGGCGGCGAGCGTCGCCGTACCGAAGTAGCCCGTGACCTTCCCTTCCGGATAGACGCTTGGGTCCTTCGCGAGGATCTGCTGGAGGCGCGTCACTTCGCCGTTGGTGTCCGCGTCGGTCGCCTCAGGCGCAAGCGAACTCGCGAACGCTGTACAGGTACCGGCTGACGCAGCAGGCGCACGCGCGACCGATGCTGCGGGCGACTCCGTGGTGGCCAGGCCGTACGCGGTATTGAGCGCGCTTCGGGTCGCGTGATCGAGCGTGCCCGTCTGCACGATGCCCCTCGCCGCCTGAAAGGCCTTTATGGACGCGGGCGTACATACATTCATGAGCCCGGATACCGGACACACCGCGAGCGAAGACTCGGTGCCAGGATAGAAGCCCTGGTCACGGAGCGCGGCTTGCAGCGCATAGAGCCCGCGACTATCGGCGCTCGAGGACGCCGTAACGTCGGTCGTGAACTGGTACGGCAGGATGCTCGTACCGAAGCGGGGGCGGGCGGCGGAGCCGAAGAAATCCTTCACGCCGAGCGCGGTCGCATACGCGTAATCGGCGAAGACCTGCTCGCGCGCGCCGTCCGTGATGCGCGGTTCGTAGATATAGCCGTACTCGATGAGGAGGCTCGGCATGCTCGCCGTGTTGTACGCGCCGATGGCGATGAGCTCGCGGTCTTCCACGATACCCCTGGTCTCGAGGCCCGAGGTCGAGGTCGCGGTGTACGCGTTCAGGCGTTCGAATATGGGCTCCGCGATCGCCTTGGACGCCTTCGCGTTCCCGTAGATGCTGTCAGGCACGTAGATCGCGAGCCCGGTATGGTCGCCGGCCGCGTCAGCAGCATGACTCGTCTCGTCGTTGAGATGCAGGTGCAGTACGAGGTCGACGTCGTTCTCGTCCGCCCATTTCGATACGCCGTAGAGACGCAGCGCCACGTCCGAACGCGCCTCGTTGTGCGCGGCCTGCTCCTCGTTCTCCTTGATCCTCCCGCGCTTCTCGAGCTTCTCCATGGCTTTCTTGTGTTCGTCCACGAAACGCTCGATTTTCTTGCCCTGCCGGTCGAAATAGTATTCGAAATCGTCGTTCCATCCGGCGTTCCCGCGCGCGACGAGCACCTCGAGGTTCGGGTCGGTGCGCAGCTCGGTCGCGAGCTTCTCCGCGATGTCGACCGCGAACTCGCGCTCGTAGAAGCCCTTGTACTCGGCGCCGCCGAAATCAGGCTCATGGCCCGGCATGATGAGGATGCGCACCTTCTCGCCGCCGGCTGCGGCCTCCGCGTAGGCTTCGGCCAGATCGTCGGCACTCACGGTCTCCGGGAACGCGGTCTTCGACGACTTCTTGGTCGCAGCCTCGAGCATGTGCGCGCTCGGCACGAACGCGATACTAGCAAGAAGCGCTACGGAAAGGATACGGGGAAAGAAGGTGCTCATATGGAGATACCGTAGCATGAGGGGTATATCCCCAGTCTCGCCCGCGGCGCGTGATGCGCGCGTGAAGCCCTAGCGATCCTTCTTCGGATGCACGAACACCTTCGCGACGCAGGTCGTCCTGCCGCCGGGTCCCTCGAACGTCATCGGGAACTCGTGCTTGCCGAGGAACGCGATGGCGACGCGCTGGCGACCCTTCGTCGGCCACACCTTCTCGTCGCGCGTGAGCCCGGTCATGCTCGTCGCGTTCTTGCTCTCCCAGACGATCTCCGTCACGGAACCCGAGGTCATGACCCTCTTCGTCGAGCGCACCTCGCAGGTCGGCGGTGCCTTCACGATCGTGATGCTCTTCACGGAAAGCGTGAGCGGGGTCGTCGTCGCCGCATGCGCAGGCAGAGCTGCGAGGAAGAGTATCGGCACGAACAGGAGCGCGCGGTATCGGTTGGTCATGGGTATATGAGAGCACGACAGGGGCGAGAATGCCAGATGCGGGCTGAAACGGCTGGACGGTATACTGGAGCGGCATGAAGCCCGAGGACCTCGTCTCCCAGCATTTCACCCGCCTCAAGCCCGACCAGAAGCGGGCGCTCGAGAAGCTCGGTATCCGCACGATCCTCGACCTGCTCTATCACTTCCCCGCCCGCTACGAGGCGGCAGGTCCGACCGGTACCATCGGGAGCGCCACTGCCGGCAGCGAGGTGACGCTCTACGGCACCATCCGGAAGCCCGAGGCGAAGAGGGCGTGGAAATCGAAGCGGCCCATGGGAGAGGCATGGCTCGAGGACGCGTCAGGGCGCATGAAGCTCCGCTGGTTCTCGCAGCCCTACATCGCGAAATCGCTCGCGGACGGCATGGTGGTGAAAGCGTCCGGGAAGATCGCGGGGACCGGCGACAAGATCTACCTCGCGAACCCCGAGATAGACCGCTCCCCCGTGAACCCGGAGGACGTGCACGACACCCTCTTCACGGCCGCGGACGAGGTCGGCACGCAGATCCTCGAGGACACCCTGTATGCGATCTACCCGGAATCGAAGGGCGTCTCCTCGCTCTGGTTCCTGCACGCGATGAAGCGCGTGTTCGAGGCGGGCGTGCACGAGCGTCTCGCCGACCCCATCCCGAAGGACATGCTCGACCGGTACAGCCTCCCGACCCTCGCGACCGCGCTCATCTGGATGCACGCGCCGAGGAAGCTGCCGGACGCGCAGGCGGCGAGGAAGCGCTTCGCGTTCCAGGAGGTGCTCTCGATCCAGCTCACCACGCAGCGCAGGAGACTCGAGGCGACGCAGGAGCGCGCGCTCCCGGTGGACGCGAACCGCGAGGCGCTCCGCGCATTCATGGACTCGTTTCCCTTCCCGCCGACCGACGCCCAGGAGTCGTCCATCGAATCGATCGTCGCGGACTTCGAGAAGCCGCACCCGATGCGCCGTCTCCTCGAGGGCGACGTCGGCAGCGGCAAGACCGCGGTCGCGGCCGCCACCGCCTACATGGTGGCGAATTCCCGCCCGCCGGGCCGCAAGGCAGGTACGCTCCAGGTCGCGTACATGTGCCCGACCGAGATCCTCGCGAAGCAGCACTTCTCGACCTTCGTCTCGTACTTCAAGGACCACCCGATCCCGATCGGCCTCATCACCGGCAGCGAGTGCCGGAAGTTCCCCTCGAAGGTGCGATACGAGGAGTCCGCGAAGGTCTCGCGCGCGCAGTTCGCCAAGTGGGTGGCGAACGGCGAGATCCCGATCGTCATCGGCACGCACGCGCTCGTCTATAAGTCACTGAAGTTCCAGAATCTCGCGTACGCGATCATCGACGAGCAGCACCGCTTCGGGAAGGCGCATCGCCAGAAGCTCACCAGGAAGGACGGGCAGCTCTCGCCGCATCTCCTCTCCATGACGGCGACGCCGATCCCGCGCACGCTCGCCCTCTCCATATACGGAGACCTGGACCTCTCGCTCCTCGATCAGATGCCGCTCGGAAGAAAGCCCATCATCACGGAAGTGCTCGGTCCCGAGAAGCGCGAGCAGGCGTACGAGCGCGTGAAGAGCGAGCTTTCGGCAGGACACCAGGCATACGTGATCTGCCCGCGCATCGACGAGCCAGACCCCGCGAAGGAGTTCGCCGTACAGGCGAAGAGCGTGAAGGCGGAGGCGGAACGGCTGAAGCGGGACGTGTTCCCTGACGCGGAGATAGACATCCTGCACAGCAAGATGACGCCGAAGGCGAAGGAGGACGTGATGAAGCGGTTCGAGGACGGCACGGTCGACATACTCGTAGCGACATCGGTCGTGGAAGTGGGCGTGAACGTGCCGAACGCGACCGTGATCCTCATCGAGGGCGCCGAGCGCTTCGGTCTCGCCCAGCTGCATCAGCTGCGCGGCCGCGTGATCCGCTCGAGCAACCAGGCGTACTGCTTCGCGCTCCCGAACTCCTACGGACCCGTCACGAAGGAGCGCCTCAAGGCCCTCACCACGGCGAAGAACGGATTCGAGCTCGCCGAGTACGACCTCGCGCTCCGCGGCGCGGGCGAACTCTACGGCGCGCGCCAGTGGGGCGTCTCGGACATCGCCATGGAGGCCCTCAAGAACATAAAGATGGTGGAGGCTGCCCGGAAGGAGGCGCAGGCGCTCGTGAAGAAGGATCCGGAGCTCAAGAAGCACCCGCTCCTGGCCGCGCTCGCGAAGGAGGCGGACGAGGAAGTGCATCCTGAATAAGGGTGCGATACAGTACAGGGGCACCCTTAGCTCAGTTGGTTAGAGCACCGAGCTTATACCTCGGCGGTCCTTGGTTCGAGTCCAAGAGGGTGCACCGATTTACGGGAAGTGCGTAGACGGGGCTTTTCTGGTACGGTGCAATCAGGTAAGACAGAAGGAGTACTGATGTGCCTATAATGATTGCACTGTTCCTTTGGGGACCGATGGCGATCCGTGAAGGACGACGTGCAGGATGGTTCTACGCCCTCGCGATCGTCCTCATAACCCTCATCGTCACCCTCGCGTACGTGACCTTCGCCATCGCCCCGACGCCGATGGCAAACTATGGCCTCGTTCCCGCAGCGCATCTCTGGTACGCGCTTGCTGGTACCCTGTACTGGCTCACGCGCAAGAGCTCGCTCGCGAAAACCTGACCCGGTACGGTCACGATGAAAAGAATAATGGCGGACTCTCGCGAGTCCGCCATTTCCTTATAACTACCGCTACGCGAGTTCCTCTTCCTTCTTCTTCGGCGTGATGCCGTTCGCGATGAGAAGGTTCTCGAACTCCTCGCGCTCGATGGTCTCCACCTCGACGAGGCGTTCCGCGATGGCATCGAGCGCCTTGCGATGGTCCTCGAGGACCTTGCGGGCGCGCCCCTTCGCCGTGTCGATGATGCGCGCCACCTCGGCGTCGATCTTCGCCGCGATGTCCTGCGAGTAGGTCGCGTCGCCGTACGAGCGGTCCGCGGCGTACGCTACCGGACCGAACGTGTCTCCCATGCCGTAGCGCGCCACCATGTCGCGCGCGAGCCCTGCGATGACGGCGAGGTCGTTCGAAGGACCGGTCGTGAGGTCGTCGTAGATCATCTCCTCCGCGACGTAGCCGCCGAGCGTCGTCGCGATGTCGTCGAGGAAGGTCTTCCGAGACTGCATCTTCTTGTCGTCGAACGGGAGCTTGAGGGTGTACCCTGCCGCGCGGCCGCGGCTGATGATCGAGATCTTATGGATAGGGTCCGCATGCTCGAGTACGGAACCCACGAGCGCGTGTCCGGCCTCATGGTACGCCGTGAGGCGCTTCTCCTTCTTTCCGAGGAGGTGCGACTTCCGTTCCGGACCGAGCATGACCTTCTCGATGGAGCGGATGAGGTCGTACTGCGTGATCTCCGTGCGGCTCTCGCGCGCGGCGAGGATGGCTCCCTCGTTCATGAGCGAGTAGAGCTCGGCGCCGGAGAACCCAGGCGTGCGCTCCGCGATCACGTCGAGCACCACGTCAGGGCCGAGCGGCTTCTTGCGCGCATGTACCGTGAGGATCTCGAGGCGGTCCTTCCGGTCCGGCAGGTCGATCGTCACGCGGCGGTCGAAGCGTCCCGGGCGAAGGAGCGCCGGGTCGAGCACGTCCGGACGGTTGGTCGCGGCCATGACGATGACCTTCTCCGTCGGATCGAAGCCGTCCATCTCCACGAGGATCTGGTTCAGCGTCTGCTCGCGCTCGTCGTTGCCGCCGCCGACCCCCGTGCCGCGAACGCGCCCGACCGCGTCGATCTCATCCACGAAGATGATCGCCGGCGAGGCGCGCTTGGCCATGAGGAAGAGGTCGCGCACCCTCGAGGCGCCGACGCCCACGAACATCTCCACGAACTCGGAACCCGAGATGGAGAAGAACGGCACGCCCGCCTCCCCCGCTACCGCGCGGGCGAGCAGGGTCTTTCCGGTACCTGGCGCGCCCATGAGCAGGATGCCTTTCGGGATGCGCGCGCCGATGTCGAGGAATTTCTTCGGGTTCTTGAGGAAGTCCACGATCTCCATGAGCTCCTCTTTCGCTTCCTTCGCGCCTGCGACGTCCGCGAAGAGGACGCGCTGGCTCGAGTCCGACGGATCGATCATGCGCGCCTTCGAGCTGCCGAAGGAGAACGCCTGCATGCCGGCGCCGCGCACCTGGCGCGTGAGGAACCAGAAGAGCACGCCGAGGAAGATGATCGGCAGGATGATCGGCGCCAGGTTGAAGAACCAGTACTTGAAGCCGGACTCGCTCTCGACCGTGACGTTCACGGCCGCGAGCTGCTCAGGCGTCACGCCGTACGCGGCGAGCGTCTCTGGAAGCGAGGCGTCCGGATCCTTCATCGCCTTCTTGGCAGTGGCGTCGCCGTAGGTGAGCGTGAGCTCGTTGCCGCTGATCTTGATCTCCTTCACGACGCCGGCCTTCACGTCTCCGGCTACCTGCGAGAGCGAGACGGGCGCCTCCTTGTTCCCCTGCCCCGTGATGAGCGAGTAGATGCTCGTGAGGATTATGAGGATGAGGACCGTCGATATGAGGTTCGACATGAAGCCGCCTCCGCCCGGCATGAGGCTCTTCGCCTTCCCTGCCATGTCCTTCACCGGAGCCTTCTTGCCTGAATCCTTCTTCGGCGCGGGCGTTCCGGCCGGTTTCTTAGTAGGTGCCATAATACGGCCAAGTATACGATACGGGCCTTTATAACGCGAAACGAAAGCGTTTTCGGCCAAATGCTGGTACCCTTCCTATATATGAGCGCACTCATAGAGAACAAGAAGGCGCGCCTCCGGTTCGAGGTGCTTGAGACCTACCAGGCAGGCCTCGAGCTCCAGGGGTTCGAGGTGAAATCCGTCCGGGCGAAGCTCGGCAGCCTCGACGGCTCCCGCGTGATCGTGCGCGGGGGCGAGGCCTTCATCGTCGGCATGACGGTCCCTCCCTACCAGGCCGCGAACGCGCCCAAGACCTATGACCCAGAGCGTCCGCGCCGCCTCCTCCTCTCGCGCAAGGAGATCGTCGAGCTGCTCGAGGCAGAGTCGAAGAAAGGATTGACACTAGTGCCTTTGGAACTGTATAATAGTGGCAGATACCTGAAGGCACGCATCGCCATCGTCCGCGGAAAAGGCAAGGCTGACAAGCGCGAAGACATGAAGCGCATGGAGGCTAAGAAGGAAGCGGACCGTGCGATGCGCCAGAAGTAGCTTGAGAGAATGAATGTCTGAAAGTGACGAGCCAGATAACGGAGGAAGAGATGGCGAAGCACGAAGACGGTATGCGTATCGACCCGGCCGCGCGTGAGAGCGGCTGCCAGTTCATGGCCAAGATCGAGATGTCCGGAGAGGACGATCGGTACACCGATCCGATCTGGGACAGCGAGCAGCCCGGCTTCGCCGAGGACGACAGCGGCAGGAACGATACCCGCCTGCCGCTCGACCAGCTTCTCCGCTGACGCAGCGGCATCACTACCGGAGAATCGCTTGGGATAGCCGGCGATTCTCCTCACTTTCAGGTATTCATTCTGTGCGGGCCCCTCCCGTTCTGGAACCGTTCTCCTGACCGGTTCCAGAACGGGGGTGACCGGCTTTGACGGTCCTGTACTTTGAGAGACGTGCGGCGCGGTGGAAGGATGCTGACCACCTAAAAACGCATTCACCCAAACTTGCCAAGAACACTCTTGCAAGCGTGAAGTCCCCGTACTTCGGTATGAAGGATTTCGCGTTCGCTTACGCGTAAAAGCTTCGCGCTTTCGCCTGAGCGACGTTCATGCAGTCCCGTTCCTTCAGGGGTCTGTATGGGCGGAATCATCTGAAGGATCGGTATCGCGGCTTTCCCAGGCCACGGCTTAAAAGACGGGATCAGGCAGGGGCGTTTTCGCTAACGTTCCTATTCCCCTGCCGAAGCTTCAACGTTAGCTACGCGCCGTAGACTCGCTCTTGAAGCAGGATTCGGACCGGAGTTCGACTCTCCGCACCTCCACCGATATAGAACTATGTAGAAATACATAGAACATTAGAAAACCGCCTCATGGGCGGTTTTCTAATGTTCTACAGCTAGGAGCTACTTCCCGTACCAAGCTTTCTGCCAATCTTGCATCTCTTTAATCTCGGCGTTCTGTGCAGAGATTATGTTCTTTGCCAGGTCCTTTATCTCTTGATGCTTTGCATCCTTGAGGGCTGCCTCTGCCATTACTACTGCTCCCTGATGATGCATGATCATCTCGCTCAAGAACGCTTGATCAAATGCATCTCCTGTTTTTCCAGAGAGACCCTGCATCATGGAATCCATTTCTCCCTGCATCCCGTTCATTGGACCTCCCATGGTCGTTCCGTCGGCCATCATATGGCCACCAGTATTTACTACTGGCTCGGAAACCTTATTCATGCCCAGAGCGTATCCACCGCCGGCACCGATAATAAGTGCGACGAGCCCGATAACAACTACGTTCTTTTCCATAGAGTTTAATTAGATTAGATAAGTAGAGAGTTTGCTAAATCTATGGAGCCTTAGGGTGAAGAATCCCGCGTGAGAATAGCTCTTGCAACAATGGAGGTGCTGGATAGAAACGTCTGCGATATCCGGGCGGCCGTTCGGGCCTTGGAACAATGGGCCAAACCCTTGCGAGAATAAAGACAGGTATGGCAAACGTGAGAATCTCGACAAGTGCGATAGTAAACGTATTCTGCCAGCTTGTTATGTGGTCCAAGGCTGACATGGGACAGAGCGAAGTTTCACCCTGCATGAAGGGACATCCGCCAGGTGTCTGGTCCATAGGCATGGCCATTAAAAACAGCATCAGGAGAGGAACGGTGAGCACGAGGAGTAGCGTCCCCCAGGAACCAGCCCTCTGTATCTGCTCGGTCATGCACTCATTCTATACCTATTGTTTATGGACAAAAGGTACACTTCTTCTAGGTATTACTGGCTCACAGCACATAAATTTTATGACCCCCAGAGACACGTCATACGGCAAGCTGGCCCTAATGGCCGGACTTCACTTAATCGCAATGTTCTTCCTCATGTTCGCGATGGTAAATACTTTTGCGAACGCCATTCCGAATATTAACTTCGTCTATATGGCCGCTCTTATGACCGCGCCGATGCTCATTCTCGAGATACTTCTTATGGGAATGATGTACAAGGACAGGAAATTAAATGTGACGGTTGTTTGTTTTGGCCTTATACTCCTTGCGGTTTCATTCTTACTTATTCGATTCCAGACAGGTGTTGGAGACAGGGGGTTTCTCCAATCCATGATTCCTCATCACTCAGGAGCAATTCTCATGTGCGAGAAGGCAAACATCACTGATCCTGAGATCAAACAGCTGTGCGACGACATTATTCTCAGCCAGCGACAGGAGATAACTCAGATGAAAGAAATTCTTAGTCGACTGGACCGATAAATGGCAAATCGAGGTAGGTTCTAATCTGAAAGCACCCGACTTCCATGTTTGTATGGACTGGTTGGCCTCTGCTCATTTTGACACCCTACCAACTGTCCGCTACAGAAAGGAAATACGAAGCCCTGCTTTCCAGTCATGAGGCTCTAACTTCGTGTAGCCACTTCCATCCAGTTTCAATAAAAGGCCTCTTCGGAGGCCTTTTATGTTGGCACGTCTTGACGGTTTTTTTGGGGTTTTATTCTGCGCGCAGACTATCTACTATCTGGTCCACAACACTATCAGGGATGACCTGATCTTCTGAGCGGTCATACCACATGGCTATGACTGGATACGAGGGATTCTTTGTCTCGATGAACGTTACGAAGAAAATCTCATCGCCGCACTCTTCGAAACCATTGCACGCAGGCAGATACCCGACCTTAACTACCGTTAGCCCGTGGGCGTTGACGCTCTTGGCGCAGGAAAGCGGGTATAGACCCTGATCGCAATACTTGTGAATGTCCCAGGTGCGAAGCGTATCTTCACGCGAAGGCTCGCGCGGGGTCGGATACTGTGCGAACAATGCGCTCTCTGCCGACATGAACCAGAGCGTGCCATTCTTGCCGGCAACTCCTAAGTAACGGTGATCGCACTGATCTTCGGGGGTACGGAGTTCCGGCGGACAGTCGCCCCGCTCCCTCACCGCTTCCTCTATAGGGCTTTCGAGCGAGTACTCGAAGGCGATGCCTAGGGCGGGGCTTACATAGGTGCGCGTAGAGTACGTATCTTGCACGCTGTGGTTCTCCCCTTCCCTGGTCACTCCTAGCATGAATCCGAGAACTGCCACGATGACGAGCGCGACCCCGAGCAGCAGCGCGCGGAGGAGCGGAGAATTGATTATGGTCTTATACATACGATTATGTTGCTAGCCAGCCCCCGTCAACATAGAACGTTGCCCCCGTGCAATAGCTTGACTCATCGGAAGCAAGGAACGCGACCAGTGCTGATACCTCCTCTGGCTTTCCCATTCGCTTGAGCGGTATCCCTGCAAGCATCTGATCGCGCGTCTCACTCGTGGCATCGGAATTTCGCACCATGGGCGTATCTATGGCTCCTGGAGCGATCGCGTTTACAAGAATGCCGTGCGGCGCAAGCTCGATCGCCAGCGCTTCAGTCATGGCGATAACTCCGCCCTTCGACGCCGCGTAATGCACGCCTCCAGCGATGCCGATTCCCACCTGCCCAGAGGCTACGGAGGAGATATTGATTATCCTCCCGCCTCCATCCCTAGCCATCTCCTGTGCAGCGCGCTGAGCGCACAGGAACTGTCCCTTGAGATTCACATCGAGCATGCGGACCCATGCTTCTTCCGTAAGCTCAAGCGCAGGCGCGGTCTCGTAGATGCCTGCGTTATTCACCAGGATATCCAGCCGACCATACTTCATGATGATGCCGGCAATGACCTCATTGACTTCATGCTTCTGGGATACGTCGAGACGGAAGCAGGTGGACTCGCTATCGCACACCTCATTCACCTCCTGCATGACCCTGCGGCAATCGTTCAGATTCACATCGGTAATGATCACCGTTGCTCCCTGCTTGGCGAGCGTGAGCGCGTGAGTGCGACCCATTCCCCTTCCTGCCCCCGTAATGAGCGCGACTTTGTCTTTGAGGCTGAACATGCGCATGGCGTTAGGTTGGATAATGTATGGCGCGTCTTCTAGCATCGAGCGGTGCTCAGGAAAAGGAAAAGCACCTTGTCACGCGTGATGATCTCGTACGCCATATATCAGTTCATGAGCATTACTGCGTAATTGATAGCCACGGCAATCACGACCCAGGCGAGATAGGGCGCGAGCAGCCATGCAGCAGCCTTCGATGAGTTCTTCACCCGCAGGATAAGGACCAGCACGGATACGCCGACGACGACCGCTGCCCATAAGGCAGGCACGAGCTGATGAATCCCGAAGAAGAGATAGTTCCAGAGAAGGATCAGGAGCGCGTTGCCCATGTACACGAGCACCGTGCTCCGGAACGCTCGTGTCTGCTCTTTCTGCGCATCACAAAAGATGCTTAGCGATAGGACCGTAGTTACGAACAGCGTTCCCCATATGGCCGCGATGACGAGCTCGGGCGGAGTCCATAGCGGCGTATGCAAGCTTCCGTACCAACCCAGACCGAGAGTCGTGATGATGCCGATCGCAAAGAACACCAGGGTGGCTGCGTAGAAGATGAAGAAGTCACGGACAACCCTGTCGCTAAACGCGCCCGGGGGCAGGCTCGTCACTGCAGGGATGTTAGGGGTACTCATGTCTTGGATCATAGTCGTAATCTGAGGATAGCTTCCTATATGTTCGTCATGTAACCTTTCATGCCTTCCGCCGGGCTTCTACAGAGGCGGCTCCGCCGGATCGACTCGAGTGAGTACCTGGTCCGTGCCTGTACCGAACGTAAAGTCTCCCCACCTGACCCAGGCAGGCGAGAGGCGGTAGAACTTGAGCTCGCTGCTATCAAGATGCGATAGCGGTATGCCGTACTGCTTGTCGGTCATGAGCCTGTGCACGAAGCCAGTGAGCAGCGGGTCATTGGTGGCGGTGTACGTAAGGTCAGCAACATCCCCTTCTACCTGAATAGTCTTCGGAGTTCCCGCCTCTGACACAACGAAAGCAGCTTTCTGATTGGAAGTCAGGTCGGCAGCCTTTCGAGTGTTCTTGAGGGTTATGAAATAAATATTGAATGCGTCATCGCACGTATAGTAAATCGTGCGTGCGTGCGGTTCTCCGGCACGAGAGACAGTGGCCAACACGCCAACATCATGGTCGACCAAGAATGACAGAGCCTCGTCTCGCTCTCCTTCTGTGTCTGACTCCTTCATGAAGCAATGGTACACCTTAATACAGCAACTCAATAGTCTGTATAGGAAGCCCGCTATCCTTAAAACAAGGGTCCTAGGAGCCTGGCTTAAAAAGGGCTCTAGGAAACCACCTCCCTCTGGATTACAGCCTGTGTGAGTCCTTAATCAGAGCGCTACTCAGTTCCCTCCGAGGCACCGCTGCTGGTAGACGCCGCTCTTATTCAGCCAGTCTGCACCGGTTCCGCTATATTTCTGCGCGCAATACGGCGGGTTGTTCCCCACTTCGTACGCGTTCGAGTAATAGCCACCATCGTTCGCGCCGATGTTCGTCTCTACATAGACTAAGAGCCCGTATGACTGCCGCGCATCGTCCGACTGTGACGCATAGGAATAGTAGTAGTTGCCCTGGGTCGCGTTCGAGAGCGATTCCGGTCTGATGGAGATGTACGGCGCGAGCGCGGTCGTGAGGGTATTGAGTCGGTCACAGTGCCCCCAGTTCTCCGTGAGCGATCCGCACGTGGACTCCGCACCGAGCCCGTGCTCGATCGCCGGATACGCGCCGTTCGCCGCATAGTAGAGCTCGAGCGCCTTCGCTATCTCTTTCGCCTGCGCGACGCGAGCCGCATCCCGAGCCTTCGCGCGCGCGGTATTGAGGGATGCCATGACCACCGACGAGAGGATGCCGATGATCGCGATGACCACGAGGAGCTCGATGAGGGTGAAGCCTGTAGGTCGATTCGTTTTCATCGCCCTCAAGTATACAAGGCGTAGTGGCACGATATGTCTGAGTCTGGTCCATGCATCTATGTACAATTTCATAAATATGTACTATAGTTACCACAAGGACGCCCGGATGGCGGGATAGGTCCTCAAGCTGAAGGATTATTCGGTATGAAGAAAGCTCTTTTCGTGGGCGCCATGGCGGCCCTGCTCTTCACGAGCCAGGCCCAGGCCATCGGCCGCAACAGCGACAAGAACCTCAGGATCGCCACCGCGACCAAGATCGGCGGCATCCTGAGCGACGACGTGACCCTGTCCGACGTCAAGCGCAAGATGCTGAGCGTGAAGTGGACGGCCACGACGCCCTCCGGCACCTACCGCTGCGAAGCCGACGACATGGTCGAGCACGTCAACTGCATCAAGGTCGCCGCCACGGTCGCCGACAACAAGTAGCGAAGGCAGAACAACTCTTGCGTATCTATCACATGTAAGGCCCGATCTTCCGATCGGGCCTTTTTCTATACCTAGAGTCGAAGGAGTACCTTGAGCGCGAGCGCGATAAGGACGAGGGCGCCGCCAAGCTCGATGTGATTGCCGAACAGGTGCTTGCTTCGCCTTCCGAAATAGACCCCGGCGAGCGCCATGAGGAACGTGACGATACCGATTACAGCGATCGCAACCGGAACGTTCACTGGCACGAAATTGAACGTGATACCCACGACGAACGCGTCTATGCTGGTCGCGACAGCGAGGAGCAGCAGCGTCGACGTCTTCGTGATATCCCTCTCACGCTCAGCATCCTCTTCGCCGAACGATTCGAAGAACATCTTGCCTCCGACGAGAAGGAGCAGGACGAACCCGACGACGTGACCGTATGCGAGCAGATACTCGCGGAAGCCGAGCCCCAGCACGAGACCGAGGAGCGGCATGGCTGCCTGGAAGGCGCCGAAGAAGAGCGCGACCTTGAGCGCGGCGCGGGGCCGCACGTGCGCGAGCGCACCTGCACCAACTGCGACTATGGCAGCATCGAGTGCAAGGCTCACGGCGATGAGGACTATCTCGAGAACTGACATGGCGTACCGAAGAGCATAACACCCGGATAGGAACCAGGCAGACGTCTCGCTATCGTATTCTTTATAGAGGACGCCGTATGCATCGAGTCCGAATACGGAACCTTGAGAAGCACAGCGGGGCTATTTTGCGGGACCGAGCAGGCAGTACCATCCCGTGCCCGCAGAACTCGTCGCGTACTGGGGACGCGGACGCTCCGGGGAGAACGTCAGGACCCATTCGTAATCGTTGTACGATTGGCCGCCGCAGGATTGCGCCGAGCCGGTCACGCGATACGAGAGGATGTAGCACTTCCCGCTCGTCGGATCCTGCGGCACGGAAGGCAGGTACCCGGCCAAGACGAGCGGCGCGAGCACGGTCGCGACAGATCCACTGGTTCCCCATCCATTGCAGGCAGGGTTGGCGTTCGCATAGTGCGCGCCGCCGCCTGCGATAGGGTTGCCCGTATCCGCGTATTGCATGCGGAGCGCCTGGTCGATAGTTCGCATGTCCGACATGCGCTGCGTGTCGCGCGCGTTCATGCGCGCCGTGTTGAGCGACGCGAGCACCACGGTCGAAAGGATGCCGATGATCGCGATCACCACGAGGAGCTCGATGAGGGTGAAGCCTTTCGGGTGCGCTCTATCCATAGTTAGAGTATAGGGCATCAATGCCGCCCTAACCCGCCCATCAATCACCCTTGCGCCCGATTCATGAACCGTTCATGCTAAGGGGCGTAGAGTCGTCACTGTTAGACAGGCTTATCGTAACTATCAACTATGGATTCCAAGACAAAGCTCACGCTCGCATGGACGGTGGCCGGCATTCTGGCCGTGCTTCTCGCCATTACCCTCTTCTTCCTCATGAACCAGCCGAAGGACCTCGACCAGGTGCTTCAGGAAGGCAAGGAGGACATCACCGCCAAGCGCGACGAGGTGGCGAAGGCCTGCAACGGCTCGGACGCCGCAAGCAAGGCCAAGTGCCAGGACGAGCTCCGCGAGCTCTCCGATATCCTCCGCGACTTCAGCAAGGATATCGACAAGGCCACCACGACCGCAGCCGAGAAGGCCCAGTAGCCCTCAGGACGAGAAACGTGCGGAAACGGCCCGGTATTTCCGGGCCGTTCCTTGTTTAGGGCCTATTTACGTGCTAGAATATAGGTACTTTGAGCAGCAATACCGAACGAATACGCATAAACCGCGAGATCCGGGCCCCGAAGCTCCGTGTCATAGGCGCCGAGGGAGAGAATCTCGGCGTCCTCGATACGGACGAGGCCTTGAAAGCGGCCCAGAACCTGGGTCTCGACCTCATCGAGATCTCGCCGAACGCGGCCCCGCCCGTTGCGAAAATCATGGATTATGGTAAGTTTCAGTACGAGCAGAAGAAGCGTGAGAGTGCCGCCAGGGCCAAGGTAAAGGTCTCAGAGACCAAGGAGGTCCAGATCAAGGTAGGCACAGGAGAGAACGACATGCGCCTGAAGGCCAAGAAGGCAGCCGAGTGGCTCGCCGAAGGCCATCGGGTCCGCATGGAGCTCTTCCTCAAGGGCCGGTACAAGGGGATGGAAGAAGCCTTCCTCAAGACCCGGCTCGAGAAGTTCATGCTCATGATCCCGTACGCCTACAAGATCGCCGAGCCGGTGACGCGAGCCCCCAAGGGATTCGCCGCCATCATCGAGCGGGACCTGAAGGCCGCGGCGCCCGCGAAGAAGCAAGACAGTCCTGAAACAGAACCAACCCCAGCATGAAAACCAACAAGTCATACACCAAGCGCATCCGAGTAACCCGCAACGGGGTGCTTATCGCGCGCAAGCCGGGTCAGGACCACTTCAACGCGAAGGAGCGCGGCCGCACCAAGGGCCTCAAGGGACGCGCGAACATCCTCAAGGTGCCGAAGCGCATCGTCCGCCAGTTCCTCAGCAAGACCAGCAAGTAATTTCAGTAAGTAACTACGTATGGCACGAGTAAAAGGAGGAGTAACAGCATCGAAGCGCCGCAAGAACATCCTGCTGCGCGCGAAGGGATACCGCCACGGACGCTCCACGAAGGTGCGCCTCGCGAAGGAGTCCCTCGTCCACGCCGGAAAGAACGCGTTCAACCACCGCCGCGACAAGAAGACCGACTTCCGCCAGATCTGGATCGTCCGCCTCAACGCGGCTATCCGCGACCTCGGCTTCAAGTCCTACAGCACCTTCATCGCTGCGAAGGCGAGGGCAGGCATCGAGCTCGACCGCAAGGTCCTCGCCACCCTCGCCGCACAGGAGCCTGAGGTATTCGCTCGCGTCGCGAACAAGATCCAGGCGTAAGCCGCCCGTTTTGCAAGAGAAAGGCCCCGCATGTGCGGGGCCTTTCTTATCGGTTCCCTCTACCCTACCTTCTTCACTCCTTCCTTCGTGACATCCCACACGTCGCCCTGGCTCGGGACGATAGCGTTGCCGTCGAGGAAGTCATGGATGCGCTGCGCGAGGAACCGTTGCGCAGACGGCTCGCCGATAGACACGAAGATAGCCTTCGCGCGCGGGAGCGTGCCCTCCGCGAACCTGAGGAGTCCGTCCCTGTCCGCATGCGCGGACCAGCTCGTGAGACTCTCCACCTTCGCCCTCACCTTGATCTCCCGGCCGTCGAGCTTCACCTTGGGAGCGCCGTCCTGCAGGAGGCGTCCCGGAGACCCTGGCGCCTGGTATCCCACGATGAGGAGGGTGGTGGTCGGGATTGGCAGGTACTTCGCCTCCCATTTCCCGATGCGCCCGCCGTGCGACATGCCGGCACCGGCGATGATGAGCTTGGGCTCCGGCTCTCCGGCGATCGTCTCCGAGTCCTCGCGGCTCTCGGTCATGGTGAGGAACGGGAACCGGAAGATGCTGCCCTCCTTCAGGGTCTCCTCCCTCGCCTTCGCATTGAAATACTTCCCTGCCCACTTCTCGTAGATACTCGTCACGTTGATGGCGAGCGGCGAGTCGAGATATACCGGGAACCGCGGAAGCTCGCCCGCTTCCATGAGGTTCGATATCTCATAGAGCATGAGCTGGGTGCGCTCCATGGAGAACGCCGGCATGAGGATGGTCCCGCCGCGCGCGAGCGCGCGCTTCAGGGTATCTCGGAGCTGCGGTACCCGCTGGTCCACGTGCTCATGCACCCGGTCCCCATAGACGGCCTCCATGATGACCGCGTCCGCGTCGTCCACCCGCTCCGCGTCGTTCAGGTACGGGTTCGGGGAGTTCCCGATGTCTCCCGTGAAGACGACGCTCGTGCCGTCTGATATATCCCTCACGCGCACCGAGGCCGCGCCAAGGATATGTCCGGTGTCGCGCAGGTAGATGGAGAGCCCTGGAGCCGCCTCGCGCTCCTCGTGGTACTCGATGGTCTCGACGAGCTGCATGAGCCCTTCCACGTCCTGCTCGTCGTAGAGCGGGTCCTTCCCGTACCGCTTCGCCTCCTGCGCGAGCAGGGTGACGCTGTCACGCAGCATGAGCTCCATGAGGTCGCGGGTGGCGGCCGTCATGTACGCCTTGCCGCGGAAGCCCTCGCGGACGAGCTTCGGCACCCTGCCGATATGATCGAGGTGCGCGTGCGTTATCACGAGCGCCTGGATGGCGGACACGTCGTACGGGAACGGCGCGTACATGCAGTCGACGCAGAAGTCCCGTCCCTGCTCGAGACCGGCATCGACCAGGAGCTTACCCTTCTCGCCCTCGACGAGAAAGTTCGAGCCGGTGACGGCGCCAGCGCCGCCATGGAAGGTTACGCGGAGCGCCATAGGGTATATCTAGCTGCCAGGTACGCGAGCGACATGCCGACCGCGTCCATGAGGAGGTCGAGCGCGGTGTCGAACGCGAAGTTCGCCTCCCGCTCGGCATTGATCGCAAGCTCGAAGAGCTCCCAGCCCACCGCGATCGCGAGCATGCCCGTAAGGAACACGATGGCACGATGCCTGTCGAGGAGCGCGATGCCGAAGCTCGCGACGGTGAGCCCGCCGAGGAAATGCATCACGGTGTCGAACCAGGGGTAATGCCAGTACCAGAGGTTCGCGAGCGCCTCATGCTGCAGGTACGCGAGCGCGCTTGCGAGGATGAGGGTGACGAGGAGCCAAGGGAGACGCATAGGGATAACTCTAGCATGACAAAAGCCGAGGCTCTCGCCTCGGCTTCTCTCATAGAACCGCCCCGTGTGGCAACGTTGTGATGCCACGTGGGTGCCCGCATCGCGCGCCGTTGGTCGTCCGAGGACGTCCGCAGAGGCGCGGGATATGAGGCTCCCGGAAAAGTATCAAGTTGCGTTTAGGGCGGCTCTGGAGCCAGTATATCGCTCCTCGCATGCCCGGGCAAAAGGAAGGCCCGGATCGCCATGATCCGGGCCTTCTTTCCATATAGCGTATGGATTACTCCAGGATGCCGTCGAGGTTCACGTCGTAGAGCACCTCGTCGCCGATGAGGCGGTAGCTGATGAGCTCCTCCTCGCTGAACCAAAGCGCGATCTCGGTCTCCGCGTTCTCCGGGGTGTCCGAGCAGTGGATGAGGTTGCGCACCGCGCGGTCGTCGATCGCCGCGATGTTATAGGAATCGATGGTGAAGTCGCCGCGGATGGTGCCGACGTCGGAGGTAGCCGGCTCGGTGCCGCCCACGAGCTTGGTGACGACGGAAACTGCGGAGTTACCCTCCCATGCCATCATCACGACCGGTCCTGCGGTCATGAACTTCTCGAGGGCACGGATGATGTCCTTGCCGTACTCGATAGGCTCCTTCTCGGCCGAGAGGCCTGCCGCAGCGCGATCCTCGGCGATCTTGGTGCCCTTCTTGATGAACCAGGCGTCATCCTTGTTGTAGTGCTTCCAGATGCGGTCCGCATCAAGGACCGTGAGCTTCATACCGATAAGCTTGAGGCCGGTGCGCTCGAAGCGCTTCACGATCTCGCCGACGAGTCCGCGCTGCACGCCGTCTGGCTTCACGATGACGAACGTGCGCTCCTTCTTCGGATGTGGGATTGGCATAGTGTCTATAGTAAAAATCGCCCTAGGGCGCTTGTATGTCCGCACTATACTACAGCCTCTGAGGGCTGTCAGCTTCCCTACTTCTCGCCCTTCAGGATGACTTTCCCGTCGAATCCGCCCCGCTCCTCCCGCTTCGCGAGACGTACCGCTTCGACATCCGCATACTCCGGAAGCATCTTCAGGGCCGCGATCACCTCGAGCACGTCGCCGAGCTCTTCGACGGAGGTTACCTCGGCGAACTCGCCCGCCTCCTCCACGAGCTTCTTCACGAGCTCGCGCTTGTATTCGCCGTCGTCAGCGATCCGCATCTCATACGGAACGCCTTTCGAATCGAGTAGATCCGGGATACCGTCGCGCACGAGCTTCTCGTACTGGGCCATAGGACTATCGTACCACCTCGCTCGGACGCCTCGTCACCACGATCGTGCCTTCCTCCTCGATGAGGAGCGTGTGCTCCGAGTGCGAGGAGATGGACCCGTCGCGCGTGCGGTACGTATGGCCGTCCGGCGCGAGGATGATGGAGCCCTTCCCCGCGTTCGCGATAGGCTCGAGCGCGAGCACCATGCCCGGCACGATCTCAGGGCCGGTCCCGGCATGGCCGAAGTTCGAGATGTACGGCTCCTCATGCACGCGACGTCCCACGGCGTGCCCGCCGAGCACCTTCACGATGGAGAAGCCCGTGCCCTTGAACGCGAGCTCGGTCGCATGCGAGATGTCGCCGGTCCGGTTCCCCACCCTCGCAGCCTTGATGGCTTCTTCGAGGGCGTAGTCGGTCGCCGCGATGAGCGCGCTCGCCTGCTTCGATACCTTCCCTACCGGAACCGTGACAGCCGAGTCCGTGAAGAATCCGTCATGCACGATGCCGAAGTCGAGCGATACGATGTCGCCTTCCTTGAGCATGCGCGGCTTCTCGTTCGGGATGCCGTGCACCACCTCCTCGTTCACCGAGACGCAGAGCGCGGCCGGGAACGGACGCGGCGCGCCCTCGGGCGTATAGCCCTTGAAGGCCGGCTTATCGCCCGCCTCCTCGATGAGACGCATCGCCTCGTTCTCGAGGTCGAGCGTGGTGACGCCAGGCGCGACCATCCTCTCGAGCGCTTCGAGCATCACGCCGAGCCGGCGACCCGACTCGATGATGCCCGCACGCTCCTCAGGCGTCCGTACGATCATGCCGCTGGCGCGTTAAGGGCCGCGAGGATCGCCGCTTCCACCTCCTCGGGCGTCTTCGTCCCGTCGATCGTGACGAGCTTCCCCTGCTTCTTGAAATAGTCGAGGACCGGCGCCGTGTGCTCATGATAGGTCGAAAGACGCGCCTCGATCTGCTCCTTGGTAGCGCTGTCCGGACGATGCTCCATCTCGGCGCGCGAGAGCATGCGCCGCGTCACCTCCTCGTCCGGCACGTCGAGATCGAGCGCGACGTACGGGCGTCCGAGCCATGTCATGATGCTGTCGAACGTCTGCGCCTGCGTCTCCGAGCGCGGATAGCCCTCGCAGATGATGCCCGCACTGTCGCCGAGCTTGAGCATGATGTCCTCGAAGAGGTACGTCGCGAACCAGTCCGGAAGGAGCTTCCCGGCGTCGTAGGATTCGCGGACCTTCTCCGCGATAGGCCCTTCGCCGCCGCGCAGCGCCTTGAACAGGTCGCCGGTCGAGAAGTGGGTCCAGCCGAAGTCCGACGCGAGGCGCTTCGCCTGGGTGCCCTTCCCGGAGCCTGGACGGCCGGTCAGGAGGACGGTATGGATGGATGGCTGCTGCATGATATGTGAATGGTATCAGGTACGGGATTCCCCTCCTACTGCGCGAGCGAGCGGATGATCCCGATGAATGCCTCCTTGGCATGCTCGAGCTCTCCGGCCCGATTCGAGACGACGTAGTCCGCCTCGTCCTTGAACGCCGCTTCCTCGTCGTAGTGCGCGCGGCGCTTTGCGATGTCCTCGTCGCTCATCGGCCCGCGGGCCGTGATACGCGCGACGAGCTCCTCCCACGGCCCCGCATCGATGAATACGGTCACGCGCTCTCCTGCCGGAAGGCTCTTCATCACCTGCCGGACGCCCTGGAGCTCGATGTCGGAGAGGATGACCTTCCCGGCGCTGATAGCAGGCTCGATCTCGGAACGCAGCGTGCCGTACAGGTTGCCGCCGTACTCCGCCCACTCGAGGAACGCACCCGCGTCGACGCGACGCATGAACTCCTCGGTCGTGAGGAAGTGGTAGCTCACGCCGTCGACCTCGCCCTCGCGCATCGGGCGCGTCGTCGCCGAAACGGCGAACGCGAGGCCCGGGACGGCCTCGCGCGCGGCGGCTATGAGCGTGTTCTTCCCGCTACCCGTTGGCCCGACGACGAGGATATAGGCGCCTCGCTTCATCGGATTAGTACTCGCGGAGCGATGCCTGGGCGTCCACCTTGCGGATGAGGTCGAGGACGACGTTCACCACGATGAGGAGAGCCGTACCGCCGATGAGGAGCGCGGTGATGCCGGTGAGTCCCTGGATGATGAACGGGATCACGGCGACGAGTCCGAGGAAGAGCGCGCCCGGAAGCGTGATACGGTTCACGACGTTGCTGATGAAGTGCTCGGTCTCGCGGCCGGGACGGACGCCCGGGACGAACGCGCCGGACTTCTGGAGGTTGTCCGCGACGCGCTTCGGCTCGAAGGTGATCGACGTGTAGAAGTACGTGAACATGACCACGAGGACGAAGTACACGGCGCCGTGCCAGTACGGGTTCGCGCTGAAAGCGGTGTACGCCGAAAGGAGTCCTGCCGTGCCTGCGATGCCGATCGCGTTGAGACCGGTGAGGATCATCTGCGGAAGGAGGAGGAGCGAGAGCGCGAAGATGATCGGCATCACGCCGGCCTGCAGGAGGCGGATCGGAAGGTACGTCGGCGCGGTGCCGCCGGTGCCGCGAGTCGCGCGGGCGTAATGGACCGGGATAGAGCGTTCAGCCTCGGATACGAGCACCACGAGGAAGATGACGAGGAGCGCGAGCAGGACGAAGCCGAGGTATGCCGGGATGTTCGCGGCGGTCGCCGTGAAGAGGAGCTGCGCGAGGCCTGCCGGGAGATGCGCGACGATGCCGGCGAAGATGATGAGCGAGACGCCGTTGCCGATGCCGAACTCGGTGATGAGCTCGCCGATCCACATGAGGAAGATCGAGCCTGCGGCCACGAGCGCGACGTTAACCGCGAAGTCGAATGGCGTAACGGTGTTCACGATGCCCTGCGTCTCGAGAAGCGAGAGGAACGCGACGCCCTGGAGGACGGCGAGCGGGACGGTGATCGCGCGGGCGATCGAGGTGAACTTCGTGCGTCCTGCCTCCCCTTCCTCGCTGTACATCTCCTTCACCTTCGGGATGAGCACGGTCGCGAGCTGCATGATGATCGAGGCCGTGATGTAGGGCCCTACGCCGAGCATGACCACGGACAGGTTCGAGAGGCCGCCTCCCGAGAAGATGTTGAGGAGCCCGAGGAACTGATTGTTCGTGAAGAACTGCTCGAGCGCGATGCGGTCGACGCCCGGTATCGGAACGGAGGCGAGGAAGCGGAATACGGCAAAGGCGCCCAGGATGAAGAGTATCCGGTTGCGGATAGTCCTGTCCGAGACGATGACCTTCAGCTTGTGAATCGCCTTCCCGAACATAGGCCTAGGAGAGGATAGAACCGCCGGCCGACTCGATGGCCGCCTTCGCGGCGTCGGACGCAATGCAGTTCGAGATGCTGAGCTTCTTGGTGAGCGTGCCCGTGCCGAGGATCTTCACGTACGCGACCTTTCCGCCGCGCGCAGGGATGAGTCCGCGCTTGTAGAGCGTCTCTGGGTTCACCGTGTCGCCCGCGTCGAACGCTGCCTCGAGGGTCGCGAGGTTGATCGGCTCGTACTCATGGCGCTTCGCGCGCACGGTGCGGGCGCGGTTCTTGCCGTGTCCGCGGCGCTTCGGGAGCTTCTTGAGGATGTCGCGCATCTCAGGGCGCTTGCGGTGTCCGCCACGCGCGTCCTGTCCCTTGGTACCGCGACCCGAGGTCTTTCCACGCTTGCCGCCACGACCAACACGAGGGGTCGTTGCGCGAGGGGTCTTCGGAGCGAGAGTGTTGGACTGCATATAAATAAGGGTTAGCGGGCGCCTGCCGATGCGAGCGCAGCGACGGTAGCGCGAGCGATGGTGAGCTTGTTCTTGGTGCGGGTGAGGATCTTAGCGATCACGTTCGTGACGCCAGCGTGCTCGAGCACGGTGCGCATAGCGGATCCTGCGACTACGCCGCGGCCCGGAGACGGGATGATGGTGACCGTCGAGGACGAGTACTTCACGGAGACGTCGTGCGCGATCGAGTTCTCAGGGGTGCGCTTGACGGTGACGAGGTGCTTCTTCGCGTCGCGGACGGCCTTGTCGATAGCGAGCGCGGTGTCAGCGCCCTTGCCGAGACCGACGCCGACGCGTCCCTTCTTGTCGCCGATGACGACCGTCACCGAGAAGGAGAAGCGGCGTCCTCCCGCCATGACGCGGGCCACGCGGCGCACCTCGAGGGTAGCCTGCTCGAACTCCGAGCGCTCGCGAGGAGCGCGAGGGCGTCCGCGACCGTCGCCGCGACCGCCCGGGCGGCCACCGCGCGAAGGGCCGCGGCCGTTGCGGTAGTCAGGACGTGCCGGAGCAGCCGCGTCAGCAGCCGGAGCCTCCACCACTGCCTCTACAGGAGCAGCCGGAGCGTCGGTATTGGTCTCGAGGATAGTGTCAGTCATGTATTAGAAAGTGAGTCCGCCCTCGCGCGCAGCGTCTGCGAGCGCCTTGATCTGGCCGCCGTAGCCGTAGCCTCCGCGGTCGAAGACAACCGTCGTGATGCCGGCCTTCTTCGCAGCCTCGGCGATCGCCTTCCCGACGCCGACAGCCTGCACGCTGAGAGAGCCCGGGGTCTTCGAGCCGTGCGCCGCGCCGACGGTCTTCTGCGCGACGTCGTCGATGAGCTGCGCCGAGATGAACTTGTTCGAGCGGAAGACCGCGAGGCGTGGGCGCTCTGCGGTACCGGAGACCTTCGCGCGCACGCGGTTGTGGCGGCGGTCGCGGAGCTCTTTCTTGTTGAGGATGGTGGACGGCATATGCGTTAGACGGCCTTCTTGCCCTGCTTACGGCGGATAACTTCGTTCTCGTACGCGATACCCTTTCCGAGGTATGGCTCTGGCGGCTTGATAGCGCGGATCTCGGCAGCGAACTGCCCGACCTTCTGCTTGTCAGCGCCCTCGATCGTGATGTTGAGCTTCTCGACCTTCGCGTCGAGACCCTCAGGGATAGTCATGGTGACCTGGTGCGAGAAACCGACGTTGAACACGAGGTCGCGTCCGCGGAGCTCGACCTTGAATCCCACGCCCTTCATGGTGAGGACCTTCTTGAACGGGGTCTCGACGCCGGACATCATCGCGCGAGCGTGCGCAGCGAAGGTTCCGGTGAGGGCGCGTGCGAGCTTCGACTCGTTCGCAGGAGCGATGACGATGCCCTCCGGGGTCGTCTCCATCGTGATCGACGGATGGATGTTCATCGCGAGAGTCGCGATAGGACCCTTCACCGAAAGGACGCCTCCGTCGGTAGTGACGGTGACCTTGGAAGGGATGGCGATAGGCTTCTTGGCAAGACGGGACATAGTCGTGAGGATTACCAGATCTCGAAGAGATTCTCTCCGCCAGCGCGGTTCTTGCGAGCCTCAGCGTCCGTGAGGACGCCCTTCGGGGTCGAGATGAGGCGGGTGCCCATGCCGTTCTTCACGGAGTGCGCCTCGGCAGCAGGAACGTAGAGACGGCGGCCTGGCTTCGAGATGCGCTTCACGCCGTTGATGCGTGGGCGTCCGCGCTCGTCATACGCGAGAGCGACCTCGAACTCGTACTCCTTCTTTCCCTTGGTGACGTCCTTGACGTAGCCGAGCGACTTGAGCTTGTGCGCGATTTCCTCGACATGCTTCGAGAAAGGCACCGATACGGTCGGCTTGTTGATTGCGCCTGCATTCTTGAGGCGGATGATGAAATCTCCTACGCGGTCAGATACCATACGAAAATTACCAGGAAGCCTTCTTAACGCCCGGAATCTTGCCCTCGCGCGCGAGCTCGCGGAACGCGATGCGGGAGAGGCCGAACGGGCGCATGAATCCGCGCTGGCGGCCGGTGACGGCGCAGCGGTTCTTGATGCGGACCGGGCTCGAGTTCTTAGGGAGCTTCTGAAGACCCTCCCAGTCGCCTGCAGCCTTGAGGGCAGCGCGCTTTGCAGCGAACTTCTCCGCGAGCTTGATGCGCTTGTCGTTGCGTGCGATCTGGGATGTCTTGGCCATAAGAAAAATAGCTCCGAGGAGCAGTAGAGACAATCTATCAGTAAGGAAGTAGGCTGTCAAACGAGCGAAGCAACCACTCCCCTTCCCAGCTCAAGTATCTAAATAATATCTTCAATAAAAGCTAGGATGATTCGTCAAAACATTTGGAAATGGCTTAGATTAAGGACTTGTAAGGAAAAAGGAGCGCCAGACCAAGGTCAGGACGCTCCCATTTTATATTCCACCCGTTGCCTTGTAATAGGCGCTTGCCTCAATAATGATCTTGTATACGGGCTTCGTAGAGCTGCCTCATCGCGACACTCATAGCATCCCCACGAAGACGTTCGTACGCGGACCCTCAGCGGATTCGCGTTCATGGGCTTGCCGGTGGGCTACGCTCGGAGCGTCACCTGCCTTTTCAAGCATTCTCGTACGATATGATATTGACCAATCTCCAATTTAGGTCGCAGATGCCTTCCGCTGTACCTCAATGAGATCTACAAAGACTTGGAGCGGTATCGGAGCCCCAACCGCCTTCATGACCGGTACGGCGCGTTCGACATCGGTACTGTCCAGTTCAAGGATACTCTTCAACAAAAACTGAACGCCGAGTCGGCGGACAAGAAACTCTTCGACCGCCTGATCGACGAGCGAGGAAACCTTTCGGCTTTCTTGCTCCGCCAGACGATCCAAGCCGGTACGGTTTTCCGGTGTTACCCGGACCGTGATCGGCAGCTTATTGCGCTCTTCTTTCTTGGTCATGCCCCTCTCCCAGAGCCGATTATTCCTATATTGAGATAGCACAAAAAATATAAAAAGTCAATAATACCTAGCTCAGATTGCTCACAAAAGAAGAAAGGCCCGCTTTCGCGGGCCTTTGCTTGGGAAGAGAAGGATTACTCTCCGTCCTTCTTGAACGGGATGCCGAGGTGGCGGAAGAAAGCGTCTGCCTCCTCGCGGGTCTTCGCGGTGGTCACGAGCGTGATTGCGAGACCGAAGACGTCCTTGATGTCCTCCTCCGCGGTCTCAGGGAAGATCGTGTGGTCCTTGATGCCGATGGTGAGGTTGCCCATCTCGTCGATCGCGGTCGCGTTCAGGCCGCGGAAGTCGCGGGTGCGAGGGAGCGTGATGTGGATGAGCTTCTCGAGGAACTCGTTCATGCGAGCGCCGCGGAGCGTCACCTGGTAGCCGACGATGTCGCCCTGACGCATCTTGAACTGCGCGATGGACTGCTTCGCCGCGCGTGCGGATGCCTTCTGGCCGGTGATGCGCGCGAGGCGGCTCTCAACGAGCGCCTTCTTCGCCTTGTCAGCCTTTCCGACGCCGGACGATACGGTGATCTTGAGGAGCTTCGGGGACGCGTTGACGTTGGTGTAGCCGAACACGCCCTTGAGGGTGTCGAACGCGGATGCCTGCTTGTCTTTGGTGATCATACTGAAATCGTTATGCGAGGGTGGTTCCGCTCTTCACGGTGACGCGCACGCGCTTGCCGTCCTTGCCGGTCTCGCGCTTCACGCGAGTACCCTTCTTCTCCTTCGGGTCGTGGAGCATGACGTTCGAGATCGCGATGGCGCGAGGCTTCTCCACGATGCGGCCGGTCTGGCCCATGGTGCCGCGGTTATGGCGCTTCACGAGTCCGACGCCCTCGACGACGATCTTCGCGTCCTCGCGGAGGATCTTCTCGACGGTACCGGTCTTGCCCTTGTCCTTGCCGGAGATGACGATGACGGTGTCGCCCTTCTTGAGCTTGAACTTGGCGGTCTGCTTTCCCTGTGTTGCCTTAGACATAGATGTATAGGTTAGACGACTTCAGGGGCGATGGACGCGATGTTCTGCCATCCGCGGTCGACAAGGTCGCGAGGAACCGGACCGAACACGCGGTTACCCTTAGGACCCATCTCCTTACCCTGCTTCTCGATGAGGACGACGGCGTTGTCGTCGAAGCGGACGTAGATGCCCGACGCGCGGCGGTATGCCTTGCGCTGACGGACGACGACGGCCTTGAAGATATCCTTCTTCTTCACGGCCTTGCGAGGCTCTGCGGACTGGATGGAGACAACCACGACGTCTCCGATCTCAGCGTAGCGGCGCTTCGAGCCGCCGAGCACCTTGAAAACGCGGGCGACCTTACCGCCTGAGTTGTCTGCGACCGTTACGATTGTCTGTGGCTGTACCATAAATAATAGGATTACTTAGCGAGCGTGAAGGTCTTGCGCTTCGAGATAGGCGCGCATCCGACGATCGTCACCTGATCCCCCACCTTCGCGGTGTTACCCTCGTCGTGGACGAGATACTTCTTGGTGCGGGTCTGGTACTTCTTGTACTTCGGGTGCTTCACGTAGCGGGAGACCGCGACCGTGATCGTGTCAGTCATCGCCGTCTTGACGACGGTTCCCTTGAAGGACTGAGGCTTTGGGGTGGTGTGTTCCATGGTAATTATGCGGTGAGTGCGGCTGCGTTCTCCTGAGCGGTCTTCTCCGTGAGGAGGCGTGCGATATCCTTGCGGACCTTACCTGCGAGGGATGCGTCCTTCGCGCGGCCGCCGGCTGCGCTGAAGCGGAGCGTACGGAGCTCTTCGCGCTTCTCGCTAAGGAGCTTCTGGATCTCCTCCGGCTTCTTGCCCTTGAATGAAGTGTTCTTAGCCATATATTAGCGGGTTATGACCGTCGTCTTGAGCGGGAGCTTCGATCCTGCGCGGCGCATCGCGTCGCGAGCCTTCGCGTCGTCGACGCCGTCGAGCTCGAAGAGGATGCGTCCCGGACGTACCTCGAACACGAAGTGCTTCGGATCTCCCTTACCCTTACCCATGCCCACCTCGGCCGGCTTGTTGGTGATCGGACGATCAGGGAAGATGCGGATCCAGAGCTTGCCGCCCTTTCCGGTGGCGCGAGAGAGGACCTTGCGGGCTGCCTCGATCTGGTTGCTCGTGATTCGGGACGGCGTGGTGGCGCGGAGGCCGTACGAGCCGAACGCGACGGTGATGCCGCGGGTATCAGGACGCGCGAGCTTCTCCGGAGACTTGCGTCCGGTCTGCCACTTGCGGTGCTTAACTTTCTTAGGAAAAAGCATAGTACTGGATATTAGCGGCGAGGACCGTTAGTAGGAGCGGTGCGCTCGGAAGCCGGGCGGCTGCCAGACTCGGCGTTGAAGGTCTCGCCGAGGTAGATCCACACCTTGATGCCGATGACGCCGTACGGGAGGAGGGCCTCGACGTGCGCGTAATCGATGTTCGCGCGGAAGGTCTGGAGCGGAATGCGGCCGCGCTTGATCTGCTCGGTGCGGGACATGTCAGCGCCGCCGAGACGTCCGGAGACGACGATGCGTACGCCGATGACCTCGCGGACCGACATGACCTTCTCGACGGTCTGCTTGAGGACGCGGCGGAACGGCATGCGCTTCTCGAGCCCCTCAGCGACCATGTAGCCGACCACCGATGCGGAGGTCTCCGGCTGGCGGATCTCCATGATGTCGAGCTTCACCGCGCGCTTCGCGCCGGTAGCCTTCGAGTTGATGAGCGCCGTGAGCTCGTTGCGGAGCTTGGTAGCGTTCTCGCCAGAGCGGCCGATGACGATGCCCGGGCGGGCGCTGTGGATGATCACGCGGACCTCGCCCTGCGAGCGCTCGATCTCCATGTCAGCGATGTGCATCGCCTTCGCGCGCTTCTTGAAATAGCCGCGGATGGCAGCGTCCACCGCGATGTTCTCGCGATAGGACTTCTTGTCTGCAGCGAACCAGCGGCTCTTCCAGTCACGGATGATGCCGAGGCGATGCGCGTAGGGATGTACGGTGTGAGTCATGGTATTACTTGGTGTCGGTCGAAAGACGTACGAAAACCTGGGAACGGCGGCGGCGGATAGGCGCCGAGCGGCCCATAGCGCGCGGCATCGCGCGGACGATCATGCCGGCGGAGTCGACGCGGATCTCGGTGACGCGGAGCGCCTCCATGTCCTCGCCGCGCTGCTTCGCGGTAGCGGCAGCGGACTCGATGAGCTTCTTGATCGGGAGCGCGGCGCGCTTCGGGAGGAACGAGAGCGCAGCGACGGCCTCGGACACCTTCTTGCCCTTCACCATGTCGGTGACGAGGCGCACCTTGCGGGGCGACTGGTTGTAGGTGTCGATGGACGCGCGGATGGCCTTCTTTGCCTCCTCCTTGCGAATCGATGCTGGCTGCTTGTGAGTTCCGGTAGAGGCCATGATTATTTCTTCTTAGCTGGCGCGGCAGGAGCAGCCTTCGCAGCCTTAGCGGCAGCGATCTCGGCAGCCTGCTTCTTCTGCTCGAGCTGCTTCTGCATCTTTCCTCCGTGGCGAGTGAACTTCTTGGTCGGGGAGAACTCGCCCAGGCGGTGGCCTACCATCTCCTCGGAGACGAGGACGTCTATGTGCTTCTGGCCGTTGTGGACGCCGAAGGTGAATCCGACGAACTCAGGAGCGATCTGGCTCGCGCGAGCCCACGTCTTAATAGCCGGCGTGGAAGACGGCTTCTTGTCCTGAACCTTCTTCAGGAGCTTGATATCGACGTATGGGCCTTTCTTAAGGGAGCGGGACATAGATAGACAATGGAAAGCCCGCCAGGCGGGATAGATAGAATCTATAGGAAACGTGAGGAAGTGTCAAATTAAGGGCTCGCGTGCTAGGGTTCCGGCAGATGTTGGCAACATAAAAGTCGAGGAAGGAGTGCTGTTCTATGGGAGTTCCTATCGTTGAATTGCGCGTCTGGACGTCCTATCCCGGCCAGTTCCCTGGCCAGCCAGCTGCCCTGAACGCCGAAACCCTCCGGATTCATGACCCGGAGAAGAAGCTTTCGGTCGGCATAGAGAAGCTGCAGTATTTCGAGAACCAGCTGCTCGGCCTCAGGCACAAGGACACAGAAGCAGGCATGCTGGACCGTATCCGGATCCGCCGACTCCAGAAGAAAGCGAGAGCGAGGGGTTCGAGGGTCCTGCGTTCCATCAAGAGAGCGATGCGAGGGAGCGTGGCCATGCTCGAGTCCTCCGGCGGCGCGTTCTATGACCTTGCTGGACCGCAGCACAGAAGACTCGTGGAAACCCTGGAAAAAGCAAGGAGCATCGACCTTTTCGCCCTTGAAGCCGAAGACTTGCTGGTGAATGGCCCCAGAAAGAGCGTCGCCCAGGCGAGAATAAAGCGATGAGCATCGGGCCCTGCGTTTAGCGCAGGGCCCTTACTCTTTGCACGCTATACTGCTTCCATGATCGACTTCACCACCCCCGACGCGCGCAGGGCCGAAGTGCTCACCGCAGGCGCCCTCATCCTTATC
Source organism: uncultured bacterium (assembly GCA_937879955.1). Lineage (GTDB taxonomy): Bacteria > Patescibacteriota > Minisyncoccia > Phycocordibacterales > Phycocordibacteraceae > C7867-001. The sequence continues at coordinate 436,083 of CALFMK010000001.1, forward strand.
ATCCTCGGCCTCTCGCTCTGGTACATGGCGACCCATCAGGCTCCCGAGCCGTTCATGGCCGACGAGACCGAGGGCGCGGAAGACGCTTCCCTCCCTCCCGAGGTCTACGAGGAGCACGGCAGCTATTACGACATCAAGGTCACGCATCCTGCAGAGACCCTGCTCAAGGGCATGCTAGCGGGCCCTGAGGCCGACCAGAAGGCCGTAGCGGCCATGGGCGACTTCGTGGACGATACCGTGGACGAGTTTAAGTCCCAGGGAAATTTCGACAATCTGACGCCGGAGGACATCCAGATCATGGGCCTCTCGGACGCGCGCAAGGAAAGCATCACTATCGACTACGAGGAGCACGTCGGCACTGCCACCGTCTCGTACGTCTACACGATCTACGCCGATACTCTCGGCGCCCACCCGAACGCCTTCTATCGCACCTTCACGTTCGACCTCGCCACCGGCGCGGAGCTCGCGATCGGCGACCTGTTCCTCCCGAAGTCCGACTACCTGAAGCGCCTCTCCGCCATCGCGGAGTTCGAGCTCTCGAAGTCCCTCGGCGACTTCATGGATATCGAGTACATCCGCCAGGGCGTCACCGCCGAGGCGCTCAACTTCCAGAGCTATGCGATCGAGGACGGCAACCTCATCCTCATCTTCCCGCCGTACCAGGTGGCGCCATACGCCGCCGGCACGCAGGAAGTGACCATACCCCTCTCGCAGCTCGCAGAAGTGCTGAAGCCCGAGTACCAGGCGCAGTAAGGGATATATTGGCGAGTCAAAGAGAAAAGCCCCGCTTCTGCGGGGCTTTTCTCTCGTCCTAGCGCTTCTTGCCGACCTTGCGGCGAGAGACGATGAACTTGTTCGAGTACTTCTTCGGCGTACGGGTCTTCTGTCCCTTGCCGGTCGGCTTACCCCACATGCTCTTGGCACGGCGGAGACCGCGTCCCTGGCGACCCTCACCTCCTCCGTGCGGATGGTCGACCGGGTTCATGGCCGTACCGCGGACGGTTGGGCGGATACCCTTCCAGCGGCTCTTACCTGCCTTTCCGTAGTTCTGGAGGCGCTGCTCCTCGTTACCCACGCTGCCTACGGATGCCCATGCGGACTCGATGACCTTGCGGACCTCGGAGGACGGCATCTTGATCTGCGCGTAGCCTGCGTCATGCGCGACGATCTCGGCGTAGTTTCCTGCGGAGCGCGCGATGCGTGCGCCTGCTCCAGGACGGAGCTCGAGGTTATAGATGAAGGTTCCGGAAGGGATCTTCGAGAGCGGGAGGCGGTTGCCCGTCTTGATCGGCGCGTTCTCGGAGACGATGAACGTGTCACCCACCTTCATGTCCTTAGGGACCGTGACGTAGCGGCGCTCGCCGTCCGCGAATACCGAGAGGGCGATGAACGCGGTGCGGTACGGATCGTACTCGATCGTCTCGATGCGAGCCGGGATGTCGTGCTTGTTGTACTTGAAGTCGACATCGCGGAGGCGCTTCTTGTGGCCGCCGCCCTGGTGACGGGTCGTGATGCGGCCCGCGTTATTGCGGCCTGCCTGGTTCTTCTTGCTCGAGAGGAGCGCCTTGTGCGGCTTGACGCCAGGCGTGAGGACGCCACGGTACGTGACGACGGTCATGCTGCGGCGGCTCTTCGATGTTGGCTTGAAAGACTTCATGATAATGAGGGTTATGCGAAGGTGATGGTGTCCCCTTCGTTGAGGTACACATATGCCTTATGACGGCGAGCGCGGGTTCCCTCGCCGCGGCGGGTGCGAAGCGAGACCTTCTTCGCCGGGAGGTTCACCATGCGCACCTTGCGAGGTGTCACCTTGTAGGCGGCGATGATAGCGTTCGCGACGTCGATCTTGGTAGCGGACTCCGGTACCTCGAAGACGTACACGCCGTTCTCCGTGCCGATGAGGGCCTTCTCGGAGAACCATGGGCGCTTGAGGACGTTCGCGAGGCGCGCGTCGTCAGCTGGAAGGATGCCGCGGCCCCAGGTACGGGTCGTCGACTTCGGCTTCTTCGCCTTCGGAGTCTTCTTGTCGTTAGAGAAAAGTGCCATACAAGTAGTGTTATGCCTTCTTCGTTAGGCGAGCGGAGAGGACCGGGAGGGACTCCGCAGGATTCTCGATCACGAGGAACTTCTTGTTCACGAGGTCGACCGGGTTGAGGTTGCGCACCTCCTCGAGCGTGAGGCTGCCGATGTTGCGGTATGCCTTCTCGCTCGTCGCATCCTTCTTCGCGAAAGCGAAGACGGCCGCGTTCTTGCGCTTGGTCGCGAGCTCAGGCGTGCCTGCGCCGTTAGCGACAGCGACGAGCATGGCCTTCGCGTCCTTGGTCTTCGGGGTCGAGAACGCGAACGAGTCGACGAAGATGACCTGGCCGTCGCGATGCTTGCGGGAGAGGACGGTCGCGAGCGCAGCGGCGCGCATCTTGCGGTTGATCTTGACCGAGTAGTCCTTCTCGGCGCGAGGACCATGAGTGACGCCTCCGCCCTTCCAGATAGGAGAGCGAGTCGATCCGTGACGAGCGCGTCCGGTACCCTTCTGCTTCCACGGCTTCTTGCCGCCGCCGGATACCTCGCCGCGGAACTTGGTGTGCGCGGTCGTCGGGCGAGCGTTCGCCTGCATGCCGACGACGACCTGGTGGACGAGGTCAGAGTTCCAGGCGACACCGAAGAGCTCCTCAGGGAGCGTGACGGAGCCAGCCTTCGCGCCTGCGGCGTTCCAGACGGTTGCCTCGAGAGAGACCTCCTTCTTCACAGGAGCCTTCTTTGCGACGGTTTTCTTTGCGGTGGTAGCCATAGTACTAAAATTACATCGAGCGGATTTCGACGAGCGTGCCCGGTGCGCCCGGGATAGCGCCGGAGATGACCATCTCGCCGGTAGCAGCGTTCACCTTGAGAACCTTGAGGTTCTTAACCGTGACGCGGTCGGAACCCATGCGTCCGGCCATCTTCATGCCCTTGGCGACGCGGCCTCCCGCGCGGCCTCCGCCGCCGATCGAACCCGGCTCGCGCTCGGAGTGCTTCTGACCGTGCGAGCGGCGACCTCCGTGGAAGCCATGACGCTTGACCACGCCGGCGAAGCCGCGGCCCTTCGAGGTAGACGCGACGACGACCGTGTCGCCCTCAGCGAAGGTATCCGCCTTGATCTCGGATCCGACGGTGAGGTCGGTCGAGTCGACACGGAACTCCTTCATGGCCTTGTAGGCCTTGCCCTTGGTGTGACCAAGCTGCGGCTTGTTCACGCGCGCCTCCTTCTGGTCCTCGAATGCGACCTGCACCGCCGAGTAGCCGTCCTTTCCGGACGCCTCCTTGACCTGCGTAACCACAACCGGCCCCGCCGTGACGACGGTACCAGCGAATACTTCACCCTTGTCATTGAAGACCTGGGTCATGCGTCCTTTTCGAGCGAGGATGAATTTCATGGGCAAAAATAAAGCGCGCCTTCAATAGCGCGTTCGGCCCTTTCGGGCGTCCCGGCCATTGGTCCGGGGTCCGAAGACGCCGTACATAGCAACTCCAGGACTATACACGGTTCCCTCCTGGGATGCAAATCGCGCGCTACAGTGCCGCTGTCGTCACCCGATGACAGGTCTAGAGGTGCGTTATGTGCACATTCAACTAAGAGTACGGCCCGGCGCATACCATGCGCCGGGCCTTTTTGTGCACATGGATAAAAAGAGCGCCCTGACGAGCAGGGCGCTTGGCGATTCGGCATGCAGTATTACTTCCTCTTTCTTTTCCAAGGCTTCCGCTCCGGGCGCTTATGCCTAGGGGCCGTCTCCTTGGCGAAGCGGCCGTCCTTCTCGCGAAGGACCCCGTGGCCGTCACGGAACGTCCCGAGATGCTCCACGGCACGAGGAGGCTTCTTGGGCCTCTTCTGCCGCTCAAGCGCGCCTTGGCCGAGCGTAGCCATGACGCTCCTCACTTCCCCAACCTCCCGCTTCGCTGCAGGCGGAAGGACTCGGCCAGGACCACGGGAAGCCGCAGGTGGCAGATTCGCCATGATCAGTACTCCTTCAAAGAACCAGGTACGGAGGATACCGTATCACCCTATGAAAGGGAAATTGCCGAGCACGCAGGGTGCTCGGCAGGCTTCTAGGCAGTGACGCGGACTTCTTCGGCGGAGATGTCGAGCTTCTTGCTCAGCGCATTCACCTTATGCGCGAGGTGACCAGTCCGATCCGGGGCCCGTCGCTGCTCGTCAGGGTTCGCCGTACGGTATGCGCGATGGTCGCACGCCGCGAACATCTCCGCGACGAGGAGCGCGAGCTTCCGATGCCGGCGATCGCGCAGCCAGCGGTTGAATTTCTTGAGCAATGTACAGTCCCTCTATGCTTCGGCGGAAGGTTGATTCCCTACGCCTTTCTATCCCGGTTATAGCACAAAACCGCCCTTTCGGGGCGGTTTTGCTGTCTGCTCTCTTTCGAGGACTAGACCATCTTCACGTCGATCGTGACGCCGGACGGGAGGGTGAGGTTCGTGAGAGCCTCGATCACCTTCGGGTTCGGAGACAGGATGTCGATGAGACGCTTGTGGATGCGCATCTCGAACTGCTCGCGCGCGTCCTTGTGGACGAACGTGGAGCGGTTCACGGTCCAGCGCTTGATCTCGGTTGGAAGCGGTACCGGACCGACGATCTGCGCGTCGAAGCGGTTCGCCGTGTCCATGATCTGCTTCACCGAGAGGTCCAGGATCTTGTGCTCGTAGGCACGGACGCGGATCCGGAGCTTCGGCTCTGCGGCTGCAGCTGCCTCCTTCTTTACGGTCTTCTTCGCGGTTGTGGCCATACGAGTAAGAATGTAACGACTTAGGCGATGATCTTCGTGACCACACCGGCACCGACCGTCTTGCCACCCTCGCGGACGGAGAAGCGGAAGTTGTCCTCAAGCGCGATAGGCGCGGTGAGCTTGACCTTGAAGGTCACGGTGTCGCCCGGCATAACCATCTCCTTGCCCTCTGGAAGCGTAACCTCGCCGGTCACGTCCGTCGTGCGGACGTAGAACTGAGGCTTGTAGCCAGAGAAGAACGGCGTGTGGCGGCCTCCCTCGTCCTTGGAGAGGACGTAGACCTCTGCCTCGAACTCGGTGTGCGGCTTCACGGAGCCGACCTTCGCGAGCACCTGTCCGCGATGGACGTCCTCCTTCTTGGTTCCGCGGAGGAGGATACCGGCGTTGTCGCCAGCCTGTCCCTCCTGGAGCTGCTTGTTGAACATCTCGATACCGGTAACGGTGGTCTTGGTCGTCTCCTTGAGGCCGACGATCTCGATTTCCTCACCGACCTTGATCACGCCGCGCTCGATGCGGCCGGTGATAACGGTTCCGCGACCCTCGATCGAGAAGATGTCCTCGATAGGCATGAGGAACGGCTTGTCGAGCTCGCGCTCAGGCTGCGGGAAGTACGTGTCCATCGTGTCCACGAGCTCCTTGACCTTGAGTGCCCACTCGTCGTTCGCGTCAGTCGCGTTGAGGGCCTTGAGGCCGGAACCGCGGATGATCGGCGTGGTCGCTCCGTCGAAGCCCTGCTTCGTGAGAAGGTCGCGCATCTCTTCCTCGACGAGGTCGAGCATGTCTACGTCGTCCACCATGTCCGTCTTGTTGAGGAACACGATGAGCTTTGGAACACCCACCTGCTTTGCAAGGAGGATGTGCTCGCGGGTCTGCGGCATTGCGCCGTCGGTCGCGGCAACCACGAGCACTGCGCCGTCCATCTGAGCGGCACCGGTGATCATGTTCTTGATGTAGTCGGCGTGACCTGGAGCGTCGATGTGTGCGTAGTGACGATTCGGGGTCTCGTACTCAGAGTGGTGGAGGGCGATCGTGATGCCACGAGCCTTCTCCTCTGGTGCGTTGTCGATGTTGTCGACGTTCTCCGCGCGGGCCTTGTAGCCCTTGTCAGAGTTGAGGTTGAGAACGTTGAGGATACCGGCGGTGAGCGTGGTCTTTCCGTGGTCCACGTGACCGATGGTACCCACGTTCATGTGCGGCTTGCTTCGGTCGAATGCTTCTGCTGCCATACGATTGGTAGGATTACTGGTAGCTAAAAATAAATTTTTGCCGCCGCGCCTGCCTGCTTGAAGACAGGCGACCAAGGCGAAGGTCGGACGAACCCGCGCAACGCCTTTCAGCCATCCCAACCTCCGTTAGGAGAGGAACATTGAAAAGAGCGCCGTATTTCGCGTTACTTCCTAAAGTACCGGACCCTGGGCTAGGGGTCAAGCAGTCCACGAGAAAAGCGGTCCAGAGGGACCGCTTTTCTGAAAAACCGCCCTTTTTCTCGCTACGGCTGGAAGATGAATGAGTCGGCCACTCGATCGAACATGGCCTCCTGACCGCTCGCGGTCTCGAGGACGTACACCATATCGTCCTTCATGAAGACGGCCGCGCGGGTAGACTCCTCCTCCCCGTCCGGATAGCCCGAAACCTTGAGTACCTGGGCCTCCTGGCCGCCGATGCGACGCGTGGATTCCGCTATCTTTCCTGCCCTGAACTCGGTCTTGAGCTCCTCGAGGGAACGGTCCGCGCTCACGTTCACGCCCTCCTTCTGGAGAAGGAGCGAGATGAGGCAGTCGCCCGTGCCCCCTTCGGTCTTCACGCAGACGCGCGTATTGCCGTTACTCTGGCTCTGGGAGAGGACCCAGTTGTCCGGATACGCGAAGCTGAACGAGAACTCCGTGTTCTCGAACGTGCGGTAGGTGGTCGACGGGACGGTCGGGGAGCCTTCCGTAGGGATGACAGCTCCCGGGGTGCCTGCAGCGGGCTTCGCCGGCTGCGGGCGGATCACGGCATTCGAGGCGCTGTCTGAGGCGTCACGGACGAATGGGACAGTGTCGAAGACGCCGTGGTCCGGAGTCTTGCTCCACCAGTAGAGGTAGGCGTACGCACCGATAGCTACCAGTACTAGCACGCCGAGCATTATCTTGGTTCGTTTGGTGATCATATGTACTGACCCTACCACGCACCTAAGCCCTTGTTTCTAACTTGTGTGTACAACAGGAAAGGCGGCCGCAGGTAACGGCCGCCTCAGAACCTATGCGTCACCTGGCCGCTCCCGGCCATCCCGGACACGCTGATGATGCCGCCAGAGAGAGTCTTCCGAGATGCGCCGTTCTTCGTCCTGATGACGCCGTGCGACCGCGGACTCAAGGTTATGCGAGTAGCGGGTATCGTCACGTATATGTGACCCTTCCCGATGACTGAGAACGAGCATGGCTTCCTCCCTTCTCCTGAGAAAACGATAGCACTGGGAAGGCGTAGCCAGGTACTCTCGGGTGGATAAGGAAAGGGCCGTCTTTTGACGGCCTTTTCCTTATTGTCCGTATGGACTACTTCCTGCTCGCGATGATCTCGGCAGCGACGTTCTGCGGCACGACCTCGTAGTGGTCGAACTCCATCGTCATCGATCCGCGCCCCTCGGTCATGGAACGGAGCGTCGTGGTGTAGCCGAACATCTCGGAGAGTGGCACCTTGGCGTGAACCGCCTTGTTCATGCCGCGATCCTCCATGCTCTCGATAGCGCCGCGCTTTCCGGAGAGGTTTCCGGTGATGTCGCCCATGAACTGCTCCGGGATGACGACCTCGACGTTCATGATCGGCTCGAGGATGACCGGCTTCGCCTTCTGGGCAGCCTCCTGGAATGCCTGGGACGCCGCGATCTTGAAGGCGATCTCGGACGAGTCGACCTCGTGGAAGGATCCGTCGTAGAGGTCCACGGAGACGTCCACCATCTGGAAGCCGGCGAGCACGCCGCGGTTCATAGCCTCGCGGATACCCTTCTCGATCGGGTTGAAGTACTCCTGCGGGATGACGCCTCCCTTGATGTTGTTGATGAACTCGAAGTGGTCCTCGCGGGTCACGTTCTTGAGCACCTTCGCCTCAGGATCCACCGGCTCAAGGTGCTTGACCCTGATCTTCACGTGGCCGTACTGACCCTTGCCGCCCGTCTGCTTGATGTACTTGTTGTCGACGTCGGCGGTGCCCATGATCGTCTCGCGGTATGCCACCTGCGGCTTTCCGACGTTCGCCTCGACGTTGAACTCGCGCTTCATGCGGTCCACGAGGATCTCGAGATGAAGCTCGCCCATGCCGGCCATGATGGTCTCGGCGGTCTCCTCGTCGGTCGTGATCTTGAAGGTAGGGTCCTCGTCCGCGAGCTTGCGGAGCGCGAGGCCCATCTTCTCCTGGTCGGCCTTGGTCTTCGGCTCGATGCGGAGCGACACCACCGGCTCAGGGAACTTGATCTCCTCGAGCATGATCGGGTTCGCCTCGTCGCAGAGCGTGTGCGAGGTCTTCGTGTCCTTGAGGCCCACGAACGCCGCGATCTCTCCGGTGAAGACCTGCTCCACCTCCTCGCGCTTGTCAGCCTGGAGGCGCACGATGCGGCCGACGCGCTCCTTGGTGCCCGTGTTCGCGTTGTAGATGTAGGAACCTGCCGTGACCGATCCTGCGTATACGCGGAAGAAGGTCAGCGCTCCCACGAACGGGTCGGTCTGAAGCTTGAAGGCGAGCGCCGTGAACGGCTCGCTGTCGGACGCCTTGCGCTCGATCTCCTCGCCGGTCTTCGGATTGGTTCCCTTCACTGGCGGAAGGTCGAGTGGCGACGGGAGGTAGTCCACGACGGCGTCGAGGACGAGCTGCACGCCCTTGTTCTTGAGCGCGGAACCGGTGTAGACCGGGAAGATCTCGTTCGCGATGACCGCCTTGCGGAGGGTCTTCTTGAGGTCCTCGAGCGATGGCTCGACACCCTCGAAGTACGCATTCATCATCGCCTCGTCGTGCTCGACGATGCGCTCGATGAACTCAGCGCGGTACTTCTTCGCCTCCTCGACGTACTGCGCAGGCACTTCTCCCTCGATGACGTTCTCGCCCATCGAGCCCGAGAAGGTGTACGCCTTCATGGAGAGGAGATCGACGACGCCCTCGAAGTCATTCTCGGCGCCCATCGGGATCTGCGCGCGGACGGCCTTCTTGGAGAGGCGGTCGAGGATCGACTGGTACGAGGTCTCGAAGTTCGCGCCGGTGCGGTCGAGCTTGTTGATGAAACAGACGCGCGGCACGCTTGCCTCGTCGGCGTAGCGCCAGTTCGTCTCGGACTGCGGCTCGACGCCGGCAACGCCGTCGAACACGACAACCGCGCCGTCGAGCACGCGCATGGAGCGCTTCACCTCGGCGGTGAAGTCGATGTGTCCCGGGGTGTCGATCACGTTGAAGCGGTACTTCTTCGAGACGTCCTTCTTGTCAGCCTCGCTCGAGCGGGTCCAGAAGCAGGTGATGGCAGCGGCCGTGATGGTGATGCCGCGCTCGCGCTCCTGCTCCATCCAGTCGGTCGTGGTCTCGCCCTCGTGCACCTCGCCGATCTTGTGCTGGGAACCGGTGTAGTAGAGCACGCGTTCGGACGTCGTCGTCTTGCCGGCGTCCACGTGGGCGATGATGCCGAAGTTGCGCACTTTCTCGAGAGGATAATCGCGATTCATAAGGTATATAGATAAATAAAAGCCGCTCGGGCCGTTATCCTCAAGATACGTTTCTGGAGGCCAAAACGCAAGAAAATCGCCGGCAGCGGCACCACTTCGTTCATCCTACCTACAACCGGTACCTGGTACCCTGTCTGTCAGATTCAGGTCTTTTCGGGAACAGGTACATGTCTGGCAGTAAGCACATATCCCACCTTAAGAAGCAGGGGTTCTCGCTTCTGGCCCCTGGCGACGCGCACGGCCTCGATATCCATGACGTACGGACCTTGGCAGGGTTCAAGAGCCTCTGCTTCATGCGATTCGAAGAGCTCGCCATGACTCTCGCGCTGGATGCAGGTCAAGAAGTATGGGTCGCGCAGAAAGCTGTTGATCTTTCGCGATACGGGTTCCAGGAAGTGAGGCGGCAGCGTGTCGAGAAGGGACCGTCTGTTCACTGAACAGACAAAGGGCGCCACGATGTGGCGCCCTTTTATCTTGTATTCTCTTGGTTTTACCAGGCGAAGTGTGCGAATGCCTTGTTGGCGTCTGCCATGCGGTGCATGTCGTCCTTCTTCTTGATAGCGGAACCCTCGTTCTTGGCTGCCATGAGGATCTCGGACGCGAGGCGCTGTGCCATCGGCTTGCCCTTCTGAGCGCGAGCCGCGTTGATGAGCCAGCGGTACGCGAGCGCGATGCGGCGCTGCTGAGGAACCTCGCGAGGGACCTGGTAGTTCGCGCCACCGACGCGACGGGAACGGACCTCCATGAGCGGAGCGACGTTGCGGATGGCCGTCTCGAAGGTCTCGAGCGGATCCATCTCCTGCTCCTTGATAATGTCGAGCGCGCCGTAGACGAGCTTGCGGGCGGTGTCCTTCTTGCCGTCCCACATGACGGTGTTGATGAAACGGGAGATTGCCTCAGAGCCGTACACGAGGTCCGGGCGGCGAGGATACTTGTTCTTGAGGGGATGTCGCATGATTTCTGTACGTAAATACTACGCCTTAGGCTTCTTAGCACCGTACTTCGAGCGACCGCGGCGGCGCTTGTCGAGACCGGCGGTATCGAGGCGACCGCGGACGATGGTGTACTGGACGCCGATGTCCTTCACGCGGCCACCACGGAGCATGACCACCGAGTGCTCCTGGAGGTTGTGTCCCTCACCCGGGATGTAGGCCGTGACCTCCATCTGGTTGGTGAGCTTCACGCGGGCGATCTTACGGATAGCGGAGTTAGGCTTGCGGGGAGTCTTCGTCGTCACCTTGACGCATACGCCGCGCTTGAATGGCGCTGGGTAGAACGTCGGGCGGTTCTTCAGCGTGTTGAAGCCGCGTCCAAGAGCCACGACCTTCGTCTTGCGGCTGGTGGTCTTGCGGGACTTCTTCGTGAGCTGATTGATTGTGGACATGTGTGAAGTAAAAACTCCCCGTGGGAGTCAAAAGCACTATATAAGAACAGGCTTATAAATGCAAACCGGGCGCAGGAAAGACCATTATCCACCGTCTCCAGCTTTCCTTGTACTCTTCTGCGGATTTTCCCTATCCCTCGGCTGGTATGGTCCCGGCATGCGTACAATCATCCTGCCCTGCATCCTATATATAGGTATAGCCCTCGCCCCGTTCCTGGCCAGGGGCGAGGAGGCCATTCCGGAGCCTGTCCCGGAAACACCGGTCATGGCGGAGCTGGAGCCGCAGGCAACCAGCACCCCTCCGGCCCCAGAGATTAGTAGTAGTGGCCAGGAATGCCTGGAACGGTGCGCGTCGAACGTGCTTTTCCTTCCAGGTATCAAGGGTAGCCGCCTGTATACGGGAGAAACCGGGCAAGTCTGGGAGCCGTTCGGGGACCACGACATCGAAGCGCTCATGCTGGACGAGGATGGCACGAGCGTCAGGGAGGACATCCATACCCGGCCCGGGAAGCTCGTCGATTACGTCGCCCTCGTCCAGGATATCTACGGATCGTTCCGCATATACATGAACGGCCTTGTCGAGGACGGCACGATCCAGGACTGGGAGGATTTCGTCTATGACTGGCGCCTCTCGTTGCCTGCCATCGTGGGGCACGCATCAGAGGAGGGCGGGATACCTGACCTCGAACGGACGCTCCGCTCTCTCGCATCCTCCTCGAGGAACGGTCGCGTATCGATCGTCGCTCACAGCAACGGCGGACTCGTCGCGAAGGAGCTTATCCGGTCGCTCGGAGATGCCGAAGCCGCGCGTCTCATAGACCGGGTGATATTCGTCGGCGTGCCGCAGTCCGGGGCACCCCAGGCACTCGCTGCCCTCCTCTACGGATACAAGGAAGGGCTGCCGTGGTGGTTCCCAGGAATCGTTTCCACCGGCACGGCGCGGGCATTCGCGGAGAATGCCCCCATGAGCTATCACCTCCTCCCGTCCGACGCGTACTTCGCATCGGCAGGTGCGAGCGGACAGCCTGTCGCGAGCTTTGCCGGGACCTCCGGATACGCCGAGGAGCGGGGCGCCTACGGAGATATGCTCGACTCGTATGCCGAGCTGCGAGCGTTCGCGCTCGCGCAGGACGGCGGGCGCGAGAAGCCGCACATCAATCGCATCGACCTAGCGAATGTCCTGAACCCCGCACTCCTATCGTATGCATCGGACATGCACGCATCGCTCGACGCGTGGACGCCGCCACTCGGTATCGATCTGTATCAGATCGCAGGATGGGGAGAAGAGACCGTGTCGGGTATCGAGTTCTACGAGCGCTGTGTCTTCTCTCTTTGCAAGGAGATGTATCGACCGACGTTCACCCAGGAAGGCGACGGGGTCGTACCCGTCTCGAGTGCACACCTGGTTCCTGAATTAGCTTCCACCACAAACCTATGGATTGATCTTCTTTCCTACAACGATCGATCACCCTTTAACAAGGATCATGGAAATCTTATGGCACTAACGGCAGTGAAGTCTCAAGTGAAAAATATTCTTACCGGCGAGATATCGCTTCCTCAGTATTTCTTATCCGAGCCACCGGATATGAATTCACGGCCGAACATAATCCGCTACTTCCTCCACTCTCCTCTTACGCTCGAAATAATCGATGAGGAGAGCAGGCGGACAGGCGCAGATGAACTTGAGATACCCGGCGCCACTTACGGTGAGCTCGGAGAGACAAAGTACATATCCGCTCTTGAAGGCTCGCACGAGATCGTTGAGCTGCATGGATATGATTCGGGAACCTTCACACTCGAAATACAGAAAAGTGATTTGGATGGAGTTACATCAGAAATGGCATTCGTAGACATTCCGGTCACACCTACGACGGTGGCAAAAATCAGTGTCGAAGATGTCGTGACCCTTGATTTAGATTCTGACGGAGACGGTGAGATTGACCTCTCAATCGAAGCAGAGATTATTCAGATGATCGATTCGGAAATTCTCCCCGCCCAAGATACCGATTCGGCTCGAAAAAAATTATCGCAAAGACGTCAGGCAGTTTCGAAAACTCTCCATGACTTGTTTCTGGAGCTACGGCCGCTATTGTTGAGATTACTCCACCAGCTCGAAGCGGAAGCGCGTCTCGCAAGGCTATAGTGGAACTAAGCATTGGCCGCCCCTCATCCGTCTTCTTATGAAACTCTGGATCCTTACGCTCATCCTTGTGACATTCGCCCTGGGAGTTAGCCTCGACTATCTCAATTTCTTTGATCAAGAAATCGGCGAACCCCTCTACAGATTTTCCCTCTTCGCAGCTCTGCCCTTTTCCCTGATTCTCATATTACGGAGTCCTGCGAAACTCCACTCATGGGTGAGATTCTCTGCCTGGTCTATTCCGCTGGCATTCTTTCTAATTGCAATCTCGCCATCGACGAACGGCACCTGGCTTCCCCTATTAAGCGTGACCAAAGAATCCATGACACTGATCACCGGAGGGCTTTTCACGGTTACCAGTATCCTGATTATTGTCCGTTCGAATCGGACATAACGGACAGAAGCGGACCTAACGGACAAAGAGGCTCCGCGCGCCGAGCAGCACGTTCTCGACGAACATCCTCAGTTCCATGCTCCAGGTGGAACCTGCCTGCACAGGAAGCGCTCGTGCCTCTAACTGGGAAACCATCGCGAGCTGGATAGGTACCGACGTGTTGAGAGAGAAGGAAGGGACCGAAAATGTCGATGTCGCCATGGTCGAAGTGCTTCCTACAGACGTCGCTATCGTCGATTCGATCAGAGGCTTTATAACTTCTTTAACTTTTTCCTGTATAGAATCTGGCTTTTCGAAAGCGATTGGAACCGTTTCCCGGCCTGACGCTGCCTCTGGGGTGCTGGATGCGCGTGGAACGCTAGGCGCTACCTTGGTCTTTGCCGGAGCAGGGGTCTGCACAGGCCTCGTGGCACTTGAACTTTGTTTCACATTCTCTTTAGAACTTTGAGAGACTGCTGCTATAGCACGTGGATAGGGCGCCGCGAATATCTGTACCGTAAAGGTCGCGTCCTTTCCCTTATAGACCCCGTTCGCGACGCCGACGCCGATCTCCGTAAAGTCCTTACGGAGGATGTTCGCTTTATGACCGGGAGAGCCCATGAACGCGTCGACGACCTGCTCGGCATCGGTGCGATTTACGACGAGGTTCTCGCCGATGATGAGGTACTTGTACCCGGCCTTCTCGACCCAGTACATCGGAGTGACTCCGTCCGGAGAGACGTGTGCGTAGTACCCCTTCGCTGCCATGTCCTGCGCTTTCATCTGCGCAGCCTCATCGAGGAGCGCATTCCGCTGGAGCACCGGGACGCTCTCGTGCGCACGTTCCTCATTCGTGAGCGCAACGACCTCGGCCGCGTTCACCGCGGCGAGATTCTTTCCCGAATCGAGGAGCGGTTCGGTGACAATAGCGAGCACCACAAGCCCGCCCACGAGGATCGCGAGTCCGAAGAATGGGAATGCCTGGTCAGCGAGCTTCCTGAAATCCATGGCTTGAATACTACAACACAAAACATAAAAAGCAATAGTCAAGTTGTATATTGCGCGTGGGGTAAATACGTCGATACTTATGATAGACGTCCGACATGGAGTCAGATGTATAGGAGGACAGGATGTCTATTCCGACAGGCACGAGCGACGACGAGCTTATCATCGAAGTCGCACTCAGGCTTCCGGAAGACGGAGACCCGAACCAGGACTTTCTCTTCGACCTCGCACACGGCATGTCGCTCGAAGAGCTCGCCTCACGATATGCTTCCGGGAACATCACGAGTGTCCGGAGCCGGATAGCGATCCAATACGAGAAGCTCGGCATACCCCTTCCTTTCACCGACCCGCGTGCGATGCACATTCTCAGAAGCGCGTTCGATCTCTAGGGAGGTGTCTTAATTGCACCTCTCTTTTTTCTTTATCGTGCGATCCCGAGGTATGGGATGTTGAGCGACTTCTTCCCATCCGCCGTCGCCGGTATGAATCCGCGTGTCATCCTTTTTCCATATCCCGCTCCCGCGGCGTTCAGCGCCGTCATGCTCGAACCGAGGTACACGGTATTGCGTCCGTACTTCTTGTTCACCGAGTCGAGCGCGCGAAACGTCTCGCCCTTCTCATGCTCTATCTCATACGCTCCGAATATATCGGGTGTCACGAACGCGGAGTGGTTCAACGCACGGAGCGTGACCCCTGACGCGCGATACGGGATCTCGGTCGCGTACACCTCATCGAAGCGATCGCGGATCCGCGCGAGCATCTCGACCGGCGTATCGATCGCGACCGGGAGGTCGAGCTGCACGCCGTGGTACGTGAACTCCTGCGTCTTGAGATAGAAGCTTAGGGCGCTCGCTTTCATGCCTGCACGCCTGAGCTTCGCGCACGCGGCTTCAACATTCTTCGAGAGCTGAGAAAAGATGAACTCGCGATCGGTCGACGGCGGCGTGAACGTACGCGTCACCATCACGGAGTGCGGCTTGCTGTGCGAACCGGACGACACCCTCATCGCGGGATATCCCTGGAGCTCGAGCCACACGTCCCGCACGGCCTTCCCGAAGCCATGCTCCTTCAGCCAGGGGTCGGGCTTCCGTATGAAGTCGAGCGCCGACATCACGCCGAGTCCCCGGAGCCTCGTCGAGAGCGCTCCCCCGAGTCCCCATATGTCGTATATCTCCGTGTCCGCGAGTATCTCCTCGATGGATTCCTTCGGGAGCAGGTTGAAGCTATCGGGCTTGTTACGCTTCGATGCGACCTTCGCGAGCGTCTTCGTCGGTGCGAGCCCGACGCCGAACGTGATACCGAGACTCTCCTGGAGCTTCCGCTTGATAGCGAGCGCGATCTCCTCGTAGGTAGTGCTACGGCTCTCGTCGAGGCCGGTGATGTCGGCGAAACACTCGTCGATACTGTACTCCTCGACCCTGGAGGTGAACCCTCTCGCGATCGCGTACATGCGCTGCGCGTAGATCGAGTACGCGGTATAGTCGCCAGCCACGATCACGGCCTCTGGACAGACCCTGCGCACTTCCTGCATCGGCATCGCTCGATGGAGACCGAGCCTCTTTGCCTCTATGGAAAGCGACGTCGCCGCGCCACGCTCCCCGCCCGTCACGACCGGCCTGCCGCGCAAGGTCCAATCCTTCGCCTGCTCCACGGAGGCGAAGAACGAATCGCCATCGAAGTGAACGATCGCCTGAGGATACGAGCTCTTCCTATCCATAGGCTAGTACTTCCGGAACGTGGAGGTAACCCTCCCAAGAATCTCGCCTTCTTTCGGATGGATGTCGGGATACCGGTCGTTGGCCGCCTCGAGGAAGAACGTCTGTCCCTTCTTACGAAGGTACTTGAGCGTATAGCCGTCCTCGGTGAGCGCGACCACAATGTCTCCCGGCTTGAAGCGCTGTGAGCGTTCGAACACCACCATGTCCCCGCTCTGGATACCGGCGTCCTGCATGGAGTCGCCCTCGACCTGGAGCAGATAGCTCGCATTCGGGTCATCGATCAGATAGTCTCCGATCGTCACCGTGTCCGCGAGCTCCTCCTCGGCAGGCGCCGCGAAGCCGGCACGTATGTGCCCAAGGAGCGGGACCCTGAAGAGTCCCGGGGCCGGGACGAGCTTCCCGGTCCGATCCTTGTTCGCGTATCCTTCCTCTATGAGACGCTCTGACGCGTAGAACGCGGAGCTGCGGGATGAGAGACCGAACAGGTCCATCATCTCGGTTATGTTCGGCATGCGCCGGTTCTTCCTATAGAAGGAGAGGAGCTTCCCGCGCCTCGACTCCGTTACGGCTTTCGATTCCATACTTGAAGCATAAACGAACAATTGTTCGAATGCTACCGAACACTATCTAAACGTGTGTAGGTACGGTGGATTACTCCGGGAATATGGCAGACATCATCTCCTCGCCCACCCTCTCCAGGAGCGTCATGGCGGCGGCCTGATCGCTTCCGTACCCCTCGCGGATCTTCGCGTGCTGATGATCGAGGAAGGCCTGTCCGCTCGTCCGGTCGTTGCCTTGTCGCCTGAACGTGACGCCGTCGTTGAATATGTTCACCATCTTCGGCAGCGTCTTATCCATGACCTTCACGAACCGCGCCTCGGGTGTCGCGAGGCTTTCATACGCGTCGATCGTCTCACCAATCCATGGGAGCTCCGTATCAAACTCGGCTCGTATGCGCGCGAGCGCAGCCGCCTCCCGCTCCTCCTTACCAGCATGATCGGCAGCGGTCATGATGTGCGCCGTCGGGGTGTCTCCGGCATACGTTTCGACGAGATCATGCACGAGCGCGAACTGCGCGACCAGCCCTCGGTCGAGCTCGGGCACGAAGCGCTCCGCGAACGCGCAGGCCACGAGTCCGAGCATCACCGTATGGTCCGTATCGGACTCCGGCGTCATGCCGTCCGGGTGGCAGGTGACACGATCCACCCTCCCGAACGCGAGCGAGAGGTTCGCCAGATCCATGAGTGCCTTCACGGACGATGGCTCGAGTTCGGGCGTCTGTTCCATGTCGAGACTAGACCCCTACGAGAACCTGGAACACGTATCGGATAAGGAGCCCGAACGGCGCCGAGAGGAAGTAGGAGAACAGGAAGAGCACGAGGACGAGCGAGAGGATGCCGCCAGCCTGGATCTTGTACTCGAGGTCGCGGAGCGCGAGCGATGCGCGGTACGGCAGTATCCCGCGAAGCACCGTGAACCCGTCGAGCGGCGGGATCGGAACGAGGTTGAAGAGGCCGAGCGAGAGGTTCACGAGCACCACGAGCGACGCGAGGCTGCCGAAAGCGTCCATGCCCTCCGCGAACGCGAGGCGTGCAAGAACGGCGAAGATGACGGCGACGAGAAGATTCGTGGCGACGCCCGCAGCCCCGACGATGGCCTCGCCCCACCGCTGGTTCTTCAAATTGTACGGATTGTACGGAACCGGCTTAGCCCAGCCGAACAGGAAGCCAGAATTCGTGAGGACGAGGACTGCCGGGATGAGGATGGAGCCTACCGGATCCACGTGCTTTATAGGGTTCAGGGTCAAGCGGCCCTGCAGCTTTGCCGTAGGATCGCCGAGCGCGTTAGCAGCCCATCCGTGGGCTACTTCATGCAGGATGACCGAGATAATGAGCACTATGACGGTAAAAATAGTGGTTTCCATGGAGAAGTTGCTTAAAAACGCCCGTTTATGCTAGCATGCAGGAACTATGGCACGCGAATGCGCAGTAACAGGAAAGTCGACCCAGATTGGAGGGCGGTACTCTAACCGTACCCGCGCTACCCAGTTCAACCCTACCGGGAAGGTACGCCGCCAGGCGAACCTCACGAAGCGCCGCGTCTTCGTCGCAGAGCTCGGCAAGGCACTCCTCATCGACGTGAGCGCCAAGGGCATGCGCCACATCAAGAAGAACGGCGCCTTCGCCACCCTCAAGAAGGCAGGGGTCATCAAGTAAAAAGAGCCGGCTCGTCCGGCTCTTTTCTTTTATATCCGTATTACTTGCGCGAGACCGTCTTCCCGTCCGAGACGAAGATGATCGTGCCACTCTCTATCGTCGAGATGGCTGCCGCCCCCGAATCCCTGATTCGCTCGAGCACATCCGCGCTCGGATGACCGTACGAATTGTCCTTGCCTGCCGATATGACGACCGTATCCGGATCGACCGCACCGAGGAAGAGCGCGCCGGTCGAGGTCTTCGAGCCGTGATGCCCGGCCTTGAGCACATCGCTCCTCAGACCATCTCCGTATCCCTTCACGAGACGGTCCTCTACCCAGGACGGCGCGTCGCCCGTGAGCATGAACTCGGTATCGCCGTATACCAGCCGCATCACCACCGACGCATCGTTCGTATCAGGAAGCTTCGCGACGTTGTCCTCGGGGTGAAGTACGTCCGCATAGGCCCCGCCGCCCAGATGGATGCGCATACCCTTCCGCGCGACTCCCCGCGCCATCCCGCGCTCACCTGTGGACGCTGCCTCGAGGCGATCGACGAATGAAGAGTCGGTCTCGCGTCCGGATGAGAGGAGGTGCGCTACCTGGTAGCGCGCGAGCACGTCCGGGAGCCCTCCGATATGATCCGCATCAGGGTGCGTCGCCACCATCAGGTCGATCGTGCGGTCGAGCGGACCCATGACCTTAGGCAGCGCGCGTATGACCGAACGATCCTTCCCGCCGTCGATGAGTACCTGTATACCGGTCGGTCCTTTCACGAGGATGCTGTCTCCTTGCCCGACATCGAGGAACGAGACCGTGAGGGTCGGCGCCGCATCATGCCTCAACGCGAGCGCATACGCCGCCGCGTTCCCTGCGAGCAGCAGGAACGTGAGCAGCGCGAGCACCGGATACGGGATGCGGGTCTTCATGAGCCAGGGACATAATCGCATGCTCACGCGCTCCTCATGCCCTGAGGCGGTATACTCTGCCCAGGAACTAACACCTCGAACCTATGTCATACACCGCCCGCACGTTTGATCTCCCTACCTTGAAGGGCCTCTCCCCCGAGCAAATCGCCGTACACCTCGCGCTCTACGAGGGCTACGTGAAGCACACGAACCTCATCCTCGACACCATAAAGAGACTGCGCGACGCGGATGCCGAAGGCAACGCGTTCGTCATCAACGAGCTTCGCCGCCGCCTCGGGTTCGAGTTCGACGGGATGCGCATGCATGAGTACTACTTCGAGCAGTTCGAGGGCGGAGGCGCGGTCGCATCCGCCGAGGACAGCCTCCGGAAGGTCGCCATCGAGAAGTACGGCAGCTGGGACGGGTTCATCGCGCATATAAAAGAGGTTGCCGGGACCCGCGGCATCGGCTGGGTCGTCGTGTACTACGACGCACGCACCGCGACGCTGCACACGGCGTTCGTGAACGATCACGAGCTCGGACAGCTCGCCGGACTCCCGATCATGCTCGCGATCGACCTCTGGGAGCACGCGTACATGGTCGACTACAGGCCGGCCGAGAAGAAGACCTACGTGGAAGCATTCCTCGAGAACGTGCACTGGCCGGTCGTCGAAGAACGCCTGAGAAAAGCGCTCGCATAGCGCTAGGCACGAAGCGCCCGGGAGGCCTCTGGCTTCCCGGGCGCTTTCGCTATGACCCATCCGAGAATGACATACGAAAGAATGGTGATTGCGAACGGGAACTGCGGAACCGCGAAGGACGCAAGCGGAAGCGTCGCTGTGAATCGCGCGGTCTCGATGACATACGAGAGAAGCACGTGCGCCGGGAACCCGAAGAGCGGCGCGGCAGCAGGCATGAGCATGCTCAGCACGCCCGCGAGCGCGGAGAGCGCCATTGCGAGCGGCACCACCGGGAGCACGAGCAGGTTCGCCGGGAGCGAGACCACGGAGAAGAGGCCGGTCTGATACAGGAGGAGCGGGAGCACGGCGACCTGGGCAGCGAGCGTCGCCGCGAGGAGATCGCGCCAGAACGCGCTCGCGATCCACATGAAGCGAGCCTCGATGATCGGCGAGAGAAGGATGAGGCCGAGCGTGGCCAGGAAGGACAGCTGGAATCCAGGATCGTACGCGAGAAGGAGCGGATTCGCGACGAGCATCAGGAACGCGACGAACAGGAGCGCCCGGACGACCGCATACGTGCGGCCGGTTGCCCGAGCGAAGAGCGCGAGCCCTGCCATGAGTCCCGCGCGTATGCTCGCGCTTCCGGCTCCTGCGGCGAGCACGAAGAATCCTATGATGACGCCGGCCACCGATGCCGCCACCCGCTTCGGAAGGAAGCCGAGCGCGCGAAGCACGCTCTCCGCGACGATCATCACGTTATAACCGGACAGCACGACGATATGCACGAGCCCGGCGATGACGAACATTGCGAGGAGCTCCTCCCCGAGCCCCTGCTTCCCGCCCGTGATGAGCCCTGATGCGAGGGATGCGCCCGGCTCGGGTATGCCCGCGGCAAGCGCGTCCTGGAATGCGTGCTTCCCTTCGATCAGAAGCGCCATGGCATGCGCGGATATGCCGCGCGCGGAATCGATAGGATCGATATGCGCCTTGCTCACGAGCGCGAAGATACCGTCCTTCGAGAGGAAGCGGTCATAGCGGAAGGTGCGCCCCGTATCGGTCTCGAACGGCTCAGGGCGCTCGAGCCTTCCCTGGACCTCTACATGGTCCCCGTACCTTACTTCAGGATAGAGCGGTGCCACCGCGAGCACCTTCGTCCTCTCACCGTCCTTCTCGACCTGGATGGTGACGCGTTGCGTCGTCTCGCGGATATCGGGCTCGGCGACCACGACGCCTTCGAACGACACCGTCGCGTCGAGGAGCGGGACGAACGGTTCGGGAAGATGCGCAGGCGCGAGCATCACGCGTCCGGCACCGAGCACGCCTCCCATGAGCGCGACCGCGATGATGAGGTACCCGGTCCGTCTCTCGCGCTTCCATGCGAAAAGCGTGAGCGCAGCTATGAGAGATATGAATACGAGATAGTGCCACGGTAAAACGAGAAGCGAGCGGCATAGTGTGCCGCTCGCGAATCCTGCGAACCCTGCAAGGAGGATCCTGTCCCTCATGCCCCGCGATCCATCGCCTCGTTCGCGAGACGGTCCGCGTCCTTGTTGTGCTCGCGATACACGTGCTCGAACGATACCGATCCGAACAAGCGAACGAGCTCGCTGACCTTCTCTGCCAGCGGCCTCATGTTCGGATGCTTGATCTTCCACTCGCCTTTCATCTGCCGTATCACGAGCATGCTGTCCATGCGGACGTGGACTTCCGCGTCTTTCGCCTTCTGTCCGAGCATGGTCGCGAGCATGGCGAGCCCGCGTAGCACGGCCGTATACTCGGCGACATTGTTGGTCGTGGTACCGAGGAACTCGGAGACCGTGCCCACGACCTCTCCCGCCTCGTTCCTTATGATCGCCCCGCTGCCCGCAGGCCCCGGATTCCCGCGCGAACCGCCGTCTCCGTATATCGTAAAGCGCATAGGAATCAGTATAGCAATCAGCGGATCTCAACGATGCGCAGCCGGAGCGGCTGCCCGCGCGTGAACGTGTCCTCCTCGAGATGCGCGAGGAGCGCGACGACCTGCCCCTTCGCGAGCCTCTCCGCACGATTCCCGAGCTGGCGCTTCGCGTAGAAGGTCATGGCCTCAATCGGCGGCTCCGGGAACTCCTCATGCCCGCGCCGTATCGCGAGGCGCAGATGCTCGTCCGCCTTCCCGAACCACGAGACGTGCTCGATGTACGCCTCATTGAACGCGATGGCCGGCTTCGGATTCATCATGCCGAACGGCGCGAGCCTCTCGATCCTCTTGAGGAGATCCTTCGAGACCTGGTCCGTATCCATGGCGAGGTCCGCACGCACGGCCTCGCGCTCGTCTTCCTTCGGAAGCGATGCGAGCGCGGCAGCGAGCCGCTCCTCGAGATCGAAGACCGCGTGAGGCGCGACGGAGAAGCCGCCGGAGGCCTTGTGCCCGCCGAAGCCGAGGAACGTATCCCCGGCCGCCTGCATGAGCTCGACCACGTTCGCGTTCCCCGGGCCCGAACGGCACGATCCCTTCATGGTGTCGTTCCCCTCGCGTCCCCAGAGGAAGACCGGCCGCCCGTACTCCTCGGCGATGCCGTTCGCCACGAGCCCGAGGAGCCCCGGACGCCAGTCCGGATCCCCCATCGCGATGACCGAGGAGAGCTCCTTCCCTTCGCTCTTACGTTCCATGAGCCGGTCATGGACCGCGCGCGTTATGGCACCCGCCGTCGCGCGTCGGGAACGGTTGAGCGACTCGAGCTTCTTCGCGAGCTCGTCTGCCTGCGACTCGTCGGTCGTCGAGAGCAGGAGGAATGCGTCTCTCGGATCGCCCATGCGCGACGCCGCATTGATCCTTGGCGCGATCATGAAGCCGACATCGTCCTCGACGATCTTCCTCTGGTCGACCCGCGCGACCTTGCAGAGCTTCTGGAGGCCGAGACGCGGAGACTTCCGCATCACCATGAGCCCGTACGTCGCGATGACGCGGTTCTCGCCGGTAAGCGGGACCATGTCGGCGATAGTGGACATGCCTGCCATATCGAGAAGCCACTTCTCCCACCCCTCCGGTATCAGCTCGCGTCCCGGGAAACCGGCCGCAAGCGTTCCGCACACGAGCTTCCATGCGACACCAGCACCGCACAGTCCCTTATAGGGATAGGTCTCGTCTTCCCGCGCGTTCGGGTTGAGGACCGCGAACGCAGGAGGAAGGCCGTCAGCGCTCGGGAGGTGATGGTCGGTAACGATCACGTCCATGCCGAGCTCGTTCGCCCGTGCCACCGCGACAGTGTCCGTGATACCGGAGTCGACCGTGATGACGAGCGTGACGCCTTCGCGCGCGAGCTTCTCGAGCCCTGGGATATTCACGCCGTACCCCTCGTTATGGCGGTGCGGGATGTAGTTCACGAAATTCGCCCCGGCCTTCTTGAGGAAATCGTGCATGAGCACGCCGCCAGGTATGCCGTCGCAGTCATAATCGCTCCAGACCGCGACCTTCTCGCTCGTTCCGATCGCCTGTGCAAGGCGCTCCGCCGCCTTCGGCATGTCGATCATCAGCATCGGGTCGTGTATGTGCTCGTCGTACGAGGGCGAGAGGAATGCCTCCGCCTCCGCGAGCGTCGTCACGCCGCGCCTCGCGAGGAGCGATGCCGTCATGTCGTCATAAGCCTCGAGCGCTTTCCGCACGGTCTCGTCTATCGGGTCATGGAGGAGAAAGGCCATCGTCCGTGCATTGTATCAAAATCGGCTCGCGGGGTATCCTCTGCGTATGGAGGACACCATTTTCATGAAGATCATCCGCCGGGAGGTTCCCGCGGACATCGTGTACGAGGACGACGAGACGCTCGCGTTCCTCGACATCGCCCCGAACGCGCCCGGCCACACGCTCGTGATCCCGAAGAGGCCGTTCCGGAACATCTTCGATGTCGACCAGGAGACCTTCGCCGCGGTCATGGAGACGGTGCGCAAGATCGCCCCGGCGGTCCGCGACGCGGTAGGCGCGTCGGGTGTGCACATAAACTCGAACCATGAGCCTGAGGCAGGACAGGAGGTGCCTCATCTCCATATGCATATCATCCCCCGCCACGACCGGAGCTATTTCGAGTTCCCGTGGCCGAAGCTTCCGTACGTCGAGCGCGAAGCTAAAGATATCGCGGAGAAGATCCGCAGCAGGATCGGCTAGTCGAGCGCCTTCAGGCCCGGCAGCGTCCCTTTCGCGAGATAGTCGAGCATCGCGCCGCCGCCGGTCGAGATGAACGAGAAGTCATCGTTCAGCCTGAGCGACTCTATGGCCGCGACCGTATCGCCGCCACCGACGATCGATCGGGCATCGACATCCGCGATTACCCTCGCGAGCGCGATCGTCCCCTGCACGAATCCGTTCTCGTAGTTTCCGAGCGGCCCGTTCCAGAGGATGGTCTTCGCCTTCGACGCGTATCCCGCGAGCAGCGCGACCGTCTCCGGCCCGTTATCGAGGATCGCCTCGTCCGGCCTCACGTCGTTCACGTCGCAGACGCGTCCCGCGCTCACGTCCTTCCCTGCCGGCGCGACGACGTAGTCGACCGGGAGCAGGAGCTTCTTGCTCTTGGCCAGCACGCGCAGCTCATTCGCATCCGCCCCAGACACGAGCGATCTCCCGACCGGGAATCCTTTCGCCTGCATGAAATCGTTCGCGAGCGCGCCCCCAACGAACACCGCCTTATATGACTTCAGAAGCTTCTTCAGCACCGGCTCCTTCGTGGCAAACTTCGCGCCACCGATGATCGCGAGCGACGGATGCTTCGGTCGCAGCGCCTTCGACAGCTGTCGCACCTCCTCCTGCACGAGGAAGCCTGCGTAGCTCGGGAGAAGCGCCGGCACGCCGACTACCGAGGCGTGCGCCCTATGGCACACGTCGAAGGAATCCTCGACGAACACGTCCGCGAGCGCGGCCAGGCTCGCCGCGAAGGCAGGGTCGTTCCCCTGCTCTCCCTTGTCGCGCCGCAGGTTCTCGAGCATGAGCACGCCGCCCGGCGGGAGCGCTTCGACGGCAGCGTGCGCCGCAGCATCGACCGTTGTCGGACAGAACGCGAGGTCTCGCACGAACCCCTTCATGGCTCGATAGACCGGCTCGAGCGTCTCCGTGCCCTTGTCGCCGATATGCCCGATGAGTATCACGCGCGCATGGCGCTTCCGGAGGTATTCGATCGTCGGGAGCGCCTGGCGGAGACGGAAGGCGCCTGAGACCTCCCCGTCCTTCACGGGCACGTTGAGCGCGGCACGTACCAGGACCGGCACGTTCTCGAGCTTCTTTATTTTCTCGACGCTCCGCATTGCTAGGAGACCACCTTCACGAGCGCGGAGAATCCGGCGACGTCGGTAGATGCGCGGCCGACGAGGAACCCGTCGATGCCGGTACCTGCCGCGAGCGCGCGAGCGTCGTCAGCGTCGACCGACCCGCCGTAGAGGATGCGGACCTTCTGGTTCGCGCGCCCCGGCATGAAATCGGCGAGCACCTTCCGTATGTAGAGGACCATCTCGCTCAGGTCGGACGGCTGGATCGCCTCCGCATCCGTCTTCCCGATCGCCCAGATGGGCTCGTACGCGATGACCGCCGACAGGCGTTCCTTGGTCGAGAAGGACACGAACGCGGCGCTCACCTGCTGCCGGACCTTCTTGAGGTACTGTGCCTCGGGATCACGCTCGGCCTCGCCGACGCATATGATCGGCGTCATGCCGTGCGCGAGCGCATGACGCGCCTTCTCGACGACGATCTCATCCGTCTCCCCGCGCGCCCTGCGCTCGGAATGCCCTACGATGACGTACGAGACGCCGAGCTCCTTCAGGAGCCCTGCCGTGACCTCGCCGGTTTGTGCCCCGCCGACCGTTATCGATACGTCCTGGGCGGCGAGCCAGGGCCCGTTCGCCGCAGGCTTCGAAGGCGCGAGCAGTCCGAGATACGGGAGCGGCGGCGCGACCACGATCTCATGGTCGCCCTTCGCTGCAAGGCGCTTCGCGCCCGCGTAGAGCGCCATCGCCTTCGCCTTCGATTCCACGTACGCCTTCCAGTTTCCGACGATGAGCATGCCTCTATAGTAGCAGGTAGGAATCGGCCCGGGAGCGATATCAGGGCCGCTCGTGCCTCAGGATGGCATCGAGCGCTTCCGGGAACGCCGCCATGGGCGTGGGGTAGCCGAAATGCTGCCTGTCCGGAAATTCGGCATACTCGCTCCCGAGCTTCTCATGCACGAAACGGCTTTCTTTGATCGGTATCACCGGATCGTCCACGGAGCCGAACTGCGCGATCCATCCCTGGTTTTCTTTGATGGCGTCCCACTGCCACGGGTCCTTGTAGTAGCCGGAGACCTTCTCGAGCAGCGAGCCGAGGTCGGTATGGCAGGCACCGACGAGCACCGAACCCCTTATCTTATGGGTCTCCGCGTACCGCATCGCGGCGACAGCTCCGGACGAGTAGCCCACGAGTATCGTATGCTCGTCCGCACCGAGCTTCTCGATGTACGGGAGCCAGACCGACCTCCTCGCCATGAAGTTGTCGGGGAACGTAGGGCTCACCGCAGGGATGCCGCGCTTCCCGAGCTCTTCGGCGAGCCACCCGAGCCACTGCGTGTTGCCGGTGCCGCCGGCGTTCCCGTGGATGATGATGGCCTTGATGGAGGGTTCCATCGCTCCATTCTACTGGCGAAGGCGCTCGCGTCCTGTGCATAGAGAAAGCCGCGCGACCACATGGTCGCGCGGCTCTTACGCCTACGCAGCGCACGGAGACAGCCAGGCCTCGGGATAGAGCTCGGCCGGAATGCCGCACGAACGGACGAACTCCCATTCCCAGCGCGCGCCGCGGGACGACTCCCATCCGGGCAGGAAGAGCGCCCGTGACACATGGCCGCATCCGAGGATCCTCCGATAGAAGACTTCCAGGATATCGGTGCAGTATGCGCCGCCATCATGGTGATCGGTCACTCTGATGATCGCCTGCTGGAACGGGATCTGGTCGAACACCAGGAGGCCCTGTCCTCGCGCACGCTCTATGGCGAGCGCGAAGCGCTCCATGTTCTTCGGAAGCGTCCCGAGCCCTCCGGTCGTCATGGGCCCGCAGATCTGGATTATCTCCCGTCCCGTCACGCGCATGCGCTCGAGGATCGTCACGCCGACATGGCCTGCCTCTTCGAGCGTCCTTGCGGCTCGAAGAGATTCGATATGCGCTTCGGTCCAGTGCTCGTCGAACGATGTCACCGTCCTCTCCTTATTGTTATTGGTCCGTAGGGACAATACGCGCGCGCAGGCGCGCTGTCGAGCGGAGCTACACGGCCCTGAGGACCTCCTCGATCGAAGTCATGCCTTGTGCGGACTTGTAGAGCCCGTCCTCGAGCATCGTCAGCATGCCCTCTTTCCGGGCCTGAGCCTCGAGCGCTTCCGGCGTGCCGCCATGCAGGATCAGCTCTCGGATCGCCGACGAGACCGCGAGCACCTCGTGGATGCCGATGCGTCCGGCGTAGCCGTCCTCGCATGCAGGGGACGGGACCGGCCTATAGAACGGCATCGCATCGAGCGACATGCCTTCCTTGATGAGCTTCTCTTCCGAGAGCGCCGCGAGCACGCGGTCGAACCGGTCAGCGTCCGCGATCTCTGCCCGCTCCGTCCTGTCGAGCGCGTACTGCTCCTTATCGTCGCAGAGGCGACGGACCAGCCGCTGTCCCACCACCAGGCGCAGCGTGGAAGCGAGCAGGAACGGCTCGACGCCCATGTCGATGAGCCGCGCTATCGCGCCTGCGGCCGAGTCCGTATGGATCGCCGAGAGGACGAGATGGCCCGTGAGCGCCGCGTTGACCGCGAGCGACGCGGTCTCCGCATCGCGGATCTCCCCCACCATGATGATGTTCGGATCCTGCCGCAGGAGCGCGCGGAGCCCGTTCGCGAACGTGAGGCCGGCGGCCGGATTGACCTGCGTCTGGTTAACGCGCTTCATCTGGTACTCGATCGGATACTCGATGGTCGATATGTCGACGTCCGGCGTATTGAGTATGTCGAGGAGCGTATAGAGCGTCGTGGTCTTGCCCGCGTCGGTCGGCCCGGCGACGAGGATGATGCCTCCGGCCTGCTTCATCGCCGCATGCACGCGCTCGAGCCCGGCCCCGTGGAATCCGAGCGTATCGAGCGTGAAGCCCTCGCCGGTCTCGCGCAGGAGCCGCATCACGATCTTCTCCCCGAAGTAGGTCGGCAGCGTCGATACGCGGAATGAGACTTTTTCCGTCTCAGTCTCCATCTTGAAGCGCCCGTCCTGCGGCAGACGCACCTCGCCCACCTTCAGGTCAGCGAGCCCCTTTACGCGCGCCGCGATGCTCGGAGCGGCTGCGCGCGGGAGCGTCATGGCATCATGCAGCGCGCCGTCGATGCGATAGCGCACGAGCATCTCGCTTTCCATGGGCTCGAGATGGATGTCGGACGCCTTCTGGATGATGGCGTGACGCAGGAGCGTATCCACGATACGCACGGTCGGCAGGTCCTCGCGAACGGTATCCTTCTCGTCCATGAGATTGATGCGGCCGACCTCGGCCGAAATGAGGTCGCCGAACTCATCCTTGAGGGACTTCTGATACTGCACGAGCGCGCCCTTGAGCGAGCTCTCGTCAGTGAGGCGCGGAAGGATGCGCAGGCCGGTCTTCTTCCGTACGGAATCGATCGCCGGAAGGTCCTCGGTATCGAGCATGGCGACTTCGAGCTCTTCTCCGTCCCTCTTATAGGCGACGATGCTGTGCGTGCGCGCGATAGGTTCCGGGATGAGCGAGAGGACATCGAGTCCTATCTTCCGTTCCTTGAGGCTCACGAACGGTATGCCGAGGACATAGGACTTTATGCGGCGGAGCGAATCGCTCGAGAGGAGGCCCTGCGCGATGAGTACGTCGCCCACCGATTGCTGCTTCTGCTTCGCGTCGATGTCCGCAGCGTCGACGTCCTTCCGGGACACGAGCCCAGAGTCGAGTATGAATGCCTTGAGTTCGCTTTCAGGGACTTGCATGCTGCGTAGTATCTAAAGTATAGCGTGTCGATGCGTCGCATCGTCTCACGTAACGGACCCGCGACGGGGAAAAGGCTCTTTCGTTCTCTAGCGATGCTGCATGCCGTAGAATGAAGACATGCACCGTCGCGCTTCGGAGAAAGGCTTCACGCTCATCGAGCTCCTCGTCGTGATCGCCATCATCGGCATCCTCTCGACCGTCGTGCTCGCGAGCCTCGCCACCGCGCGCGAGCGGGCGCGTATCGCCGCGGCGAAGCAGCAGGATGCGTCCCTGTATCACGCGCTCGGGTCCGATCTCGTGGCGGCGTGGGATTTCGACGAGGGCAGCGGCACCGCCGTCTCCGACAGCTCCGGGGGCGGCAACAACGGCACGTATCCGACCCCGACATGGACGACCGCCTCGCCATATCCCTCCGGAAACGCGGCATCGTTCAACAACGGCACGTACGCGACCTTTCCAGCGGTCCAGGGCCTTCCTTCGAATACCGTCACCGTGAGCGCGTGGGTATACCTAACGAATCATCGGAATTGGAACAATATCGTAAGAAACAACTGGATCGGTAATGGCTGGCTTCTCTTTACGGATGTGAACGGGAGTGCAATATTCGGCGTCGGACAGGGCAACACCCAATACACGACCAAGGGAAGGACCCAGATGTCACTGAATGCCTGGCATTTCATCGTCGGCACCTATGACGGCACGAAGGTCTCTATCTACGTAGACGGCGTGCTCGACGGCACCCCAACAACGATCACAGGCGCCGCACTTACTAATACCGGGTCCATAGAGGTGGGTCAGGGCACCATCGGATACGTCGATCGTGTACGCATCTACACCGGAACTCCCTGATGCGCGAACATTGACGCAATACCTATATATGGTAGATTCTATCTAACTGGAATGTCCGCACCCGCGGGCATTTCCTTTTAGGGAGAGCCCTCCGCGTGCGAGAATGAGCAGGCAACCGGGCGAACAATTACATACTGTGCGGACAACTAAATACAGGACCTATGTTGGATCTCAAGACAATCAATTCAGTGCTCACCGAGTTCGAGGAACGCGGCATCACCAAGGAGACCATGGTGGACGCGATCGAGCAGGCGATGGCCACCGCCTATAAGAAGGAATACGGCAAGCGCGGCCAGGTGGTGCGCGGCATGCTCGACATGAACACCGGCACCGTCTCCTTCGAGCAGGTGAAGACGATCGTCGACGAGACGATGGTCCGGTTCCCTGAGGAGGGCGAGGAGGTCGCAGAGCTCCCGTCCCACCATCCGCATTTCGACCGCGAGGAGGAGGTCGCCGAGGGCGAGCTCCCGCGCTATGACGCCGAGAAGCACATCCTCCTCGAGGACGCGAAGCGCATGAAGCGCACCGCGGAGCTCGGCGAGGAGATCATCTTCCCGCTCGAGCCGCAGGACGACTTCGGCCGCATCGCCGCGCAGACCGCGAAGCAGGTCGTCATCCAGAAGATCCGCGAGGCAGAGAAGCTCTCCATCCTCGACGAGTTCGGCCACAAGAAGGGCGAGATCGTCACGGGTATCGTGCAGCGCGCTGAGCGCGGCGCAATCTTCGTCGACCTCGGCCGCGCGACCGGTATCATCCCGTACGAGGAGCAGATCCCGGGCGAGCGCTACCGTCCAGGAGAGCGCATCAGCGCGTACCTCTACGCCGTCGATGAGGGCTTCCGCGGCGTCTACCTCCGCCTCTCCCGCAGCCATCCTCGCTTCCTCACTCGTCTCTTCGAGATGGAGGTACCGGAGCTCGCTTCCGGATCCATCGAGATCAAGGGCCTCGCGCGCGAGCCAGGAAGCCGCACGAAGATCGCTATCGCGTCGAACGACCCGCATGTGGACCCGGTCGGATCCCTCGTGGGCCAGCGCGGCGTGCGCGTCTCGACCGTGATGGCGGCCCTCGGCGGCGAGCGCATCGACATCATCGAATGGTCCGAGGACCAGGCGGCATACATCAAGGAGTCCCTCTCCCCTGCCACCGTCGTCGAGGTCGAGCTCGATGAGGAAGGTCATCGCGCGGCGGTGACCGTCACCGAGGACCAGCAGTCGCTCGCGATCGGCCGCGGTGGACAGAACGTCCGCCTCGCCGCAAAGCTCACTGGCTGGAACATCGACATCATGGCGATCGGCGGCGAGAGCGTCGCCGAGACCGAAGCGCCTGTCGAGGCCGCAGAAGGCGCATCCGACGAGTCCGTCGCCGCGCTCGAGGAGGCAGAGGATCTCGACCCAGCGGTCGCCGCAGGCATCGACCCGACCGAGTCCGAGTCCGTTATCACGGAGGACGACCAGGCGGACGGCGCCCTCACCGTCGAGGACGAGACCGCGTTCGACGATAACGGCCCGGTCGCGGACGCCGAAGAGGCGCGCGACGAGAAGGAATCCGCGTAAGCTAACCTTGTACGAACCATGAACCTCCTGCACGACATCAATCCGGGCTCCAGGGACGAGATGAACGTTATCATCGAGATCCCGCGCGGCTCGCACAACAAGTACGAGATCGACAAGGAGACCGGCATCATCGCGCTTGACCGCGTCCTGCACACCGCACAGACCTATCCGTTCGACTATGGCTTCGTGCCGCAGACGCTCTGGGACGACGGTGACGCGCTCGACGTAGTGCTGCTCACGACCAACCCGCTCATGCCGGGCATCCTCGTGCGTGCACGCCCTATCGCGACGCTCCCGATGGTGGACGGCGGCGATTCCGACGAGAAGATCCTCGCGGTGCCGGTCGCCGACCCGCGCTTCGACGACATCAAGGACCTCGCAGACGTGAACAAGCACACGCTCAAGGAGATCGCGCACTTCTTCGAGACCTACAAGAAGATCCAGAACAAGGAGGTCACGCTCTCCGCATGGGCCGACAAGGCCGCGGCGCAGTCAGCGTTCGACCGTTCCGTATCGCTGTACCAGGAGAAGAAGGCGTAAGCCGCAGGCCTGAAAGCGCCTGGCTCCCAGGGAGCCAGGCGCTTTGCGTATCCCCACGGAACGGGCGGCTTTCGCGTGCGTCGCCTATACTTGAGAGTATTAGCTAACCCGACCATCCATGGACAACGCACCAGACCAGACCGTTGAAAATTCCGCACCAGAATCGCAGGCGCCTTTCGCCGTAGAACCGAAGAAGGGGCCAGCATACGGCGCGATCCTCGGCATCATCCTCATCGTAGCCGTGCTCGTGGTCGGCGCGTTCTATGTCTGGGGCGAGCGCTTGAAGCAGAACGATGTCACGATCCCGGAGGAGGGCGTCCCGTCCGAAGGCACGATGCCTCGCGGGGGCTCGGTGGATGGCAGCATCCAGATCGAGGCAGACGGCACAGAGGCGCAGTAGCACAGGCCATTCATGGAAACGCCCCGCATGCGCGGGGCGTTTTTCGCATATCCCAGGTCTTTGGTACTATGACCTGACTATGGAACACACACATACCAATCCTCGTGCGACGCTCGTGCCGATGGTCGTCGAGAAGACGCAGTTCGGAGAGCGCGGCTATGACATCTACTCCCGCCTCCTCAAGGACCGCATCGTGTTCCTTACCGGAGGTATCGATGACGATATGGCGAACCTCGTGATCGCGCAGCTCCTCTTCCTCGAGTCCGAGGACCCGAAGAAGGACATCTCGCTCTACGTGAACAGTCCGGGCGGCTCGGTGACGGCCGGCCTCGCCATCCTCGACACCATGAACCACGTGAAGCCGGACGTCTCTACGGTCGTGGTCGGCATGGCAGCGTCCGCGGCGGCGGTCATCCTCGCCGCAGGCGCCAAGGGCAAGCGCTACGCGCTCCCGAACTCAGAGGTGATGATCCATCAGCCATGGGGCGGCGCACAGGGCCAGGCGACCGATATCGAGATCACGGCGAAACACATCCTCGCGACGCGTGACCGCCTTAACAAGATCCTCGCGAAGGCGACCGGCCAGGAGCTCTCGAAGATCGAGAAGGACGTCGAGCGCGATTACTTCATGATGGCGGACGAGGCGAAGAAGTACGGCCTCGTCGACCAGGTCTACAAGTCGAAATAGCCGCATCCTGACGCGAAACGCCCCGGCCCAGCGTCCGGGGCGTTTCGTTTGCGAAATAGCGAAAAAGTGTTATTTTATAAGGGTTCTGGGGCATCTGCACCTGCTGAAACGGCTGAAAATCTGAGCCCCGAGCCTAACCTGTCCATACCCCTTCCCGTACGCGGGAAGGTTCACCACCTGTTTTATGTCCATAAAGATCGTACTGAGCCTCCTTGCCCTCTCGGGCCTCGCCGGCATCGCCCTGGGCTACGTGCTCCGTCTCTTGATCGCGCTCGGCCAGCGCGGCTCCCTCGAGCTCGAGGTCAAGCAGAAGATGCTCGAGGCGAAGGAGCGCGCGAGCCGCGTGCTCGAAGAGGCTGAGGAGCGCGCCAAGCGCCAGGAGGAGGAGCGCATCCTCCCGCTCAAGGAGCGCGAGGAGAAGGTTGCCAAGGCTGCCGAGCGCATCGCCAAGCGCGAAGAGTTCCTCGACGAGCGCGAGCGAGCGCTCGCGCTCGAGCTCGACGACGTGAAGAATCGCGAGAACGAGGCCGCGAACATGAGACGCGAGGCTGAGAAGCTCCGCGAGGAGCGCAGGCACGAGCTCGCGCGCGTAAGCCGCCTCTCTGAGAAGGACGCGAAGACGCTTCTCATCCGCGATCTCGAGGATTCACACGAAGAAAGCGTCCTTGCACGCCTCCAGAAGCTCGCCGCCAACGGACGCGAGCAGCTCGAGGACAAGGCCCGTTCCATACTCCTCGCGAGCATCCACCGCATGGCAGCGAACGTGAACAGCGAAGTCATGACGCTCTCCGTCACGATCCCGTCCGAGGAGATGAAGGGGAAGATCATCGGCAAGGAAGGCCGCAACATAAAGGCCTTCGAGCGCGCGACCGGCGTCGATGTCATCATCGATGACGCGCCTGACAAGATAACCCTGTCCTCGTTCGATCCGCTCCGCCGCCACACCGCGAAGATCGCGCTCGAGAACCTCATCGAGGACGGAAGGATCCAGCCGGCGAAGATCGAGGAGGCGGTCGAGAAGGCACGGGCCGACGTCCAGCAGTCCATCCAGCAGAAGGGCGAGGCGGCAGCGTACGAGGCCGGTGTCATCGGACTCGACCCGAGGCTCGTCGCGCTCCTCGGCCGCCTGCATTTCCGCACGAGCTACGGCCAGAACGTGCTCCAGCACTCGGTGGAGATGGCGCATATCGCCGGCATGCTCGCATCAGAGCTCGGCGCGAATGCGGACATCGCCAGGGCCGGCGCGCTCCTGCACGACATCGGGAAGGCCGTGGACCATGAGGTAGAGGGGACGCATGTCGAGATCGGGCGCCGCATCCTCGAGAAGTTCGGGGTCGAAAAGGCGGTCATCCAGGCCATGCAGTCGCATCACGAGGAATATCCGTACGAGACCCCTGAGTCCATGATCGTCCAAGCGGCTGACGCGCTCTCGGCAGGAAGGCCCGGCGCCCGGCGCGATACCGTAGAGCGCTACCTCGAGCGCCTTACGGATCTCGAGCGCATCGCGCGCGGGTACGAGGGCGTCGAGAAGGTTCATGCCATCTCTGCCGGCCGTGAGATCCGCATATTCGTGAACCCGGGGAAGGTCTCGGACCTCGCGATGCACCGCATGGCACGCGATATCGCCGAGCGCGTACAGCAGGAACTGAAATACCCGGGAGAGATTAAGGTGAACGTGATTCGCGAGAATCGCGTCGTCGAGTTCGCCCGCTAACCAGAATACTAATACACAAAGGCCCCGCACCTGCGGGGCCTTTGTGTATCTAGCTATATTCTAGGCCGCGTCTTCGTACAGCTGGCCGTTTATGCGTTCCGCGCGCATGATACGTCGCTGCCTGCTCGCTTTTGAGCAGATTCTTCTCTTCCAGATGAAGAAGCTTGTCGTACGCGAACGTGAGCAGGAATTTCTGGGCACTGCGGCCCGTCTCTCCGCTCGCGAGACGGCTCTCGAGGTCGGCGAATTGCTGCTCGAGATCTCGCAGCTCATCCTTCTCATGCTCTTCTCGCGTCGGGTGCTTGCTCTGGAATGACGCTTCGAGACTCATGAGGATAGTATACCGAGACCGGAATGCGTGATTTCACCTTATCCACGTACTTTTTCAAGACCTATTGCACAAAACGGCTCATTTCCTATACTTCTTCACGTAGCCCTTATGTAGGGCTTTACAAAAAGCCCTACTAGGGAATAACCCTCATTTACGATCATGAACAAAGCAAACATCGCGGAGAAGGTGCAGGAGGTGCTCGGCGGCACGAAGGCTGACGCAGAGCGCGCAGTCGAGTGCGTCATCAGCAGCATCACCGACGGCCTCAAGAGCGGCGACGAGGTTTCGATCGCAGGGCTCGGCATCTTCAGCGCGAAGGCTCGCCCAGCACGCACCGGACGCAACCCACGCACCGGCGAGACCATCAAGATCGCCGCTACCCGCACACCGAAGTTCCGCGCTGCTAAGGCGCTCAAGGACGCGGTTAAGTAGTTTGAAGCGTTCCTAAGAAAAAGCCCCGCATCTGCGGGGCTTTTCCTTATCCCTTCGGTGTCTCCGGGAAATACCGCTTCTTCTTGAGCTTCTCCGGCAAGTAGCTCTCTTCCGTGTACATCTCGTAGCCCTTCCCGTATCCCATCTCCTTCATGAGCTTCGTCGGCGCATTACGGATATGCTTCGGCACGGACAGGTTTCCGGTCTTACGGACGTCCTCCTGGGCACTCCGCAGCGCGTCGTACGCGGAACGGTCCTTCTTCGCGCTCGCGAGGTACGCGACGCCATGCGCAAGGCTTATGGCGCATTCCGGATACCCTATCGTCTCGCAGGCACGGAATACTGCGTTTGCGACGACCAGTGCCGTGGGCTGGGCGAGGCCCACGTCCTCCGACGCGAATATGACCATCCTGCGCGCGATGAACAGCGGATCCTCACCTCCCTCGACCATCCGGGCGAGATAGTACATGGCCGCGTCCGGCTGGGATGCACGCATGCTCTTTATGAACGCGCTCACGGTATCGTAATGCTCCTCGCCCTTCTTGTCGTAGCGGAGGTGCGGGTCCTCGAGCGCCTTATTCAGGTTCGCGACGCTTATCTTCTTCCCGTAGAGCGCCATCACCCCGTCGAGCATCGTGAGCGCCTTCCTTGCGTCCCCATTGGCATAGCCCATGAGCCACTCGAACGCATCCTTCCCGAAGGTGGCCCCTGCGCGCTTCGTTATGGCACGGAGCGCCTCTTCCGATACGGGCTCGAGTACGAAGACCCGGGAGCGCGATAGGAGCGCCGGGATAACCTCGAAGGAGGGGTTCTCGGTGGTAGCACCGATGAGAGTCAGGTCCCCGCTCTCAACGTACGGTAAGAGAAAGTCTTGCTGCGCCTTATTGAAACGATGGATCTCATCGAGAAACAGGACCTTCGGCCGAAGTCCGAGCGTCCTCCCCTGCCCTACTGAGCCGACGATCTTCCTGATATCCTCCTTCCCTGCTGAGACCGCGGACAGCTCGTGCAGCTCAGCGTCGAGCGCCCGGGCATAGATGCGGGCTATCGTCGTCTTCCCTGTCCCCGGAGGACCCCACAGGATGAATGAGAACAGGTGCTTCTTCTCTATCGCTACCCGAAGCGGCTTGCCCTCCCCCACCAGGTGCTCCTGCCCCACCACCTCTTCGAGGGTTTGAGGGCGTATGCGGTTCGCGAGCGGTTCCATGCCTGCATGGTACTCCTCTTTCCTATCCTCCGCATGAACGAAGAAAGGCACGGACCCGGGGTCCGTGCCTTTCCGCTCCCCCTTTTCTAGAGGGCGTCTATCGCGTCATCTGCGTAATCCTGCGCCTCATCGGCAAAATCGACTGCGTCGCCATAGTCTCCGTCGTCATAGGCATCCTCGGCATCATCGAGGGCGTCGTAGGCCTTGTCGAGGAGGTCCTCCGCCTTGCTGATCTTCGAACTCGAGCTGTCTGAGTCGTCGATCTCATCCTCGGCGTCCTGAATGGCATCCTTCGCGTCTGCTATCGCCTCCTTGGCGTCGGCCTTATCGCCACCCTTGCTGCTACTCTCACCAATATCGTCGAGCGCCTCATCTATCGCATCCATGGCCTCGTCGACGTAATCGACCGCATCGTCGTAGTCTCCGTCGTCATAGGCATCTTTCGCGTCGTTCAAGGCATCTTTCGCGTCAGAGAGGAGGTCGTCCGCCTTCCCGGCATCCTCACCGTCGTCATACGCCTCATCGACCTTATCCTTCGCGTCGTCATAGGCATCCTCGGCATCATCGATGGCATCCTTCGCATCCGTCTTATTTCCGCTGCTATGGCTGCTTCCCCCGAACTCATCGTACGCGTCGTCGATCGAGGACTTCGCGTCATCCGCGAGGTCCTGTGCCTCGCTGTAATCCTCCTCCACGAAAGCATAGAGCGCGTCGATGATGCTCTCCTGCGCTTCAGCAAGGTAGGTCTTGGACTTTCCGAGACCATCGCCGTCATCCTTGGCTTCCTCGTAATCATCCATCGCGTCCTCGTACGCGTCGCGTACGTCGAGAATCGCGTTACGGGCGTTCTTCTGTGCCGTTGATTCAACAGGAGTCGTTGGAGTCGGTGTGGGGGTCGGTGTTGGCGCTGGGGTGGGCGTAGGGGTTGGTACGGACGTCCCGGACGTGAGCACGATGTACTTCGCGCGTGAGATAGGTCCAAACGTTCCTGTCGCCGGCGTGATACCGTTCGCGACCTGCCATTTCTTTACAGCGGCAGCTGTCTTCTCCTTATACTGCGTAGTTTCATGACCAGCCGATCCGACACCTGATGTCGAGACCGTGAACCCCTTTGAGTTCAGGTACTGCTGCAGGCAGCGCACCGCTTCGTTTTCTGTACCAATCTCGAGATTGGTCGTGAACGTGCAGGTCGCTGCGCGAGCACCGACGGGAATAAGAAGTGCGCCTGCCGCAAGGAGCAAGACGAGCGCAAGGAACGCAGCATTCGAGCGCTCGAGAGTAGTGGTATTCATACGCGAGATGATCATGAGTAAACGTTCCGGACTCGTACGCAGGTACGGTGGATATACATGAAAGGATAGCACGCACGCCAACATGAATTTCTTGAAGCAATCGCCCTTACAAGAAAGAGCCTTGTTTCAAGTATCAGTAAAAAGAAAAGCGCCATTCGGGCGCTTTTCTTTTTATTTGAGTGCGGGATAGGAGAATCGGACTCCTGCTCTCAGTTTGGAAAACTGATGTTCTACCATTAAACTAATCCCGCTTTTGCGCAGAGATCAGGTATTCGGTCGGGGTGCGGAGAATTGAACTCCGTCTACTTGTTCCCAAAACAAGCGTACTACCGGTATACGACACCCCGACTCAATACCCGATCCTGCAGCCTGGAAGGCTCGGATGGCACAGGACACACCTTCTCACAAATCTCCTGTCTTCGCTATCCTAACAGATTTATTGGATTTGTGTCAGGTGGTCATGAGACCAAGGCTATGTCCTTAGGATTGCCTTTTATACTGGCATTATTCACATGCCTTGGGCGGTCCTACTTCCTCAAGTTTCTTAGACACATACCCTTCCTCTCAGATAAGGCCTTAAGAAATACATTATAAAATATAGGTTATTTAGGAAATATGAAATTTTCTTCATAAAGACCTCCTGTCCTTTATCCCCAATGTCCCCAAACTTATCCACTGTTTTCCACACGTGAAAGACACGGCAATTATGGGTGTCTTTTTATCCCTATTGCGAAGATTTATATGACAAAGCGCCTCAGAAAGGCGCTTTGTCATATCTCATATCGGTGCGGATAGGGAGAATCGAACTCCCGACTCGTCCTTGGCAAGGACGCGTTTTACCACTAAACCATATCCGCTTCGGGAGGATAATAGCATATCCTTTCCCTACTTTTCCAGTGCTCCCGCCAGGACTCGAACCTGGAACGACAGTTCCGAAGACTGTTGTGATATCCATTTCACCACAGGAGCCCCATATCGGATCCGTACCCACGAAACATGGGTAAGCCGGCTCCTTACCCGATACTACGCCACCCCTAGGAGAATGGCCATCACCGTACTAGTATTTTCGCTATGAGGTTCTCCATCCCCCTTGAGGTTTCCCGTGTAACCTCTGCCCTGCGTGAGGCTGGATTTGAGGCATATCTGGTCGGCGGATGCGTCCGCGACCTCTTTCTGAAGAGAACCCCGAAAGACTGGGATATCACCACGAATGCAAAGCCGGCCCAGATTCAGGCGGTATTCCCCGAATCCTTCTACGAGAACGACTTTGGGACCGTGGGAGTGAAGACCGGAAGCGAGGACCCTTCCCTTTCCATCATCGAGGTAACACCCTATCGCACGGAAACTGGGTATTCGGATAAGCGCCGCCCTGACGCAGTATCCTTTGGGGATAACCTTGAGGACGACCTTGCCCGTCGAGACTTCACGATCAATGCCATCGCGTTCGACGATTCTAAAGGACTTATTGTCGACCCATTTAAAGGACAAAAGGACATAGAATCTCGTGTATTAAGGACAGTCGGGATTGCAACTGAGCGCTTTGAGGAGGACGCGCTCCGCCTTATGCGTGCCGTACGACTTGTGGCCGAACTTGAATTCGCGCTCGATACCGATACGGCATCAGCAATCAAGGATAAGGGGCCTAATCTTGAGCACATTTCACGTGAAAGGATTCGGGACGAGTTCATTCGCATACTGAACTCAAGACAGCCAATGATGGCCCTTGTGCTCTCCCATCAGCTTGGAATCCTTGGCTACATAGCCCCTGATCTCATCCGTGGAGTCGGTATTGAGCAGAACCAGGCGCACAGCTACGACGTTTTCGGTCATCTTATGCGCTCAATGCAGCACGCAGCGGATAAGGATTGGGATTTCGATATACGCCTTGCTGCGGTATTCCATGACGTATCAAAGCCAGAAACCCGCCGCTGGTCTGATGAGAAACATGACTGGACATTCCACGGGCATGAAGTCGTTGGTTCACGTGTAACCAAGAGAGCCCTTGAAAACCTTAAGTTTCCACGTGAAACGATTGATAGAGTGAGCAAGCTCGTGCGTTGGCACATGTTCTTCTCAGATCCAGACCAGATTACCCTTTCAGCGGTACGCCGTATGATTCGCAATGTCGGCGAAGAGAATATCTGGGACCTACTCAATCTGCGCATCTGCGATCGTATCGGCACAGGACGTCCAAAGGAGCAGCCATTCCGCTTCCGACGCTATAAGGCCATGGTGGAGGAGGCCCTCCGGGATCCGATATCCGTATCGATGCTTAAAACCGATGGTTCACGCATTATGACGAAGTTCCACGTGCAACCAGGACCGAAGATAGGATATGCGCTCCACGCGTTGCTTGAGGAAGTGCTTGAGAACCCGAAACTTAACACGGAAACCTATCTAGACACTCGGACCGAAGAGCTTCTCTCCCTTCCTGAGAATGAACTCAAGGAGTTGGGTGAATCTGGAAAGAAAAGAAGGGAAGTCGAGGAAGAGCGCGAAATCAAAGAAATTCTCGAAAAACACCACGTTTGCTAGGTTTGTCGGCTGTGCGACCCTTTCACGTGTAACAAAAGGACCATTCAAGGTCCTTTTGTTACATTGAGACGTTACACGTGAAATACGAAAGGCCTGCGTAGCAGGCCTTTGGGTGTGGTCAGCGGTTCATCCAGAACAAGAGAGCAGGGGGATATGGGGAAGGGGGCTTGGGATGATTGCTCTCTAATAGAGTGGGAAGAACTGAGCTGACGGAACTGATGATTGTGTGCTTTCACGTGGAACCGAGTCGGCTAGACCCAGTAGGTGTTAGGCAGATACGCTGCGATCCGTTGGACAGTCGGCGGTAACACGCTGATATGCACGTGATAGGGAACAAAGAGCTCGCAAAGAACATCGCCTCCTGAAAGGGAAGGCGCGTCTCTCACGAGCGTTGCCGACCCCCAGGTCTTCATAGATACTACGTGTCCTATAGGACAGAGTAAAGGACAACTCTGTGGATAGAGTGGATAAATGTCCTTTAAAGCGTTATGGACACCGGGCAGTGGTCAGAGCCGTATATATCGTCATGTATCTCGGCGTTCTTCACCTTGGACGCGAGCTTCTTCGATACGAAAATATAGTCGATACGCCATCCGACGTTCCTGTCGCGAGCCATCCGGAAAGGGCTCCACCATGAGTAGCGACCGCTTCCTTGAGTAAAGAGGCGGAACGTATCGATGAATCCAGCCTGTATCATCTGGTCGATTCCGCTGCGCTCCTCCTTCGTATACCCATGACCGCCCTCGTTCGCCTTCGGGTTCGCTAGGTCATCGGGGGTATGCGCCACGTTCAGATCCCCGCAGAATATTACCGGCTTTTCCTTCTCGAGCCGCTTCATATAGGCGAGGAAGGCCGGATCCCATTTGTCATGGCGAAGGCTGAGGCGAGAGAGGTCTTCTTTCGAATTCGGCGTATATACCGAAACGACCCAGAATGACCCCATGTCAGCCGCTATGATGCGACCCTCCTCGTTCGGATCGCCGTATCCATCATCAGATAGGCCGTATTCCTGAGCGATGTCCTCAGGCATGCCGAAGAGCACATCTTCAGGTACCTGCTTCGTGAAAATCGCGGTCCCGCTGTAGCCCTTCTTATTCCTTGCTGAATGCCAGTACTCCTCATAGCCCATAAGGTCGACAGGGGACTGGTGCTGCTCGGCCTTAGTCTCCTGCAGACAGATGATGTCTGGTTTCAGCTGCTTAACGAAGGGCTCGAACAGGCCCTTCTTATGCACAGCCCGAATGCCATTCACGTTCCAAGAGACGATCTTCATTCCTCCATTCTATAGCAAAGCCTGAACGATCCGATGCTAGCTGCTCAGGCCTATCCTCTCTTCGAATGAAACTTCTTATGCACGTCCCTCAGATGACTGTCCGTCACATGCGTATAGATCTGGGTCGTATTTATGGAGGCATGGCCGAGGAGGGCCTGGACGGAGCGGATATCTGCGCCATTCGCCAGAAGGTCGGTAGCGAACGAGTGGCGCATGACGTGCGGCGTTACCTTCTTCGTAATGCCGGCTTTCGCCGCGTAGGTCTTGATCAGGAGCTCGATGGAGCGCGGGGTGAGGCGGGTAGGGACGCGCTTCTTCGCCTCCTTCTTCCGCGCCACGCTCACGAAAAGCGCAGGCTCCATGTCCGTACGAACCTTTAAATAGGCCCTTACGGCATCCTTCGCGGCGTCCGAGAGGAATACCACGCGCACCTTCTCGCCCTTTCCACGTACGGAAAAGTCGTCACGCGAGAGATCGAGGTCGGAATCGAGGCTACAGAGCTCGGAAACGCGCAGGCCGGTCGAAAAAAGCAGCTCGAGGATCGCCTTATCGCGAAGCGAGCGCTCGTCGTTACCCTCGGTCGCCTTGAGCAGGCGATCGAGCTCTGCATTTGAGATGAGATCGAGATGGCGCTCAGGAACCTTCGCGAGCTCTATCTTCTCCGGCGAAAGGGAAGGGATGTCGCGCTTCCTGAGGTATTTCAGATATGCCCGAAGCGCGATGAGGTAGTAGTTCTGAGTCCTGCGCTTCATCGAGTCCTTGTTCGTTCCGGGCTGACGGTTCAGCCACATGCGGAACTCGCGCACCTTCGTCTCGGTTATGTCTGACGCGTCCTGTATCTCGGCCCAGTCGAGGAACCGCGTAAGGTAATGGTCATAGTTCTCGACCGTCTTAACGGCCCGTCCTCGTTCTATCTCTATATACTCGAGGAATTCACGCTTCATCTGCCCCGCATCCATGCAAAAAGGGTAGCATGCTGCTTCGCACAATATGCCAGGGCAGGTCCTCGGCCCTGAGGAAACGCCTACTAGGAAACACTTGCGCTCTTAATCAAGGTGTGGTAAGGTGTGGCCAATGCTTACGAAACGAGTAAAGACCGCCGTCATTAAGGATGCGGCACGCCATGACACCGACACCGGCTCTGCCGACGTCCAGGTCGCTATCCTTAGCCGCAAGATCGACGAGCTCACCAACCATCTCAAGAAGAACAAGAAGGATTTCCATTCCCGACGCGGACTTCTCCAGATGGTCGCTGACCGCCGCACGCACCTGCGCTACCTCGAGAAGAACGACAAGCGTCGCTACAGCGCGGTCGTGAAGAAGCTCGGACTCAAGAAGTAGGGAATCGCGGGGCACACAGCCCCGCGATTTTCGTTCGTACGCAGGTGCTAGAATATCAAGACGGCTCCTCTGAGCCGCATTACACCCTTTTAATACAGAACCGCCATGCCCGTGATCAAGCATCCGGCGCAGCGTGTGGGGGTTTTCATAGATACCCAGAACCTCTACCACAGCGCCAAGCATCTCTATAAATCCCGCGTGAACTTCGCGAAGGTCCTCGAAGAGGCCGTCGGAGACCGCGTCCTCGTACGTGCTATCGCCTACGTCATCTCAACCGAAGGTGGTGACGAGAGTGCCTTCTTCGACGCTCTCACCAAGATCGGCATCGAGACGAAGGTGAAGGGGCTCCAGATATTCTCTGACGGCGCCAAGAAGGCCGACTGGGACGTCGGGCTCGCGATAGACGCCGTGAAGCTCGCACCGAAACTCGACACCGTCATCATCGCCTCGGGCGACGGGGATTTCGTTCCGCTCATCGAGTACCTGGACATGAACCAGGGCTGCCAGGTAGAGGTCATATCCTTCGGCAAGTCGTCCTCCCAGAAGCTGAAGGAAGCCGCACATGCGTTCACCGACATGTGCGACAACCCGAAGAAGTTCATCATCGGTCACCGATAGAAATGATCGAAGGACTGTAAGAGCCGCACTCGCATGAGTGCGGCTCTTACCCTATACACGGCCGCTTCGGTTCTTATGCCGTGCCCCGGGTATAATCGTATGAGCGCTATGGCGAATACCATCGATCCTACGAAAGGGACTCTTCCACAGAAGACGACTCCCGAGCAGACGGCCGCCGGGATGACGGCAGCATTGTCTGACCGCTCGCAGTACATCCGCACCATGGCGAAGGACATGGCCGCGCTCAGCGGTACGCAACCAGCACCCGCGCCCGCACGGCGTGAGGAGAAAAAGAAGAACGAGGAGACCTTCAGTGGCGTCACGACAGAGAAGCACGAAGAGCCGTTCTTCGAGCGCACGCGCCCGGCATATGAAGACCGTCCGAAGGAATCCGTCGCGCTTCCAACGATGGAAGACGCCTCATCGATCGTGAGCAGCGAGTCCGCAACACCCACACCCCCTGCGCCTGCTACCTCCATGGCGCCGATAAAGCCCATCGCGCCGACAGCGAACGTCGAGGCGAGCAGGACCGCCATCCTCGAACGCCTGCGGCGG
The DNA here is from genome assembly GCA_937879955.1 of uncultured bacterium. Classification (GTDB taxonomy): domain Bacteria; phylum Patescibacteriota; class Minisyncoccia; order Phycocordibacterales; family Phycocordibacteraceae; genus C7867-001. The sequence goes on from CALFMK010000001.1 coordinate 480,242, forward strand.
AAGGTCGAGGATAGTGCTCAGATATCGATCGAACGCACTCCCGAGCCGCTCAAGTCAGAGGTTCCGTCCGCAAGCGTTCCGGAAGAGCCGAAAGAGAAGCAGTGGCCGGATATTCCCACGCCGCCTCCGAGCTTCGCACCCATCGCTCCAAAGCAGAAGGCCGCGATTCCAGAGCCGATCGTGGCGGCGCCGGCCGCACCCAAGATTGTGGAGCCCGTTCCGGTTCCTCCGCCGATAGTTTCAGCTCCTGAACCGATTCCTGCGCAGCCCATGGCACCGAAGCCTGAGCCGCTTGCGCCACAGGCCGCACCCGAAGCAGCATGGCGTGACATCCCGTCGCCCGCACCTGCCTTCGCGCCGCTGTCCGAGCCTCAGCAGCCTGCGATTGCGACACCGAGAGAGACATACCGCGAACCTATCGACGCATACGTCCCTGCGCGACCGATCCAGCCGCCAGCTGGCCCGACGCCATTCCATACCTATACCAGCGATTTCGCGAATCGCATCGACTCGCAAGGATCCTCGGCATTCTCCGTGCTCGCTGCCGAGCAGGATAGCGGCACCCCGGCCGCGCCCGTATCCAAGAGACGCGTCGCGCCCTCTCGCGCGGTCGTGATGGTCGCGACCGGCATCGTGCTCCTCGTGCTCGCCGGGGGCGGAGCGTTCGCGGCGTACCAGTTCGTGATGACGATGCGCAATACGCCGATCGCATCCATAACCGTCCCCTCCATCGTCTTCGCAGACGAGTATCGCGAGCTCGAGGGGAGCGGAAACGCGCTCCTCGGGTCACTCGCCGCCGCGGGCAACGGCGCGCTCGTTCCCGGAAACGTGCTTGTCACGTACATGCTCGCGCCTGCCAGCGGCGAGGGCGAAGGGCTCATAACCGCGCCCGCAGGAGGGGACGTCTTCATGCGTGCGCTCCAGCTCCCGATGCCGGACATCCTGCTCCGGAATATCGCGAAGGAGAGCACGATAGGCGTCATCAACGCAGGCGACACGACCGCGCCATTCTTCGCGCTGCGCGTAGATTCCTACGAGCGCACCTACGCCGGCATGCTCACCTGGGAACCGCTCCTTGCGCGCGACCTCGCGCTCCTGTACCCGCTCTATCCGGTGATGGAGGCGCCTGTCCTTGACCCGACCCCGGCCGTCTCGACATCCACCGCGTCATCGACCCTCGCCGCGAGCCCGACCGTCCCTGCTGTAACATCAGCCCCCGTGCAGGCGACCGCCCGCACCCGCTTCGAAGACGCGATCGTCTCGAATCATGACGTGCGCGTCCTACGCGACACGGACGGACGATCGCTCATCCTCTACGGATATGCCGACAAGCGCACGCTCCTGATCGTCCGCGACGAGGCGAGCTTCGAGGCGCTCCTCGCACGCTTGAAAGCAGAGTAGGGGACAGGAAGGGCCTTTGGCGCCGGTATCCGTGGTACAGTACCGGCCATGAATACTGACCATTTCCGCACCCGCCTTACCGAAGAGAAAGCGATGCTCGAAGCCGAGCTCGCGACGGTAGGTCGCAAGAATCCGAGCAACCCAGGAGACTGGGAGGCCGTGCCTGAAGACGCGAGCATGGAGGCCGACCCTAACGATCAGGCCGACCAGATGGAAGAGTTCGGCAACAACAACGCCATCCTCACGGATCTTGAGCTCAGGCTCGCAGACGTAAACGCCGCGCTCGCACGCCTCGATGAGGGTACGTATGGCACCTGCATCGTATCGGGGGAGGAGATTGAGGAGGATCGCCTCGAGGCCGATCCTGCGGCGCCTACCTGCAAGGCTCACATGAACGGCTAGTATGGAGAAGCTCTCGGTCAAATCCTGCATAGCGTACGGCTGGAAGACCTTTTGGTCCCGCCCATGGTTGTTCGTGCTCGCCGGCGCCATCACGTTCGCCGTGAACGCCATCTTCTCGATCCCGGAAGAGATCCTAAACAGCGCATCGGAAGCGGCAGCTGGGGGCGCAGGCGCACAGCTCGCGCTGTTCTCCGTCGTCTTCAGCGTCATGAGCATCATCGTCTCCATCTATATACAGATAGGGACGACGAACTTCACGCTCAGGGCGCATGACGACGTCACGAACGCGCATGTGCGCGACCTGCTCATGCTCAAGGGATTCTGGCGCTATGTCGGCGCGAGCATCCTCGTCTTTCTCGCGGTGATCGCGGGCCTCATCCTGCTTATCGTGCCGGGCATCATTCTCGCGCTCGCGCTCTCGTTCGTGACGTACCTCGTCGTCGACAAGGGGCTCGGACCGGTCTCCGCATTCAAGGAGAGCATGGCTATCACGAAGGGGAACCGCTGGAGCCTCTTCGTCCTCGGGCTTGCGATCTTCGGCCTGAACCTGCTCGGCCTTCTCGCGCTCGTGATCGGACTCGTCGTTACGATCCCGGTCTCGATGCTCGCGAGCATCCATGCATATCGACTTCTCTCAGGAAGCCCGGTAGTGGCTGACACGGAAATCATCGTGGAGACTATTACCGAGACGGTTACCGCGTAGAACCGACAGTATCGAATGAGAAAGGCCCGCATATGCGGGCCTTTCTCATTCATATACCCGGCTTCTACGAGCCAAACGGGTTCTTCGCACCGCGGACCTCAAAATGGAGGTGGTAGCCGGTCGCCTGGCCGGTGTTCCCGACGGTACCGATGTTCTGGCCGCGCGAGACCGTCTCGCCGACCGATACGCCGTCGGTGCTCATGTGCGCGTAGAGCGTCTGGACGCCGTTGCCATGATCGATCACGACGTAGTTGCCGTATCCGCCGTTCCAGCCGCCGACGCGGGATACGATGACCGTACCAGCCGCCGCGGCATAGATAGGGGAGCCCTGCGGTGCCGCGAGATCGACGCCGTTCCAGCCATGGATGCTCTGGGAGAGGCGGCCTGCAGGCGCCGGGTTCGCGAACGAGCTCGAGAACGAGTCGTCAGACGTGTTGCCGGTAGCCTTTACCGCACCCATCGAGCCGCCTTGCTTGATCTTCGAGGCAGCAGCGCCCGTGGACTTGGCCTTCGCCGTGGTCTTTACAGGCGTTGCCGCGAGCTCGCCGCCCGGGATGATGACCGTCGCGCCCTTCACGAGGTCGTCCACGGAGCTCATGCCGTTATAGGAGGCGATCTCCTCGGCGTCGGAACCGTACTTCTTCGCGAGCGAGGCGAGCGTATCGCCGGAAGCCACGGTATGACGGATGCCGGACACCGGAAGGATGATGAGGGTCATGCCCGGATGCACGGCTCCCTTGCTCGTGAGGTTGTTCGCCCAGAGGATCGTGTTCATCGAGACATCGAACATGTCCGCGATGCCAGAGAGGGAATCGCCCTCGCGCACGGTGTAGGTGGAAATGCGACCAGAACCGTTCGAGCGGTCGATATCGGCGATGGTGCCGTCAGGACCCGTGTAAGCGATGAGCGCAGAGCCGTCGGTAAGGCTGATGCCACCACGGCCCTTGGCAGGGTTCGGGTCAGGGTTAACCGCCGCCTGGAGGAGGTCCAGGCTGCTGTCATGAAGCACAGGCACGGTCGAAGCGCCTTCCGAAGCGTTCGTTACGGAAAATGGCCAGAATGCGCCAGCGGCGCGTGGCATGAGGGTGATTCCTATCCCCAGAAGGAGGCTTGCGGCGATTAGAGCGCCAGGAATCCAGTATGCATTCCGGTCTGCTGCCGAGGCAGTTCGAACGGAAAGGTTCTGAGGGTCAATGATAGGGAACCAAGGGATCTTCAGCGTTTCTTCAGAATACAAAAATGGCTTACATAAGCCATTTCTTGAGTATCAGGCAATCAATCGATGAAGGTAGTATAAACGCTCCAGGGGCATGGTCAACCGCCCATTATGAAGACTGTTGAGAGTGCATTTTCAGAGTATTTTGGTCCGATTTCACGCATTTTAGGGGGACAGAAGGGTGCCGCGGTATAGTTGCTTTCTATGCAGCACCTTGAAGGATTGAACCCGGCACAGAGAGAAGCGGTCCTCGCAACCTCAGGACCCGTATCGGTCCTCGCCGGCGCCGGATCCGGCAAGACCCGGGTGCTCACGACCCGCATCTACCACCTCATCAAGGAAGGGGTGCCTGCCCACAAGATCCTGGCCGTCACCTTCACCAACAAGGCCGCCCGCGAGATGAAGGAGCGCCTCGCGCACCGCCTCGGGGACAGCCCGCTGCCGTTCGTCGCCACGTTCCACGGGCTCGGACGGGAGATCCTGCAGCGATACGGCGAGCGCATCGGGATCCCGAAGTATTTCACGATATTCGACCGCGACGATTCGAAGGCGGCGATCCGCCAGGTTCTCAAGGAGATGGACATCGATCCGAAGGAGCTGAATCCGAACTTCGTGCTGTCCCGCATCTCGAAGGAGAAGGGGGAGGGGGGCACGCCGGCGAAGTTCCGCGAGCAGCACGCCCACAAGAGCTTCCAGTCCCGCGTCATCGCGGAGGTGTGGCCGCGCTACGAGGCGATCGTCCGGAAGGAGAAGGCACTCGACTTCGACGACCTCATATCGCTCCCCGTGCATCTCCTGCGCGATCACGAGGACATCCGGAAGCAGGCGGAGCAGCTCTACAGCCACGTGCATGTCGACGAGTTCCAGGATACGAACGGGTTGCAGGGCAAGCTCGCCGGCTATCTCTCGAACGCGCACAAGAACCTCTTCGTCGTGGGCGACATCGACCAGACGATCTATACCTGGCGCGGCGCTACGATCGAGAACCTCCTCGATTTCGAGGAGACCTACCCTGACGCGAAGACCATCGTGCTCGCGCATAACTACCGCTCCACGAAGACCATCGTGGCGGCCGGGAACCAGATCATCGAGAAGAACCAGAACCGCAAGGCGAAGCACGCGATAACGGACAACCCGGACGGGGAGCCGATACGGCTGCATGTCGCGCGGAACGCGGAGAGCGAGGCGCGCTGGGTGGCGCGCGAGGCGAGGAAGGCCATGCGCGCGGGCGTCGCGCCCGAGGAAATCGCCGTGCTCTTCCGCACGAACTTCCAGTCGCGCGCGCTTGAGGAGGCGTTCCTTTCGGAAGGCATACCGTACAAGGTCCTCGGCACGCGCTTCCTCGACCGGAAAGAAGTGAAGGACGTGCTCGCATGGGTCAGGCTCGCGCTCGACCCGGAGCGGGAAGCGGACCGGGTGCGCGCGGTCCAGGCGCCGACCCGGGGCATCGGGAAAGTGACGCTCGGCAAGCTCGTAGAGGGACGCAGGGATGAGCTAAAGCCCGCAGAGCGTACGAAAGTAGCGGCTTTCGAGGCGATTGTCACCGAGCTCAACGAGCTCTCGAAGATCGCGATACCGTCCGAGTTCGTGAAGCTCGTGATCGAGAAATCCGGAATCGCGGCGAGCCTCCAGAAGGGCGGGGACGAGGACATGGAACGTCTTGAGAACGCGAAGGAGCTCGCCACCCTCGCGAGCCGCTATGACGGGCAGCCCGGGGAGGAGGGTATCGCCGCGTTCCTCGCGGAGTCCGCGCTCGCTGGCGACCAGGACGAGCTCGATGCGCCCGGGAAGACGGGCGCGACGCTCATGACGGTCCACGCAGCTAAAGGGCTCGAGTTCGATACGGTCTTCGTGACCGGCATGGAGGAAGGGCTCTTCCCGCATCAGGGTCACGAAGGAGAGAAGCGCGACGAGGAAGAGGAACGTCGCCTGTTCTACGTCGCCGTGACGCGCGCGAAACGGCGCCTCGCGCTCACCCTCGCGACGGTACGACGCATCTACGGCACCGACTTCGTATCCGAGCCATCCTCGTTCATACGCGATATCGACGACGGCCTGATACAGTTCTCGGAAGGGGACGAGCTCTACGGAGAGCGGACCATCTACATATAGCCATGGCATTCGCCAAAAAATCCCTCGGACAGAACTTCCTCATGCATCGGCAGACCGCCGAGCGCATCGTGAAGGCAGCCGATCTTCCGGATGGCGCGCTCGTGCTCGAGGTGGGTCCCGGCACCGGCATGCTCACGAAGGAGCTGCTCGCTCTCGGCTATCGCGTGCTCGCGGTCGAGGCCGACTTCGCACTCATTCCTGAGCTCGAGAGCACGTTCGAGAAGGAGATAGGGGAGGGAAGAATCACCATCCTCGCCGCTGACATCCGCTCGTTCGATACGGAGACGATACGGGAGCCGTACCATGTGGTAGCGAACATCCCGTACTACATCACCGGCGAGATCATCCGCCAGTTCCTCACCGCCCCGAACCAGCCAGCGTCCATGACCCTCCTCGTCCAGAAAGAAGTCGCCGAGCGCGTCGCTCGAGCGAACAAAGAGAGCCTGCTTTCACTGTCTGTGAAGGCCTATGGGACGCCGAAGTTCTGCTTCGTCGTGCCGCGCGGCGCCTTCGTACCAGCCCCGAACGTCGATTCGGCCGTACTCCGGATAAGTGCCATAAGCCGAACATCCTTCTCGGACAAGGAAGAGGAGGACGCCTTCTTCGCCATGCTCCATGCCGGATTCGCCCATAAGAGGAAACGCCTGGCGAAAAATCTCGAGGAGTACGCACCAAAGGAGGAGATAGTGAGCGCGTTTTCCGAGATTGACCTCGACCAGAACGTGCGAGCCGAGGACCTCACGCTTCCGACCTGGTTCGCGCTTCTCGCACGGATCAGACCCTCAGGAAAGAAAGGTATTTAATGCACACGTACCTATATAGGTACGTGAAGGGGAGGTGAGCGTGCGTGCTATGATTTCGATACGAAACTATGGCTCATTCTACCCGCACACTCCGCATCGTCCTGGCATCGGTCATCGCCGTCCTCATGGTGGGGAGCGCATACGTGTTCTCCGGCCCGAACCCGTTCTTCGGGCTCGGCCGCATAGCCGAGGCGCAGTCTTCCGAGGAGCTCCTCAAGGAATACGCCGCGAAGGATAGCGATACGGACGGGCTTCCGGACTGGCAGGAGGCGCTCTATGGCACCGATCCGCTCAATGCGGAATCGTTCAAGGCAGGAACCAAGGACGGGGACGCGGTAGCGCAGGGCCTCGTCGAGCCCAAGGTCGCCGTACGGCCTGAGGAAGAGCCGACCGACCTCAGCAGCATCCCGGGCACGCTCCCTGCAGCGAACTCCGTGACCGACCGGTTCGCCCAGACGCTCCTGAAGAAGTACCTGCTCGGCCGTGGCGAGACGCCGCCGACAAGCGCAGAGATAGTGGCATTCGTCACCGCAAGCATCGACGACCTCGCGAACGAGAGCACGTCTCCGGTCACGTTCAAGCCCTCGGACGTTCGCGCCGGATCCGGCACCGGCACCGCTGCCATGACTACCTATGCCGCTCAGATGGAGGCCGCGTTCGCCGCGAATACGGTGCCCGCGGACAGGAACGAGCTCTCGTACTTCGCGGACGCCGTGAAGGGCGATGATTCCGCACTGAAGAAGATCGGCGACATAAGCAAGGCATACAAGAACATTGCGAGCGCGATCATGAAGATCCAGGTCCCTGCGGAAGCGCGCCAGGCGCATCTCGCGATCGCGAACGCTCTCATGCACATGAGCGAGACCAGCGGAGACATGTCGATGATGGAGACCGATCCGGTCCGTGCGCTCATGGGCATTGGGCTCTATGAGCGCTACGCGAACGAGGTGGTAGCGGCCTTCACGAACCTCAGCGGAATCTTCGTCGCGCAGCAGGTATCGATCCCGAGCGGAACGGAGGGATACTTTATCGTAAAGACTGCAGCCGACGCAGCTGCTAGCAAATAAGCCATGGAACACGACTACAGGAGATTCTGGTTCCGCGCATCGAAGGCAATCATCGCGCTCGTACTCGCCGTATCCGTCGGCAGCACCGCGCTCCCGCAGCGCGCGCACGCCATTCTCGGCGTCGGAGACGTCGTTATCGACCCGACGAACCTCGTTCAGAACACGGTCAATGCCGTGTCTTCCGCGGCAACCCACGTTAAGGAATACGTCCTCGATACGCTCGCGTGGCAGGTCGGCAACCTCGCCATCCAGTCGATGACCAAGAGCCTCGTGAACTGGATCAATTCCGGCTTCAAGGGCTCTCCCGCATTCGTCACCGACCTCAACAGGAATCTCCAGGGGGTAGGGGACAAGGTCGCATCCGAATTCTTCGAGTCGCTCTCGAGCAATCTCGACGGCATCACGACGACGCCGTTCCAGGACAAGGTCATCGATGCCGTGCGTCTCGGCTACTATCTCCGCACGAGCCCGGAATCGTTCTATACGAAGTATCCGTACACGCTCAACCAGGTGAGCAGCAATGATAAGGAGTTCCTGAAGGGTAAGTTCACCGAGGGCGGCTTCAACGCGTGGTTCCAGGCTACGCTCGTGCCGCAGAACAACCCGTACGGCGCGCGCGAGCTCGCGGAGAAGGTACTCTCCGAGCAGGTCGGGACCCAGGTGCAGATCCGCACGCGTGAGCTCGACTGGGGCAAGGGGTTCCTCTCATGGAGAGGGGACTGCGTCGCGACGACGCGCTCCGTGAGCGCCGCGGCTGACGCCATGAACGCTACCGGCGACGAGGAGCCGGTCGACCTCAGCGGCGAGGACGAGTGCCTCGGCTATGAGGTGAAGACCCCGGGCTCGGTCATCATGGAAGCGATCCCGAACAGCATGCAGGCGAATATGAACCGGCTCGTGTCGGCTGATGAGCTCAATGAGATCGTCGGCGCGCTCATGAACCAGCTCATCGGCCAGGTGCTCGGCAGCGGCAGCGGGGGAGGAGGGCTCAGCGGCCTATCGCGCCCTTCGGCAGGCGGCGGCGCATCCGTTCTCGATCAGGCCACTGATTCCTCTCAGGCAGGAAGCACCCAGGGTATCAGCAGTACTTTCGCCGCGACCCTCAGCAACCAGCGCAAGTACGTCGCGGAGTATCAGGCAGGATGGGATACGATCCGCACGGCGGCCCAGGCCGTGCCGCAGCGCTGCTCGACGAGCGGTTCCCCGTCCCCGCAGGATCTCATAGCGCGCTCGGGAGAAGCGCTCGTGCAGGCCGCGAACGGACTCGCCGCGCTCGACGCGCTCCAGACTCGCCTTACTGCAGCCCTCGACGCAGGCGGCAGCCAGACTACGACCCTCCTCGCGATATCGGAGGACTATAACGAGCTCACCAGTTCGGATACGCTCCCGAGCGCCGAGGCTATTGCCGAAGCGCAGACAGAATCGAAGGACAGCGGGCAAAGCGAGCAGGTATCCTTCTACACCCAGATGACGCGTCTCGCATCGAGCCGCACCTGCGACGTCTCGGACGAATAACGCCATGAGGAGCCCTCTCTCATTCGTACGGACAGCGATCCTCTCGGCCGCCCTGGTCCTGACACTGTTCGTAGGCGCATTTCCTGCAAATGCTCAGGTAACATATACCGACAAGCGCGGAGCGTCCTGCACCAGCTCCAGCCGGACGGTGAGCACGACGAACATCTCTACGACTGTATGTACCTTCCCGGACGGCACGAAAGAGACATGCGAGGTATCAGGATCTTCTGAGATGGGACCGAGTCCCGCGACCTGCGAGACCGTCTATCCGGACGGAAGGACGGTCTCCGGAACCTATACCGGCATCGTCGATACGAGCTGCGAGAAGGACGCGGACGGGAAGTGCAAGGAGGGCACGACGCAGGTGAACTCTCCAGCCCTAGGAGCTGCCGTGAATGCGGTCGTGGACACCGCGAGCGACATAGTCGTGAAGCCGGTTATCTCGTTCGTTCTCGGCTTCGCTACTTTCATGCTCGGTATCGCGGGCGTGTTCTTCAACCAGGTCATGATAAAGACGGTGTTCCAGTTCAGCACGTACTTCGGCTCCTCCGAAGGACTCCTGACCGCATGGGGCGTCATGCGCGACGTCGCGAACATCGGCCTCCTGTTCGGTTTCATATTCATGGGAGTCCTGCTAATACTCAATGTCGACGGGGGAGGGCATGGCCACGGGCATGGCGGCGGCATCAGCGCGAAGCGCGCCATCCCGCGCCTCATTATCTTCGCCGTCCTCCTGAACTTCAGTCTCTTCGCGTCCCAGGCGGTCATCGACGTCTCGAACGCGTTCGCGTCCACCTTCACGACCCTCGCCGGCGCAGCCTGCGATGATAATGCATCCGCGACAGACGGGGACAACGCCTGCGCGAATGTCGGTATCGCAGGAAAGGTGATGCAGCTGGCCGGCATAGCCACCATCTGGAACCCTGACATCGATGCAAGCCCTACGGTACTTCTCGGGCTTACCATATTCGTCCTAATAACGATGGTCGTGCTCCTTGCGGCAGGTCTCATGCTCGTATTCCGCGTCGTGGTACTCACCATGCTCATGGTCACGTCTCCGATCGGCTTCGCCGGCATGGTCATACCGGGCCTACAAGGGCTCGCGAGCCGCTGGTGGCACATGCTCATATCGCAGTCCTTCTTCGCCCCGGTGATGCTCCTCCTCGTGTTCATAAGCCTCAAGATGGCAGAGTCCCTGAATCCGAACGGCGCGCCGCTCGTGGACGCGTTCGCCGGAGCGAACACCACCATGGCCGGGAACCTCGAGGTGCTCGTCGTATTCGCGGTCGTCATCGGTCTCATGATCAGCTCGCTCATCGTTGCCGCGAAGATGGGCGCGACAGGCGCATCGTTTGCGACCAATACGGCAAGCGCGGTCACGTTCGGCGCCCTTACGCGCGTCACGAATGCCAGTGTCGGAGGCACCGCGCGCGGGCTGCGTGCAGCGCAGCAGAGCCAGTGGGCAAGCAGGGTAGGGACCCGCGTGCTCGGCGTACGCGGCGCTGCCGTAGCGGGCAAGGTTGGCGAAGTCGCCGTGAACCGGGTGCTCCGTCCGGTCGAGAAGGCGAACATGGATGTGCGGCGCGCGCCTGGCATGGGGGCGATCCTCGGCGCAGCCGGCGTTACCGCAGGCGCGAAGCCCGCAGAGCACGCGACATACGGCGACATGGCGCATCAGGTCACCGATATCCGCGGCGGCGCAGGCGGCAAGAAGCTTGAGGCCGAATACAAGAAGGAGGTCAAGTACGCATCGCTCGAGGGCCTCGCACACGATGACAAGCTCAATGAGGATACCGCAGAGGCGAAGGAGGCCCGGAAGCTCCTCACGTCGCTCTCGACGAAGGAGCTCGAGGCGCTCCACGGCATCCAGGAGGGTGTCTCTCAGATGGCACAGAACCTCACGCCCGAGCAGCTCGAGAATCTCCAGAAGAGCGACAAGCTCGATGACGGACAGAAGCGTACGCTCAAGGAGAAGTACGAGGAGAAGTTCGCCGGCGACAACGCGAAGCGAACGATTCCAGGTATGAATGCCGAAGGTATCGCGAAGCTCGGCGGGGGTACCGTTTCGAAAACAGAGGTACTTGGGACCATGACTGGCCGTCAGCTCGCCGCGATCAATCCGGACAAGCTGAACGCTACTCAACTCGCGACTGTACAGGCATATATCAAGAGTCAGCGCACAGCGGGCACTCCTGCCGGGAAGGAATTCGAAATGCTCCTTATCGGGAACCCAAAGACGAAGGAGCGGTGGGGAGGCTTGGTATAATCGGTAGCATCCATGCACACCGATCAGGAAGTCAGTAGAGCATATGATCTCGCGCCGAAGGCGATACAGGACGCATTGAGCGACGGGCCTGCCGTCGACTTCATGGTGAACCTGCAGTCGCGCTACGGTCTTCATGTCGATGTCGCAGGAAGCATCGTGAGCCGTATACGCGATCTGCTTCTCGGGCTCGCGAACCCTACGGAGTTCCTCGGCGAGCTCATACAGCTCGGTCTCACCGATACGGTCGCGCGCGCTATCGTAGCCGACCTGAACAAGGAGGTATTCGTCCCGCTTCGCGAGGCGATGCGGAATGCGCCCGAAGAGCCGAAGGCGGCGGTCGAGCCCATTTCCGTACCTCAGCAATCACTGAGCCCTAAGGAGACCGTTCCTGCACCGACGCTCGCGTACGAGCCTAGGCCTGCGCCCGTAACGCTTCCAGGCTCTCCGGTAGAAGCGCCGATGCCTGCAGCTCCTGCGTCGTTGCCGACCTATTCAGTGCCGGAGTCCGCACCTGTCGCACCATCCGTGCCGCATCCTGCATATCCTGCGCCAAGTGCGCCGCAGCCAGGATGGCATTCCGCCGCTGCCGTCCATATCTACGTGCCGAGCCACGGCGTCCCGTTCGAGCAGATGCATACCCCAGTGCCTATCGAAGCGAAGGAAATAGCTCCTGTTACGGCTCCGCTGTCGTCTGCGCCTACACCCGTTCCCCAGGCCTACGTACCAGCTCCGGCCATAGCAGCGCCCGAGCCAGTATCTGCTCCCATACCTGCGGCAACTACGCTGGCTCCGGCTCCAATAACCAAGGATTACGCCGCCGATCCGTATCGCGAACCGATCTAGGGCGCGCTCGCGCCTGTCCACACGCCAGGTGCCCGCGATTGTCGGAGCTGCTATGCTTTCCGCATGAACGGATACGAATCAGTAGCGAGGAGGGAGGAGCGCGAACCCTCCGAGAGGGAGGAAGAAGCGGTCGGAACGGGCTCGTTCGAGCCGGTATATCCGCCACCACCCACATCCGAGGAGATAGCGAGGAAGGAAGCGCTCATAGCCGGCATGCACAGGCCTGAGGCGGCTAACGACAACCAGTTCGCTGCGAATGATAACGAGACGGCGATACATCCGACACAGGCGAGCGAGCGCGGACACGCGGAGATTCATGAGGAGCACGGGAAGCAGGAAACCGCCCATTCTCATGAGGCGGCCGGCGGGGGCGCGGGGGGCAGCGGAGGAGACCACGGAAGCGAGCACGGCGGTGATAATCACGGAGGGAATGAAGGTGGCGGCCACGGCGGGGACCATGGTCATCATGGCGGACATCACCACGAGAATCCGTGGATCAAATGGGGGGTGAAGCAGCCGATCGCGATCTTCGGCTTCCTCATCTCGCTCGTCGTCCAGGGCGTGAAGCGCTGGGGCGAGATGGCTGGGAAGGGCGGAGGTGGCGGAGGGGGTGGCCACGGTGGGGGAGGTGGTGGTCACGGAGGAGGTGGCCATCACTAGCGTCCACACGATTCTCATATGCGAACAGGCAGCCGGCATCCGCCGGCTGCTATACTTATAGGCAATGGAGTACCAGGTACCGCAGTTCATCGAGGTTGAGGACAAGATCTTCGGGCCGTTCACGCTCAAGCAGTTCATCTATATCGCCGGCGGGGTAGGGCTCTGCGCCATCCTCCTCCTCTATCTTCCGCTCATTCTGGGCATCGTACTCGCCGTCCCGGTCGCCGTGCTCACTGCAGCGCTCGCGTTCTACAAGGTGAACAACAAGCCGTTCGTCGAGATAATCGAGGCCGCTTTCACCTATTACATCGGCGACCGCCTCTATCTCTGGAAGAAGGAGAAGAACGCTCCGTCCGCTCCTGCGCCCGTGACAAAGCCGGCCGATCCGACGAAGCTCGGTCTCACCCAGAGCAAGCTCAAGGACCTCGCCTGGTCCCTCGACATCAAGGACCGGGAAGGGAATAACACGCCGTAGACCATGGCAGCCACCAAGACAACGCAATCGTTCGTACCCGTGAAGGAAGTCCGCAACGGCGTCATCGTCCTCAAGGATGACGGCTATCGCGGCGTCCTCATGTGCTCGTCCATAAACTTCGCGCTCAAGGGCGAGGACGAGCAGCGCGCGATCATCGGCGGGTTCCAGAGCCTCCTGAACACGCTCGATTTCTCGATACAGATCGTGGTGCATTCCCGCAAGACCGACATCCGGCCGTATCTCGCCCTGCTCGAGACGCGCATGCAGGATCAGACCACCGAGCTCATGCGGCTCCAGCTGCGCGAGTACATCGCCTTCATCCGGAACTTCATCGACTCGAGCGACATCATGACCAAGATGTTCTACGTCGTCGTGCCGTACGCGCCGAGCGCGGGAGTCTCGATAAAGAACGCACCCTTCCTTGGCGGACGCCCGTCGGGCGTCTCGAGCACGAGCAGCGACCCGTTCGAGGAGCATCGCGTGCAGCTCGAGCAGCGCATGGCGCTCGTGGTGTCCGGACTCGCGTCAAGCGGCGTGCGCGCCGTGCCGCTCGGCACCGAGGAGGTCATCGAGCTCCTGTACCGCTCCTTCAACCTCTCGGAGCTCGAGAACCCTATCCACCTCAACGCATAACCTATGGCGCTCCTCGATTTCCTCGGAAAGAACAAGAAGGACGACGCGGCTCCGTCGGTGGCGCCCGTGCTGCCGAAGGACATCTACGCGGAAGGGGAGCTGCGTCTCGCGGACGCCATCGCGCCGGCGGCGCTCAAGGTCGGCGCGCGCGAGCTCGAGCTGGGCGAGAAGGTCTCGCGCTCGTTCTACACGATCTCGTACCCGCGCTTCCTCGTGGACAGCTGGTTCACCCCGATCATCAACCTCGACAAGGTCTTCGACGTCTCCATCTTCGTGCATCCGGTAGAGACCGGGTCCGCGCTCCGCGGCTTCCAGAAGAAGGTGGCCGAGATCGAGAGCCAGATAGCCGACAGGGAAGAGAAGGGGTTAGTGCGCGACCCGATGCTTGATACCGCGTACCGCGACCTCGAGCAGCTGCGCGACCAGCTCCAGCAAGCGGAGGAGCACATCTTCGAGGTAGGTCTCTACATAACCCTCTACGGGAACAATAAGGATGAGCTCGACAAGATCGAGGCGGACGTGCGCGGCATCCTCGACTCGAAGCTCGTGTATACGAAGCCGGCCCTCTTCCAGCAGGAGCAGGGCTTCCGCTCCACGCTCCCGATCGCGACCGACGAGCTCCAGGTGACGAGCAAGCTCAATTCCTCGCCGCTCTCCTCCATATTCCCGTTCGTCTCCTTCGACCTCACGAGCGACCGCGGCATCCTCTACGGCATCAACCGCCATAACGCGTCGCTTATCCTTTTCGACCGGTTCTCCCTCGAGAACTACAACTCCGTGGTCTTCGCGAAGTCCGGATCCGGAAAGTCCTACGCCGTGAAACTCGAGGTGCTCCGCTCGCTCATGTTCGGCACGGACGTGATCGTCATCGACCCTGAGCGCGAGTACGAGAACCTCGCTGCCGCCACCGGAGGCCGCACCTTCAACATCTCGCTCTCATCCGAGCACCACATCAACCCGTTCGACCTGCCGCCGGTGAAGGAGGACGAGGAGCCGTCCGACATCCTCCGCTCGAGCATTATCAACCTCGTCGGCCTCTTCCGCCTCATGCTCGGCGGGCTCACGCCCGAGGAGGACGCCATCATCGACCGCGCCATCACGGAGACCTACGCGCTCAAGGATATCACCGGAGACAGCGACTTCACCGGCATCGAGCCGCCGCTCCTCTCCGATTTCGAGAACGTGCTCTCGGGCATGGAGGGTTCCGAGTCGCTCGTCATCCGCCTTTCCAAATACACGCACGGGACCTGGGCCGGATTCATAAACCAGCCGACCAACGTCGATATCAACAAGCAGTTCATCGTCTTCTCGGTGCGCGACATGGAGGACGAGCTCAAGCCGATCGCGATGTACATCATCACGCACTACATCTGGAACGCGGTCCGCCACGAGCTCAGGAAGCGACTCCTCGTCATCGACGAGGCATGGTGGATGATGAAGTCGGAGGACACCGCGTCCTTCCTCTACAGCCTCGCCAAGCGCGGCCGCAAGTACTATCTCGGCGTCGCGACCATCACCCAGGATGTGGAGGACTTCCTTCGCTCGCCGTACGGCCGTCCGATCCTCACGAACTCATCGATGCAGCTCCTCCTCAAGCAGTCCCCGACGACGATCAACGTCCTCAAGGAGACGTTCAACCTCACCGAGGAGGAGAAGTTCCTCCTGCTCGAGTCCGGGGTGGGGGAGGGTCTCTTCTTCGCGGGCCTCAAGCACGTCGCCATCAAGGTCGTCGCGTCCTATACCGAGGACCAGATCATCACGTCGGACCCGAGCCAGCTCCTGCAGATAAAGCGCGAGAAGGAGCGCAACGACGCAGGGCTCGCGGTCTAGCGTATGCAGCAGCGGATAGGGAACGTCACGGCAGGAGCGATCATCGCGATCGCCCTGATCATCGACGGCCTCCAGTTCCTGCTCACCCTCACGGTCGTAGGGTCCATCATCGCCGCGGCCATGACCTTCCTCGCCGGATTCGGCTTCTGGCTCTGGTTCTCCATCCTCGGCGTGAAGTACATGGGCAAGGAAGGGAACAAGAAGCTCCTCATAAGCCTCACGGCGTTCATCACGGAGCTTATTCCTATCGTGGACGCGCTCCCCGCGACCACGCTCGGCGTCGTACTGATCATCATCCAGACGCGCATTGAGGACGCCCGGGCGAACGCTGGGAAGAAGGTGACGCAGCGGACCGCGCTCGCGGCGGTACGCAGCCAGAAGATGCAAGCCGCGAGGGCCCAGAGAGCGGACGCGGCACGCGCATCTAGGGAAGAGGCGCAGCAGGCGCGCCACGCGCCAGCGAACGAGACTGCGTAGCCATACCCACGCCCAGTGAGGGAAGTAGCGCATCGCACGGTATATACTGTGTCCATGACACGTACCGTGCTTCTCATGCTGCTCCTGCTCGCGGGCTCCGTCGCGCCGGTCGCGCTCGCGCAGGGCCTCCCAAGCGACGACCCGCTCACGGTATCCATAGCCCCGTCGTATCCGCGCCCGTACCAGACCGTCACCGTGACCCCAGGAAGCACGCTTCTCGATCTCTCGTCGAGCAAGGTGAAGGTGTCCGTGAACGGCACGAACGTGTATGAAGGGAGCGGCACCCAGCCGACGAACGTGCGGGCGGGCGGGCTCGGCGAGAAAACGACCGTCGTCGTGACGGTGACCGATCCTGCGGGCGGGACCTACACGAAGACGCAGGTCATCCGGCCTGCCGAGGTGTCCCTCGTCATGGAACCGGCGTCGACCGTGCATCCCTTCTATCAGGGAGGGGCACTCGTCGCGTCCGAGGGCCGCGTGCGTCTCGTAGCGGTCGCGGACCTGAGGAGCGCGCCGGGTACCCGTCTCCCGGCTTCCTCGCTCGTCTATACCTGGCGACTCGGCGACCGCGTCCTTACGGATGCCTCGGGAATCGGGCGCACGACCCTCATAGCGACTGCGCCCGTACGCTATCGCAACGCCGACATCACCGTGACCGTGACGAGTCCGGACAGCGCGCTCGTAGGAGAGGCCGTGACGCGCATCGCGGCCACCGACCCGGTCGTACGCATCTACCGCAACGACCCGCTGCTCGGCCCGAACTTCGACGTCGCGCTCTCTAATCGATTCTCCATGCCTGATACCGAGGCCACCTTCCGCGCCGTCGGCTACTTCTTCGCCGTGCCGCCCGCGTTCGCCTGGGCGGTGAACGGTACCCCGAACGGGACCGATAAGGACATCACGGTCCGCGCGACCGGAAGTGGGCAGGGGACCGCGCGTCTCGATCTCACGGCGACCGAGACGGCGAGCCGCCGTAACGCGGAGAGCCAGGTCACAATCGACTTCGGCTCCGCTACCGGCTTCGGGTTCTTCGGCCTCTAATACCTATGAAATACCTCTCTTTCCTTACGCTCCTCATCCTGTTCCCGGCGCTCGCGCTCGCCGCGACGACGACGGACACCTCCTTCGTACCGCTCACCAATATCCCGGCCCTATTCGAGACCGGCAACCAGTTCAATCTCCAGGATTTCCTCAACGGCCTGTACCGGATATGCATCGGCGCAGCGGCCGTCATCGCGGTCCTCCAGATCATGCGCGCGGGCATCATGTACATGGGAGGGGACAGCGTCACCGAGAAGAAGGAGGCGCGCAACCTCATCGGCCTCGCCATCGGCGGTCTCATCCTCGTGCTGTCGCCGGTTATCGTCTTCTCGATAATCAATCCTGAGATCCTGTCGCTTCAGATCGGCGGCATCGACAAGCTGCAGACCGCTGACGACATGGGTGGATCGAACGTCTGTACCCCCGCATGCACGGGAGGGAACAGGTGCATGAGCGGACAGTGCGTCCCGCCCAACGACGGGGACGGCACCTGCAAGGCGGACTGCGTCGCCGGACGGGTCTGCAAGGCAGGCGCCTGCGTCGCGGTATCCGCCGAGAGCTGCACGTCTACCATAGCGAACGGCGCGCCGGTGAAGACCATAGCGCAGCAGAACTGCTGCGCTATACAGACCGGGTGCAAGGTAACCATAGGTACCGGAGGCGCGTTCGCGGATCCAGTATGCTCCTGCTCGCCGACCGGCGCGATAGAATACGGATGGAGGTACACCGCCTTGTATAACGATAATGGCAGCCTCAAGACGGGAACCTTCAAGAAGGGACCCTTCACGTCTAACGAGAGCTGCGTGGCGTCGCTCACCGCATTCAAGAAGGAATACGACCCGAAGACCGGGGATAATTACACGAGAGAGTGCGACTGCGGACGCCCGCTCTCCGACCAGCAAGGATGCAGTCCTTTCTAGACCATGAACCGACGCATACTCATCATCATCGCAAGCATCATCGTCGTCCTCGGACTCGTCGTTGGAGCGTACTACCTGTTCTTCAGCAAAGGCGCGACGCTCACGGTAGGGAACCCGGGAGACCTCTTCGGGGGAAGCGGGGACCGTCCGACGACCCTCCTCGGCCCGGACGGCGCGCCGATACAGGGCGCAGGCACCGTCGTGGCGCCGAAGCTCATCCGCATCAGCGACGCGCCGGTGGCGAAGGGCGCCATCGCGCTCTTCATCCCGGCGACCGAGCCCGCTGCCTCCTCGACCGAGCTCGCCACGCCGGCAGATACCGAGATCCGCTTCATCGAGCGCCAGAGCGGCAACGTATACGCGTTCCGCCTCCATGACCGCGTCCTTACGCGCATCTCGAACCGCACGATCCCGGGTATACAGGAAGCGACTTGGACCCTGGACGGCACGCGCGCGTTCGTGCGGTATCTCACCCGAGCCACCGACGGCACCGAGCACATCGATACGTACATGCTCCCGGCGAACGGCGGGGAAGGGTACTTCCTCGAGCAGGGGCTCGAGCAGGTCGCCGTCCAAGGGACGAGCACCGTGCTTTCCGTGCTGCCGAACACCTCCGGCTCGATCGGCTCGCTCTCGAACCCTGACGGCACGAACCTGCGCACGCTCTTCACGTCGCCGCTCTCGCGCCTGAGCGCCGACTTCTCCGGAAGCGACATCCTCGCGACCACCAAGGGCTCGGTGACGCTCGACGGGTACGCATTCCTCGTCTCTCGCGCGACAGGCGCCTTCACGCGCATCCTGGGACCGTACAGGGGCCTCTCCGCGGTAGCGAACCCTGAAGGGACCTCCGTCCTCTACAGCTACGCGGATCGCGGCCGCATCTACCTGCAGGTGCTCGACCTCGCGACCAGGACCGCGACCGCGCTGCCGCTGTCGACGTTCGCGGAGAAGTGCGCGTGGGCGCCCGGAGGACGCGCCGTCTACTGCGGCGTCCCGACCGCGCTCGCGGGGAACATGCCGGACGACTGGTACCAGGGCGCGGCCACGTTCTCGGACCGCATCTGGCGCATCGACCTCGATACCCGCCTCGCGACGCTCGTGGTCGATCCGGGGCAGGTAGGGGACGTCGCCATCGACGCGGTCTCGCTCACGGTAGACCCTATCTCCGACGCGCTCGTGTTCACCAACAAGAAGGACGGATCGCTCTGGGCGTACGATCTTTAGTGAGTTATGGATAAGAAAAGAGCCCGTATATACGGGCTCTTTTCTTATCTAGGCCGAAGCCTCTGGAAGAGGGGTGACCTTCTTCCTCCGCACGATGTACTCCTGCAGTATCCCGACCAAATTGCTCGTTATGAAGTAGAGGGAGATGGCGACGGAGGTGTAGTACGCGGCGATGCCGATGAATACCGGGAGAATGAAGCGCATCTGGGTCGCCATGGCGCGACCAAAGTCGGCCTGCATGTCGGTCCCTTCCTTCTTCGTGCTCTTCTCAGGAACCGGTATCGCGTAGAGGCCGTACAGGAACTGGGTGAGGGCGGCAAGGAAGGCGAGCGTGATGCTCGCACCCAGGATAGCGAACGTGCCGAGGAAGAGAGGGGAGATGGCGTCAGGCACCGGCACGAACGAGTAGAGGACGGACGTGTCCACGGTAAGGAGCGTCTTGCTCTTGAAGACCCAGTAGAGCGAGATGACGACCGGGAGCTGGATGAGGAGGGTGAGGATGCCGGCGAACGGATTCACGCCGTACTTCTTGTAGAGCGCGAACATCTGCTTCGCCTGCTCCTCCTTGTCGTCCTTCAGCGTCTCGCGGATCTGCTTCATCTCGGGCTCGATGGCCTTGATGGCGCGCTGGGTGCGGAGCGCCGCGAAGGAGAGCGGCATGATGATGACCTTCACGATCAGGGTCGCCGCGATAACGGCGAGCCCGATATCCTGTCCGGGCAGGATATCCGTGAGGCCCATGAGAAGGTTATAGATCGGCGTATAGAGAACGGTATGGAAGAAGGACGTCATGGAAGCCAGTCTACCGTATTTCGGCCGAACCTACCTTACCGGGGAAGCGTGCGCTCGAGGAGCCCGGTGAGCTCCTTCGCGAGGGCAGGGTAGTCGAGCGAGGCCGCGCCGGGGCGAGCATAGACGATGAGGACCCGGGTAGGGGAGCACCAGGGGGCGATGACCGAGAGGGCCCGGCGCTTCAAGAGATGACGCCCGACCGAGAGCTTCGAGACCTTCTTCGAGATGACCACGGCGCAGCCCCCTTTTTCAGGGGTTTCCCGTACGGACAAGGAGAAATGGGGGCTCGCAACCCGTTTTTCGGGCCCAGAAGGCGCAAAATGCGCCCGAGTGAGGCGCATTTTCCGGTTCAACATTAGACGGTGAGCTTCGCGCGTCCCTTGCGGCGGCGGCGCAGGAGGACTGCACGGCCGGTCGGGGTAGCGGTGCGGGCACGGAATCCGTGCGTACGCGCGCGCTTGCGCTTCTTCGGCTGGTAGGTGCGCTTTGGCATATGCACAGGATACTAACAGGTTGACGGGAAGGTAGCAAGGAAACGCCTCACGAGGGGACCGGTCGCGCATTTTCGAAACGCCCGTATACTTACCCTCACGATGAACCGTCTCGATGCGCGCGAACTCTGGGAATACACGCTCACGCAGGTAGAGCTCTCCATCTCTCCCGCGAATTTCAACACCTGGTTCCGCGACAGCTCCATCGTGAAGATCGAGGACGGGATCGTCTATATCGGCGTCCCGAGCCAGTTCTTCCGCGACTGGTACCTCAAGAAGTTCAATATGCTCCTCCTGAAGATAATCAGGGGCGTCTCCCACGAGTACCGCAACATCGAGTACATGATCGTGAAGGACGACCGCCGCCGCCCGAAGGAGGTGCGCCGACAGCCTCAAGCCACGGTTGAGATGCCGCTCGACGAGTTCTACATAAACAAGAGCGACGGCCTGAATCCTCGCTATACGTTCGACACGTTCGTCGTGGGTTCCTTCAACGAGCTCGCTCATACGGCGGCGCAGGCAGCCTTAAAGCGCCCCGGTATCATGTACAACCCGCTCTTCATCTATGGGGACACCGGAAGAGGGAAGACTCACCTGATCCAGGCCATCGGCAACCAGTTCAAGAAGCTATACCCGGGCCGCAAGGTCTACTACCTCACGGCCGAGACGTTCGGCCAGGACTACACGAACGCCATCCAGGCGGGGACGATGAACCGGTTCAAGGACAAGTACCGCCAGTACGACCTCCTGATCATGGACGACATCCAGTTCTTCGCGAAGAAGGAGAAGACCCAGGAGGAGCTCTTCCACCTCTTCAACGCGCTCTATGACAACAACAAGCAGATCCTCTTCTCGTCCGATAGGGCGCCGGCGGCTATCCCGGACATCGCGGATAGGCTCCGCGGCCGCTTCTCGGCCGGCATGTCCATCGACATCGGCGAGCCGGATACCGAGAGCCGCATGGCCATCGTCCGCAAGAAGGCGGCGTCCCAGGGCGTCTATCTCTCGGAAGAGGTTATCGAGCATATCGCCACGTCCATCTCAGGCTCCATCCGCGAGCTCGAGGGCGTCATAAACAGCGTCGTCTGCCACACGCAGGTGAAGGGCGTCCCGCCGGACCTCGCGGAAGTACGCCATTCCCTGCGTTCCTTCGCCCGCCCGCAGAAGACCGTGTCCGTGAAGCACGTGGTCTCGAAGGTGGCCGAGTTCTATGGCATCGACGAGGAGAGCATCTACGAGAAGACTCGCAGAAGGGAGGTGGTGCGCCCGCGCCAGGTCATCATGTACATCCTCAGGGAGGACTTCAGCGTCTCGTACCCGACCATCGGCTCGAAGCTCGGCGGCCGCGACCACACCACGGTTATTCACTCGTGCGAGAAGGTGAAGCGGGAAGTGCAGGCGGACCCTGACCTCGCGAAGGAGATTCAGGACATCCGCAGCCTGTTGGTATAGCTGGGGAAAACCTATGTATAACCTTCGAAGAACCGCGGGGATATGTAGGGGAAAGCTGGGTGTAAGAAGAACTCGATTTCCGCTATCCCCAGATCGTCTCGGTGAGACGAGACCGTCATCAACAGGATGTTTTCGGGTGAAGCGCCAGGAAGCATTGAAAACAGAGGGCGGGAGGGGTTGTCCCCGGTGTCCACACCCCTAATAATAAGGACATGATCATAACTTTAGATAAGAAAGAATTCTCAGAAGGGGTGCAGACCGTCGCACGCTTCGCGGAACGAAGGAGTGGTACGCTCCCGGTGCTCGCCGGCATCGCGATCATCGCGGGGGACGACGGCATCAAGCTGCGCGCTACGAACCTCGAGACGGGGATCGACCTCAAGGTGGATGGAACCATCAAGAGCGACGGCGTCGTCGCGCTCCAGGCCTCCACGCTCCGTGACATCGCCTCCTCGTTGTCAGGCTCCGGCACGCTCACCCTCGAGCACTCGGGCGATACGGTCCTCGTCACGACCGGGAACGGCCGCAGTACGCTCAAGACCCTTCCGTACGAGGATTTCCCTACGCTCCCGCTCCCTGAGGCGCCACGGGCGAAATTCGAGCTTCCAGGAGCGCTCCTGCGCGGCCTCGTGAATGCGGTATCGCCCTATGCGTCGGTATCCACGGTCCGCCCCGAGCTCGCGTCCGTGCTCTTGAAGAGCGAAGGCAGCAACCTCACGGCCGTCGCGACCGACTCCTTCCGTCTCGCCGAGAAGAAGATATCCCTCTCGAAGTCGGTGGAGCCGTTCTCGATGCTCATTCCGGCGAAGAACGCGATCGATATCATGCAGACCCTGCCTGACGAGTCGATCGAGATCTCCGTGGACGAGCACCAGTGCGCGTTCTTCTGGAAGAAGGGCGTCCTCACGACCCGTCTCGTGACGGCGAACTACCCGGACTACACCCAGATCATCCCGAAGAGCTTCGTATCCGAGGCTACGGTCCTCAAGAAGGACTTCGAGGCGGCGCTCCGCCGTACGGCCATCTTCTCGGACTCGTTCCAGAAGGTGCGTCTCGGGCTCGATGCGGGTGCGAAGTCAGTGGCGCTCTCGGCGCAGAACGCGGACGTGGGCGACTCGAACGAGTCCATCCCGGCTGCGATCACGGGCGACGCGGTGGAGCTCTCGTTCAACCACCGCTATCTCTCCGCTCCTATCGGAAGCATCGCAACCGAGAGCATCACGCTTTCCGCGAGCGGCATCGGCAGGGCCATGGTCATGCGGGGCGCAGGGGATACCTCGTTCCTGTACCTCGTGATGCCGATGAATCAGTAGGTTCGATTCCGGTATCATACAGAAAAGCCGCACCAAAGGGTGCGGCTTTTCTGTGATTTGAGCGACTAATTATTCTCCTCGCGCTGCCTCCGCCGCTCGTCGCGCTCGAGCTCGCGCAGCTCCCGTTCGGTGAGCTCGGCCTGTTCGCCGCCGGCAGAGGTAGGCGTCGTGGTCGATCCGAGGTTCTGGATGCCCTGGCCCCATGCGAGAATCGGCGTCTCCCAGTAATTGAGCTGAGGGTCGCTGTACGGGTTGAGCGGCGGGCCGCCTTGCGGATTGTCTTTGTTCGTGAGGAGGAGGAGCGAGTGGTAGATAACCTGGCCACGGAGCACCGCAGGGGCGCTGTCAGGTATCGCTGGCGGCTCGTCGAAGTACTCCTTCGGCATCTTCGCGAGCGCGACGTCCATGAACTCGCGCCACATAGGCGCCACGATGTAGCCGGCGATTTCCTTCACCATCGGGCTGTTGTCGTTGTTTCCGGCCCAGGCAGCGACCGAGATGGTAGGGGAGTAGCCGACGGTCCATGCGTCGCGCGACTCGTTCGTGGTACCGGTCTTCGCGGCCACGTCATAGTCGGTGAAGGCGAGCGGGTTTACGGGATTGTAGGACGGGATGCGCGCCTGATTGTCCGACATGATGTCTGCCATGGTGCGCGCGACCTCGGGGCTTATGGCCTGCTCGGGCTTCGCTTCGAACTTCTTTATGACCTTGCCCTTCATGTCGCGTATCTCGAGGATGCCGGTGGGCGGGTTGCGGACGCCGTCATTCGCGAAGACGCCCATCGCGCTCGCCATCTCGAGCGGCGAGACCTCGGCCGCGCCGAGCGCGAACGAGAGGCCGTAGTCCTTGGCGCTCCCGAGGGTCGTGAAGCCCATGCGGGTGGCGAGTCCGATCACGTTGTCGATGCCGGCGAGGTAGAGCACCTTCACGGCCGGGATGTTGATCGACTGCGCGAGCGCGGTGCGGAAGGTCATCGGTCCGCGGAACTTCAGGTCGTAGTTCTGCGGCGCGTAGCAGGGAGCCGTCGAATTCGTGACGTCAGACGGCGCGCAGGCGGTCGAGAACTGCGTCGGTACGTCGAAGATGACCGTCTCCGAGGTGTAGCCCTTCTCGATGGCGGTCGCGTATACGAACGGCTTGAACGAGGAGCCTGGCTGGCGGGGCGCGACGGCGACGTTGTAGCTGCCCGGGATCTCGGTGTCGAAGTAGTCGCGGGAACCGACCATCGCGAGGATCTGGCCTGTCTTCGGGTCGATCGCGACGAGCGCGGCATTCGAAGCGTTGAACTTGGAGGTGTTCACGATCGCGTTGTCATGCACGATGGTCTGCGCCGCGTTCTGGAGCTCGGTGTCGAGCGTCGTTATGACGGTGAGGCCCTGCGTCACCACCTCAGGCCCGTACATGTCCTCGAGCTGCTGCTCGATGTAGAAGACGAAGTGCGGCGCGATGATGGTGTTGTTCTGCTGGCGGCTGAAGGTCACCTTCGTCTTCTGTGCCGCTACCTTCTCCTCCTCGGTTATGTAGCCGAGGACCTGCATGCGCTCGAGCACGTAGTCCTTGCGGGCGTCGAGGTCCTCGCGGTTGTTGCCGTACGGGGAGTAGTAGGTAGGGAGCTGCGGGATCGCAGCGAGGTACGCGGCCTCGGGGAGCGTGAGGTCGCTCGCGTCCTTCCCGAAGAAGGCGCGGGATGCCACCTCGGCGCCATAGAGCGTGCCGCCGTAGGGCGTCACGTTGAAGTAGAACTCGAGGATCTGGTCCTTCGAGTACCGCTGCTCGAGCTTCCAGGAGAGCACCCATTCCTGGAACTTGCGGATAGGGCTCTTCTTGCCCGAGAGGATCGTGTTCTTCACGACCTGCTGGGTGATGGTTGAGCCGCCCTGCGCGAACGACATGGTCTTGATGTCGACGATGATGGCGCGCGCGATCGCGGTGAAGGAGACGCCGCCGTGCTTGTAGAAATCGGAGTCCTCGATCGCGATGGCCGCCTTCTGGAGATTCGGAGAGATCTCAGAGAGCGGGACCACGTTCCGGCGGACGTCATGGTTGAGGTCGTAGAGGACCGTCTTCCCCTCGCGGTCGTAGATCTTCGTGGACTGGGCTACCTTCCGGGAGTCGAACGAGTTCAGGTCGGGAATAGGGGTCAGCGCCGCCCAGAGTATGCCGATGCCAGCGAGGAGCATGCCTGCGCCGACGAGCAGGAACAGGGCGCGCAGGAACGGGTGCGGGTGCTCGAGATACGAGCTGAGGTCGACCTTCTTTTTATGTTTTTTCGGCATGATTTTTCCATGCTATCACGAAGAACGGCCCCGTACGGGGCCGTTTCATTAGATCATCGTAGGATCCTCTTCCTCTTCTTCGGAGTCCTCCTCGTCATCGAGGTCCTCGTCATCGAGCATATCCTCCTCATCCTCGTCTTCGAGAGGAAGGATCGCTTCTGGGTCCAGCTCGTCGTCCATAATTATGTACGGAAATTACGCGTAATCGTGCTCCTGTTTCCACGGAGCTTATCTATTTGAACAGAACGGAACTGCTTTGCAAGCGTCGCTTATGACGGACGTGTGGACAGCGCGCAGATGGCGAGCGCTATGGCGTCGAGCTCGTCGTCGAGCCGCTTCTTGGGCGGGAGCTCGATGAGTCGCGGGATCATGAGCGCCACCGCCTTCTTGTCCGCGTTCCCGTATCCCGTGACGGCGAGCTTCACCTGCTGCGGGGAATGCTCGGTCACGGAAAGCCCAGCCTCGGCCGTAGCGGAGAGGGCAGCGCCGCGGGCTTCCGCCACGCCGAGCGCGCTGCGCTTGTTGTTCGTGCTCCAGAACAGGCTCTCGATGGCGACGCGCTCAGGCATGTGCTCCGTTATCGCGCGCGCGACGGCGTCATGGATGGCCGCGAGACGGTCTGCGGCTACTCCTTTTGGAGGGATGACACAGTCGCTCCAGACGTGGGTCGGGCGCGACGGGTCGCCCTCGAGCACGGCGAGACCCATGCGATCGTATCCGGGGTCTATCGCCAGGATGCGCATCTAGTCGCTCTCGTTATCCTCGTATCCGCGCGCGTTCGTGTAGACGCGCTGGATATCGTCGTTCTCGTCGATCTGGTCGAAGATCTTCCCGAGGGATTCCTCGTCCGCTTCCGACAGGTCCATCAATGGCTCGTTCGGGGTGTAGGAGCCGTCCGGCGACTTCTTGAACGCCCACGCGGCAGAGCCCTGCGCGCCGAGCTCGAAGCCGTTCTTCGTTATGAGATGCTTCATCTCCTGGGTGGTGCGGTTCGTATTGTCGGTGAGCGCGTCGATGATGATCGCGGTGCCGCCCGGGCCGTACCACTCGTAGACCACCTGCGTGAGCTCGCCTGCGTCCTTCGACGCACCCTTCGCGATCGCACGGTCGATGCTGTCCTTCGGCATGTTTATCGCCTTCGCGCGCGCGATGGCGGCGGCGAGTCCCGGAGCCGATACGGCGCCCCCCGCCTTCTTCGATTCGAGGGCTATGAGCTTCGAGAAGCGGCCGAACGCCTTAGCCTTTGCGCCGTCCGCGGCGCCTTTCTGTCGCTTTATCTGCGACCATTTGCTGTGTCCTGACATGTATTCACTATATCAAATGCAGCCCATCCTTACGTCTTAAGGTATTCCTTTCCTTTGTTCGTGAGAATGCGTCCCCTCGGAGACCGTTCGACGAACCCAAGGCGCATGAGATACGGCTCGTAGACGTTCTCGACCGTGTCCGGATCCTCGTGGAGCGCAGACGCGAGCGCGCGGATACCGGAAGGCCCGCCCTTGAACGAATCGCGGAGCGTCTCGAGATATCGGCGGTCGTCCTTGGTGAGGCCGAGTGCGTCGATGCCGAAGAGCTCGCAGGCGAGGTCCGCTACCTCCGCGGAAAGAGGACGTTCTTCTACTTCCGAATAATCGCGAACGCGCTTGAGGAGGGCGTTCGCGACGCGCGGCGTCGCTCGGCTCCTCGACGCCACGCGCTCGATGACCTCCTCGGGCGCGTCGAGCTTCAGCACCTGCGCCGAACGGCGGATGATGCTCCGGAGATCGTCGTCGTTATAGAAATCGAGCTGGTACACGCCGCCTCCGAAGCGGGAGCGGAGCGGTGAGGAGAGCTGCGCCATGCGGGTCGTGGCGCCTACCAAGGTAAACGGCGGGAGCGCGAGCTCGACGGTGCGCGCGGACGGCCCCTTGCCGAGCACGATGTCGAGCGATCCGGACTCGAGGGCGGGGTAGAGGAGCTCCTCCACCTTCGAGGAGAGCTGATGAATCTCGTCGATGAAGAGGACAGTGCCCGGTTCGAGGTTCGTGAGGATGCTCGCCAGGTCCGCGGCGCGCTCGATGGCGACGCCGGAGGTGCTCTTCAGCGGAGCGTCGAGCGAAGCCGCTACGAGGTGCGCGAGGGTGGTCTTCCCGACGCCCGGAGGACCGTAGAAGAGGATGTGCTCGGGCATGTCCCCGCGCTTCTTCGCGGCCTCCAGGACCACGGAAACATTGGCTTTTACGTGACCCTGGCCGACATAATCGTCCCAGACGGATGGACGGAGCGCGGCGTCGAGCGCCTGGTCCCGGAGCTTCGGTGTATCAGTAGGGCTTGACATAAAGTTGCACTGTGCTAGCATTCTATCACACCGGCTCTTTCACAGGGCCGATTCTCTTTTCAGATCGTACATAGCACCCTCTAGGCAAGGCTTGACGGCTTAAGGGCGTTTCCCCAAGGATCATCTGGTACCGCGCTTGTTCGCGGCTCGCTGGGTGCCTCCTCAGGCGACTCGTTCACCTTCCTTAATTGGAAGGAGTGCCTGGAGGGTACTGTTTGGGATCTGCAGAGAGCAAACGGGAACAAAACGCACGCTACGGCGTGCGTTTTGCGTATATACTGGTGGCAATGCAGGCCACTGACATACGCATCGCGTACGACGACATCGCAGATGCGCTTTCGAGAGAGCATCGCGACGAGCTCGCTTCCATCGAAGAGGCCGCGCTCGCGCTCAAGCGCTCCATCGCTGAGCGCGCGGCAGATACCAAGAAGGCATCGGTCCTCGACCGGCTCTTCAAGCGATCCGTATGAGCCTCGAATCCCCGCACGAGTACGCAGAGATCGAGGTTGGGCATGAGTCCGTCTTCGACGACGTCGACGCGATAGCCGCCGACGCGGACAAGAGGGCTGAGGTTATGGAAGCGGGAGAGGGACGCGTCGCACAGACCCTCGAAGGGATACGGCCGCAGACTCCCGAGGACGAGCGTCTCCTTGCCGAACTCAGCGAGCGCCTCGCGGAACTCCCGGCCTCACGGGAGGATCTGAAGAACGTCACGCAGTCCGCCGCGCTCGATACGCTTCTGAGCGTTATCGCGTCCCCTGCGGAAGCGGATGACGGCACGCGCGAGGAGAAGGTGGCGCGCGTCCTTGCGGACAACCCGAGCCTCCTCGAGACCCTGGTACGAGGCCTCGCGAGCGTGACCCAGATGAACGTGCCGCAGCTCGACAAGCATCCTATCGACCACTCGGAACACGAGCGCCTCGCGTCCGAGACGAAGGCCATACTCGACGAGCTCGAGGCTGCGGACAAGAAGCTGTTCAAGGGCGTCGCGCTGCGCACCGCAGAGCGCGTCGCGCGCGCGATCCTGAGCGCGAGCACGCTCGGCATCGGCGGGCTCGTCTATGACTCCGCGAAGGACGCGTACCTGAACATGCAGAAGCGCAAGGAGATACGGGCGCGCCGGAAGAAGCTGCTCGAATCCGCGAGCGCGTACGCGATGGCGTAAGCAACGAGAAACCCCGATACGGACGTATCGGGGTTTCTTCTATAAGACGGCTCAATCGCGCGGCAGGTCTACGACCCGGAACACCTCGTCGAGCGATGTCTCTCCGGCGAGCGCCTTCAGCACGCCGTCCTGCGCCATGGTGAGGAATCCCTGGCGGCGGACCGACTTCGCGATGTCGCCCTCGCTCGGGTTGTCGCGCAGGAAGGTGCCGAGCTCGTCGTCCATGAAAATCGCCTCGTAGAGCCCGGCGCGTCCCTTATACCCGGTCTCGTCCGGGCTCTTCGGGTCCGCAACCCAGAGCGTGTCGAGCGACGCCGGCATGAGGGACGGGTCCGCGAGGGTAGAGAGGACCTTCTCCATGAGCCGCTTCTGCTCGTCGGTGGCGGGTACCTGCTTCTTCGCGTCAGGGTCGAGCGTGCGCACGAGGCGCTGCGCCATCGCGACTGATACTGCGGACGCGAAGGTCTTCGGGTCGACGCCGAGGTCGACGAGGCGGGGGAAGGTACCGGCCGCGTTGTTCGTGTGGAGCGTCGAGAACACGAAGTGTCCCGTGAGGGCAGCCTGGACCGCGGTCGCGGCAACCTCGCTGTCGCGCACCTCGCCGACCATGATCACGTCAGGGTCCTGGCGGAGCACGGAGCGGAGCCCGGAGGCGAACGTGTAGTCCGTCCCGTTGGTCTGCGTCTGCACGATGCCGGGAAGGTGATACTCGATCGGGTCCTCGATTGTCACGATCTTGATCTCGGGCGTATGGATATGGCGGAGGAACGCGTAGAGCGTCGTGGTCTTTCCGGAGCCGGTCGGTCCCGTCACGAGGAGCATGCCCGTCGGGCGGGTGATCTCGGTAGTGAGACGGTCGAGCAGGTTCTTCCTGATGCCGAGCCGCTCGAAGGTCACGCCGAGCATCGCCGGATCGAGGATGCGCATCACGAACGATTCGCCGTACGCGCCCGGGATGAGCGAGGTGCGGATCTCCACCTCCGTGTCCCCGGACGGGACCGAGAAGCGCCCGTCCTGCGCGCGGTCGCGGATGTTGAGCTTCAGGCCCGAGAGGAGCTTGATGCGCGAGGAGAGGAGCTGATACGTATGCGCGTCGAAGGTGTACGCGTCCGTGAGCTGGCCGTCGAGACGGAGCCTTAGGCGGATGCCCGCCTCTTCGGGCTCCAGGTGGATGTCGGACGCCTTCATGGCGAACGCGGTAGCGAGTATGAAATCGAGGACCCGCGAGACCTGCGCGCGGGCTCCCGCGACGAGCACCTCGTCGAGCTGTGCCCTGAGCGCGGCGAGGCTCGTGAGCTTTCCGCGAAGCTCCTTGAGCTCGCCGCCCGAGATCTCGAAGACGCCGGCCTTCGACTCGCTCGCGAACGAGAGCTCGGCGTAGCGGAGGAACGCCCGCTCGAGCGACTTCTTGGAGACGAGGAAGCGGGAGAGGATATACCCCTGGCTCTCGAGCGCGTGCTCTATCTGCGCGAGCGCGACGCTGCTCGGGTTCCGGAGCGCGATGGAGAGGTGCTTCCCGGTCTTCTCGAACACCACCATCTCCGCTTCACGCGCCTCCTTCTCGGGAACGAGCCGAAGCGCGTCCACGTTGATCGGCATGATGGTGAGGTCCGTGTACGTGTAGCCGTACTTCTCCGAGAGGACGCGCGCGAGGTCCTCCTCTTCCTGCGCGCGCACGCTCGCGAGCTTCGCGTCCTCTGCATCGGTATCGAACGGTCCAGGCATAGCCTCATGATAGCGCATCAGGAGCGCGTTGCCGCCCCGCTTGGTACAATTCTCCCCATGAGAGAACCCCGCACGCTCGACAGCCTCGAGGTCCTGGAAGCGGAAGCGGCAGCCTTCGCGCATTCGCTCGTGCCGAACGATGCGCATGCGACCCTCGTGACGCTCTCCGGTGGGCTCGGCGCGGGGAAGACGACGTTCACGCAATCCGTGGCTCGCACGCTCGGCGTGACAGAGCCGGTCACGAGCCCGACCTTCGTGCTCGCGAAGTCATACCCGCTCCCTGCCGGGAACGCGTTCTCGACGCTCGTGCACATAGACGCGTACCGCCTCGAGGAAGGGAAGGACCTCGTGCCGCTCGCCTTCGACGAGATGATGAGGGACGCCGGCACGCTCGTCATGCTCGAGTGGCCGGAGATGGTCGCTGACGGATTGCCTGCGGCAGACGTCGCGATCACCCTCGCACCGGTATCCGATACGAGCCGCACCATTTCCTATGCCTAAGAAGAACGAATCAACAGGGAAGACCCGCCTCGTGCTGCTCGACTCGCATGCGATCATCCATCGCGCGTACCATGCCCTCCCGGACTTCACGGCACCCGACGGCCAGCCTACCGGCGCGCTCTACGGCCTCACCTCGATGCTGATGCGCATCGCGACCGACCTCAAGCCCGATTACATCGTCGCTTGCTACGACCTCGCGGGCCCTACCGTGCGCCATGAGGCGTACGCCGAGTACAAGGGGACGCGCTCGGTTATCGACGACGCGCTCGTCACGCAGCTCAATACCTCGAGGAACGTCTTCAAGGCGTTCAACATCCCGATCTACGAGAAGGCGGGGTTCGAGGCCGACGACATCCTCGGCACGATCGTCGAGAAGCTGAAGGATGACGACTCGGTGGAGATCATCATCGCCTCGGGCGACATGGATACCATGCAGCTCATCGAGGGAAAGAAGGTGCAGGTCTACACCCTGAAGAAGGGACTGAACGACACCATCCTCTACGACGAGGCGGCCGTAATAGAGCGGTACGGCTTCGCCCCGGAGCGCATCGCGGACTACAAGGGCCTGCGGGGCGATCCTTCTGACAACATCAAGGGCGTGCCGGGCATCGGAGAGAAGACCGGGACGGAGCTCATCCAGAAGTTCGGCTCGGTAGAGGATATTTACAAGGCCATCAAGAAGGACGAGCCGAAGCTCCTTGAGGCCGGGATCAAGCCGCGCATCGTGAACCTGCTCAAGGAGCATGAGGAGGACGCGCTCTTCTCGAAGTCGCTCGCTACGATCCGTCATGATGCCCCGATCTCGTTCTCGCTTCCGGCGAAGGAATGGAGGGAGACGGTCGATGCTACCGCGCTGCTCGCGCTCTTCGACAAGCTCGGGTTCCGGTCGCTCAAGCCCCGCGTCCGCCTCTTGCTCGGCGAAGGGAATGACGAGGAGGACGAAGACGGGGACGAGCCGGCGGAAGACGAGGAGGATGTCCCGGAGGACCGCCTCGAGGAAGCGAAGGTGATGCTCTGGCTCCTGTATTCCGATTTCACGAATCCGACGCTCGACGACATATTCGCGTACACGAAGGCGAAGGACTTCGACGAGGCGTACGCCGAGCTCGAGAAAGGCCTCGCCGAGACCGGCCGGCTGAAAGAGCTCTACGACACGATCGAGAAGCCGCTCATCGCCGTGCTTAGCGAGATGCACGAATGCGGCGTGCGCATCGACACGAAGGTGCTCGAGCGGCTCCAGAAGGAATACCGGAGGGACCTGGAGCAGATCGAGAAGCGCATCTATGCGGCTGCGGGCAAGGAGTTCAACATAAGCTCGCCGAAGCAGCTCGGCGACGTACTCTTCGACGACCTCGAGCTCGGCGCGAAGGGGCAGAAGAAGACCTCGACCGGGCAGCGCTCAACGAAGGAGTCCGAGCTCGAGAAGCTCAAGGACCAGCACCCTATCGTCGCGGACGTGCTCGAGTTCCGCGGGCTGCAGAAGCTGCTCTCTACCTACATCGAGGCGCTGCCGCCCTTGCTCGACGAGCACGGCCGCCTGCACGCGACCTTCCTCCAGTACGGCGCCGTCACGGGACGCATGGCGAGCCAGAATCCGGGCCTGCAGAACATCCCGATACGCACCGACCGCGGACGCGCGATCCGTCATGCGTTCGTGCCGCGCGACGGCTTCACGCTCGTAGGCCTCGACTACTCGCAGATCGAGCTGCGCCTCGCCGCCATACTCTCGGGAGACGAGAAGCTCATCGAGATATTCAAGAGCGGACGCGACGTCCACACCGAGGTGGCGGCCGCGGTCTTCAAGGTGGCTCCCGAGGACGTGGACCGCGAGATGCGCCGCCGCGCGAAGATCATCAACTTCGGCATCCTCTACGGCATGGGCGTGAACGCGCTCAAGACGCAGCTCGGCACCTCCGCGGCAGATGCGCACACGTTCTATGACGACTATTTCGCGACGTTCGACACGCTCGCGAAGTACCTCGAGTCCACGCGCGGCTATGCCCGCAAGCACGGCTACACGGAGACGATGTTCGGTCGCCGCCGCCAGTTCCCGGAGATGAAGTCCACGCTCCCGTACGTGCGCGCGCAGGCCGAGCGCATGGCGATCAACGCGCCGATACAAGGAACGCAGGCCGACATCATAAAGCTCGCCATGGTGCGCGTGGACCGTCTCCTCAAGGACGCGGGCGCGAGCGAGGACGCGCATCTCCTCCTCCAGGTGCATGACGAGCTCGTGTACGAGGTGCTCGATGCAAAGGTGGAGGAGCTGGCCCAGAAGATCCAGGAGACCATGGAGGACGCGCTTCCGAAGGACCTTGCGCGCGGCGTGCCGATCATCGCCGAAGCGAAGGCCGGGCCTGACTGGGGAAACATGGAACCGCTTGCGAAGGGCAGGTAAGGGGCTATAGTTTATCCGGGCAATAACACAAGGGAGGAAGACATGGCCCACTACGAGCTGGCACGCCCGTCCGCCGGTATCATGCGCGCGGGGAAGAAACTGCCCGTCGCGATCGGCCTGCTCATTGCCGTCGCCGCGAGTTGCGCTCTTTGGAGCGTTATTCTCCGCGGATTGTCCCTGCTCTAAGCACCTTAGGTTCCTGATGATTCTGGTTCGAGCATGTATGTAAGGCGTTCCCTGGCTATGCCATGGGGACGCCTTTCTCGTTCAGGTATAGTGAGAAGCGATGATCTACCTCTTCCACGGAAGCGATACCGCTCGCGCTCGCGCGAAGGCGTTCACGTGGATCGCCGCTGCGCGCACGAAGGCGCCGGATGCGGCGTATGTCCGGCTGCAGGGAAGCCAGATAACCGAGGAGGCGCTGCGCGACGCCATAAGCGCGCAAGGGCTCTTCTTCGCGAAATCCCTCATCCTGATCGACGATCCGTTCGCGGACGAGGCGTCCGGAGAGACCGTGCTCACGATGCTCGATGAGCTCGCGGCGTCTGATAATCCGGTGGGCATACTCGCGCCGAAGCTGCTCGCTGCACGCGCGAAGAAGCTCGAAGCCGCTGCTGCGAAGGTATTCAAGGAGGATGCCGTGGCGAAGAAGGAGCGGGGATTCAACAGCGCGCTCGTGAACGCGCTCGGCGCGAAGGACGGCAAGGCGCTCTGGAAGGAGATCGTGAAGGCGGAACGCGAGGGCGACGTGCCGGAATCGATACACGGCCTCCTGCACTGGAAGGCGCGCGACATGATGCAGAAGGGAGGCGGCGCGTGGGGCAAGGACGGCGCGCGCGAGCTCTCGCTCTCGCTCATAGAGCTCGTGTCATCCGCGCGCTCGGGAGATCTTCCGCTCGGCCCTTCGCTCGAGCGGTTCGCGCTCTCGCTCAAGTAGCCATGAACATCGGCGTCGGCTCGAAGAATAGGACGAAGGTGGAGGCGGTCGAGACCGTGCTCAAGGACTACGCACAGCTCAAGGACGCGGCGGTGAGCGGCGTCGCCGTTACCGTCGAAGAGTTCGGACATCCGAAGAATCTCCAGGAGACAGTAGATGGTGCTATCGGACGCGCGAAGCAAGCGTTCGTAGGGAACGACCTGGGCTTCGGCATCGAGGGCGGGCTCATGGAGGTTCCTGGCACCAAGTCCGGCTTCCTCGAAGTGGCGGTGTGCGCGATCTACGACGGAGGGAAGACGCACCTCGGGTTCTCGCCTGCGTTCGAGTGGCCGAAGAAGGCGATCGAGGGAATCCTGAATGACGGTCTCGACGGGAGTCAGGCCATGAGAGCGGCCGGCCTCACGGACGAGGACAAGATAGGGGAGAGCGGCGGCGTGATACGCATGCTGACGGACGGACGCATGGACCGCACAGCGTTCAACGCGCTCGCGATACGCATGGCGCTGATTCACGTGGAGCACCCCGAACTTTTCTAGTGCCAAACGAAGAGGGCCTCTGACATGCGTCAGAGGCCCGATTCTTACATGCCGAGGAGTCGCTGAACCGATTCTCTGAATGTCACCTGGTGCCTTTCGGTCTTGTTGGCATAAACCGCCCCCAGGGCTTCCACGACCCTCTGCGTCTCCGAAGGAAGGTCGGCCGAGAAAACAATGATCGGAGCCTCGCTTCGAAATCGGTGCGCCGCTTGAATGAGGTCGACGCTCGCGTTAGCGATATCGAGGAGCGTGTTGTCGAAGACGAGCAGGTCATGCCCTCCTTTACTGAGCGCCTGCATGCCCTCGCCATAGTCACGGGCGAGCGTCATGTCGGCATCGATCTCCCGCATATGGTCCGCCAGGAACTTCTGCCACAGTTCATGGTCCTCGACGACGAGGACGGATTTCTTACCCATGGGCGCCTCTCTGTTCTGTGTCTGGAGAGACACTACGTGCACCGAGCAGTGCAGTCAATTCTCGATAGTGCGCCCACCTGGGCTCGAACCAGGGACCGTCTCCTTAAAAGGGAGCTGCTCTACCAGCTGAGCTATGGGCGCAAGGGAACCTGACCGTTATACCGCTAATACGTATAGAGGTCCACGGTCTTGCCGTCGCGATCGACGAGCTTCACGGCGTCCCGCGTCGTCTTCCAGAGCTCTGCCGGATCGCCGTCGCGGTCCTCGTACTCGAGATAGATGTGCCAGGTGCGTCCGAAGAAGCTCGAGTCGTTGCGGTGCTTCTCCATGCAGCCGTTGTAATTGAGATAGTCGTCGATGAGGCGGATGCAGGCGTTCGACATCCCGCTGTCGTCAGGCGTGACGCAGGACGGCGCGCTGCGGACCCGATCGTAGCACTTCTGGTCGCGCAGCTCGTTGCCGGTGAAGAAGCGGTCGAACTCGTCGTAGGCGGTAGGGCACTGCGTCTGGACCGCAGGATAGAACTTCTGGCTCTGTCCGAGGTAGCCGACGCACATGTTCTCCTTGAACGAGATGCCGTTCGGCGATTCGCCCGTGATCACGTAGGCCTGCTCTCCCGGCTTGAGGATGATGTGCGCCGTGTCGTTCACGCGCCCGCGCGTCGGGAGCTCCGCGCCTTCGGGTATGCGCGCGCCGCGTCCTGAAGCGCCTGAGACCAGTCGCCAGCCGGTTATGTCGACGCTCTGGTTCCCAGACGCGGTGAGCGTGACGTATTCCTTGTCCGGGTCGGTGGCGCTGACCCCGCTCGCGGACACGGTCACCTGGCCCTTGTACGGGGACGCCTCGCCGAACGCGCGGATCTCCGACGAATCCCGCTGCAGGCCCGCGACCGTGTTCTCTATGTTCATAATGCTGGACCAGAAGCTTCCGCCGGAGCCGTTGTATCCGTCATAGGTCCCTACGGATCCGTAGCCGTACTGCTGCGAATCCACGTCGGTGATGGGCGTGATGTAGGGACCGGCGAACGAGATGGGCTTGGACGGCCCTCCGGTCGAGAGCCAGAGTATGAAGAAGAACGCGAGGACGCCGAAGAAGAAGAGGCCGTCGCTTTTCATGGGCTTATAGTAGCAAGCCCTACTTCAATCTACGAAGCTCTTCGCGCACCACCTGCGCATCGCTCCACGGCGTCTTCGCGCCGTCCGCTCCCATGATGTACGGATCGGTGCCTTTGCCGGTTATGAGCACGGCGTCGCCGGTACGGGCGAGGGAGAGCGCGTGCGCGATAGCCTCGCGGCGGTCCATGATGATCGCGGGTTTCTTCTCCATGCCTGCTGCCATCGCGTCGACGATCGCTCTCGGGTCCTCGTCGTACGGGTCCTCGTTCGTGAGGATCACGGCATCGCAGTGCTCCTCGGCGATCCTGCCCATCTCCGGGCGCTTCCACGTGTCGCGTCCGCCGCCCGTGTTCCCGAGCACGCAGATGCGGCGCGTCGGGTAGGCCTCGTAGAGCGCCTTCAGGGAATCCGGTGTATGCGCGTAGTCGACGATGGCCTGGAAGTCCTGGCCCTCCTCGATGCGCTCGGTGCGGCCCGGGATGCGGTCGAGCTTCGCGAGCGCCTCGCTGATGGTTGGAAGCGGGACGCCGAGGAACCGTGCCGCACGTATCACCGCGAGCGCGTTCATCACGCTGAAGCTGCCGGGCAGCTTCAGGTCGAAGCGCGTGCCCTCGTAGGTGAACGAGACCGCGCCTGGCGCGTGCACGACGTCCGATACGTCCTTGAACGAGAAGGGAAGCTTCTCCTCGACGGGAAGCGCGAGATAGGGGGTGCTCTGTACGTCGTCCGCGTTCGCGATGATGGCGCGCGGGCGCTTCGGGGAGCGCGCGAGCTCCTTCCCGATCTCGAGCTTCGCCGCGGCGTAGTTCTCGAAGGAGCCGTGCGACTCGATGTGCTCCTTCTGGAGGTTCGTGAATATGAGCGCGTCCTGGAAGAGGTAGCGATGGCGGGACTGCCGCACGCTCTCCGACGTTATCTCCACGACCGCGTGCGTTACGCCTGCGGCTCGCGCACGTCCGAGGAAGTTATGGATGAAGCCGCGTCCGGGCATCGTCATCTTATAGAGGTTCGGCTGCGACTCGTCGTTGATCGCGAAACGGATGGTGCCCGCCACGGCGGCCTTGATGCCTGCATGGCGCAGTACCGTGAAGAGCATGTCGGAGACCGAAGACTTTCCTTTGGTGCCGGTCACGCCGACGATCGTCATGTGCTTCGCAGGGAAGCCGTAGGACGCGGCGAGGAGGTACGCGAGCATGCGATGGTAGGCAGGAAGGAACGGCTTCACGAGCGAGCGCGGGAGCAGCTTCTTCAGGAACTCGATGAATCCGTTCAGGAGGGCGTACATGCCTATTTCGCGGAGAGCGCTGCCTTGAGTCGTGCGTCCTTGCCGACGATGCTCGTCGGGATCTTCCCGAGCGTGGTCCGTGCCTCGCGCTCGGTGTAGCCGAGCGCCACCAAGGTATCGAAGACCTCCGAGTCGTCGGCGTCCGGTGCCGTGCCGGTACCCACCTTCTCTGAGAGCTCTACCATGAGCTTCTCAGCCGCCTTCTTCCCGAGGCCGATCACGCGGGTGAGGTAGTCGAGGTCCCGCTTGCCGATCGCGCCCTGGAGCGCCTCGTGCGGCGCCTTCCGGAGAATCGAGAGCGCGGTCTTCGGTCCCACGCCCGGCACGCCGAGCAGGAGCTCGAAGAAGGCGCGTTCCGCCTCGTCCGGAAAGCCGTAGAGCTCCATCCCGTCCTGCTTCACGGCGAGGTAGGTCTTGAGCGTTATCTCCATGCCTTCGGCATAGGTCTCGGGGGAGGCGACGTTTACGAGCGTGCCCCAGCCGGCGACGTCCACCACGATGCCGGCGGCCTCCGCGCCCACGACGATTCCCCGTACCTGCCGTATCATGCGCATATCCTAGCATTTCCTTGCGCATATCGGTGATATGCC
Organism: uncultured bacterium; assembly: GCA_937879955.1. Classification (GTDB taxonomy): domain Bacteria; phylum Patescibacteriota; class Minisyncoccia; order Phycocordibacterales; family Phycocordibacteraceae; genus C7867-001. The sequence continues at coordinate 519,136 of CALFMK010000001.1, forward strand.
GTACTATCCGGGACACATGGCAATCACGAAGAACGCGAAGAAGGCGCACCGCGCATCCCTCAAGAAGCACGTATTCAACGTGCGCAGGAAGCGTGCGCTCACCGACACCGTAAAGGTGGTGAAGAAGGCTATCGGCACCGACGTAAAGGAGGCCGAGAAGTCCCTCGCGGCGGCCTACAAGGCCATCGACAAGGCGGCGAAGGGCGGCGTCATCAAGAAGAACGCGGCATCCCGCAAGAAGTCCCGCCTCGCGAAGGCGATCGGACGCGCGAAGGCGTAAGCCGAAGCGAAGAAAAGCCCCGGATTATTCCGGGGCTTTTCTCTTAGATGCATGGGCGGGTGATATCATCATCCGCATGAAAGGCACGCGAGCGTTCACCCTCATCGAGCTCCTCGTCGTCATCGCGATCATCGGCATCCTCTCGAGCGTCGTGCTCGCATCGCTGAACACGGCTCGCATGAAGGCGCGCAATACGCAGCGCCTCGCTGCGGTGACGGAGCTGCGGAAGGCCGCACAGCTCGGATTCAACGATCTTGGATCGTATCCGTTGGTGACGACGTGGAAATGCGTCACGCAGTCCTGCTACGGCACCTGGAACTATCCGGCGGACGCGTCGGTGGATGCATTCTTCTCGCCTTATATGGGGAAGCCCGAGGATCCTGCGTCCGGCAGGTCCGGAATCGGCGGCATCCTGTACTCGAACTGGCCGGGCGGCACGTCGTCCGCGGGGCCGAATGCGGGCGTCTATTTCCCGTCAGGCTTCTACTTTACGTACATGCTCGAGCTCTCAGGCTCCACCGTCACTGACGCCATGTGCGGGCCCGGGAAGGTCTGGACCTTTGCAGCTAATACCTACTTCCAGTGCCTGCTAAGGCTCGAGTAATCTCGTGCCGTATACTTCGAACATGGAATCATCGCCTTCGCCTCGCGGCTTCACCCTCATCGAGCTCCTCGTCGTGATCGCGATCATCGGCATCCTCTCGAGCGTCGTGCTCGCGTCGCTCAGTACTGCGCGCACGAAGGGTCAGATCGCGGCGGCGAAGGCCGACATGAGCACGTTCGTGAAGGCGGTTACAATCGCGCAGGGCGAGGGCAGCAAGCGTCTCAGTACCATGTCTGCCGAGGGCGGCTCTGGCACGTCGAACTGCAGTCAGTGCGCGTGTACGGCGGCGACCGACCTTAGGAATATCTCATCCACGAGCCAGTGCTACATCAATTGGATCGGCGTCCTGACAGGCGTGCAGGCGAATACCGGTGGCCTCGTGACGAACCTCACGTCCATGACACGCGATCCCTGGGGAAGCCCGTATCTCGTGGATGAGAATCAGGGAGAGGCGGGGAACTGTTCCTCATTCGACTCGCTTCGGTCTGCGGGTCCGGACGGCATCAAGAGCACCAGTGACGATGTCGTCGGTCCTCAGATACCACTCTCGCCGACGTGCCCGTAGATAATCAGTGCTCTCAGTAGGAATCGAACCTACATCTCAGGCTTCGGAGGCCTACGCTCTATCCATTGAGCTATGAGAGCGTGCGGCCAATTTCACGGCCGAGCGCTATGAGTTCTCGCTGAATAGCACTCGAAGCATAGTGCACATTGCAGATGCCCGCAAAGTTTTCGCGGTAATTCTTTCCCGTGCCACGAGGTTTTACGTACGGCTTCCAGAATTGCGATTTCGGAACCCCTAACTTCTTAGACCAGAAAGTAAGCACCTTGGCTTGGATATGAGTCTCGTGTATCTGGAGCGCGATGCGTATACGCGACTCATCTATGCTGTATGCGCGCCTGAGTAAGGTGAGGAAAAGAAGGGCGAGATCGGCATCGGTGTTGGTGAACTTCAAATTTCCCTCCTGCTTTCCTCCTTCTGCCCAGTAGAGCATCGCGAGTAGGGCTTTATCAAGATTCATGTCACGCAGATTCAGCGCGTCCGCTACTTTCTTTGCGCTGATTTCGGCGTTAGCGATCCGTTCGAGGCGCTTTCTTCGTATCGTTACGACTGCGAGCTTCCGGGCACTTCTCAAGTGACGCAGCTGACGTTCTGGATCTCGAGGTATCGCTTCGCGCGTAGCCCATAGCGAAAGGGTGCTCTTCGGAACTCCAAGGCGGGTGCATATTTCTGAATAGGGAACCTTCTTCCTTAGCAGTGCCATTGCTTCCGACTTCACTTCGTCAGACCATCTGTTCATATTATAGATTATATACAATATAAGAGTATCTATCTATAATTGCTTTTCTGGTCATCACTAAAGCAAAAGCGCCCGCACGGGCGCTTTTGCTTATGTGTGCTCTCGGATGGAATCGAACCATCATTTTAACTTCCGCAAAGTTATGTCCTATCCATTGAACGACGAGAGCAGGTCCGTTCCTCGGGAATGAGGGCTGGGTAGAACGACTCTACCGCACCAGGGCCCGTAAATCAAAGGCGCAGCAGGTCGATGATGCGGTCGACGGCCGATTCGTCATGCTTTCCTTCCTCGATGTGGTCGGCGAAGAACTCGTACACCTCGAGCGGATCGGGGCCGACGATAGGGATGAGGAGATGCGGCGCGAACACCTTGCGAGTCCGGAGCGAGAGGGCAGGAGGCATCTTCGGGTCGAGGTACTCGAGCACCGAGAACGAGATGATGCTGTCGTACTCGTAGAGGTTGTCGTCGATCATCACGCCGTCCTCCGTTATCCGGAACTGATGGAGACGCGGGCGCTTCAGGGTAGAGAGCGCGAGCGTGCCGCTCGCCGCGAGGATGAGGAGCGCGAGGATGACGTTGCCGAAGAGCGCGCTCGCGATCGCGGACGCGAGCGCCACGATGCCGAGCGACCAGTACCAGTCAGCGCTCTTCTCCTCGAAGAGGTATCCGACCGCTTCCCATTCGAAGAAGACCGCGCGTGCCATAGATAGGGGAATGATAGCACTCGTACGCGCGTCCATGGACGCGAAGTCACACGTTCTCCTGTGCGGACGGGGTGGGATTCGAACCCACGAGACCTCTCGGCCTGGCTGTTTTCAAGACAGCTCGTTTCGACCACTCACGCACCCGTCCGTATCTATGAGTTTTACGCGTCCGTCGCGCTTGGCGCAACCGCAGGTGCCGGCGCGACGTAGGACTGCTTGTCCTTCCGGAAGGCGAAGAGATACACGAGCTCGAGTATGCCGAGCGTATTGAGGACGAGCACCGCCACGAACCAGTACGGCTGCCTGTTCCTCGCGGCGTACCAGAGCGCGAACGCCTTGATGACGGTGGTCCAGATCGTGAGGAAGATGAATACGGTCAGGAGCGCGACGTGCGGTATGGCAGATATGAAAGGAAGGCTCTCGATGCTCGGGTACGGGATCATATGCGCCCGAGTGTAGCATGCAGCCCGCAGGCACTGTACGATGCATCCATGCGCTACATGGGCATCGATTTCGGCACGAAGAAGGTGGGCATCGCGTTTTCTGACGAGGCCGGCCAGATGGGATTCCCGTACGGGATCATCCCGAACGACGGACGGCTCATCGACGAGATCCTTGCGCTCATCGAGCGCAAGGAGGTAGGCGCCGTTGTGATCGGGGAATCTCGCGATTATGCGGGCAACGAGAACGCGGTGGCCAAGCACGCGAAGGAGTTCGCGATGCTGCTCGAGAGACGCTCGGGCCTGCGCGCCGCGTTCGAGCCGGAGATGCTCACCACCCAGGAGGCCCGACGCGACTTCGAGGGTGTGCGCGTTGCCGGGAGTCCGAACGTCGACGCGTCGGCCGCCGCCCTCATCCTTACCAGCTACCTATCCCGTACCCATGCCTGAAGAGATTATTGAAGAGAAGCCTGAGGAGGTCGTCGAAGAGTCATCGACGCCGCGCATCTCCATAGACGAGTTCGCGAAGATCAAGGTGCAGGTGGGCACCGTCCTGTCCGCCGCGCTCGTACCCGAGACCGAGAAGCTGCTCCGCCTTTCGGTCGACTTCGGCGAGCCGAAAGGTCCGCGCCAGATCGTGTCGGGCATCCGCGCGTACGTGGAGGAGCCTGAGGACCTCGTCGGGCGCCAGCTCGCGTTCGTGACGAACCTCGCGCCGCGGAAGATCAAGGGGTTCGAGTCCGACGGCATGCTGTTCGCGGTGGGGGAGGCGGATGCGTTCGCGTTCCTCACGCCTGACCGTCCGATCCCTCCTGGTACGTCCGCGCACTAGGCCCTCTTTCGTTGACCCCTCTGGTCGGGGCGGATACTGTTATTTACGCCCCTATAGCTTAATGGATAAAGCTGCGGACTTCTAAGCCGTCGATCTTGGTTCGATTCCAGGTGGGGGCACATTGTAGCGGCTCCGGTATATGATTAGGCGAGTGAACGAATCGTCTCTCAACAGCCGGGGCTTCACCCTCATCGAGCTCCTCGTCGTGATCGCGATCATCGGCATCCTCTCGAGCGTCGTGCTCGCGTCCTTGAACAACGCTCGCGCGAAGGCTCGTGACGCGGAGCGGAAGTCCGACATGCGTGCGGTGCTGAACGCGCTCGACCTCTACGCGTTCGACAATGGCGGGAAGTACCCGATCGCGGCGAACCCGGGTACCGGCTGCGCAGGCGCTCGTCCAGGGTACTGTCTCGGTGACAGCAACGTGGTCGCGGCGCTCGTCCCGCAGTATCTCCCGGAGATGCCGCACGATCCGCTGTATGCGAACACGACGAACGACTATCTGTATCAGCAACTGAACCAGAGTGTGTACATCCTCCTCGCGAAGAGCGAGAAGCTCAACAGCTGGTGCGTGCCGCCATCGTCAGCGATGTACGTAGGGCATGCCTGGTTGACCTCCTATCCCTCCTGCTAGCCTCCTGGGTTCATCTTGAGGACTGCAGGTGCTACAGTCCTACAGACGCGCACGTGGCGGAATTGGTATACGCGTACGTCTCAGAAGCGTATGGAGCAATCCTTGGAGGTTCAAGTCCTCTCGTGCGCACCACGGAGAAAGGCCGGCGATATGCCGGCCTTTCTCGTTTCCGGTGCGCGATGCAAGACTCGAACTTGCGACCATCCCGGTGTAAACGGGGTGCTCTACCAACTGAGCTAATCGCGCGCAGAGGTAGAGTAGCGCAGATTCCGGATATTTTGAAGTGACCTAGGCCAGTCGTGCTAGGTTCTTATCTATATGCCCGAACGCCTCGAAGCCATCGTCTCCGGAAGGGTGCAGCTCGTGATGTACCGGGATTTCGCGCAGCGCAAGGCTCGCGGAATGAAGCTCGCGGGCACCGTGCAGAATCTTTCGGACGGGACGGTCCGCGTCATCGCGGAAGGTCCGCGCGAATCGCTCGACCGCTATCTCGCGAAGCTTCATGGCGGGCCGCTCCTCGCGAAGGTGGATGGCGTGGACGCAACGTGGCTCCCTGCGACTGGCGAGTTCGAAGGATTCGAGATCATCTATGGATAAGGGGCCGCGCTCGATCGGCGTGATCATGGACGGGAACCGCCGATGGGCGAAGTCCCGGGGGCTGCCGACGCTCGAAGGGCATAAGGCTGGCGCGGAGAAGATATTCGAGCTCGCGGACTGGGCGCATGCGGCCGGCGTCGAGGAGGTGATCCTGTACACGTTCTCGACCGAGAACTGGCAGCGGGCGGAAGAGGAGGTCGGGTACCTGATGCGCCTCGCCGAGCATCTGTTCACGGAAGAGCTCGGGCGCTTCGAGGAGGCGGGCGTCCGCGTCCGCTTCATCGGCGACCTCTCGCGCGCGAGCGACCGCATCCAGTCCGTCATGAAGGAAGCGGAAGCGCGCACGAAGGACGGCACGAACGGCACTATCGTCTTCGCGTTCTCGTACGGCGGACGCCCTGAGATCCTCGCGGCGGTCAACCGGCTGCTCCTAGAAGGGAAGGGGTCCGTGGACGAGGAGGGGTTCAAGGACGCGATGTGGAGCGCCGGGCTCCTCGACCCGGATCTCATCCTGCGCACGGGCGGGGATCATAGGCTCTCGAACTTCCTGCCGTGGCAGTCGGTGTACAGCGAGCTCTTCTTCCTCGACACGATGTGGCCGGACCTCTCGAAGGAGGAGTTCGACGGCGTCCTCGCCGCGTTCCGCGAGCGCGAGCGCAGGCACGGGAAATAGCCCTTTGTGCTAGGGTGTCCCTATGAACCCCACCATCCTCTACGAGGACGACGAGATCGTAGCCATCGCCAAGGAGGCGGGCTGGATGACGCACCCGGACGGCCACACTACGGACGAGACTCTGAGCGACTGGTTCGCGCGAGCGTATCCGGCGTCCGCTACCGTGGGCGAGACCCAGCGACTCAAGGACGGGACGGAGATCGCGCGCCCGGGCGTGGTGCACCGTCTCGACCGCGACACCTCAGGCGTGCTCGTCTTCGCGAAGACCCCCGAGTCGCACGAGCGCCTCAAGGAGGCCTTCAAGGGCCGCCAGGCGAAGAAGACCTATCTCGCGTTCGTGTACGGCGAACTGAAGGAAGAGAAGGGGGCGATCGACTTCGCCATTGGACGCAGCAACAAGGACTTCCGTCTTCGCAGTGCGCAGCCGAAGGCGAAGGGCATGCTGCGCGATGCGCTCACGAGGTACCAGGTGATCGACAGCATCGGCACGCACTCGCTCGTTCGAATGATGCCGGAGACCGGTCGCACGCATCAGATTCGCGTGCACCTGAAGGCGATTCATCACCCGGTGGTCTGCGACCCGCTCTATGCGCCGGGCCGTCCCTGCGATCTCGGCCTCCCGCGCCTCGGCCTCCATGCGTACTCCCTCGAGGTGCCGCTCGCGTCCGGCCGGAAGCTCATCACGGCGCCGGTGCCAGGCGACATGAAGGCCGCGATTGCGCGCTTCAATGCGGGAGAGTACGCTTCGGCCTAGACAGTCATTTCAAATACGGAGGCTTCGATGGAAGCACACGAGATCCTGACGAAGGTCAGGCGCTATCCCGGATACGACGAATGCGTCGTGAAGGACGAGAGGTCGTTCATCATCATGAACGTCATGTGGCATCTCGCGAAGAGCGTGCGCGTCTGCACCGAGGCTCGCAAGCGCGCGGAGGTCGGATACAGCTACGAGCAGTTCTGCGAAACGCTCGCCACGCTCATGCGCGGCGCGATCCTTGCCGCGCTTACGGGCGGCGTAGGCTCGGTGTCTCTCGAGAGCGTCCTGGACGAATGGAAGTCGGAACGGGAACCGTCCGCGGACCCCTTCAAGAAGGGACGGGACAGCCTCTACTTCCCGGATCTGTGCGACCGCCTGATCGAGGAGATCTTCCTGGTGCTCGAGCTCACCGCATCCTCCGAGCCTCGTTACCAGGATCTGGAGAAATCGCTCCTGCGTCTTGTCCAGCACACTCTCCGTCTGGCTACTATGTTCAGCTATGGTCGGGAGGAGTTCGAGCGATTCCTCACATCTCCGGCCCAAGGCCTTGCGGCCTGAACGCGCTATTTCTACGGCGGCTTCCCTTGGGGAGCCGCCGTTTTGCTTTTGGAAACCGCCGTGGTACAGTACCGCGGCAATGAACGCAGTCCACACACCAGTCAAAACCGAAGAGCGCACCCAGCTCGGCATCCGCCCGGGCGATACCGTTCGCGTCCACCAGAAGGTGATCGAGAAGGGGAAGACGCGCCTCCAGGTATTCGAGGGCCTCGTCCTCGCCGTGAAGCACGGCACCGAGGCAGGCGCGACCTTCACGGTCCGCGCCATGATGTCCGGCATCGGCGTCGAGAAGATCTTCCCGCTCTACAGCCCGATCATCGACAAGATCGACATCGTCCGCCGCTCTAAGGTCCGCCGCGCGAAGCTCTACTTCATCCGCGAGAAGGTCGCCCGCGAGGTACGCCGCCAGCTCCGCAACATGCGCATGGTCAACCTCTCCACGGCAGACTTCAAGGAAGAGGAGAAGCCGGAGGCTCCTATCGAGGAGGAGGTCGTCGCGACCGACGCCGCAGATGTCACCGTCGAGGTGGACACCGTCCCTGAGGGAGACCAGGATGTCGTCACTTCGGAGGAGACCGCCGCAGAGGAGGCTCGCGAGGAGAAGAAGAACGAGGAGGCGTAAGCCACTCTTTCGCACGAGGATGAAGAGCCGGCCATGCCGGCTCTTCATATTTTCATTACCGACGCAGCGTATGCTTCGGGTATATGGGACTGCGCGGGCCGAAGCCTAAGAGGCAGGAGATTAAATGGACCGAGGATTTCGCCTACGCGGTCGGGCTACTCGCGACCGACGGCTGCCTCTCTTCTGACGGGAGACATCTCTCGCTTGTATCGAAGGATCGCGAGCAGGTAGAGGCAATCAAGAGGTGTCTCGGCTTAGGGGCGGGCATACGTCGTCATGATGCCGGAGTCGCTGGTAAGGACCGGGCATACTTTCGCATCCAGTGGGGAGACGTGATTCTGTACGACTTCCTAAGGTCCATAGGGATCAGGGAGCGGAAATCTCTCACCATCGGCGCACTCCAGATACCGGACGAATACTTCTTCGATTTCCTGCGAGGCTCGTTCGACGGGGATGGAAGCTTCTACAGCTATCGCGATCCTCGATGGAGCACGAGCTTCATGATCTATACGAGCTTCGCATCAGCCAGCCATGCCCATGTATGTTGGCTCCGCGAGACCGTACGACGCCTCGCTGGAATCGTCGGACACGTGTCTGTCAGCAAGAGGGGGAATGGCATGTACAGCCTCCGGTACGCCAAGCGGGAATCGTTGCAGCTGCTCGCCCGGCTGTACTCTAAGGCCGGCTCGGCCTGCCTTGCGAGGAAAAGATTGAAAATAGAGCGCAGTTTGCGTATAGTAGGCGAGTTGCTGCCGGCTGGCAGCTAGAACGAGCCCGGGTGTCGAAATTGGTAGACGAGCATCCTTGAGGTGGATGTGCCGAAAGGCGTGGAGGTTCAAGTCCTCTCTCGGGCACACTGTAAGGTAATCGAAGCAAAAGGGACTTCTTGTGGAGTCCCTTTTGCCGTCCAGGATAGAGACAGGGACTCACCATTTCCCGGTTCTCGTGCTATAACCCTTCTACATGGCGGCCTTAGCTCAGTTGGTAGAGCATCGGTTTGTGGTACCGACGGTCATGGGTTCGAGCCCCATAGGTCGCCCCTAGTTATATGAAGTCCTTCCTCGAAGAGTTCAAGAAGTTCGCGCTCCGCGGCAACGCCGTCGACCTCGCGATCGGCGTCGTGATCGGCGGGGCCTTCACGGCCATCACGAACTCGCTCGTGACGAACATCATCACGCCGCCTCTGTCGCTCCTGACCCGCGGCATCAACTTCGCGGACCTCGCGTTCCAGATCCCGACCACGGACGCCGAGATCCAGTACGGCCTCTTCGTCCAGTCCGTGATCACCTTCGTCATCACGGCGTTCGCGCTCTTCCTCCTCGTGAAGCTCATCAATCACCTCACGATGCTCGCGCGCAGGGACCAGGAGCAAGGCAAGACCGAGCCTGCCGCGAAGAGTCCCGAGGTTATGGTGCTCGAGGAGATCCGCGACGCCCTCAAGAAGCAATAGGCGCATGAAGCAGCTCCTCTCGCTCTCGGCCATCCTCCTTGTCGTCGGCATCGCGGGCTTCCTGTACCGCAACGCGGTAGAGAAGCCGTACGCGACGGAAGAGCGCGCCTGCACGCTCGAGGCGAAGGTCTGTCCGGACGGGTCGAGCGTAGGACGCAGCGGCCCGTCGTGCTCGTTCGCGCCGTGCGCGTTCCCGAATATGGAGCTGCCGGCCGCCGGCCTGAGCTTCATCGTGCCTGAGGGGTACACAGCCGATACGGACGCAGGGTCTGCGCTCGCGGCGTTCTCGAAGCCCGCGACGCTCGACTGGCCCGCGCACACTATCAGCGTGTACCGCTACCCGATCCCGGAAGGGGAGACCGCAGAGGACGTCATGCTCGCGAACGTCAGGTTCCAGCCCGCCGATGAGCAGGCGACCGACCTCTCGCGCTTCCGCGATCTCAGGGCAGGCGGCAGGACCTTCAAGGAGGTGACCGTCGAGCGGTTCGAGGGCCTCGTGCATACCTCGTACTTCTTTGTCCGTGACTCCGACGTCGTCAGGTTCGATGTCTCGGAGAAGGGCGTGCAGGGCTGGACCGATGCCGCGCTCGACATCCGCGCGCTCCCGGAGCATAAGGCGCTCTCCCGCCTCCTCTCGAGCCTCCAGGCGGCGCCGTAAGACAAGGGGCGCTCGCACGTCGTGATACGATAAGTGCGATCCAATAACGAAGCCACCATGAAAACGTTCCTCGACGAATTGACCAGCAACCGCACCGCGCGCATTGCCGCGGTCGCCGTGCTCGTGTTCCTCGCGCTCTTCCTCCTCGTGAAGACGTGGGACGCCGCGTTCGGCCGCGACATCAGTGATCCGTACAACACCATCACGGTGGAGGGTACAGGCCGCGCCGCGATGGTGCCGGACACCGCGCGCATCACGTTCACCGTCACCGAGTCCTCGGCGAACGTCGCTGACGCCCAGAAGAAGGCCACCGACAAGACCGATGCCGTGCTCGCAGCGCTCAAGGACCAGGATATCGACGATCGCGACGTGAAGACGCTCTCGTACAACGTGTCCCCGCGCTACGAGTACAATCAGCGCGCATGCCTCGCCGGCATGATCTGCCCGCCGGTCTCCGGAAGCCCGACCATCGTCGGCTACGACGTGTCGCAGACCATCCAGGTAAAGGTCCGCGAGACCGACAAGGCAGGCGACGTGCTCGCGTCCCTCGGCAGCCTCGGCGTGCAGAACGTGAATGGCCCCGAGTTCGTCGTGGATGACGAGACCGCCGTCCAGGCAGAGGCGCGCGAGGAGGCGATCGCTGAGGCTCGCGCGAAGGCGAAGGCGCTCGCGAAGGAGCTCGGCGTGCATCTCGGCGACATCGTGTCCTTCTACGAGGGTCCGACCGGCGGCGAGGCCTACGGCTACAAGGGCGGCGTCATGATGGACGCGTCCATGGCCGTCCCGCAGGCCGCGCCGACCCTCCCGGTGGGGGAGAACGAGACCGAGACCACCGTCTCGATCACCTACGAGATCCGCTAGGGATCGAGAGAGGAGACAACAGCCCCGCACGCGCGGGGCTGTTGTCGTTTGACACAGTATCCAGGCCGCAGTATGCTATCGACATACAAGGCCCGCGGGGCTTTTTTATTTACACGACCACCATGAAATCACTCTTCACCTACCTCAGGAACGTGCGCGGCGAGCTCGCCCATGTCGTCTGGCCTGACCGCACGCAGGCCATGGTGCATACGGTGCTCATCATCCTCATCTGCGCCGTCGTCGCGCTCTACCTCTCCGGGCTCGACTACGTCTTCACCGGCGTGGTGAACCGCCTCGTCACGGGCTCCTACTAGTCTCCTAACTATCCCGCCACTATGGAAATGACCGCACCCCAGTTCAACGAAGAGGCCGCGGACCAGACCCCGCGCTGGTACACCATCCACACGTACGCCGGCTACGAGAACGCCGTCGAACGCAACCTCAAGCAGCGCATCGAGTCGCTCGGCATGGAGAACAAGATCTTCGACGTGGTCGTCCCGACCGAGAAGAAGATCCGCGTGAAGGGAGGAAAGCGCATCGTCGAGGAGGAGAAGATCTACCCGGGCTACATCCTCGTGCGCATGATCGTGGACGAGGACTCGTGGTTCGTCGTCCGCAACACCCCGCGCGTCACCGGCTTCGTCGGCGCCGGCAACACGCCGGTCCCTATGGAGGAGAACGAGGTCAACACGCTCATGAAGCGCATGGACCAGGAGGCGCCGAAGCATCGCATCGACCTTATGAAGGACGACCCGGTGGCCATCGTCGACGGCCCGTTCAAGGACCTCGAGGGCAAGATCGGCGAGATCGACGAGGAGCGCGGCAAGGTGAAGGTCATGGTGGCCATGTTCGGCCGCGAGACCCCGGTCGAGCTCGACTTCCTCCAGATCCGCAAGCTCTAATCCGGCTCAAATTGACCCCGGTGTTTATTTAGGATACATTCCACTGACATGGCAAAAGCAATTAAGAAGATCAAGCTCCAGATCCCTGGAGGAAAGGCTACCCCGGCTCCTCCGGTCGGTACCGTGCTCGGCCCTGCCGGCGTGAACATCGGCGATTTCGTCAACAAGTTCAACGAGCAGACCCGCGACCAGATGGGCGTCATCATCCCGGTGGAGATGACCGTCTACGACGATCGCACGTTCACCTTCGTCCTCAAGGTGTCCCCGATGTCCCGCCTCATCCTCAAGGCGCTCGGCATCGAGAAGGGTTCCTCGAAGACCCCGTTCTCGAAGGCAGGCACCCTCACCAAGGATCAGGTCCGCCAGATCGCGGAGACCAAGATGCCGGACCTCAACGCAGGCAGCATCGAGGCCGCAGAGCGCATCGTAGAGGGCACCGCCCGCTCGATGGGAGTCACGGTCAAGTAAGGAAAGGAGACCGAAAGATAAAAGCCCCGCGCGAGCGGGGCTTTTGCTTATGGGCGCTCGAGATCGAGCCAGGCGTAACGGAGCCCTTCGAAATCTCGCTCGTCACGGGCGACTTCCTTCGAGAACTGGCTCTCATACTCAGGGAAGAACGCATCACCCTCCTTCTTGTCGTCGATGACGGTGAGGTAGAGGCGGTGCGCGAAGGGAAGCGCGCACTCGTATACCTGCTGGCCGCCGATGGTGAAGATCTCGTCCGCGCCTTCGGCATCGCGCGCGAGGGAGAGCGCCTCGGGGAAGGAGCGGGCGATTCTTGCGCCCGGTGCCTCGTACGCGCTGTCTCGCGTTATGACGATATTGGCGCGGCCGGGAAGGGGACGGAACGTCTCCGGCAGGGACTCCCAGGTCCTGCGGCCCATGATCACGGGATGCCCTAGGGTGAGCGCCTTGAAGCGCTTCAGGTCGTCCGGGATGCTCCAGAGGAGCTTCCCGTCCTTGCCGAGGGCGCGGTTGCGGCCGAGGGCGGCGATGACGCTTATTTTTTCTCCTTCTTGTGCCATGCCTGCACTTTCTTTATGTCCTTGTCTCCCCAGAGCTTCGGGAGCATCATCTCCGGTTTCCAGGTCTTCTTGAGCTCGGAGAGGTTCGTGGAGGAAGCGTACTTGCCGGCCTTCGTGTAGTCACGCTCGAGGATCGGGCCGGTCTCGAAGAAGATGATCTGCGCGATGCGGCGGCCGACCACGAGCGGGATGATGTAGTTCTTCGAGTTGTTCGTGATCTCCATGGTCCAGCGGTTCACGTAGCCCACGTCGCCCCAGCCGGCGCACTTGCAGACCTCGATGAACTGGCGGCCGGTAGAGGAGCGCGCCTTCATCATCGTGGTGATGTGGTCCTTGCCGCCGATGAACTCGTTGGTGTGCGCGAGGATGGTCTCGCCGGGGCGCAGTACGATGACCTTGTCGTCCTTGTGGATGCCCTGGTCCCAGTCGAAGTTGTACTTCTTGAACGCCTCGGATGCCTTCACGGCGCGCTGGACCTTGTCGGCGCCCCACACGTGGCGCGTGTGCTCCTCGCTCCAGATGTTGTAGAGGCTGTGGTTGTAGTTGGGCGGCTGCTCGCGGTAGAACCATTCGCCGAGCGTCACGTCATAGCTCGACGTCGCGAGCTGCGACTGGTCGAACGGGGAGATCACGATGTCGCCCTTCTTCATCTCTTCGAGGATCCTGCGGTCAGATAGTGCCATAGTCCTCAAAGTGTACTCGCGCGGGGCCTAGACCGCCATATCCGCCTTGATGGTCGGATGGGATTCGTAATTCTCGAGCCTGATGTCGTCCATCGTGAAGCCGTCGATATCCTTCACATCGGGATTGAGCCACAAGGTAGGAGCCGGGAACGGTTCGCGCGTGAGCTGCTCGGTCACGGCGTCGAAATGGTTCTTATAGATATGCGCGTCACCAAGCGAATGGATGAACTCGTATGCCTCGAGGCCGGTGGCCTGAGCGACCATATGGAGGAGGAGGGAATAGGAGGCGATGTTGAACGGGACGCCGAGGAACATGTCGCAGGAGCGCTGGTGCATGAGGAGCGAGAGCTTCCCGTCCGCGACGAAGAACTGGAAGAACATGTGGCAGGGCGGGAGCGCCATCTGGTCGAGCTCGCCGGGGTTCCAGGCGGTGACGATGAGGCGGCGGTCGTTCGGGTTCGTCTTGATCTTCTCGATAACGTCCGCGAGCTGGTCGACGGTGGTGCCGTCGGGCTTCAGCCACTTCCGCCACTGCACGCCGTACACGCGGCCCAGGTCGCCCGGGAAGGCGGCCTTCGGGGTCCAGTAGTCGGCTTCCGCGTTCGCGGTCCAGATGGTCCGTTCGGAGCCGTTCAGCTCCTTGAGGCGGTTGTCGTCGCCCGAGCCCTCGATGATCCAGAGGAGCTCGCTCTTAACGGCCTTGAAGGCGAGCTTCTTAGTCGTGATGGCAGGGAAGCCGTCCTTCATGTTGAAGCGCATCTGGAGGCCGAAGAGCGCCCGGGTGCCCGTTCCGGTGCGGTCGCCGCGGTCCACCCCGTTCTCCATGATGTTCCTGAGGGCGTCGAGATAGGGCTGTTCCATGCGCCTAGTATACTGGGGTCATGAAGAAAGGCCTGTTCATAGTCCTCGACGGGAACGACGGCTCGGGGAAGGCCACCCAGGCGGCCCTGCTCATCCAGTACCTGGCGGATAACGGCATCGTGGGGCTGAAAGTGGATTTCCCGGCATATGAGCGGAACCTCTTCGGCGCGCTCATCGGCGAATGCCTCGCCGGCAAGCACGGGGACTTCGTGAACCTCGATCCAAAGATAGCCTCCACCCTGTATGCGGCCGATAGGTATGAGGCGACGCGCCCGATACGCGAAGCGCTCAACAACGGGATGATCGTGGTCGCCGACCGCTTCGCGAGCTCGAACCAGATTCATCAGGGAGGGAAGATTGCGGACCCTGCGAAGCGCGAAGCGTTCCTCGTCTGGCTCGACCGCATGGAGCACGAGGTCTTCGGCATCCCGCGCCCGGACGCCATCGTCTATCTCAAGGTCCCGGTCGAGACGAGCCTCGCGCTGTTGCAGGAGAAGCGGGCCGTGAAGAACGGGCAGCTCGAGGAAGGAGAGAAGGACGCGGTCGAGGAGGACCGGAATTATCTCGAGCGCAGCAGCGAGACGGCGCAGTGGCTGCTCGAGACCCAGCCGAACTGGCATCTCGTCGACTGCATGGAAGATGGCCGGCTCCGCTCGCGTGAGGATGTCCATGAGGACGTGGTGCGCATAGTCGAGGACCTGCTCATTGCGTAGTGCTTTTGCCGTTTCTGCATAAGGCGGTACGATTCAATCATCATGAGATAGGGTCACTGGCGAGCACGCATTTACTACTAGGAACCGACCTATGCATCCCTACGACCACATCAAGAACGAGGACCAGGACGTCTTCGCTGCCATAACGGGAGAAGAGACGCGCGAGGCAGAAGGCCTCGAGCTCATCCCGTCCGAGAACTACGTGTCCGCTGCCGTCCGCGAGGCGATGGGCAGCGTCCTCACGAACAAGTACGCGGAGGGCTATCCGGGCAAGCGCTACTACGGCGGCCAGGAGTTCACTGACCAGGTGGAGACGCTCGCCATCGAGCGCGCGAAGGCGCTCTTTCGTGCGGATCACGCGAACGTACAGCCGCTCGGCGGCGCGGCCGCGAACATCGCTGCCTACTTCGCCTGGCTCGAGCCCGGCGACACGGTCCTCGGCATGGACCTCGCGCACGGGGGACACCTCACGCACGGCTCGCCCGTGACCTACATGACGAAGCTCTACAACTTCGAGCGCTACGGCATGAAGGACGCGGACACCGGAGAGATCGACTACGACGAGATGCTCCGCGTCGCGAAGGAGACGCGTCCGAAGATCGTGCTCGCGGGATTCTCCGGCTACCCGCGCTCCTTGGACTGGAAGCGCATCGCGGATATCGCGAGGGAGGTGGATGCGGTAGCAATGGCGGACGTGGCGCATATCGCGGGACTCATCGCTGGCGGCGCGCTCGAGAACCCGCTCGACTACGGGTTCCACGTCATGACCACGACGACGCATAAGACGCTGCGCGGTCCGCGCGGCGCCATGATCCTCTCGAAGGGGACCGTGTCCTCGCCGCTCAAGGCGCCCGAGAAGACCATAGAGAACCTGCCGACCCTCATCGATCGCAGCGTGTTCCCGGGGTTCCAGGGCGGCCCGCATATGCACCAGATAGCAGCGAAAGCCATCGCGCTCAAGGAGGCGGGAACGCCCGCGTTCGCGGCCTACGCGCATCAGGTGGTGAAGAACGCGCAGGCGATGGCAGAGGTGTTCCTCGATGGCGGCGTACGCCTCATCACGGGCGGTACCGACAACCACCTCATCCTCGCGGATGTGTTCTCGTCGCTCGGGATCTCAGGCGGAGAAGCGGAGACGCTGCTGGACCGCGCTGGCATGACGCTCAATAAGAACTCAATCGCGGGCGATACCCGGAAGCCGTTCGACCCGTCCGGCATCCGCTTCGGCACGCCGGCGATGACCACGCGCGGCCTCGCCGAGGAGGACGCGAAGGCCGTGGCGCACCTCATGCTCGAGGTCCTCACGAAGCGAGACGACGAGACCGTGGCACGCGCGAAGGAGACGGTGCGGCAGCTCGCGCTCGCGCACCCTGTACCGGACTCGTTCGTATAGCATCACGCGCGCTTCACGCGGCTTCTGGTTAGATACGTGCATTAGCAGACGCACGACACTAACCAACCCATGCCCTATGAATGCTCTCGGAAAGACGCTCTTGGAATCAGGCGCTGTGCTCGCGGTCGGTCTCGCCATCGTCGGCTCGATGATGTTCGCGTTCGGCCAGAATGCCGCGGCGTTCGGCGCATAGGCTGATCCCTCGGAAATGCCAGGCCTCCTCACGGAGCCTGGCATTTTCTGCTAGTATCGCCCTATGGAAGAGACCCTGTCGCTCGCGATCCGGAACGCCCTCGACGAGATGGGCGCGGCTGACGTCGCGTTCGCGCTCGAGTGGCCGGCAGACCTCGCGCACGGCGACTTCGCGACCAATGCGGCCATGGCGGCAAGCAAGGCGCTCGGGAGGAATCCGCGCGAGATCGCCGAGGAGCTCGTGGGGAAGCTCAAGGAGTCGCTCGACGACTCGGTAGAGACGGTCACGGCTGCAGGACCCGGCTTCGTGAACATCACGCTCGCGCGCGCCGCTATCGCCGCCGAACTCGCGCGTGCCACGTCGCTCAAGGGCGACTGGGGGAGGGGTGTCGCCCGCGACGGCGAGCGCGTCGCGTTCGAGTACTCCTGCCCGAACCCGTTCAAGGAGATGCACGTCGGCCACCTCATGAGCACCGTCATCGGGGAGGCGGGAGCCCGCATCCTCGAGAACCAAGGCGCGCGCGTGCTGCGCGATACCTACGGCGGCGACGTCGGCCCGCACGTGGCGAAGGCGCTCTGGGCGCTCAAGCGCAGCGGCATCGACACCCCGACGACCGCCGAAGAGGTGGGGAACGCGTACGCGGAAGGCTCGAGGGCGTACGAGGAGAGCGAGAACGCCAAGGCCGAGATCGACGCGATAAATACGCAGCTGTACCGCGCGCTCGCGAAGGAGGATGCCGAGCGCGACGAGTCCGATCGTGCCTTGCTCGAGACCTGGCGCCACGGGCGCGAAGTGTCCTTCGAGGCGAACCGCGCGATCTGGAGCGCGCTCGGCACGAATTTCGATTACGTGATCCATGAGAGCGAGACCACGCCGCTCGGCATGCAGGTGGTGAAGGACGCGCTTTCTCGCGGCATCTTCGCCGAGAGCGAAGGCGCCGTCATCTACGAGGGCGAGAAGAAGGGGCTCCATACGCTCGTCTTCCTCACGTCCCGCGGCAACCCGACGTACGAGGCCAAGGAGGTCGGCCTCGCGTTCCTCAAAGAAGAGCGCATGGGTCCGCTCGACCGGGTCTACATAACCACCGCCGCGGAGCAGAAGGGGCACTTCCAGGTGTTCCTCGCGGCGCTCGAGGATATCGCGCCGGCGCTCGCCGCAAAGACTGCGCATGTCCCGCACGGGTTCCTCCGCCTCACCACCGGCAAGATGTCGTCTCGCGAGGGCAATATCGTCACGGCCGCCGGCCTCATCGAGGAGATCGTGGCGAAGGCGTCCGAGCGCAACGAGGATCCGCTCGTGGCGCAGGCGGTAGCGATCGGCGCCATAAAGTACATGATCCTGCGCCAGGCCGCGGGAGGGGATATCGTCTTCGATCCGGAGAAGTCCCTTTCGCTCGACGGCGATTCGGGCCCGTATCTCCAGTACGCGTTAGTTCGCGCGAAGTCCGTCATCGCGCAGTCCGAGAAGAAGGCGGATAGCGCAGACGCTCCTCCCGAAGCGTACGATCTCGAACGGCTTCTCATCCGCTTCCCGGAGGTAGCGCGGAAGGCGGAGAGCCTGCGCGCATCGCATCAGGTGACGCAGTACCTCACGCAACTGGCAAGCGAGTGGAACTCGTTCTATGCGAACGAGCGCATCCGTGATGGCGCGCATGAGGCGTACAAGCTCCTTATCGCGAGCGCGTTCGTTACGACCATGGAGAATGGGCTCGCGCTCCTCGGCATCCCGGTCCCGGAACGTATGTAGATAAGCGCTATTGCGCATTTGACGGGCGAGCGGTAGTGTGGCATCTGACTCCATTCGGGGGTCATTGATATTTAGGGAGCTACCGTTGAGCAAGAAGAGCGATCGTAAGACGGACCGTGTCCGCAAGGCCTGCAAGAGCTTCGGCATGTCGGCCATCGCCCTCTTCCAGAGGGCGTACCAGTGGTACCACGGCACGCTTGTCCCGAAAGCGGCCCGTCTGGCCCATACGGCCTATGTGCGGACGAAGAAGGCCCCGAGCTGGGTCCTCAACTACATCAGTCGCGGGCATAAGGAATGGCTCGACAGGGCCGCCGTTGCCGCCTGACACTGCTTCATCGGTTTTGTATCAACGGCCGTCGCACTACGCGACGGCCGTTTTCCTTTTGGTACGCAAAACGCTAGGATGAAGAGACTATGGCAGATACCGAGAAGACAGAGGTCGCTAAGCGCGAAGAGGCCATACAGGCTTTCTGGAAGGACCGGAATATCTTCAAGAAGACGCTCGAGAAGGACGCGCCGAAGGGTGAGTTCGTCTTCTACGACGGTCCGCCGTTCGCGACCGGCCTTCCGCACTCAGGCTCGCTTCTGTCCTCGGTCTCGAAGGACCTCATGCCGCGCTATAAGACGATGCGCGGGTACCGCGTCCGCAGGCGCTGGGGCTGGGATACGCATGGGCTTCCGATCGAGTCGCTCGTGGAAAAGAAACTCGGTCTCAAGAACAAGAAAGAGATCCTCCAGGTTGGGGTAGAGACCTTCAACGAGACGGCGCGCTCGATGGTGCTCGAGTACGTGCATGAATGGAAGCGCTACGTGGAGCGCGTCGGCCGGTTCGTGGATTTCGACAACTCGTACAAGACCATGGACAACACGTTCATCGAGTCGGTGTGGTGGGGACTGAAGCAGATCCACGGAAAGGGCCGCCTCTACGAGGGGCGGAAGGTGCTCATGTATTGCCCGCACTGCGAGACGCCGCTGGCGAAGGCGGAGATCGCGATGGACAACACCTACAAGGACATCACGGAAGAGACCGCTACCGTGAAGTTCAGGCTCACGGAGCCATCGAAGAACGGTCTGCCGGAGAATACCTATCTTCTTGCCTGGACGACCACCCCGTGGACGCTTCCGGGCAATGTCGCGCTCGCCGTGGGGCCGGACATCATGTACGGCATCTACGAGCACGAGGGGAAGAACCTCGTCGCGGCAAAGGATCTCGCCGAGAAGCTCGGTCTCGGACCGATCAAGCACGAGCTCTCCGGGACGGTGCTCCTCGGAGCCGAGTACGAGCCGCTCTACGAGATTTCGAAGGTGCGCGCCCATGAAGGGAAGAAGTGGCTCGTCCTTCCGG
Source organism: uncultured bacterium (assembly GCA_937879955.1). Lineage (GTDB taxonomy): Bacteria > Patescibacteriota > Minisyncoccia > Phycocordibacterales > Phycocordibacteraceae > C7867-001. The sequence goes on from CALFMK010000001.1 coordinate 538,968, forward strand.
CAGATTTCGTGACGACTACCGACGGTACGGGCATCGTGCACACGGCCGTCATCTACGGCGAGGACGACTACCAGCTCGGGGTCAAGGAAGGGCTCCCGATGATACCGATCCTGAATCCGAACGCGACCTACAACGATGACGCGCCGGAGTTCCTCCGCGGAAAGTACATCAAGAAGGCTGAGGCCGAGATAAAAGAGGACCTCGCATCGCGCGGGCTATTGTTCGCGCGCGATATGCATACGCACTCGTACCCGCACTGCTACCGGTGCGGCACCGCGCTCATCTATAACGCCGTCTCGTCCTGGTTCATCGACATCCAGGCGGTGAAGGACCGCATGCTCGCCGAGAACGAGAAGATCACGTGGGTGCCCGGGCACCTCAAGCACGGCCGCTTCCAGAAGAACCTCGAGACCGCGCCGGACTGGACGATATCGCGCAATCGCTTCTGGGCGAGTCCGCTCCCGATATGGAAGGGGCAGGACGGGAGCGTTCTCGTTGTCGGGTCGCTCGACGAGCTCAAGGAGCGGACGAAGAAGAGCGGGAACCGGTACCTCGCGATGCGTCACGGCGAGACTGAGAACACGCTCGCCTCGATACTCAGCAGCGACCCCCTGAAGAACCCTCTCACGGAGAGTGGGCGCGAGGACGTGCTCGCACGGGCACGGGAACTGAAGGCGAATCCTCCGACGCGCATATACGCATCGCCGGTGCTGCGTGCGCGCGAGACTGCCGAGATCCTGCGGAAGGAGCTCGGCCTCGAGGAGGACCTGCTCGTGTTCGATGATCGGCTCCGCGAGCTCTCGCTCGGCGAGTTCGAGAATAAGAATCTTGAAGACCTCCTCAGCTGGCGCGCGACGCACGCGTACGATGAGGCGTCGGAAGGAGGCGAGAGCTATCTCGAGGCGAAGCGCCGTTTCGGCGATTTCCTGTACGAGATAGAAGGACGGCACGAAGACGAGACCATACTCATCGTGACGCACGGCGTCGGTCTCGAGTCGCTGTCTATGCTCGCGCAGGGCCTCGATACGGACGCCTCGAAGCAGGCGATAGAGACCATGTCGTTCAAGCCTGCGGAACTGATCGAGATTCCGTTCGTGCCGTTGCCGCATAACCGCGACTACGCGCTCGATTTCCATCTTCCCTATATCGACCGCATCCAGCTCGTGGACGAGCAGGGAGGGGCGCTTACGCGCATACCTGAGGTGGTCGACTGCTGGGTAGAGTCCGGATCGATGCCGTTTGCGGAGTACCACTATCCGTTCGAGAACAAGGCTGAGTTCGAGCGCCGGACGCCGGGAGATTTCATATCGGAGTACATCGGGCAGACACGCGCCTGGTTCTACTACATGCATGCGATAAGCCTCGAGCTGTTCGACCATCTCGCGTTCAAGAACGTGATAACGACCGGGAACGTGCTTGCCGCGGATGGCGCGAAGCTCTCAAAGAGCAAGAACAACTACACCGATCCATATATCCTCTTCGACAAGTACGGAGCGGATGCGTACCGCTACGCGCTCATGTCGAGCGTCGTGATGCAGGCAGAGGACCTCACGTTCAGGGATGACGACGTGAAGGATGCGCATGCCCGTATCGTGAACATGCTCCGGAACATATACGGCTTCTACGAGCTCTACAAGGATGATCTTATCGAGGGAACGAAGCTCTCTAACGAGCATCCGCTCGACCGCTGGATACAGGCGCGCCTCCAGGCACTCGTATCCGATGTCACGGATTCGTTCGACCGCTATGACGTGCCGCGCGGCGTCCGCGCATATCGTGATTTCATCGACGATCTCTCCAACTGGTACGTGCGACGTTCCCGCGATCGCGCCAAGGGAGATAATGAGGCTGACAAGCAGCACGTCCTCGTCATGCTGCGCGAGGTGCTCATGACCTTCTCGAAGGTCATAGCTCCGGTGATGCCGTTCATCGCTGAGGAGGTGTACCAGGGCGTCCGGACCGATACGGACCCTGAAAGCGTGCACCTCGCTTCGTGGCCCGAGCATCATGTGGGCGTTCTCGATACGCTCCTCGGAAAGCAGAAGAAGGATGCGCAGCTCGTCGAGGATATGAAGCGTGTCCGCTCCCTCGCGTCCGATGCGCTCCGTCTTCGCCAGAAGGCCGACATAAAGGTGCGCCAGCCGCTCGCATCGCTTTCCATTCCGGGAACGCTTTTGCCTGAGCTCGCCGCGATCCTCGCGGACGAGGTGAACGTGAAGGAGGTGGTCATGAACGCGGAGGAGATGGTACTCGATACCGAGCTCACGCCAGAGCTCGTCGCCGAGGGAGACGAGCGTGCGTTCGCGCGCGCGGTCGCCGAGGCTCGTAAGAATGAGGACCTGTCGCCGAAGGATATCGTCAGGGTAGAGAAGCGCGAGGACGGGACGCATGTCGCGGAGCTCTCGACCGGTCCGGTCCGGTTCTCGCTCGTACGGGATGCGGCATAAGTACGTCACGAGCTCCTTCGTTCTCGCCCGGACACCGCTCGCGGAATCCGCGACGCTCGTCACGCTCCTCACCGACGAGTTCGGCCTCATACGGGCGCGCGCGGAAGGACTCAGGAAGCCCGGCGCGAAGCTCGCGCATGCGCTGCAGACCCTCGACCGTTCCGAGGTGACGCTCGTGCGCGGGAAGGAAGGATGGCGCCTGTCGGGCGCGATCCTCGACGCGCACTGGTTCGAGAAGCTCGACCGGGCTTCACGGCTGCGTGCCGGACGCATCGCCGGCCTTTTGCTGCGCCTTGTGCACGGAGAAGCGAACGAACCCGCGCTCTTCGACCTCTTCGCGGATTTCATGCGTGCGCTATCCAGCCTTCCCGAGGCGTCGCAGGACACGCTCGAGTGCGTGACCGCGCTCCGCATGCTCGCCCTGCTCGGTCTCGATGCCGGACCTCTGCCGGCGACGGATGCGTACGAGCCGCTCTCGGCAGAGGAGCGCCGCGCGATGGTGACGCGCATCAATCACGGCATACTCGCGTCGGGACTCTGATTCGCGCACGCGCGTTGCTATACTAGGGGGACGATGCCACCGACCCCTGAAGACGACCTCAGTACGCTCGAGCGCATGCGTCGCAGGCTCTACGCTGCCGACGCGCCGGAGGAATTCAAGGCCCCGGCCCTCGCGCACGCAGATGCGCCGGCGCCTGCGGCAGAGGAGGGCTGGGCGCCTCCGGTCGTCGCGCCTAAGAAGCGCCGCGTATCCTACGCCGCGCTCTTCCTCGGGGGCGCCGCGCTCTTCTTCGTGCTCGCGACCGCCGCCGCCGCGTACTTCCTCATCTTCGGCGGGCGCTCGGTCTCGACCGATCACATAACCGTCACCACAGACGGCCCGACGAGCATAAGCAGCGGCGACACCGTCACGCTCCTCATCGCGGTAGAGAACGGGAACCCGGTGGCCGCGAAAGGGACCACGCTCTCCGTGGAGCTCCCCGATACGGCCCGGTCTCCGGAGAACCAGGAGGAGCCGTTCGCGCGGTACGAGGACACGCTCGGCGACATCGCGCCGGGCGAGACCGAATCGCGCTCGGTCCGCATGGTGCTGTTCGGCGCGGAGAACGAGCGCGTGGCCATCCCGATACGCCTCGAGTACCGCGTGGACGGATCGAATGCGGTGTACGTGAAGGAGGCCGAGTACGACGTCGTCATCACGTCCTCGCCGATAAGCATCAGCGCGGAAGCCGTGACCGAGGCGTCGGCAGGGCAGACAATCACGTTCGCCGTGAAGGTGCGCTCGAACGCGAAGGAGACGATAGAGAACGTGGCGGTCCTCGCCGAGTACCCGTTCGGGTTCCAGGCGGCGCGCGGCCAGGGCCCGGTCTATCAGGTGGGTACGCTCGAGCCGGGAGAGGAACGCACCATCGCGGTGTCGGGCACGCTCTCGGGCGAGGACAGCGACGAGCGCGTCTTCCGCTTCACGGCAGGCACCCGCAAGGACGCGTCGGCGAACCTCCTGACCGTCTCCTACGCGACGACTCCGGTATCGGTGGGGCTCAAGAAGCCGTTCCTGCAGACGACGCTCTCGATCGATCGCGATACGAGCACGTCGCCTGTCGTCGCGGCAGGGGCGCAGATCCAGAGCATCATCTCGTGGGTGAACACGCTCACCTCGCCGATCCTCGACGGACAGGTGTCCGTGAAGCTCTCGGGAACCGCGCTCGACGCCTCGTCGGTGACCGCCTACAGCGGCTTCTACCGCTCCTCCGACATGACGATCGTTTATTCCAAGGAGTCGGACCGCGGCCTCGCGAACCTTGCGCCGGGTGCGACCGGCAGCGGCTCGTTCATCTTCAGGGTGAAGCCGAACGCGTCGCTTGCGAACGTGAAGAACCCGACGATCGTCGCGACTGTCTCGGTAGCCGGGCGCCGCTATGACGAGAACAACGTGCCCGAGAGCGTCTCGTCCACGCTCGTGCGCACCATAAAGGTGGGTACCGAGCTCGAGCTCGCCGGGACCTCTCGCTACACGACGGGCCCGTTCAAGAACACCGGTCCGTGGCCGCCGGTCGCCGACCAGGAGACCACCTACACGCTCGACCTCGCGCTCTCGAACACCGTGAATTCGGTGGCGGACGCGGTCGTGACCGGCACGCTCCCGTCCTACGTGCGCTACGTAGGCGCCACGAACCCGGCTGACGGCTCCATCACCTATAACGCTGCGTCCCGTACCGTCACCTGGAAGGCAGGGGATGTCGCGATCGGCAGCGGGCACGGCACGGCTGCGCGCCAGGCCTCGTTCCAGGTCGCGCTGTTGCCAAGCATCTCGCAGCGCGGTACAAGTCCTGTACTCATGTCCGGGCTGAAGGCGACCGGATTCGACCGCTTCACGGAGCGGCAGCTCTCGGTCGGGCAGTCCGACATAACCACCCAGACGCTCGGCGATCCGGCCTTCGTCCAGGGGAAGGCAGAAGTGAAATAACCTTTAGATACCTATGAACGTCACGCTCGAACAGATAGTCTCGCTCGCGAAGCGCCGCGGATTCGTATTCCCGGGCTCAGAGATCTACGGCGGCCTCGCCGGCACCTTCGACTACGGGCCGCTCGGCGTGACGCTCAAGAAGAACATCGAGAACCTCTGGTGGCGCATGTTCGTGGAGGAGCGCGACGACATGTACGGCATCGACGCCGCCATCCTCATGAACCCGAAGGCGTGGGAGTCGTCCGGCCACGTGGCAGGATTCTCCGATCCTCTCGTCGACTGCAGCAACTGCAAGAAACGCTTCCGTGCGGATCATCTCGAGGACCCGAACGTATGCCCGGCATGCGGCAAGGAGGGAACGCTCGGCGAGGCGCGCCAGTTCAACATGATGTTCGCCACGAAGGCAGGCGCGTCCGAGGACGAGTCCGCCACCGTCTACCTCCGTCCCGAGACCGCGGGCGGCATGTTCGTGAACTTCAAGAACGTCGTCGACTCCTTCCATCCGAAGCTCCCGTTCGGCCTCGCGCAGATCGGCAAGGCGTTCAGGAACGAGATCGCGCCGCGCGAGTTCGTGTTCCGCGTCCGCGAGCTCGAGCAGATGGAGGTGGAGTACTTCGTGCGCCCGGAGGAGTGGGAGGCCTCGTTCGAGGCATGGCGCGTAGGCATGCTCGCGTTCGCAGACGCTATCGGCCTCCCGAAGGACATGCTCCACGAGCTCGAGGTGTCGGCGGAGGACCGCGCGCACTACTCGAAGCGCACCATCGACTTCGAGTTCGACTATCCGTTCGGCCGCCGCGAGCTCTGGGGCCTCGCGTACCGCACCGACTTCGACCTGAAGGCGCACCAGGAGGGCTCGAGCGTGAGTCTCGAGTACCAGGACGAGGAGACGAAGACGAAGTTCCTCCCGCACGTCATCGAGCCGTCGCTCGGCGTCGGCCGCACCATGCTCGCGGTCCTCGCGTCCGCGTACCGCGAGGACGAGCTCGGCGGCGAGACGCGCACCTACCTCGCGCTCAAGCCTGCGCTCGCTCCGGTGAAGGCCATGGTCTCGCCGCTCCTGAAGAACAAGCCCGAGCTCGTCGAGAAGGCGAAGGAGGTGCGCAAGCTCCTCCAGAAGGTGCATCCGGCAATCGCCTGGGACGATAACGGCAACATCGGCAAGCGGTACCGCCGCCAGGACGAGATCGGCACGCCGTTCTGCGTCACGGTTGATTTCGATACGCTCGGCGAGAACCCTGAGCTCGAGGGCACCGTCACGCTCCGCCATCGCGATACGGGCGCGCAGGAGCGCCTCTCGATCGAGGAGGTCGCGGAGCGCATCCGCGCGTCCCTCGCCTAGCTTGACGGAGCGGGGAGGCGGGCGCATGCTCGCACCAGACCAGGTCCCAAGGAGGAAGCCATGCATGAAGGAAAGGCGCTCTGCGCCGTCCTGCTCGTGTTCGGATCTTCATCCGTACGCGCGCAGGAGATACATCCCGATTTCCGGATCATCCGCTATTACGACCAGAGATTCTATGATGGCGCCGACGTGCCGTTCGCGGTATCGCCCCCGGAGATCTTATTCCGGCAGGGCATATCCGAGCGGAGCATCGAGTCCGTCGTACGGAGGAAGGGCGTCGTTATAGAGGTCTGCGCGCCCATGAGAGAGAGGGATGGGTCGCTCCGGTGGCCGGTGCTCCGTGAGGAGCGGGAACGCTACTGCGTGCGGTACCGGAGACAATGAGCGAAGCGGCAGTCAGGGACCCTGACTGCCGCTTTTCCGTTTCGTGGTACCATTTCGCCATGAATAAGAACGTCTCGATCAACATCACCGCGGGCACCATGCTGCTCGCGCTCGTCATCGGCGCCGCGGCCTACGCCCTCTGGCTCCTCCGCGATATCGCGCTCCTGGTGCTCACGGCCATCGTGATCGCCTCGGCGATCGAGCCTGGCGTCATGTTCTTCACGAAGCACCGCGTCCACCGCATCGTAGCCGTCACGGTCATGTATCTCCTGGTCTTCGGGTCGCTCTTCGGCCTCATCTACGCGTTCCTCCCGCCGATACTCGCGGAGACGCAGAGCTTCCTCATGAGCGCGCCGCAGTACCTGGATACGCTCAATCTGCCGTCCTCGCTCTCGGGCGTGGCCGAGACCGCGCGCACGGCCGCGGGCCCTGACCAGGCGCAGTCCATCTTCGACACGCTCCTCGCGTTCCAGTCCGCGTTCGCCGACACCTCGGGCGGCGCCATCCGCGTCATCTCGACCTTCTTCGGCGGCATCTTCTCGCTCATCCTCGTGGTGGTGCTGTCCTTCTACTTCGCTATCCAGTCGACCGGCGTCGAGGACTTCATCCGCCTCGTGACCCCTGCGAACCATGAGAAGTACGCGGTCGGCCTCTGGCAGCGCGCCCAGCGCAAGATAGGGCAGTGGATGCAGGGCCAGCTCCTCCTCTCGCTCATCGTGGGCGTCATCGTGTATCTCGGCCTCCTCATACTCGGGGTCCCGTACGCGCTCCTGCTCGCGGTCATCGCGGCGCTCCTCGACCTCATCCCGATCTTCGGGTCCTTCATCGCGGGCATCCTCGCGACCATCGTCGCGCTCGGCTCGGGCGGCATCACGCTCGCGCTCATCGTGGCGGGCCTCTTCCTCATCGTGAACCAGTTCGAGGGCAACCTCCTCTATCCGCTCGTGGTGAACAAGGTGGTAGGCATACCGCCGCTCCTCGTTATCCTCGCCTTACTTGTCGGCGGCAGCCTCGCCGGCTTCCTCGGCGTGGTGCTTTCCATCCCGCTCGCCGCGGCCTTCCGCGAGTTCCTCTCGGACGTCGAGCGCACCAAGCGCCAGAAGGCGGCGTCCCTCGCATAGGCGTATGGCGCGCTACCTCACGACGACGCTCCCGTACGTGAACAGCGATCCCCATATCGGGTTCGCGCTCGAAATCGTGCAGGCGGACGCGCTCGCGCGCGCATGGCGCCTTTCCGGCGAGGAGGTCTTCTTCTCGACCGGCACCGACGAGCACGGGCAGAAGATCCTCCAGGCGGCACAGAAGGCGGGGCAGGGGGTACAGACATACGTCGACCATTACGCCGGCGAGTTCGAGAAGCTGAAGGGCGCGCTCGCGATAAGCAACGACGCGTTCATCCGTACTACGGACCCGCGCCACGTCCTCGCGGCGCAGGAGATGTGGCGCCGATGCGAGAAGGCAGGTGATATCTATAAGAAGAGCTATACGGGCCTGTACTGCGTCGGCTGCGAGGCGTACAAGACCGAGAAGGAGGTCTCCGAGGACGGGCACTGTCTCATCCACACGAACCTGCTCCTCGAGGAGATCGTGGAGGAGAACTACTTCTTCCGCCTCTCGAAGTACCAGGACCGGCTGCTCGCGTACCTCGAGAAGCCTGAGTCCGTTATCCCGGACTGGCGTCGCCAAGAGGCGATCAACTTCGTGAAGGGCGGCCTTGAGGACTTCAGCATCTCGCGCGACGTGGCGAGGCTCTCGTGGGGCATCCCGGTGCCGGGTGACGATACGCAGGTGATGTACGTCTGGTTCGACGCGCTCACGAACTACGTCTCCACGCTCGGCTGGCCCGAGGAAGGAGGGAATTTCGATGCGTTCTGGAACGAAGGGACGGTGCTCCAGGTTGCCGGGAAGGATCAGGTCCGCTTCCAGTCCGTCATGTGGCAGGCGATGCTCATGTCGGCGGAGCTGAAGGCCACCGACCGGGTCTTCTATCACGGCTTCATAAACTCGGGCGGACAGAAGATGTCGAAGTCCCTCGGGAACGTCATCAGCCCGTACGAGCTCAAGGACAAGTACGGCACCGACGCGACCCGGTACCTCCTCCTGCGCCACGTGCATCCGACCGAGGACTCCGACGTCACCTGGGAGCGTCTCGACGAGTGGTACACCGCGAACCTCGTGAACGGCCTCGGGAACCTCGTGGCCCGCGTGATGAAGCTCGCGGAGGACAACCTCACGGGCCCGGTCAAGCTCGAGAAGGGCGATATGGACATCGATCCGGCCTTCGCCCATGCGCTCGATCGCTTCGCCTTCAACGAGGCTGTCGATTACGTCTTCGCCATCATCGGCGAGTGCGACGCGTACATGACCGCGAAGGAGCCGTACAAGAAGGTGAAGAGCCCGGACGACGGCATCGCGAACGACGGCAGGGAGGATATCTCGTTCCTGGTCCGGAAGCTCGCCCTCGTCGGTACGCACCTGGCGCCTCTCATGCCTGCCACGAGCGAGCGCATCCTCGAGGCGGTCGCGAGCAACGCGAAGCCGGAGAACCTGTTCCCTCGTTTGACATAGGCGGTCCAGGAACCCATCCTGACGACAGGGTCCATCAAGGAAGGGTCTTTCGATGTTCGCACTATCCAGGATATCCGGGTACGTCACGCTCTCCGCGCTGATCGTGTTCGGTCTCGCGCATGCGGTGCTGGTCCATACGGGCGTCCGGTCCGAGACGATCGCCATGATCCACTGGATCGCGCTCTGCGCTGCCGTCTTCGGAAACCTCGTCATGGCTGCGAGCCGCCGGGCACCGCTCTCGTACTGTCTTGCGGTCATGATGGCGGTCGCGCTGCCGTGCATCCTTAGCGCGTACGCGGTCTATGAGCCGGGACGGGCGCTCGTCGTCGGCTCGCTGTACGGAGGCGTGATTGCCGCGCTCCTGTATGCAGAGAGCGGCCAGTACGCCGACCCTACCGGCTTCATGGGCGACGCTCCGTCCGAGGCGTCGGACGGCGATGCATAGTACGGTCACGGGCCCGTCTTCGGACGGGCCCTCTTTCTGTGCTACGGTATCCTCCATGAAGTATTTCGACGCGCACTGCCACGTCCAGTTCGATCCGTACGACGCGGACCGTGCGGACGTCATCCGCACGATGCAGGAGAAGGAGGTGGGCGGCATGGTCGTCGGCGTCGACCTCGACTCGTCGGTGAAGGCGCTCCGGCTCGTCGAGAACCTGCCGGGCTTCTACGCGGCGGCCGGCCTCCATCCGAATTACGTCACGGAAGAGCGCTTCGATATGGAATCGTTCCGCGCGATCCTCCGCCATCCGAAGATGAAGGCGGTAGGGGAGTGCGGCCTCGACAATTACCGTCCTGAAGACGTTGAGGCGGCGAAGGAAGAACAGAAGAAGGTATTCGTGCAGCATATCGAGCTCGCTATCGAGGCCGACAAGCCGCTCATGATCCACTCCCGTCCGTCGAAGGGGACGCAGGACGCGTACCGGGACATGATCGACATCCTCTGCTCCTACAAGAAGGACCATGGGGACCGGCTCCGGGGCGACATCCATTTCTTCGTAGGAGGCGTCGAGGAGGCGAGGGACTTCGTCGACCTCGGATTCACCATGTCCTTCACGGCGGTCCTCACCTTCGCGCGCGACTATGACGAGGTGGTCAGGTACCTGCCGCTTTCGAGCATCATCACGGAGACCGACTCCCCGTACCTGGCTCCCAAGCGCATCCGCGGGAAGCGCAACGAGCCCGTCTCGGTGATCGACGTGGTCGAGGCCATGGCAGAGATCCGCGGCGAGGACCCCGAATCGGTCCGGGCGGCCGTCCTCGCGAACGCCACGAGGCTCTTCGAGCTCTGATTTGCATAAAAGCGAGCATCTATAAGGGTTTCTTGCCGCCCATGCCTTTGCGTGGTACAGTGCGCGAGTTATATGAACACAGACATCGAAAACGGTGCAGGCAGCACCGAGCAGGAGCTTGAAGCGGGATATAACGAGTCCCGTGTGTATGAGCTCGGCTTCCATATCGATCCTGAACTGCCTCAGGAAGAAGTGAAGAAGACCTACCAGTCGATCCGCGAGAAGGCATCGACCCTCGTCGCCGAGGGCGAGCCGCAGAAGATCCCGCTCGCGTACACCATCTCCCGCAAGGTGCAGGGAGGCGGCCGCCGGGACTACGACAGCGCGTACTTCGCCTGGATCGCCTACGAGGCAGCCGCTCCGGAGCACGAGGCGCTCCTCGAGGCCGTGAAGGCCGAGGGCCGCATCATCCGCTTCATCGACCTCCGCACCGACGCTGACGCGGCGAAGCACGCAGCCGAGATGCACGAGATCTACGCGAAGATGGGCGAGAGTCAGATCGCAGAGACCGAGGTGAACGACACCGAGCTCGACGCGGCACTCAAGGAGGCGGGCGCTTAACACGGGGTATACTTAAGGGCATATGTATCTCAACAAAGTCCTTCTCTACGGAAACCTTACCCGCGACCCTGAGCTCAAGGCGCTGCCTTCGGGCCAGCAGGTAGCATCCTTCGGCCTCGCGACGAACCGCTCCTTCAAGGGCAAGGACGGCGCGCAGCAGGAGCAGACCGAGTTCCACAACATCGTGGCGTTCGGCCGCACCGCGGAGGTCATGGGCCAGTACCTGAAGAAGGGACGCCCGATCTACGTCGAGGGCCGCATCCAGACCCGCTCGTGGGATAAGGATGGCCAGAAGCAGTACCGCACCGAGATCGTCGTCGATACCTTCCAGTTCGGCGCGCAGGCAGGAGGCGATGGCGCGTCTCGCAGCTACGGCAGCTCTGCTCCTCGCGAGGAGTCGAGCGCTCCTGCAGCCCAGGCTCCGGCCGACATGGGCGCGGACATCCAGTACCCGGACGAAGAGATCAACCCAGAAGACATCCCATTCTAGTTTCAGATTAAACAATTACCATGGCACATCACTCAGACCGTGAAGAGATAGAGCAGAAGAAGTTCGTGGACTACAAGGACGTCCAGTACCTCCGCCAGTTCATGTCGCCGCACGCGAAGATCCTCGCGAAGAAGCGCACGAACGTCCAGGCGAGCCGCCAGCGCGAGATCGCGCTCGCGATCAAGCGCGCCCGCTACATGGCGCTCCTCCCGTACCTCGCCGCGTAAGCGAAGAGGGAAGGATGACAAGACCCGCTCATGGCGGGTCTTGTCATTTTCATCCGTACATGGTTTCCTTCGCTCGGAAGGACGGCACGAGGCCGTTCCCAAAGAAGGAAAGGGAGGACCTATGTCCACCAAGAAGAAAAGTGGCGGCGTGCCCGGCTGGCTCATCGCCGTGGTCGTGATCGCTCTGGCCGGCCTGGGCTACTGGCTGCTCAACTACAAGCCGGCGCAGTCGCAGACGCTCGCTCCCGCCCCCATGGACGCCGTGCCGGTCACCTCCCAGACCGCGCACTAGCGCGCACCGAGGCCCTCTTCGCGAGAAGGGGGCCTTTCGCTTTGCACATGAGCCTGGCATAGGACGCGTCATGCAAAAAGGGCGGCGGATACAATCCGCCGCCCTTTAGCTGCATCCTCTCGAGCTATGCCTTCTCGACGCGCTCGACGTACTCGCCGGTGTCGGTGTTGATGCGCAGGACATCCCCCTCGTTGATGAAGAGCGGGGTGGTGACATAGGCGCCGCTCTCGAGCATGACCTTCTTGTCGCCGCCGGTGGCGGTGTCGCCCTTCACCGCAGGAGGGGCCTCCTTCACCTTGAGGTCCACCTTGATCGGGATGGAGATGGTCATCGGCTCGTCATTGTAGAGCATGACCTCCACCGGCGCGTTCTGCACCAGCCACTGGAGCTTCTCGTGGATGGCATCCTCAGGGAAGGAGAAGCGGTTCTTCGGGTTGCCCGCCTCCGTGAACCAGGACTCGCCGCGGTTCGTGTAGAGGTAGGTCGCCTGCATGCGGCCGATGTCGGCCTCAGGGACGGTCTCGCTCTGGTGGAAGGAGATCTCGAGGACCTTGCCCGAGACGAGGTGCTTGAGCTTCGTCTGGTTCACCGGCTTCCTCTGCTGCATGCGGAAGACGTGCGAGGACAGGACCTCGTACGGCTCATTGTTGTACACGATGACCTTCTTCTGCGTGATCTCGTTGTAGGAAAGTATTGCCATGGATGTAACGAAGGGAGCGGTGGGCGCGTTATAAAAAATGCCGGGCTCCCGGATAGGGGGTATGATACAGGACACCATGCGGGAAGCAACCACGCCGCCGGAGGTCCTGTCCGACGAGGACATCCTCAGGGCCTCGAACGAGGACCCGGCACTCTTCGCGACCCTCGTCTCTAGGTATGAGGCGGCGTTCCTCCGGAAGGCGCAGTCCATCGTCCGCTCGCCCGAGGACGCCGAGGAAGTGGTCCAGGACGCCTTCACCCGCATCTACCTGTATGCGGACCGGTATCAGGCGCAGGAGGGCGCCAGCTTCTCCTCCTGGGCGTACATGATCCTCACGAGGCTCGCGTTCACCCGGTACCAGAAGCTGAAGGCGAAGAACGTCCGGTTCCCGGAGCTCGACCCAGAAGCGTACGAGCGGATACCGGAGGAGGGTACCTTCCTCGACGGCCTCACGCTCCGGAACGAGGTGCTCATGGCGCTGGCCAAGCTCCCGGAGGCTGCCGCCCGGGTCCTCTCGCTCCAGTTCCTCGAGGGGAAGACGCAGGAGGAGATCGCGGCGAGCGAGGGCTCTACGGTCCCGGCCGTGAAGACCAGGGTGCATCGCGCGAAGAAGCTATTAAAGGAAGCGCTCGAACGTAACGCTAAGACCCATGAACGATAGCTCATCCATTTCGAATACTGTTATGCGCCGCGTGCGCGCGATACATCTCCTGCGCGCCGTTTCGTCGATCGCGCTATCCGCCATGCTCCTCCTGCTCGCGCTCTATACCATAGGCAGGGAAGTGTGGGTGTCCAAGGTTGTCGAGAACGTGCTCGCGCTCGCGAACCCATCCTCGATGCTCGCGTACCTCGCGAGTGCGTTCCTCCATACGGACCTCCTCGTGCAGGTTGTCTCCGTCATCGCGGTCTTCGCTACGGTCTGGCTGGCACGGGAGCTCGCTCGAGCCATGGCGCCGTCTACGCACTTCGCGTAGTGGAAAAAGGCTCTTCGTGTGGTAAAAAGGGACGAGTGACCTCATAAGAGGCCGTGTTCCATTAGGAGAAGAACCATGCCCTGGATTGGCGATGATGCAGTAAGCGGCAATACGTGCCTTTGCTGCGGTCGGACCAAAGAAGGCTGTGCCTGCATGAACCCTGGCACGCGTCGTTCGAAGGTCATCCCGACGGAGTTCGACGCACGAATCAGCGCTGAAGACTCGGCTCTCGACCGCTTCGCGAGGATGTCGCTCGTGAACGGCGACCCCGACGCTACGGTCAGTCAACTGTGTCACCCGACCTGAACGACGAAGCCCGCATCGAAAGATGCGGGCTCGACTCTTTTAATAATGTCTGACTCTAGTCCTGCGCCAGCTTCTCGCGGATCTGCTTGAGGATCTCGTTCGCTACCGGCTTGTTCTCGCGGAGGAACGTGCGGGTCGCGTCGTAGCCGCGTCCGATGGACTGCTCCTTATACTTGTAGCTCGATCCCGACTTCTGGAGGATATCGTACTTCTCGCCGAGCGCGATGATCTCGCCTTCGCGGCTGATGCCCTCGTTGTAGAGGAGGTCGAACTCCGTGGTCTTGAACGGGGCAGCCACCTTGTTCTTCACGACCTTCACGCGCACGCGGCCTCCGACGATCTCCTCGCCCTTCTTGATCTGGGCGATACGGCGGATATCGAGACGGACGGACGTGTAGAACTTGAGGGCCTTTCCGCCGGTGGTGGTCTCAGGGTTGCCGAACATCACGCCGATCTGCATGCGGATCTGGTTGATGAAGATGATGATGGTGTTCGACTTCGCGGTGATGGCGGTGAGCTTGCGGAGCGCCTGGGACATGAGGCGCGCCTGCTTACCCATCTGGGAGGAGCCCATGTCGCCCTCGATCTCGTCCTTCGGGGTCAGTGCCGCCACCGAGTCCACGACGATCACGTCGATGGAGTTCGCGCGGACCAGGGACTCGACGATCTCGAGCGCCTGCTCGCCGGTGTCCGGCTGGGAGATGAGGAGCTCAGGGAGCTTCACGCCGATCTTGCGGGCGTACTCGGGGTCGAGCGCGTGCTCCGCGTCCACGAACGCGCAGATGCCGCCCTTCTTCTGGGCCTCCGCGATCACGTGGAGGGCAAGGGTGGTCTTTCCGGACGATTCCGGGCCGAATATCTCGATGATGCGGCCGCGGGGGAGTCCGCCGATGCCGAGGGCCGCGTCGAGCCCGAGCGAGCCGGTCGGGATGGAATCGATGGATGCGACCTTGCCGCTGCCGTAGGTCATGATCGACTCGTCGCCGAACTTGGTCTGGATCTCCTTGATGGCGAGGTCGATAGCGCGCTGCTTCGCGTCGGCGGAGGATGCTCCTTCTACGGCTTCGGGCGCTGCTGAGGCCTTCACGGCCTTCTTTGCTGCTGGTTTCTTTGCGGGCATAGGATGATTAGTTAACGAATACGGAACGTCGCTCAGTTACTTCGCGCCCGAAGCGGTCTGTCGCGGTTAAGGATAGTATAGCGCCCCCTGAAGGAAGGGTGAGGGCGGTCGAGAAGCGACCCTGCTCGTCCATGAGGAGGGGCGCGCCGTTCAGCCACAGGGTTTCCGTGTGCTTCGCGGTGCCCTCGATGAGGGTGTAGCCGTTCGGAAGGAGCTGGAAGCCGTCCGGGGAGGCGATGGAGAGCGTCGGACCTGAGAGGATGGGGAGGGCGGCTACCACGCCGTAGGCGGCGAGCGCGAGGAGGAAGACGGCAGCTATTGTGCGGGTAGGCATAGGCTAGATATCGTCCTCGTCGTCGCTCCCGCCGCCTTCGCCTGCGCGTGAGAGCACCTCGCGCGGGCGGGAGCCGTCCGCGGGGCCGATGACACCCTTCTCCTCGAGGAGGTCCATGAGGCGGGCGGCACGGGAGTAGCCGATGCGGAGCTTGCGCTGGAGGTAGGAGGTGGACGCGCGTCCGGCCTCTTCTACGGCCTCGCGGGCCTGACCGTAGAGGTCATCGTCCACGTCGTCGTCCTCGCCGGCGAGCATGATGGCGTCGTTCGCCTCATGGACGCCCGTGCCACCGGTGCCACCGCCAAGGTCCAGGGAAGAGAGGGTGCCCGCATTGCGCTCCTTGATGAAGCTCACGACCTTCTTCACCTCCTGCTCGCTTATGTACGCCGTCTGGAGGCGGACCGGCTTCTGCATGTCAGCCGACTGATAGAGCATGTCGCCGGCTCCGAGGAGGAGCTCTGCGCCCGATGCGTCGAGGATGGTCCTGGAGTCGATCTGGCTCGCCACCTGGAGCGCGAGGCGGGTAGGGACGTTCGCCTTGATGAGGCCGGTGATGACGTTCACCGACGGGCGCTGGGTGGAGAGGACCAGGTGGATGCCCACGGCGCGAGACATCTGGGCGAGGCGGACGATGGCGGCCTCGAGCTCTCTCGGGTAGGTCTGCATGATGTCGGCCAGCTCGTCGATGACGATGACGATATACGGCATGGCCTCAGGGATCTCCTTCGCCTTGCGCTTCTTCGCGGGCTCGAGGACGGTCGAGTGGTAGGACTCGATGTCGCGGACTTGGCAGTCCTCGAGGATGCCGTAGCGGCGATCCATCTCCTTCGCGGCCCACTTGAGAGCGAAGATGGCCTTCTTCGGGTCGGTGATGACCGGGGTAAGGAGGTGCGGGATGCCGTTATAGAGGGTGAGCTCCACGCGCTTCGGGTCGATCATGATGAACCGGAGCTGGTTCGGCCCGTTCCTGAAGAGGAGGGAGGTGATGACGGCGTGGATCGCTACGGACTTTCCGGAGCCGGTGGCGCCGGCGATGAGGCCGTGCGGCATCTTCGCCACGTTCACGTAGTGCGGAGTACCGGCAATGTCGCGGCCGACCGCTGCGAGGAGGGGCTTCTTCGAGGCGTTCCATTCTGGAGCGCCGATGACGCCGCCGAGGCCGACCATGGCCTTCGAGGCGTTCGGCACCTCGATGCCCACGAGCGACTTGCCTGGGATCGGCGCCTCGATGCGGACCGGGTGCGCAGCAAGCGCGAGCTCGAGGTTCGTCTGGAGGCCGACGATCTTCTGGAGGCGGACGCCTTCGGCTGGCTTTATGGCGTAGCGGGTGACGGTAGGGCCGACGGATACCTCGTCCATCTCGACGGAGATGCCGAAGTTCTGGAAGGTGCGCTTGATGATGTTCGCGTTCGCCTTGATGTCGCCGACGCCCGGCTTGCCCTTATCCTCGCCGAGGAGCGAGAGAGGGGGAGCCTCGTACTCTGCGTCCACGTTCGGGATGGCTGCAGCGCTTGGCGCGACCGCGTCGTTGAACATGGTCACCACCGGTTCCTTCTCTACGTGCGCGCGTGCCGGAGCCGCGTCCTCTTCCTCAGCCTCCTCTTCTGCCTCGGGTCCCTCGTCCTCTTCTTCGTCCTTCTTGTTCGCCTTACGCTCCTTCTTCTCAGGGAGCGAGAGCTTCACGCTTGAGAGCTTCGCCGAAGCGGCGTCAGCCGCCTCCTTGAGTGCCTTGAGGATGGCGACCACGTCTGTGGCGATGATGAGGCCGATCGCGATTATCGCGAGGAGGATGATGATCGCGCCGGCGAGTCCGAAGGCCTGCGCTGCGGCATGCCCGAGGGATGCTCCTGCGGCGCCTCCGAGCGCGTCGGTCACGATGCCGAGGAAGGTGAGGGTGGCGATGATTATGAGCACGACGCCGGTCGCGGTGAGAGGGGCGATGAAGCTCTTCTCGAGCATGACCGAGAGGCCTACCGCTATAAGGAGTACTGGGAGGAGGAAGGTGGCGACGCCGATGAGGCTGAACCCGAACCCGAAGATTGCGGTGCCCGCGAGGCCCGCGAGCCCGAGGCAGGCGAGCCCGAATATGAGCCCAAAGGCGATGAGCACGATGCTCGTCGTTATCTTCGCGAGCGCCTTGTAATCGTTCTCTGCCTTGCTCTTCCTGCGGCGCTTTTTCATCACCTCATTCTAACATTCTGAATTGAGAAACGCCTGATTCTAGGCCGTCATTTACGTGTCCGTAAGGGACGGTTGCGGTCGCTGTCTTAGAGACATATACTGACCTTGACGGAATAAAGGACACTATGAGCGATAAAGGACAGAACAAGGATTCCCACTCGCTAAAGGCATCTCGAAACAATGCCGATATTTCTGATTTTGTCCTAGATAAAGCTATATTCTCGAACGTATTTGAAAAGGACATACGTCGCGTCTATCTCTACAAGAAGGCCGAGCGGCTTGCGAAAGCGGTCCATCTCATCGGTCCGGCATTCATCTCCTCGGGTCCTCTGAAGGACCGTCTCGATCGCATCGCGATTGGTCTCGTTGACGCTGCGGTGCTCCCGCCGATGGCGTCCCGCGAAGCCCTCTCGCGCGAGCTCCTCGCGCTCTCGAGCATCCTCGGGATCGCCCGCACCGGCGGCATGCTCTCGGCCATGAATGCCGACCTGATCATCCGCGAAGCGCACGTGCTGCTCGCTGAGGCAGCGGGGTACGAGGAGCCGCGTCTCGCGCTCGAAGATATGCCTTCCTTGGCAGCGCTCGCGAAGTCTTCCTCCGCGCTCTCCTCCGGAACCGATACTCGCGAAGTCGCACGCCTCCGGTCGCTCGCGCGCGTCGAATACGATCCGTCGCTCGGCACCGAGGAGGTCGCGGATGGTATCGGACATGATAAAGGACACGTAAAGGACACTGCACCTGTAGCGAAGAAGATGCCTGAGAAGGTGGTGGGGAACAGTAGCCGCCGCGACAGCATCCTCGCCGTGCTCGGCTCGAAGGGCCCTTCGTATATAAAGGATATCTCTCTCGTGATACGCGACGTGAGCGAGAAGACCATCCAGCGCGAGCTCGCCGGACTCGTGTCCGAAGGGAAGGTTATCCGGAAGGGAGACCGTCGCTGGACCACGTACGAGCTCGCGTAGGCTCGAGCAGGGACCTGAAGGGGAGGTGAAGCGGATACATTGACGATTGGCCCTAATCGGCCTAGTATTCACCCCGTGGTACCCGCAAGGATCCAGTCGTAAGAAAAGGCCGGCAACGGCCTGTTTTGCGTTTGGTTCTGAGCGGGTTATCCACACGGTTTTTACCGGTTCGCGAAGCTGTATCTCTGTATACTAGGGATATCGCGCTAGGGTTCTCCTTAGCGCGAGATTCTGAAAAGGCTGGCGCGGTCCGCGGACGCAAGATACGTCCGGTGCGATCCTTGATAAAGGAATAGGGAATAGAAAGACCTGCGGCGTAAGAAGCCGTAGGCACGTCCGTCTTCATGAATAGACGTACGGCTGAAACGACTGATTTTGATAGACCACGATTGGACGATAGAAGGACTGAACATTCGCCAGCTAGCCGATGGGACGCTCGTCGATAAAGCGCCCTGTCGGGTAGTGTGAACCGTTCGAAAAAACTCACTCCCTTCCTCTCGGGGAGGGGAGGAGATTAAAAAGAGAGAAAAAGGTTCGTGTGCGATGCGTACATTTATTAGTATCCGCATCGCATGCGCGCTTCCAATTAATTAGAACGCATGACTACAACAAACAACACGATCGCAAAGTTTGCGGCTGTCGTTGCTATGCTCGGTCTCGTTGCTTCTTCGGCTTTCGCTTTTGCTCCAGCAGCAAAGGCAGCTGATTCTGCAACTGACCTCCAGGCACAGATCAACGCACTTCTCGCACAGATCGCAGCGCTCCAGGGTAACACCGGTACGACTGCAGCGGTCTCGTTCACGCAGGACCTCACCCTCGGCTCTTCCGGAGCTCAGGTTACGGCTCTTCAGAACTGGCTTATCAGCAAGGGCTTCACTATCGCAGCTGGCGCGACCGGATACTTCGGCGCACAGACGCAGGCAGCTCTCGCTAAGTACCAGGCTTCGGCAGGTATCACCCCAGCTTCCGGTTACTTCGGCCCGATCACTCGCGCTAAGGTAAACGCAGCTGCAGGCACCGGCACCGGAACTGGCACTGGCACGGGTACCGGCACCGGTACTTCGACTGGCGGCCTTTCTGGCGGCGAGGCAAACCTCACCGACTACGATCTCAAGCGCGAGGAGTCTTCCGGCGCTGAGGGAGAGCAGGAGGTACAGGTTGCTACGGCTGAGTTCGACGTAGAGGATGGCGACGTTCGCGTCGAGCGCCTCGAGGTCGAGTTCCAGGCTGCTTCCACGGCAAACGGTGTTAGCACCAAGCCTTGGGACTTCATCGACAACGTATCTGTCTGGGCAGACGGCAAGAAGATCGACGACATGGATGTCGACGGTCGCGCTGACTGGGACGAGAACAACGATGATTCCGACCACTCCGGTTCGACTGCTGACTACTACAGCCTTTCCTTCACGGGTCTGGACTACGTAGTTGAGGAGGGCGACACTGCAGAGATCACCATCGCAGTTGATGTTTCTGACAACATCGACAGCGACGACCTCGCACAGTCCTTCGTCGTTACCATCCCAACCGATGGTATCCGCGCTGTCGATGCAGAGGGTATCCAGCAGTACACCGGTAAGGTGTCTGATGCGATCACCTTCAGCTTCGACTCTGAGGAGAACGGCGACCTCTCGGTCCGCGAGAACAGCGACAACCCAGATGCAGCTAACCTCAAGGTTGAGGATGACAAGACTTCGGAGGAGTACTCCGTATTCAAGTTCGACATCCGCAACACTGACGATGCTGACTCGCTCCTCACCGAGCTCAAGATTGGTACGACCATCTCTGGTTCCACGACGACTGACCGTGTCATCCGCAAGGCTACTCTCGTAGTAGACGGCGATGAGTACGATGCAGACATCGCTACGACCGACGATGGTAACCTCACCTTCGATGACCTCGATGTTGAGCTCGCTGGCGACAGCACCACTGAGTTCGAGCTCCTCGTTGAGTTCAACCGCCAGGCTGGCAACTTCGCTTCTGGCGACACTGTTGTCTTCTCTGTCGACCCAGCTGATATTGACGCTGAGGGCCTCGAGAGCGGTGACGACGTTGCTGATATCAGCGGCGGTGCTGACTCTGAGACTCACACCCTCTCTCTCACCGGCTTCGCTGTTGAGGCAGTATCCACCAGCCAGTCTTCGGACAACGCTGACACTGCTTCTGCATCGACTGGTACCTTCACGATCAAGTTCGACGTGACGGCTGATGAGGATGATGCTCTCTACATCGACAACGTTGCTGCTAACGCTTCGACTACGGCTTCTACGACGGCTGGCGCAAGCTACCGCGTGTTCCGCAACGGTGCTGCTGCTTCCCTCGCATTCACGTCTGAGAACGCTGTTCTCACTTCGACGGCGAAGATGGAGGGTGGTGCATACCGTGTCGACGCTGGCGACACCGAGACCTTCACCCTCACGGTGACGATCGATCCAGCACAGTCCGGACTCTTCGCAGTCGAGCTCGATGCTGTCAACTACGCAACGTCTGCAGCCCTCGCTACCTCCGGTAACGCGGCTGACAACCTGACGCTCGATGTTGATGGAAACAACTCTGACTTCGAGACTGATCCAACTAACATCAACAACTAATAGTCATTCGAGATACGTCTCGATAGCTACTAGCTAGATGTTTGCAAAACCCCCGCGGTACGCCGCGGGGGTTTTGCTTTATCTCGCAGGGAAGGGAAGCCTTCTCCTGCGGAAACGGGACTTGGCCCTCATGTCCGAGTCTCGTTTCCGCAGCTGGCTTGATAGAATGGATGAATGCTCACACCTAAGGCCGCGTATCGGCTCATCCTCGTTCAAGACCTTGCTTTCATCGTCTTGAGCATCGTCGTTGCGATAGCTCTGGTGAAGACCGGAGTACTCGAGAGTGTGCTCACAATGACGCGCGAGCTCGACTACCTTGGAAGCTTCCTCGCTGGACTCTTCTTCACGTCTATATTCACGACAGCGCCTGCCATCGTGACGCTCGGAGAGATCGCGCAGCTGAATGGCATCTGGACAACAGCATTGTTCGGTGCGCTCGGCGCCGTGGCGGGGGACCTCGTCATCTTCCGCTTCATAAAGGATGGTCTCAGCGAGCATGTTGCCCAGTTGCGAAGCGCGCCTTCGCCGAAGGTGTGCCTCGAGCAGTGCCTGAAGAACAGGCGCATGTTCCGCTGGATAACCTTCGTCGCAGGAGGTCTCGTCATAGCGTCGCCACTGCCGGACGAGCTCGGGGTGAGCATGCTCGGCATGTCGAAGATGCGGCTCGCGATGTTCGTCCCCATCTCGCTCGCGTTCAATTTCCTCGGGATCCTCGCGATCGGGCTCGTGGCATCCGCCCTCTAGGGGTACGTGGTATCCTCGGTAGACCTGTATGGAGTACTTCTACCATTTCCTCAAGTTCCTCGGCGTCTTCACCATAATCATCGCCCTGTCCCTCTTCAGCATGCAGTTCATGGGCGGGGCGGTCTAGGAACGTCCGTTGCAGGGAAGGCCCCGCTGCGGTACAGTGCCCGGGTACGGACCGAAGACAGCCAGCAGCCCTTTCGAGGGCATGAGCCTGGCCGAGGACTCAAAAGGGGAACGCCGTTATTCTATTGGCGCGAACCGGTCGAATGTCTCCTCACAACGGTCCCGATTAGGGACCGTTGTCCGTTTCCGTACGAAGCCTCACGGCAAAACACACACATGGCAATCACCAAAGCAAAGAAGCAGGAAGTGACGGAGAAGATCGCAGACGCCGTAAAGGATGCTGCATCGATCGTCTTCGTGCATTTCAAGGGCCTCACGGTCGGAGACACGAGCGCGATGCGCAAGAGCCTCCGCGAGGGAGGCGTCGGCTACTACGTGGCCAAGAAGACGCTCATCCGCCGCGCGCTCGCTGACAAGGGATACGAGGGCACCATGCCTGAGCTCCCTGGCGAGATCGCGATCGCATGGAGCAAGGACGACGCGACCCAGGCTGCGCGCGACGTGTTCGAGCACGGCAAGAAGCACAAGGGAGCGCTCGCAATCATGGGCGGTATCTTCGAAGGGAAGTTCACGGATGCAGCCGGCATGAACGCCGTCGCGCTCATCCCATCGGTACCGGTCCTCCGTGGCATGTTCGTCAACGTGATCAACAGCCCTATCCAGGGTCTCGTTATCGCGCTCGACAAGATCGCCGAGAAGAAGGCTGCTGCATAAGCAGACGATTAGTTACTCACACATAAACGATTACGTATGGCTGATGAAGAGATCAAGCAGGAGGAGGCGGTCGAGGAGACTGCAGCCCCTGTAGCAGAGGCAGCAGCTCCGGCTGCTCCAGAGGCAGAGGTAGAGGTTCCTGAGAAGTTCAAGAAGATCGTCGCTTCGATCGAGGAGATGTCCGTCCTCGAGCTCTCCGAGCTCGTGAAGGTCTTCGAGAAGAAGTTCGGGGTGTCGGCAGCGGCAGTCGCCGTTGCTGGTCCTGCGGCAGGCGGCGCAGCGGGCGGCGAGGATGCGAAGAGCACCTTCACCGTCGAGCTCTCCGACGCAGGTGCGAACAAGATCCAGGTGATCAAGGTCGTGAAGGAGGCCCTCGGCCTCGGCCTCAAGGAGGCAAAGGACCTCGTCGATGGCGCTCCTTCCGTCGTGAAGGAAAACCTCGGCAAGGACGATGCAGACGCCCTCAAGGCGAAGATCGAGGAGGCAGGAGGCAAGGTTACCCTCAAGTAACACCCCCCTGTTCCAAGCGAAAGGCATCCGCGAAAGCGGGTGCCTTTCGCTTTTAAAGATAGTTGCGATAGGTTGACGACATATTAACTAAATACTAAGATAGTATCTATTAGATTAATAGATGCCAACTAACATATCTCCATGCTGATCGGCAAAAACATAAAGCAAAAAGAGGGTTTCTCTGCGTTCGTTCCTGAGCCTTTCCCGCCCGTGGGACTGGGTGATTTTTCGCATGAGCTCCTCATTAAGGCGGCAGAAGCGGACCGTCTGGTGGGGAAGCTCGATGGTGTAACGCACACGCTTCCGGATCTCGACTTCTTCCTCAAGATGTTCGTGACGAAGGACGCTACGTCGTCAGCGCAGATCGAAGGGACGAAGGCGACGATCATTGATGCTATCGAGATGGATGCTGGTATCGCTACGACGCAGACCGATGCGGATGACATTCTCTACTACGTGAAAGCGCTTCATTATGGAAGCGAGAGGCTCGCCAATTTCCCGCTATCGCTCAGGCTTATACGGGAGATACACGGACAGCTCATGACAGGAGCGCGCTCCTCGCATTTTGCCGACCCAGGCTCCTTTCGGAGGACGCAGAATTGGATTGGAGGAACGTCGCCATCGAACGCGCTCTTCGTGCCGCCTCCGGTTCAGGAGATGATGCGGGCGCTCGGCGACCTCGAGGCATTCCTTCACGACGAGATGCAGACGCTCCCAATAATGCATATCGCCCTCACTCACGCGCAGTTCGAAACGATCCACCCGTTTCTCGATGGTAACGGGCGTACCGGGCGCTTGCTTATAACCATGATGCTCTGTCATCGTGAACTGCTTGAGCGTCCGGTGCTCTTCCTTTCTTCCTATTTCAAGAAGCATCAGAAGACCTACTACACGCGCCTGAACGGATACCACGAAGGGGACGTGGAGCCCTGGGTGGACTTCTTCCTCGATGGCGTAATAGAGACTGCGAATAATTCGATCGCGATCTCTAAGGAAGTCAGAAAAATCAGAGACGAAGACATGGCGAAGATCCTCAAGCTCGCGAAGCGGGAATCGGAGAGCGGCGTGCTCGTGCTCTCGAAGCTATTCGGAAATCCTATCGTAACGACCCGTACGATAATGGAGTGGACCAATTTCTCCCGAGCGGGAGCACAAAAGCTCATCGAACGCTTCATCGTGCTCGGCATCTTGCAGGCCCGGGAGGAGAAGGGGACCTACGATCGCACGTACGTGTACAAGACCTATCTCGACGTGTTCACGAAGTCGTAATCAGAGTCCGCTGAGCGAAAGGCACCCGCGAAAGCGGGTGCCTTTCGCTTGATTCGTCAAGGTTGCGCCCCCAGGTCCGGAATAGGTACAATGCCCCCACGTTCATGGATCCGCTTGCCCGACTCTTTGGTTCTCCTGCGCGCGTAAAGCTCCTGCGCCTCTTCCTGTTCAACGATGAGCTCACGTTCCTCGCGGCAGATGCCGCGTTCCGCGCGCGCCTCTCGAAGGATGCGACCCGCAAGGAGCTGACCCAGCTCGTGGCCGCAGGCATCGTCCGCAAGAAGACGGGGAAGGGTCCGCTCGGCTACACGGCCGACAAGCGCTTCGCGCACTTCGAGGCGCTCAAGGTGTTCCTGCGCACCACGACCGACGTGAGCGATACGGCGATCGTGACCTCGCTCAAGAAGGCCGGCACCGTCCGCCTCGTGGTGCTCTCGGGCCTCTTCACCGGCGCGATCGAGTCGAAGGTGGACGTTCTCATTGTGGGGGACCGGATGGAGGAGAAGCCGCTCGCGTCTGCGATCCACGTGCTCGAGGCCGAGCTCGGCCGCGAGCTCCGCTACGCCTGCTTCTCGACCGAGCAGTTCAAGTACCGTCTCGGCGTCTACGACCGCCTCCTCAGGGATGTCTTCGATTATCCGAACCGGATCATCATCGACAAGATCGGGCTCGCAGCGAAGTAAGGCCGGCAGGGAAGCCGGCTTTTCTCGTTCCCGGACTGTCCACACGCACCCCTTTCATGAAGCCGCACCTTGCTACACTTATTCTATTAACGGAGTCATGCCGCTAATACGCTAATTAATACCAATCCTATGTTCCTCACTACCTGGGCAGATGTGCTCACACAGTCCTTCCAGAACCTGTTCTACGGACTCGTCGCGTTCATCCCTAACTTAGTCATCGCGCTCGTCATCTTCGTGATCGGCTGGCTCGTGGGTGCCGGCATCGGCCGCCTCATCGCGCAGGTCGTCTCGTCGCTCCGCGTCGACCAGGCGCTCCGCGCCGCCGGCGTCGAGCGCGTCGTCGAGCGTGCAGGGTTCTCGCTCAACGCGGGCGCGTTCCTCGGCTTCCTCGTGAAGTGGTTCTTCATCATCGTATTCCTCGTGGCGGCCCTCGACGTGCTCGGCCTCACGCAGGTGACGGCATTCCTCACGGGCGTCGTCCTCGGCTACCTCCCGCAGGTGATCGTGGCGGTGTTCATTCTCCTCCTCGCGGCGGTCATCGCCGAGGCAGCGCAGCGCGTCGTCGCGGGCGCTGCTCGCGCGGCGAACGTCCGCGCGGCGAACCTGCTCGGTGCGGTCGCTCGCTGGGCTATCTGGATCTTCGCGATCCTCGTAGCGCTCGAGCGCCTCGGCGTCTCGCCGCTCATACAGACCCTTTTCACGGGCATCGTCGTAGCGCTCGCGCTCGCGTTCGGTCTCGCGTTCGGTCTCGGCGGCCAGGCAGCCGCAGCGAAGTACATCGAGAAGATCCAGCACGAGATCAAGTAGGTCTCACTGGCAGAAGGCAAAAGCCCCGCATCTGCGGGGCTTTTGCTA
The DNA here is from genome assembly GCA_937879955.1 of uncultured bacterium. Lineage (GTDB taxonomy): Bacteria > Patescibacteriota > Minisyncoccia > Phycocordibacterales > Phycocordibacteraceae > C7867-001. The sequence goes on from CALFMK010000001.1 coordinate 565,101, forward strand.
TACCGGACCCCTCGGAGGAGGGGAGCCCGGTCCGTAATTTGACACTGGTAATGCAGCCGTATATACTCCTCTTACGTGTTAAAGACCAAGAAATTAGTAACCAAACGGAGCGGATAAGCGAAAGCCGTAAGGCTCTCGACACCGCCCCGCACGGGGCTTTTTTCTTGAAAGGGCACGCAGGTCGTTGACAGACGAATATGCAAATAGGTAATCAACGCCGCTAGGCGTGGACGTTCGCGTCCATGGCTGGCGGATTGAATATTGCAGAATCACACAATCGTTAGAAAGTGGTGTTCAGGTTTCCGCACAGGAGACATGAAGGGTGCACGGTGGATGCCTAGGCTTGCGACAGCGATGAAGGACGCGACTAATCAGCGAAATGCTTCGGGGAGGCGATTTGTAGCCTTTGATCCGGAGGTGTCCGAATGGGGAAACCCAACCAGCAATGGTTACCTCTCAATATTTTGTAGAGGAGCGAACCCAGGGAAGTGAAACATCTCAGTACCTGGAGGAATAGAAAACAACAACGAGTTGCGTTCCGTCTATTCGATGCTTCGAGTAGATGGAACGCGACTCTCGTGATTCCCTAAGTAGCGGCGAGCGAAACGGGAATAGCCCAAACCTGATACTTCGGTATCAGGGGTTGTAGGGCGGAAGCGCCGTACTTGATACGGCACAAGTTACAAAAGTTCTACATAGCAGAAGAAGCTGGAAAGCTTCGCCCCAGAGGGTAATGGCCCCGTATGCGAAATGTAAAACCCTTGTGAGCTTCCGATCCTGAGTAGTTCGAGACACGAATAGCTCGGATGAATCTGCCGGAACTAACCGGTAAGGCTAAATATGTCGCAGGACCGATAGTGAACTAGTACCGTGAGGGAAAGGTGAAAAGAACCCCGAGAGGGGAGTGAAATAGAACTGAAACCGTGTACTTACAAAGGGTTAGGGTGGGCTCCGGTCCATCCTAGCGTGCCTATTGAAGAATGAGCCTGCGAGTTTATGTATGTCGCTTCGGCTAAGCCCGTTACGGGGCGGAGCCACAGGGAAACCGAGTGTTAATAGCGCGTCCGTGTCATACATAAGACCCGAAGCCAGGTGAGCTTGCCATGAGCAGGGTGAAGTCTGTCGAAAGACAGATGGAGGCCCGAACCCGTATGTCGTACAACGCATTGGGATGACTTGTGGTAAGGAGTGAAAAGCTAATCGAACCTGGTAATAGCTGGTTCTCTCCGAAACATCTTTTGGGATGGCGTCGCGTGGTCCCCTTGGGGGTAGAGCACTGGAAGGGATGAACAGGGAGAAATCTCGTCATTCCTATCAAACTCCGAATACCAAGGATTATGAGCGCGGCAGTTAGACGGTGGGGGCGAAGCTCCACACGTCGAAGGGGGAAGAGCCCTGGATCGCCAGTTAAGGTCCCTAAATCTACGCTAAGTACAACTTAAGGAAGTGAGGATTCATTGACAATGAGGATGTTGGCTTAGAAGCAGCCACCATTTAAAGAAAGCGTAACAGCTCACTCATCGAGAGTCCTTGCGCCGAAGATGATCGGGGTTAAGCGTAGTACCGAAACTGCGGGAATGGAGATCCTCCGGGATCTCCATTCGGTAGGAGAGCGTTCCGTTCTGCTGTGAAGCTAAAGGGGTGACCCATAGTGGAGCGTACGGAAGTGAGAATGCAGGCACAAGTAACCACAATGCGGGTGAGAACCCCGCACGTCGAAAGAACGAGGTTTCCTCAGCTATGACGATCAACTGAGGGTTAGTCGGGCCTTAGGGGATGGCGAAAGCCGCACCTGATGGACACAGGGTTAATATTCCCTGACCGATCATATGTGCGATGGAGTGACGGATTGCTGTATCTATGGCCCATTATTGGATTTGGGTTGGTGCCGTGAGGAGGCTTGGTAGGTAAATCCGCCAGGCGCTACTCCGAGCGGAAAAACAATGTTCTCCTTCGGGGGAGCAGAGCATAGAGAGCGCGGTTCCAAGAAAAACTTCTAAGCTTCAGCATATGACGACCGTACCGGAAACCGACACAGGTGTTCAGGTCGAGTAGACTAAGACGAACGAGTGAGAGGTCCTCAAGGAACTCGGCAAAAAAGCGGCCGTAAGTTAGCGATAAGGCCTGCCCCTAGCAATAGGGGCCGCAGCGAAAGATTTTCTGCCAACTGTTTACCAAAAACACAGCTCCCTGCGAACTCGTAAGAGGATGTATAGGGGGTGACGCCTGACCAATGCCGGAAGGTCAAGCAGGGACGGTACATTGATTTCGATTGATGTGCTAGGCCCTATAAGCCCCGGTGAATGTCGGCGATAACTATAATCGTCCTAAGGTCCTGCATCTGAGCGATCGGATGCAGGACGGATTGGGGCGGTTATAGGAGACCGTAAACAGTTCTGAGAAGATTACGTCATCAAAAGCTACCTCTTCAGACCGGAAGGTCTGTTGAATCCGCGACTCACATGAGAGGCCATACGTCGCGCCCCTAGCAATAGGGTGAAGATATGGTCCTACGTTAAAGGAATAGTAGAGCGTAATTCCTTGTCTGGTAAGTTCAGACGTGCACGAATGGCGTAATGAGTGGAAAACTGTCTCGAGGACTTGCTCGGTGAAAATGCAATACCGGTGAAGATGCCGGTTACCTGTAGTTAGACGAAAAGACCCCAGGAGCTTTACTACAGCTTGGTATTGGGGTTGTGTGTCGTATGCGTAGCATAGGTGGGAGACTTTGAAGCGTACCTCTTGGGGTACGTGGAGTCGCCAGTGAAATACCACTCTTACGATGTGCAACTTCTAACCCGCGTAAGAACTACGTGGGGACAGTGCCTGGCGGGTAGTTTTGGTGGGGCGCTATCCTCCTAAAAAGTAACGGAGGAGTCTATTAAGGTTGGCTAGGCGCGAATGGAAACCGTGCCGATAGTGTAATGGCACAAGCCAGCTTAACTGTAAGGGGTACATCCCGCACAGATGCGAAAGCAGAGCATAGTGAACCGATGGTCCGCCTTAGATGCGGCCAGAGATTAACGGATAAAAGTTACCCTGGGGATAACAGGCTAGTTCCGCCCAAGCGTCCATAGCGACGGCGGAGTTCGGCACCTCGATGTCGGCTCACCTTAGCGCGGGGCTGGAGAAGGTCCCAAGCGTATGGCTGTTCGCCATTTAAAAAGGTACGCGAGCTGGGTTCAAACCGTGTGGGGCTCGAATCTTCGGATTCGTTCCTCACACCGTTTGAATCCCTTCGAGATTTCTGTTGTCAGAATTCGAAAAAGTGCGAAAGAATGAGAGTGAATGTCTTTTCGTCTTGAAACTAAGATAGAACCAACCACGACACGGCGGCGTGTTCCTGAAAGGGGACACGGGAAGCTGACTGGTATCGGTGGAACCCTACTCGAAAGAGGGGCGACACCGAGGGAAGCCGAAAGGCGCCCGTAGAGACTGAACGTCAGACACCCGGAAGGGTGATATTACAGTCCGATCCTCCGAGTAATCGGAGCAAACGAAATGCGTGAGACAGGTTGGTCTCCTATCTACTACAGGCGTTGATTCTTGAGGAGACTTGCCCCTAGTACGAGAGGACCGGGGTGAACTGACCTCTGGTCTACGAGCTGTCACGCCAGTGGCATCGCTCGGTAGCTATGTCGGGATGTGATAACTGCTGAAAGCATATAAGCGGGAAGCACGCTCCAAGATTAGGAATCGTTATGAGGCTCCTAGAAGATGACTAGGTTGATAGGCTTTAGATGGAAGCGCAGTAATGCGTTGAGTCGAGAAGTACTAATATGCCCAGACTTCTGTGCGGAACTCTGTATGTCACATCTGATGATGCGTGACTGCAATATTGAATGGAGATCCTATTTGCATATTCGTCCGTCTGCGAAGACGGAGAAAACGTGCGTATGATGCTGGTGATTTATCGGGAGGGCCACACCCGTTCTCATTCCGAACACGGCAGTTAAGCCTCCTTGAGCCGATGGTACTCGTAAGGGGAGAGTAGGTTGTCGCCAGCATCATGCGCATGTTCTTTCCATACGGTTAAAGCCGCCCTCACGGGCGGCTTTTGCTATTTCCTGCGGGAGTGATAGAACGGGTGAGGACAGTGAAAGGAGGGCGCGTATGCCCGATGAGACAATCACGTTTTTGGGTGGCAGGCTCTATGACGTCCTGCCTTCCTCGGATGGCGCGCGATATGCCGAGGAGTCGTACTACTTTTTCACGGGCTACGTACCGTCCGTAGCCGGGTTCATGGAGCTTCGTGCGCTCTTTGAGGAGCGCGCGGCCGCCGATTCGTGCAAGAGCATCATCGTGCTCGGCGCGTTCGATGATTTCGCCGGCCTGCCTGATCCGTCGGGTCTGGCGCGGATCCCGAGCCTCGTGTTCTGGGCACGGGCTCGTCCCGCGGTCGGTGCTGAGCGCATCGGCATCAGTCTCCTCGAGTACCGGTACGAGGAGCCGTCCCCGCCAGTACCCTCACGCGACTGCGTCATCGGGCCCATCGTCTCTACGGAGCCGTACTATACGCGGTTCCTCGATCAGTGGGGTCGTCCGCCACGGACGCTCGGGAGGATGGCCCAGAAGAGATGAAGCCGGCCGCCGCGTTCTCGAACGCGGCGGCTTTTCCTATATACTGGTACGCATATGGCACTCACCTGGTCCGATAGGCGCCGCGCGTGGATCATCGCAGGATTCGCGATCGTCGCCCTGCTCGTAGTCTCCGGCATCGCCTTCGCGGTCATGTACCAGGTGCCGTCCTGCACGGACGGGAAGCAGAACGCGGACGAGGCGGGAGTGGACTGCGGCGGGTCCTGCGCATACCTCTGCACGGCGGATGTGGACGCGCCGCGCGTTACCTTCGCGCGCACGGTCGCAAGCGCGGGACGCACCGACGTGATCGCGTACGTGGAGAACAGGAACCGCGATGCGGAGGCGAAGGCCGCGACGTTCTCGGTGGAGGTGTTCGACGAGGCCGGCGCGCCGCTCGGCAAGCGCGAGGGAACGATCGACCTCCCGGCGCGCGCCGTGGTGCCTGTCTTCGTCCCGGGCATCCTCGCCGGCATCGGTACCGCTCCGCGCGCATTCATCTCCTTCGATGACAGCATGCAGTGGCGCACGCCGACCGGAGACGCGTCGTCGTTCGTGGTGTCGAGCGTCGCGCTCACGCAGGGCGCGCAGCCGCGCGTGACCGCGAAGATAGGGAACACGTCCGCGACGGCCGCCTATGGCCGGACCGCGATCGCTACCGTCTTCGACGCGGACGGGCTCGCCATCGCCGCCTCGAAGACGGTGCTGCGGCAGGTGCCCGCGTTCGGCGCTGCGGACGCGGTCTTCACCTGGCCCGAGCCGTTCGCAGGTACCCCGGTGCGGGTCGAGGTAAGCGTGGTGCCCGTGCTTCCATGAACGAGCGGCTCGGAAAGAGGACCGCATGGCTCGGGGAGTGGCCGCTCCTCGTGATACCGGTCGCGCTCTGCCTCCTCGGCATCGTGACGATGCATACCTTCGGGGACGGCACATCCTTGGCGCCGCGCCAGCTCATCTGGCTCGGTGTCTCTATCGGCGTGTTCCTCCTGTGCGCCTCGTTCGACATGCGGTTCATGCGCCGGACGCCCGTGATCCTCACGGGGTACGCCATATCCCTCTTCCTGCTGCTCCTTCTCCTGGTGGCGACGCACGCCGTGCAGGGCGCGAAGTCGTGGTTCGATCTCGGCTTCTTCTCGCTCCAGCCGGCGGACCCGATAAAGCTCGTGTTCATCGCGCTCATGGCGAAGTACTTCTCCCGGCGTCATATGGAGATAGGGGACTTCCGGCACATCATCATCTCGGGCGCGTACGCGGCCGGCCTCATCCTGCTCATCCTCGTCGAGCCTGACCTCGGCACGGCCGTCATCTTCAGCATCGTGTGGTTCGGCATGGTGCTCGTCTCGGGCATCTCGAAGAAGCACCTGGCGATCATCATAACCGTGGCGGCGCTCGCCGCGAGCGCGCTCTGGGTGTTCGCGCTGCATGACTACCAGCGCGACCGCATCGTCTCGTTCCTCAATCCGGCCGCTGACATCCACGGTACCGGCTATAACGCGTACCAGGCGACGGTGGCGGTCGGGTCCGGGGAGGTGACAGGGAAGGGTATCGGCTACGGCACGCAGTCGAAGCTCCGCTTCCTGCCGGAGTACGAGACCGACTTCATATTCGCGTCCTTTGCCGAGGAGTGGGGCTTCATCGGCGTCTCGCTCGTCCTCGTCCTGTACGGGCTCCTGCTCGCGCGGCTGCTCGCGATCGCACGGAAGGCGGCGACGAACTTCGACGCACTCTTCACCATCGGCGTCGTGCTCCTCTTCACGGCGCACATATTCATACACTCGGGCATCAATCTCGGCATCCTGCCGGTGACGGGAACCACCATCCCGTTCATGAGCTACGGCGGCTCCCACCTCATCGTGGAGTTCGCGGCGCTCGGCATCGTGGCGTCCCTCGCGCGTAGCGGGCGCTCGGTCCCGCGCGAGGCCGCGAGCAAGGAGTACCTGGGCGGCTAGCGGGCGTCCGCGTAGAGCGCGAACGTCTCGCGGAGCATCTTCTCCGGAGAGAACACCCGGAGGACCCGCTCACGCAGCGCGTTCCCGAGCTTCGCGCGCAGGTCCGCGTTCTGGACGAGCGTGTCGAGCGCGACGGCGAGCGCCTTGCTGTCAGCTGGCGGGACGAGCATGCCGCTCTCCTTGTCCTTGAGCACCTCGGGGATGCCGCCGACATCGCTTCCGACCGCCGGAAGGGAGGCGAGTCCTGCCTCGAGCAGCACGGTCCCGAAGGCCTCGCTCCTCGACGGGAGCGCGAAGATGTCGAAGGCCGCAAGCAGGGACGAGGCGTTGTCTATGAACCCGGCGAGGAGCACGCGGTTCCCGACGCCGTGTATCTGCGAGAGCTTCTCGAGGTGCCCGAGCTCCTGTCCGCCGCCGATGATGACGAGGACGGCCTCGGAATCGAGATGCGCGAACGCTTCGATGAGGGTATCGAGCCCCTTGCTCGGATGGAGCTCGGCGATGGTGCCGATCCAGGGTATGCCGGGATAGTCATGTACGAACTCGGGCGAGAGGCGGTCGCGTGCGTCGATGCGCTCGAGCAAGGCGCCGCCGGCTATGCCGTTATGGATAACGACGAGCTTCCTCCCTACGAGCGGCATCCAGCGCGCCTCCTTGCGCAGGGCCTCCGAGACGCAGATCGTCTTATGGGCGAGCAGCACGGTGCCGTAATGGAAGAGGGCGATGAGCGCGCGCTGATAGAGTGGCCGGCCCTCGTTATAGGCCCAGGCATGCGCGGTGAAGATGATGAGCGGGACGCCAGCGATCCGGGAGGCGAGGGAGGCGAGGCCTCCAGCCTTTGAGCTGTTCGCGTGCACTACGTCCGGACGATACCTGCGGATGCTCTCGAGGAGCGCGCGGAACGAGGCCAGCTCGCTCTTGAGGCTGATGTCGCGCTTCATGCGGTCCACGGACTCGACATCGATGCCGTGCTCGTTCAGCTTCTTGGTCAGGATACCCTCGGCGCCCGTGATCACGAGCACCTCGTGGCCGCGCGCCTTCGCCGCGAGGGCGAGGTCGAATACGTAGCGCTGGGCGCCGCCCCAGTTCGCCTTCGTTATGACGTAGAGGATGCGCTTCGCCTTCGTTACTTCCGTGTCCGGAGCCATGTTCTATAGTATAACTGCAAGCATGATATATGGCGGCAAGCGCGCTCCGGCGCTCCTCTTCCTCGGCGACCTGGTCGTCTTCGCGCTTTCCCTGTGGCTCACCCTCCTCTTCCGTACGGGCGCGATCCCGACGATGGCGGTACTGCGCGACCATGTCGGGCCGTTCCTGATCCTGTTCCTCGCCTGGACGCTCGTGTTCTACATGACCGGCCTCTACGGGAAGGGGACCATCCTCCTGAAGAGCCATCTGCCGCAGGCCCTGCTCAGGACCCAGGTGGCGAACATCGTGCTCGCGGCGCTCTTCTTCTTCTTCGTGCCCGGGGTAGGCATCGCGCCGAAGACGAACCTCGCGATCTACCTCGTCGTCTCGCTCCTCCTCATATTCCTCTGGCGCCTCGCCGTATACCCGCGCCTCTCCGTGAAGCGCACGCGCGCACGCGCGGTCCTCATCGCCGAAGGCGAGGATGCGGATGCGCTGCGGGCGGAGGTGGACGGGAACCCGCGCTACCCGATACGGTTCGTGGAGATGCTCTCCGCGCGCGACTTCCTCGCGCTCTCGGAAGGGGAGCGCCGCGCGCTCATCCCTGAGGATATCGACGCGGTGGTGGCGGACATCCCGGCCTGCAGCGCGCACGGCCTCCTGCCGGTGCTCTATGACCTGCCGAAGGGCGTGGGCAACTACGAGATCGTCGACTTCACGGATCTCTACGAGGAGGTGTTCGACCGCGTCCCGCTCTCGCTCCTCGACCAGGGATGGTTCCTCGAGCATGTCACCGAGCGCGACCCGCTCTGGTACACGGTCCCGAAGCGCGCTATCGATCTCGCGGGCGGCCTCGCCATGGGGCTCGTGACGCTCGTCGCGCTCCCGTTCGTATGGATCGCGATCAGGCTCGAAGGCCCTGGACCGCTCTTCATCGCGCAGGACCGCATCGGCGAGAAAGGGACGCGCATGCGCGTCTACAAGTTCAGGAGCATGTCGGTCCATAACCGCGCGTCCGACGCGTGGGTCGGCGAGGACGAGAACCGCGTGACGCGCGTGGGCGCGATACTGCGCCAGACGTCGCTCGACGAGTTCCCGCAGTTCTGGAACATCGTGAAGGGCGAAATCTCGCTCATCGGCCCGAGGAACGACATCGAGGGGCTCGGGAAGCGGCTCGAGGCCGAGATCCCGTACTACGCGATGCGCTATTCCGTGAAGCCGGGCATCACGGGCTGGGCCCAGATCAACCAGCAGTACGAGCAGGGGCATCTCTCGCCGCAGTCGGTGCGCGAGTCTACGGTCCGGCTCGCGTACGACTTCTACTACCTGAAGCATCGCTCCCTCGGGCTCGACCTCGTGATCGCGCTCAAGACCATCAAGCGCATGTTCTTCCGCCTGAGCAGCTGGTAGTCTTACCTCTATATATGAACAAGCACACCGTATTCGTCACCGGGGCCGCAGGCTATGTCGGCTCCATGCTCGTGCGCAGGTTCGCGGGACGGGAGGATGTCGAGCGCGTGATCGGCCTCGACAAGGAGCCTGTCCCGGACCTTATCAAGGATGAGCCGAAGCTCGTGTATCTCGAGACGAACCTCGCTGACGAAGGGTGGGAGGAGAAGGTCGCCGCGTACAAGCCCGACATCATCATCCATACGGCATGGCAGATCCGCGAGCTCTACGGGAACCGTCCGCTCACGTGGAAGTGGAACGTGGACGGCTCCGAGCGCGTCTTCGCGTTCGCATACAACACCTCTGGCGTGAAGCGCCTCGTGCACTTCTCGACCGTCGCGTCCTACGGCGCGTTCCCGGACAACACCATCGAGCATCGCTTCACGGAGGACGAGCCGTTCCGGAAGACCGACTACCTCTACGCGGAAGAGAAGCGCGTGGCTGAGGAGCGCCTCGAGGCATGCTTCAAGAACGCGCAGAACAAGGTCCCGACCGCGGTCGTGCGGCCGGCCGCAATCACGGGCCCGCGGGGTCGCTTCATGCGCATCCGCTTCGGGCTGCAGGCGGCGCTCGCCGGCCAGCTCAAGGACTCGTTCGCGTATCGCATCGTGTCCGGCATGACGCGCTTCGTCCCGATAACGCCAAGATGGGTCCGCCAGTTCATACACGAGGACGACGTCGTTAACCTGGTCGAGCTCCTCGCGTTCACGGAGCCTAAGGGCGAGTACGAGGTCTTCAATATCTGCCCGCCCGGGGACGTGGTGCGCGGGAAGGACATGGCGGCGGCCGTAGGAAAGAAGGCGGTCATGATCCAGCCGTGGATGGCGCGCCTGCCGTTCGCGCTCCTCTGGCACGCGACGCGCGGGAAGATCCCGACAGCGAAGGGGAGCTGGAAGGGATACTCGTATCCGATCGCGGTGGACGGCAGCAAGCTGACGAGGGTGTACGGGTACGAGTACAAGTACCCGAGCCTCGACGCGTTCCGCTATACCGACGGCGAGTACGAGTCGTTCGTGCCGGAGCCGCTCCGCACCCCGAAGCCATGATCATCGACGGCCGCGCGATCGCATCCGATATACTCGCGTCCGTGCGCGAGGAGCTCCCGCGCGAGGCGGTGGTACGCGCCATAACGGTCGCGCCGACGCCCGCGACCGAATCCTACCTCTCCATAAAGTCCGCGCGCGCGAAGGACGCCGGCATGCGTCTCGACGTCGTCCGTCTTCCAGATGATGCCACCGACCTCGACGTGATCGCGGCGGTCGAGAAGCCGGGATGCGACGCGGTCATCGTGCAGCTCCCGCTCCCGGAGCACCTCGATACGAAGCGCATACTCGACAGCATCCCCTGGTATCTCGACGCCGACGTGCTCTCGGCGAACGCGTACGCGCGCTTCTCGCTGGATGAGCCGGGAGCCATTCTTCCGCCGGTGGTGGCGGCCGTGAGCGAGATACTCGAGCGGTCACGCGTGTTTTCAGGAGGCAGGAGCGTCGCGGTCGTGGGGCAGGGGCGCCTCGTCGGCGAGCCGGTCACGCGCTGGTTCATGAACGAGGGCGCGGAAGTCGCGATCGTCACGCGCGAGTCGGGAGAGGAGGGGCTCTCGGTCCTCAAGGAGGCGAGCATCGTCGTCTCGGGCGCAGGGAGCCCGGGCCTCATCCGCCCGGAGCACCTCTCCGACGGGGCCGTGCTCATCGACGCCGGGACCTCTGAATCGGGCGGCGCCATCGTGGGAGACGCGGACCCGGCCTGCGCGGAGGTCGCCTCGGTCTTCACGCCGGTCCCGGGCGGAGTGGGTCCCATCGCCGTGGCCTGCTTATTCCGCAACGTTTCCATACTCGTGAACAGGGCATTGCAGGACGGCTGAAAGCCGGTAGACTTGGGCGTACTATGCGTTACATCCCTGCGTTAGCGGTGCTCGTCGTCTCCGGCCTCCTGGGCTGGTATGTGCTCGCCCCTCATCATCCCGTGAAGCTCGGCCTCGACCTCGCGGGCGGTACGGAGCTCATCTACAAGGCTGATACGAGCCTCGTCCAGACGGACAAGCAGGGCGCACTCAACTCGCTGCGCGACGTCATCGACCGCCGCGTGAACCTCTTCGGCGTGGCAGAGCCGCTCGTGCAGCTCGAGCAGTCGAGCGCGGTAGCGGGTGCGGTAGAGGACCGTCTCCTCGTCGAGCTCCCGGGCGTCACCGACGTGAAGGCCGCGGTCGACGCCATCGGCGCGACCCCGTCGCTCGAGTTCAAGCTCGTCGGGAAGGGCACCGGCACCGTCGTCGACGGCACGCTCAAGGTAGAGCCTGGCTACGTCGACACCGGCCTCACGGGCCGCTACCTCCAGAAGGCGGACCTCCAGTTCGGCGCGCCCGGCGGCGCAGGCACCGCGAACGAGCCGATCGTGGTCCTGACCTTCACGGACGAGGGTGCCGCGCTCTTCGAGAAGATCACCAGCGAGAACGTCGGCGAGACGCTCGCCATCTTCCTCGACGGCCAGCCTATCTCGACCCCGGTCATCCGCGAGGCGATCTCCGGCGGCACCGCGACCGTCTCCGGCGGCTTCACGCCCGAGGAGGCGCGCGACCTCGTGCGCAACCTGAACTTCGGCGCGCTCCCGGTCCCGATCGAGCTCGTCGGCTCCGGCACGGTCGGCCCTACCCTCGGTGCGGAGGCGTTCCAGGCAGGCCTCCTCGCCTCGGGCCTCGGCTTCCTCCTCGTCGCGCTCTTCATGATCGCGTGGTACCGCCTCCCGGGCCTCGTCGCGTCCGTCGCGCTCGTCATCTACGTCATCATCACGGTCGCCGTGATCAAGTTCGTCCCGATCACGCTCACGACGTCCGGCATCGCGGGCTTCATCCTCTCGATCGGCATGGCTGTGGACGCGAACGTGCTCATCTTCGAGCGCATGAAGGAGGAGCTCCGCCGCGGCAAGGGTGCCCGAAACCACCTCGGCGGTCATCGCTGTCACATCCGCACCTTCTTTGGTCCAGTTGCGTGCGTAGTCCGTCTGGTAGCCGCCGAGAATCCCGATCATGCGTTCAGGGTAGGCGCGGGGACGACTCACCCGGGCCGGGTTGCTCCAGAATCACACCCCACCAAACCTGGTGACCCACCGACAACCCGGCGCCTACTGTGGAGCCGTGAGCGACGTCTACGTCCTGGACTGGGTCCGGACCCCCCGCGGGAAGGCCTCCGCCAAGGGCGGTCTGCACCCGTTGTCCGCCCTTGACCTGGTGACCGGCCTGCAGAGCGCTCTGGCGCAGCGCACCGGACTGGATCCCGAGCGTCTGCAGGACGTGGTGATCGGCGTCGCTTCCCAGACCGGCGAGCAGGGCGCGGACCTGGCTCGTACCGCCAACCTGCTGTCAGGCTGGCCCACACCAGGCGTGACCCTCAACCGCTTCTGCGCGTCGGGCATCGACGCCGTGGCGACCACCGCCGCCCGGATCCGCGCCGGCGACTACTCATTGGCGGTCGCCGGCGGGGTGGAGAGCGTCTCCCGCGTGCCGATCTTCAGCGATGGCGGAGCGTTGTGGTCCGATCCTGCCGTGGTGGACGCGGTCGGATCGGTGCACATGGGGATCGCCGCCGATCTCAACGCGACCCGGGAGGGATTCACGCGGGATGAACTGGATTCCTACGCGCTGGAGACCCATCAGAAGGCTGCTGCCGCCTGGGAGTCGGGGGCCTTCGACCGCAGCGTGGTCCGGCTCAACGAGCTGGAACGTGACGAACTGATCCGACCCGGCATCGACGCGGTGGCCCTGACCTCCCTGCCCCCGGCCTTCGCCGACCGGCCTGACGACGACGCTCTGGTCCTGAAACGCTACGACGCCATCGATCACGTGCACACCGTGGGGACGTCACCCCAGATGGCTGACGGAGCGGCCCTGTTGCTGCTCGGCACCGAGGCGGAGGCCGAGCAACTGGGACTCGCTCCCCGGGCTCGGGTCATCACCAGCGCCACCGCCACCTGCGACCCGGTGCTGATGCTCACCGCCGGCCAGGAGGCGATGGAGGTGGCCATCGCACGGGCCGGCCTCACGCCTACCGACATCGACGTGTTCGAGTTCGCCGAGGCGTTCTCGGCGCTGTGCCTTCGGTTCCGCCGCGATCTCGATGCCGGACCCGACCGGATGAACCCCAACGGTGGAACCATGGCGATGGGTCATGCCTTCGGTGCCACCGGCGCGATCATGGTCGGCGGCGCGATCGACGAACTCGAGCGGCGGGCCGGCCGTTACGCCGTGGCCGGGGTGAGCGGAGCCGCGGGGCTGGGTGTCGGGGTGGTGCTGGAGAGGATGGAGGCATGACCCCGACCTTCGACCCGGCGGCGGGAGTCGTGTCCGTCGTCGGCCTGACCAAACGATTCGGAGCGGTCACGGCGGTGGACGACCTGTCCTTCAGCGTCGCCCCCGGGCGGGTCACCGGCTTCCTGGGCCCCAACGGTGCCGGCAAGACGACCACCCTGCGCATGATCCTCGGCCTGGCCACTCCGGATGCGGGGACCGTGACCATCGGCGGGATCCGGTACGCCGACCGGCCGCGGCCTGCACACCACGTCGGGGCGGCCCTCGAAACGGCCAGCTTCCACCCGGGGCGCTCCGCCCGCGATCACCTTCGCGTGTACGCCCCCGAGGTCGGGGTCTCCGACAGCCGCTGCGACGAGGTGCTGGCCCTGGTCGGACTCACCGAGGCGGCGCACCGCCGAGTTGGCGGGTTCTCGCTGGGAATGCGGCAGCGACTCGCCCTCGCGACGACACTGCTCGGCGATCCCCAGGTCCTGCTGCTCGACGAACCCGCCAACGGTCTCGACCCGGAGGGCATCGTGTGGCTGCGGCAGTTCCTGCGGTACCTCGCGGATCAGGGACGGACCGTGCTGGTCTCCTCGCACGTGCTGTCAGAGGTCCAGCAGACCGTCGACGACGTCGTGATCATCGCCAAGGGCAGGCTGGTCCGGGCGTCCTCCTTGGCCGACCTTGAGGCGCACGCGCGGCCGGCAGTGCGACTGGTCTCCCCCGATGTGGACGGCCTGGCACGGCTGATCGCCGCGTCCGGATGGTCAGAGGTGACCCGCTTCGAAGCGCCGGGGGTCGCGGTCATCGAGGATCACCATCCGGCCCAGATCGGCGCGGCCGCGTTCGCCCAGGGGCTGGAAGTCCACGAACTGTCGTCCGCGGGCACGAGCCTGGAGTCGCTGTTCCTCGAACTCACATCTTCTGCCGAGGTGGCCCGATGACCGCGGCCCTGCGCACCGAGATCCGCAAGATCACCACCACCCGGGCGTGGTGGGTCAACGGCGCTGTCATGTTCGCCTACATGCTGGTACTGGCCATGATCATGGCGGCGTCGTTCGTCCTCAGTATCCGGAGCGAGGGGTCGGCGTCCACCGGCCTCCCCGGGGGCGCGACGCTGGATCCGGAATCGGTGGCCTCGTCGGTCTACACGCTGGCCGTGGCCCTCGGGTACATCTTCCCGGCGGTGCTCGGAGCGCTGGTGGTCACCTCGGAGTTCCGCCATCGCACCATCACACCGACCCTGCTGGCTGAGCCCCGCCGGAGCCTGGTCCTGACGAGCAAACTCCTCGCCGTGATTCCGTTCGCGATCCTGGTGTCCATCGCCGGCGTTCTGGGCACAGTGGTCGGCGGAGCTGGAACGTTGGCCCTGATGGGCGAACCCACGTTCCTCGGCGACCCCGACATGGTGCGCACCATCGGGATGTCCGTCGTCGCCCTCGTCCTCTGGGCGCTGGTGGGTGTGGGCTTCGGGGCGGTGCTGACGAACCAGGTCGCCGCCATCGTCGTGCTGCTGGTGTTCACGCAGTTCGTCGAGCCGCTGTTGCGCATCCTGTTGGCCCAATTCGATGCCACCGAGACGCTCTCGAAGTTCCTGCCCGGCGCCGCCGGAGAAGCTGTCGCGGGTTCGAGCCTGTATGTCAGTTCGGGTCTGGCCGACCTGCTGACCGCGTGGCAAGGCGTGCTCGTACTGCTCGGCTATGCCCTTGTGCTCCTCGTCATCGGCCGGCTGACCACGTTCCGGCGTGACATCGGCTGAAGGCGTCAGCCCCGATTGCGACGTTGTTGTCGCCTCCACGGCTCAATTGCGACGTTGTTGGCACCAGCAGGGCTCGAAAACGGCAACAACGTCGCAGGGCGGCTCGAGACGCGGCAACAACGTCGCAACCGGCGAGACCCGGCCGATCGTTCGGGCCCACGCACGCGTGGCCCCCACCCACGGGGGGCAGGGGCCACGGTGTGGTGTGACTACAGCGACGACTGCTTGTAGGTCAGCGTGATCTGGGTGGGCGTGTCAGCGGCCTGGAAAGTGCACTTCCACTTCACCTTGTTGTACTCACCGGCGGTGCCGGGGTTGACGACTGAGAAGGACGTGGCCTTGCAGCGGTAGCCCTCGGTCTTGACGATGGTCCCCTTCTTCTCCGCCTCGCCATCAGTCGCGCGAACGACCTTGGCCACGGTCTTGTAGGTGATCATGCTCGTGAACGCACGTGAGACCTCTTCGGCCTCCACCTGGACCTTGGGCATCTTGCCGGCCGAACTCAGCGGCCCGATGTACTGGGCGTCGAGTGCGGTGATCACGACCTCCGACGGGTCCTGCGCCGCAGCAGCCGGCGTGATCGCGGCGGCCCCCAGCGCGGGGACTGCCAGTGCGACCGCAAGAGTGGCGGTCTTCTTCATGTGGTGCTCCTCCCAATGGATGGTGACGACCACGACCCTAGGCCACCGACAGGTCCGCCGGCGTCGGTTCCGAGCCGACCTTCACACACATTGACTCCCCCGTTACCTGTTCGTAGCCATCACCTCAGAAATTGCGACACACCAGTTGCGCGGTGAACCATGGACGAGTGACCGTCCGTGGCGTTACTGACCCGACGCTGGCGCCACTCATCGCCGCGGCGGATGCGCTCGACGAGGCTGTGCTCATCGTCGATGCCATGCCCCTGGTCACCCACGCCAACGCTGCAGCGGGAATGATGCTGAATGACGGTCCCCTCGTGGGCAGGACTCCCTCCGACGTGCTCGGCATCGGCATCAGTGAACTCCTGGGCCGGAACACGCTGATCACGGGTCCTGTCCTGCGGCCTGTGCCGGGCGCGGGCAGCGGACTGATGGCGACCGTGATCGCTGTGCGTGACCATTCAGGAGCAATGCAAGGCAGTCTGGTCGTACTGCGCGACCTCGCCCGGGACCACCACGACCAGCGTTGGTTGGCCCAACTCGATGCCGACCGCGCCGCTCTGCTGGCGATGATGGACAAGGTCCGGCCTGGCGACGACCTCACCCAGACCGTGACCGCCCTGCGCGATGCCTTGCAGACCATGGACTGGATCGATGGCGCGATGATCATGCTGACTCCGAAGGCAGGCAGCCTGATCAACGTCACCCCCGACATGCCTCCAGAACTGGGCCTGACCATCGGCGGGGAGATCCCCACGGAGCAACTCGAGCTGCTGATCGCCGCCACTGAACGCGGCCCTTGGTACCTCGACCTCCTCGATTCTCGAACTCGGGAGCTCGTCGACCACCAGCTTCTCGAAGGGATGCTCAGCGTCGGAATCAGGGCTTCCGCCTACGCGGCCATCCGAGCCGATCATGAGCTCGTGGGGGTGCTGTCGATCGCCTCGACGGCTGAGGATGCCGCGACCGTGTTGGCGGGACGCCTCGGCAGCGTGCAGGATCTGGCGCACCTCGCCGGCGCCGTGATCCGCAACCAGGCGATCACGTACAACCGCACCAACGCCTTACGCGCCGAGATCGAAGAGATCATCGCCACTGGCGCATTCACCTGCGTCTTCCAGCCCATCCTCGACCTGGAGAGCGGGAAGGCGCGCTGGTACGAGGCACTCACCCGGTTCGCGGACGAAACCCCACCGGACATCCGGTTCGCCGCGGCGCGCGAGGCAGGTGTCGAAGAGCGATTGGAGGAGGCGACCGCGCGGGCGGCGCTGGACGCAGCGAGGGACCTGCCCGCGGACATGGCGCTGAGCCTCAACTTC
Organism: uncultured bacterium; assembly: GCA_937879955.1. Classification (GTDB taxonomy): domain Bacteria; phylum Patescibacteriota; class Minisyncoccia; order Phycocordibacterales; family Phycocordibacteraceae; genus C7867-001. The sequence continues at coordinate 582,206 of CALFMK010000001.1, forward strand.
TCGCCCGCCGCGATCCTCGGGGGGGTCTTGGAACGCATCGGAGACCCCGGCCGACCCGTCGTCGTGGAGATCACCGAACACGCTCGTACAGCGGACTACGCGACACTCCGGGAAACGCTCGCAGGGCTCCCCTGGGCCACGGTCGCTGTCGACGATGCCGGCGCCGGCTACGCCTCCCTGCGGCACATCCTGGAGCTCAAGCCGCAGTACGTGAAGCTCGACATCGGACTGGTGCACGAAGTCGATGTGGACCCGGCGCGGGCAGCGATGGTGGCCGGCGTACGGCATTTCGCCGACGCGACCGGGACCCGCCTGGTCGCCGAGGGGATCGAGACCGAGGCGCAGGCAGCCGCGCTGCGCGAACTGGGAGTGGAACTGGGACAGGGATTCCTGTTCGGCCGGCCCGGACCGTTGCCGTGACCGACCACTCGGCCGCGCAGCGTGCCCTTGGCGCCATCGGCGACTCGGGGATCGAGTTCGTCGTCACCGAGCACGGACCCGTCCGCAGCCTGGCGGAGGCTGCGGACGCACGCGGACTGACCCCCGACCGGGTCCTGAAGTCCATCGTCGTGCGGCGCGGCGAAGGTGACCACCTCTTCGTGCTCGTTCCTGGAGGCCGCACGATCAGCTGGCCGAAGTTGCGGGGTCTACTGGGGGTGAACCGGCTGTCCATGCCCAGCGCCGAGGACGCACTGGAGGTCACGGGCTACGCGCGGGGAACGATCACCCCCTTCGGCTCGTCGGCGCACCTGCCGGTCATCGCCGACACCTCGATCCCAACGGGACCGGTGTCCATCGGCGGAGGCGCACACGGTGTCGCGTTCACAGTGGATTCGGCAGCACTGGTGGCTGCACTGAAGGCTCAGGTCGCCGACGTGACGGAACCTGAGTAGCACGGATCACGGCAAGGCGGCGGCGCACACCGTCGCCGCCAGGTCGTGCGCCCTCGTGAGTGCGTCGGCGTCCGGCGCACCGACAACCGACAAGACGTCCGCCACTTGCTTCCAGTTCAAAGCCCCGGCGATCTTCGTCACAGATGCGATCGCCCCGGCAGTGTCGTCGTTGCCATGGACGATCAGCCCCCACGGGAGTCCCCGGGTCGCGTCCAGACACGGGTAGTAGACGGTGTCGAAGAAGTGTTTGAGCGCGCCGCTCATGTAGCCGATGTTGGCCGGGGTGAGCAGCAGGACCGCATCGGCCGCCAACAGATCCGCCGCAGTGGCCGACAGGGCAGGCTCGATCTGCACGTCCACCTCGGCCAAGTCGGGAATGCCTGCTCCGGCAGCCACCGCCTCCAGCAGCTGCCTCACCGCTGGTGACGGCGTGTGATGGACGATCAGCATGCGGCTCATGCCACTGACGCTAGCCGGGTCGGCGCGCGGCACCCAGTCCCAGCCGTCACACTCGAAGTATGCAAGGACCGAGCAGGTTGTCGGTCGTCACCGGACTGCGACCCACACTGCACGTCGATCTGACGGCGACTCTCGTACAGCCGACCTCCGCCGCCCAGGTGTACGCGGCCGTCGTGCAGGTCAGTTGGTCACCGGATGACGGTCCCGACGTGGACCCCGATGCCCTGTCCGAACTGGTGGGAGTCGACACCAACGCCTATCTGCCGGAACTGTCCAGCCTGCTGCCCGACACCGTGACGGTCGATGTGGGCCACGGTGAGTTCGTGTCGGCTGACGTGAGCTCACCCGATTGCTTGCAGGAACTCGAAGACATCGGACCCGGGGTGGGTCTAGTGGGCAAAGCGCTCTACGGGGAGAGCCTGCAGCAGAAGGAACTGCGGGCCAGTTACGACATCTCCCACGGACACGTCGTCATCGTCGCCCACATGGAGATCGACCCGGACTGGCGCGGAGCCAGCTACGGCTTGCTGGCCACGGAACTCGTGCTCGGTGAACTGGGGCGCGCCGCCGATGCAGCGGCACTCTTCCCGATGAAGCCGGGCCTCGACGATTTGGCGGAACGTGATGCCTCTGCACGAGCCCTGGCCGACTACTGGGGACGGATCGGGTTCGCCGAGTTCAACGGCATCATGGCCATGCCGTTGCCGCTCGCCGGGACCTGACGCATCCGCGTACCGAACAGGTTGGCGCAGAGCGCGACACGCCGTTGCCGCAGCTGTTCAGCCGGAGTGTCGCGATGTGATTCGGCCTGTGCCAACCAGTTCGGTACGCCGGGCGGGCCCGGGCGTAGGCTTGACCTTGGACGCCGCATCGGTTGTTCCGACCGGTGCGAGTCGGTGGGACAGGAGGCGCCACGTGGCGGTATCTCCCTTCGGCGCACTCGTCGCGGCAGCCCGCGTGACTGTCACGTCGCGCTCTGCCGACCCCATCTTCGAGCGGGAACTCCTCGGTGGCAGCGGCGAAGTGATCGTCCTGTCCGGGGGCGCTGCGCTCGGCTCGGCCCAGGTCGGGATGCTTGAGACGCTCGCAGGTGCGGGCATCCGGCCTGCGCTGCTCCTGGGCACCTCTGCTGGCGCCATCAACGCGTGCTTCTTCGCCGGTGATCCGACGCCGCGAGGCGCGAGGAACCTGGCCGACATCTGGATGGAACTCACCACACGGAAGGTCTTCGGAACGACGACGCATCGGGCAGCCAACCTTCTGCGCGGGCGTTCCGGCCTGTCCTCCCCACAGGGCCTGCGGGAGGTGATCTCAGACAACCTGCCGTACCAGCGCATCGAGGAGGCACCAACGCCGGTCGGAGTCGTGACCACCCACCTGCGGACAGGCACCGCCGTCCTGCACCGCACCGGATCGGCCGTCCAGGTCCTTCTCGCCTCGGCCGCGATCCCCGGCGTCTTCCCGCCGGTTCGGCTGAGCCGGATGTCGGCGCCGACACTTCCGGGGACCCATGTGGACGGAGGTGTGCGCTGCATGGTCCCGGTGGAAATGGCTCTGGCGCAGAGGCCAAAACGCGTGTGGGTCCTCGACGTCGCCACCGCTGTGAAGGCCACCCGCAGCTACCACCCCGGCAGCCTCGATCCCGTTGCCACGGGCTTCGCAATGGCAATCGCGGCCCAGGCCGAGGCAACCGAGGAGGCAGAGCGGGACGCCCACGTCCACGTCATCCACTTACCGATGGGGGCTGTACGGCGGTTGCGGTCCGCGATGGACTTCAGCCGGGGGCAAGCGTTGTACGACGCCGGTCGCCAGGAGGCAGAGCGCGTTCTGGCGCAGGTGTTGTGAAGTTGTTCACCTGGGCTGCCCAGACCGCTAAACCTACGGTACCGTAGGTTTGTGAGCAGCATTCTCGAGGTTCCGGATCAGATGAAGCCGAAGCTTCGTGGCTGGCTGCACTTCGGCGCCGCTCCGCTGTCCTTCGTCCTGGGCTTGGGCCTGCTCGCAGTGACCCCCACCGTGGCCGAGCGGGTCGCCGTGGCCATCTACGTGTTCACGACGGTGATGCTCTTCTCCGTGAGCGCGTCGTACCACCTCGGCGCCGGCGGTCCGAAGGTCAACGCGTTCCTCAACCGCCTGGACCACGCCAACATCTACCTGTTCATCGCCGGCAGCTACACCCCGTTCGCCGTGGCACTCGGAGGCACCGAGGGCTGGGTGATCCTCGCCCTCGTCTGGAGTATCGCGGCCATCGGGCTGATCGCACGGGTGACCTGGCGCGGAGCACCGCGTTGGCTGGCGGTCGGTTCCTACATCGGACTCGGCTGGGTCGCGATCTTCTTCCTCCCCGCGATCTGGCAGGCGTTCGGGGCGGTGGTTGTGCTGCTCATGGCACTCGGCGGGCTGCTCTACACGGCCGGAGGTGTGGTCTACGCACGCAAGCGGCCGACGTTCCACGAGGGGTGGTTCGGTTTCCACGAACTCTTCCACGCTCTGACCATCGCGGCGTTCCTGGCACAGTTCATCGCGATCGCGATCACGGTGACATGATGCCGAACCCGCTGGCCGACGCGGACTGGCTGAACCGTCCCGCGGTGTGCACGACCTCGGACGATGAAGTCACAATCACCACCGAACCCGGTACGGACTTCTGGCAGCGGACCTTCTACGGATTCCGCGCGTCCAACGCTCCCGCGGCCCTCATCGAGGTCTCCGGCAACATCACCTTCTCGGTTCGCGTACGGGCGGACTACCAGCGCCGATACGACCAAGCCGGCGTCGTCGTGTGGGTTGATGAGGACAACTGGTTCAAAGCGTCGGTCGAACATGAGGACGCGAACGGCGGCCGCCTCGGATCCGTGGTCACAACGGCCGGCCACTCCGACTGGGCCACGCGCGATGTCCCGGCACTGACGCAGGTGTGGTTGCGCCTTTCCCGCCGTGGCCCTGACTTCCGACTCGAGGCGCGCACCGGCTCGGACTGGGAGCAACTGCGGATCTTCCACATGGCTGGGCTGGGAACGACCGACCCGGCATGGGGAGCCATGGCGCCGGCCGACGTGCCCGCCGCACCCGTGCGAGTCGGCGTCTACGCCTGCAGCCCGGAGGAGTCCACATTCACCGCCGTATTCGACGAGATGGCGCTGACGCCCTCCGGATGGGATGCCCACACCTGACAAAACTCGTCAGAAAAAGTTGTTGTTCCCACGCGGGGTGATCGCTCCTACCTGTGTAAGCCACCTACACAAGGAGCACGACATGAACATCATCCCCGGCATCCTCACCGCAGCAGTCCTCGTCGCAACCCCCGGCGTGGCGCTGGCCGACACCCCCGCACCTACGCCGAACAACGGGCCCACGCAGTTCGCCGACGCGCCGCTGAAGACCTCCAACCACAGCATCACCGGCACGAGCCAGGACTGGGGGCTCGACTGGTTCGAGGTGCGGTTCGACGCCACCCTGAAGAACGCGATCCTGCAGGTGTCGACCCAGGCACCCAAGCAGAACGCGCAGGGTGTCTACTCCATGGGCGCCACCCAGCCGGTCGCACTGACCGGCAAGGGCGCTGGCAACCCCGACCCCAACAGCCTGGCAGTTCCGGGGCAGAAGCACGCCTTCACCCAACGGGTCGAGGGCCTCAAACAGGGCACCACGTACTACTACCTGGTCAACCTGCCCGTGGGCGCCGGATTCAAGCCGGTCCAGATGGTGGGCAGTGTGCGGACGGAGCACCACAGCGTCCACACCATCACCCGTCGCACCCACAGCGTGGAACTCGACTTCACCGCCAGTGCCGCGAAGTCGTGGGTCTCGATCTCGACCTCTCCAGAGATCACGGATGGCAAGCTCAAGGGCAGCAAGGCCGTGCAGCTGACCGGCACGAAGCAGGGCGACAACCGTCGCTTCACCCATACGTTCGCCAACCTCACGCCGGGCACCACGTACTACGTCCTGGCCTCCCCCTCGAGCACCAAACCGACCCAGCGGCTGACCAAGACCAGCACCAAGAGCCAGCAGATCGAGGTCACGGTCGAGAAGATCAAGGTCATCGACGACGCCGACAAGGGTCTGCGCGGCAAGGGCGACCTGCTGTTCCAGGTCCGCGGCACGAACACCCCGACCAAGAGCGGCGCCTGGGGCAGCGCCTACGGCGAGACCAAGATCGGTTCCGGCGACACTGTGAATCTCAAGGGCTCCGACAAGGCGCCGAAGCACACCTTCGCCACGAAGAAGCCCGCGTTCTCCGTTCAGGTCGAGGGCCGCGAGTCGGACTGGGTCGGCAAGTCGGCGCGCGAGTTCTGCGAGAGCGCCTACCGCCAGCCGGGCGAGAACCACACCGCACGCTGGCTGAACTCCGGTGACAGCGGAGCCGAGTGCTACCAGTTCTCCTACGCCGAAACCGCCTTCGACCTCGACGAGGGGAAGTCCCAGACCAAGACCTTCTCCGTGGCCCGCACCCCGGACCTGCGGTTCGAGGTCACGGTGAAGATGACGATGAAAGCGGTCTGACCCTCTCCACCCGTGACTCCCCGGCCGGCATCGGTCGGGGAGTCACTTTGTGGTGGTCAGCGCCGGTCAGACGCCCCCGGCCCGCCGGATACTGCGCAGGATCTGGACGGCGAGGTAAGCGGAGACACCCGTACCGACGAGCCCGGGGATGGAGGTGGCGCGGTACGTCGGCCCGGCCCCGCGCGCCAGCAACTGCGACGAGCCCTGGATCGTTGCCGCGGTGACCAGGGCGTAGGCCAAGCGGTTGACCGGGCGGTCCAAACCCTCCACCACCAACGGCACCTTCAACTCGCTGCGGCTGCTGGCCTCGAGTAGGCGCGAGAGATCGTCGGGGAGGACATCGAGCAGGTGTTCCCACCTGTGTGCACGGCGGGTCGCGCTGCGCCACAACCGTTTGGGTGACAGTCGCTCGCTGCGCAACTGCGCGGCGTAGGGCATCAGCAGTTGGGACAACTGCAGAGGGGTTCCGGTCGCCTCCAGGATCCCCTGCAACTCGACGACAACGACCAGCATCAGCGCGACTTCACTGGGCATCTGCAGTCGGTAGCGGTCGACGATGTCCAGCAGCGCCTTCACCGCACTGCCGAGGTCTGTGTGCTGCCCGGACGCCGCAGCGGACGTGAAGTACGAGTCCTTCCATACGGACAGTTCCCGGACCAGCAGATCGGTGTCGAGGGTCCGCGGCCCCGGCGCGACCAGGAGCATGCAGCGCGTCGCCTCCTCGAGATCGTCACCGAAGATCGCGGCGAGAAAATCGACGAACGCTTCTCGGACGTCTTCACGGATCCGCCCGCACTTGCCGAAGTCGAGAACGCCAAGGCGCCCGTCCGGCATGATCAGCAGGTTGCCCGGGTGGGGGTCGGCGTGGAACAACCCGTCTTCGAAGATCATCTTGAAGTACAGGCTGGTGAGTTGCCTGATCACCGGGTCCCGGCGAGCACCGAGGTCAGTGATCACCTCGGACAATCGCGTGCCGTCCAGCGCGGTCTCCGTGAGCACCGCATCGCCCGACAACTCGGGGATGGGCTCGGGGAACACGAACTGCGTTGATCCTGCGAAGTTCGAAGAGATCACCTGCAGGTTGAGCAACTCGTGGTGGAAGTCCAGTTCCTGCTCAAGGCTCTCGACGAGTTCACCCACGATGCGGGACAGCCCGTACTCGCGCGCTCGGGCACTCTCACGTTCGGCGATCTGGGCGAGCGCTTGCAGGATCGCCACGTCGGATGCGACCGTGTCGACGATCCCGGTATGACGCACCTTGACCACCACCACCCGACCGTCGGTGGTGGTAGCCCGGCAGACCTGGCCTATCGACGCCGATGCGATCGGGGTCTGTTCGAACGAGGCGAAGGAACTGAACGCCTCGTCCACACCCACGCCCAGCGAATCCGCCACAGTCTGCGCGATCTGCGCAGGTGGATCGGCCGGATCGTCGGCCTGTAGCGCTTTGAGGGCGTCGGCGACATCGGCACCGACAAGGTCAGCGCGAGTGCTGAGGATCTGACCGATCTTGATGAACGTCGTCCCCAACTCCTGTGCCGCCGCGCACAGTCGTTCTCCCCGGCTCAGTGCGACGAGTTCCGGATCAGGCCGGGCATGGCCGGCCAACTCAGCGAGCCAAGCATGCCCGTCGGCGTCGCTGCTCATCTCCGCCACGCCATACCGCACGATGACGCCGACGATCTGTTCGGCGCGAGCGCGCTGCTCCACAAGGATCGCCTCCGGGCGTGTGGAACGCAGTCTCAGGAGCATGTCGCGACCATAGTCCACCGGCCCCGCCGGAAGCGGCCCGTCAGCCGAGCGGCTGGTGCGCCCGCATGATCCGTTGCGGGTCGTACCGGTCCCGGACCGCGCGCAGCCGTTCGAGCGACGGGCCGTAGAGCGACTCCGGTGACGCCGCGGATTCGCAGAAGTTGCTGAATGTCCGCGCCGCGCGTACCGGCTCGAGCGTGCCCTTGACCCGCTGCACGGCCTTCGCCACCGCGGCGGCCGCCTCCGGCACCGGCGCCACACCCACGGCGAAGAAGAGGAAGTCGGCATCCAACCCCGACACGGCCCCGCCGTCCACCCGCCCCGGCGTCAATGCCCCGCCGAGGTGCCGGAACTCGCACGAGAGCAGCATCGATTCGGCCGACGCGACGCTCGCGAACTGCGTGATGGTCTGCTCGTCGAGATCTCGCAGAAGAAGACCGTCGCCGACACCCGGGACCGGGCCGGGCGGATCCATGTGCAACTGAGCCAGATCCGTCATCGGAATGCGGCCGAAGGTATCCATGGCAGGGCCGAGGTCGCGAAGGCCTGCAAGCAGGTCGTTGGCGACGTGGTCCTCGAGCAACATGGCCGCCTCCACCACCACATAGGAGTTCCCCCGCAGCGGCTCCGGAAGTTCCGGCATGGGTGGGAAGTGCATCACCCGGGCAGCGGAGGTCACCCGCTCCGGGATCTCATCCAGCCAGGTGCGCCACACCTGCAACACCTCGTCCGCGCGCTCCACCGGCCAGAACATGGCACCCGCGAAGATGTCCGCCACCTCGAAGAGCCGGAACTCCAGGGCGGTCACGACGCCGAAGTTCCCGCCCCCGCCGCGAAGGGCCCAGAACAGGTCCGGTTCAGTGGAGGCGTCGACGCGACGCTGGCGTCCGTCAGGGGTGACCACCTCGACTGCCGTGACCTGATTGGCGGCGAGTCCGTGGGCTCGCGCCAACCAGCTGATCCCCCCGCCGAGGGTGTAGCCGACGACACCCACGTCCGCCGACGATCCGGCGAGTGCCGTCAGGCCGTGAACGGCGGCAGCAGCCGTCACCTGACCCCACAGCGCGCCGGCTTCGACGCGTGCGATCCGCGTGTGCGGGTCCACGCTCACACCCTGCATGCCGGACATGTTCAGCAACAGTGCGCCATCGAGTCCGCCGTGGGCGGCAAGCGGCGCCGCGTTGTGGCCGGTCCCCTGGACCGCCACCGCCAGACCGCGATGCCGGGCTGCGGTCATGGCACTGACCACGTCCTCCGCGGTGCGCGGGAGGACCACCGCGGCAGGGTGTTGGTCGACCGCGAGGTTCCACGGCGTACGCGCTGTGTCCCACGCATCATCGCCGGGAAGGACCACAGCGCCGGGCAGGTCGTCGGCAAGCGCGGTCAATGAATCCGAAGCTGTCATGTGTTTCCCTCCATGGGTGCCCTGGAGGTACTTCCCGGGAAGATCAATCCCATACCGGTCCGGACAGGCGGTCGAGTCCCACAGCACTGTGGGCTTCGGGGGTTGGGATCGTGCGGCGCAGCACTCGCGGCTTGGAACCGCACCTGGTGTGGCGCTCGGGTTGAGAGTTGCGC
>CALFMK010000002.1 GCA_937879955.1 uncultured bacterium
TCCAGCGCTACAAGGGTCTCGGCGAGATGAACGCGTCCGAGCTCTGGGAGACCACCATGGACCCCGCGAACCGCATCCTGAAGCGCGTCACGGTAGAGGACGGCGTGGAAGCCGACCGGATCTTCGATATCCTCATGGGCACCGACGTGCCGAGCCGCAAGTCCTTCATCCAGTCGAACGCGAAGCTCGCGCAGCTCGACGTCTAGCATCGATACGAAGAAAAAGCCCCGGCAGATGCCGGGGCTTTTTCTTCGAGGGAGCGACTAGCGCTCGATGTCGATGGAGACGGTGTCCTCGTTGTTGCGCTCGTTGGATTCATCGACGTCGTTGTCCGGATCGATGTCGATGGTGATGGTGCGGTCGTCGCGGGCGCTCACGCGGTCGAACCAGAGGGTGTACTCGATGCGCTCCTGCGGGCGGAGGTTGCGGGTCACCTTGTAGTTCTTGCTGATCGACGGGCTGGTGTTGATGCGGAAATCGAAGTCGAAGTCGTCGGCGACGTTGGTGCCGCGGTTGATGACGGTGAACTTCACCGCGCCCTTCTCGCCGTCCGGAACCTCGTCCGAAGCGCGGAACGAGCTCACGTCGTCGGTGCGGAGGTAGCCGGTCTGGACGTCCTCGATCGCGAGGTCAGGGAGGCCGGAGTAGTTGGCCGATGCCGGGACCTGCACCGGTACGGTGACAGTCGTCGGGGTGCCGGCGACCGGAGTGGTCGCAGGCGTCTCGCCCGGGAAGACCGGGGCGAAGCCCTCGGACGTCGAGGTTGCGACGGCGCCGTCGTTCTCGCCGAACGGCACGGTCTCGTCAGGGGTGACCACTTCGAGCTCGGAGTCTCCCTCAGGAGAGAACACCTGGCCGGAGAGATACACCGCGGCGGAGCCGATGCGGGAGATCGTCGCCGGGACGAAGCGCGCCGCGTATACCGCGAGCGCCATGCCCAGGATCACGAGCACGATGAAGCCGACGACCGCGAGGCCGTTCACGGCAGCGCGGCGGGTGTCGGTGGTGGTTGTCCGGATAGTTGTCGTTTCCATATGCATGCTGTTTACCACACGCATTATTCTTTGTCAACTACCTCCCTCAGGCACGGCCTAGATGCTTCAGCATTCCTTCACGTACCTGTAGGTACTCTGAATGGCAGAGCGCTGGACCCTACTCCTGCCTCCGCGGGCTGCTATTGACAAAACACATGTATAGTGTAATGATAGCGGGACCCAGGTATGGCAGCAATCAATAACACAGTCAAGCTCATCCGCGCCCTCGGGCGCGCGTATGACAAGAAGTGGAGCTTTCTCGCGGCCTTCCTGGCGGTGTTCTTCGTCACGGTGTCGACCCTGTCGGCGCTCGACCTCCTTCCTGAGCCGCCTGCGAAGGTCGCTGAGGAGGTAAGTGTCGCGCCCGCCGCGCTCTCGGCTGCCGCGCTCATGGCGGACCCTGAGGACGCGGTGCGCGTCGAGATCCCGAAGGTGGGCATCAACGTGACGATCAAGAACCCGAGCTCGACGGACGTCGCGGTGCTCGATGAGGCCCTCCTCACCGGAGCGGTCCGCTATCCTGCGTCCGCGAAGCTCGGCGAGGAGGGGAACACGATCCTCTTCGGCCACTCGAGCTACCTGCCGATCGTGAACAACCAGTCCTTCAAGGCGTTCAACGAGATCCAGAACCTCGAGAAGGGTGATCGCATCACCGTGTACGGCGAGGAGCGCGCGTACGTCTATGCCGTGACGCAGGTCGCGGAGGCGGACGCGAATTCCGACGCGATCCCGCTCACCAAGACGGGCCATACCCTCACGCTCGCGACCTGCGACTCGTTCGGGAAGAAGACCGACCGCTTCATCGTGGTCGCGGACCTTGTAGAGAGCTACCCGCTCGCGAGCTAATGCTCGTTGACGGATAGGTCGCTATAAGCGGCAAGGTGTCTGCATCCGCAGTCGACCGATCGTTCCTTCAACCCAGTCGCCCCCCCATACGGGCGGCGCAATAAGGAGAAAAGTGATGAAAAAGATCATCACCCTATTCATGGCGCTGCTCCTCCTTGCGGGGGAGTGGACGCCTGCGATGGCTGCTCCTGGCATGTCGCGTTCCACCCGCCATTCCCTGTGCATCAACGGGATCGAGAGTCCCGAAGAGTTCGGGGGGCGGATCAAGGTCGCGATCGTGGCCGATCCGTCGGGAAAGCGTCGGATCAGGAACTGCCGCATAACCCCGAACGACCTGCTCGTCCTCTACAAGGACGCCGGTCCTGGGACCCCGAAGTCGCTCAGCGACCTCCCGGGGTACTTCCAGGCCGGCTGGGCGCTCGAGAAGCCCGAGCCCGGCGTGAAGCTGTGGTCGTCCTGCAAGGACGACTCCGGACGAGTCATCGTCCGGTGCTTCGCCCGCGAGCCGCACGCGAAGTCGCTCCGTGACCCGAGCCGGCCTGAGAAGGTCTGGGTCAAGGGCGACCAGCGACTGTTCGAGGACTGCGGGAACGTCCGCGTCCAGCGCGACGTCCCGAAGGACCAGTGCATCTACCTGAACGTCTACCTGAAGAAGGACGACGAGCTGCGCGTGATCCATGATCAAGCGCCCGCGCCGCCCGCCGGGCTCAAGGAGTGCCTCGCGCTCTGGAAGGCCGGCTCGGGCGAGTGGAGCACCACGCTGCTCGACGAGTGTCCTCGGACGAACTGCGTGCAGGGAAGCGACTGGTTCAAGACCCTGAGCTTCAAGGCCGAGACGGAAGGCACCTACGTGATCCGCCTGCCGGCTACGGTCCTGGGCCGGTTCCGGCTCTGCGTCATCCGTCCTGACGGGCGGCAGACCATGAGCAGCTACGTCTACCGGCGTTCGTTCCGGCTCAGCCATGCGTTCGTGGGCTACAAAGGATACACCGTCCCTCCGGCCGAATGGCCCGGGCTCATGCACACCTGGCTGTTCACGGACGGCCGCATCGACTGAATAGGGGAGCGGGGGCGGACATCTCGTCCGTCCCCCTACCTTTCTCCCTTTTTATACGTCGCGAGAGCGGCAGGGCGTAAGTATTGACTTTTTACAATGTTCGTGATACAGTAGGAAATACCGTAATTACCAAGAGATATGGACCAGATACAGTCTTCGTACGCAGCAGCACGTCAGAACCCGGTGAAGACCGGCCTCTTCGCCGTTCTCGGCGTCGTCGCGATCGGCGTGCTCGCCGGCTTCGCGCTCGGCTACGACGCTCCTGCGAAGACCTGGGCCATGGTCTCTCCGGTCGTCGTCACGCCTCCTCCGCCACCGCCCCCTCCGGTCATCATCGCGCCGGTCGTCCCTGTCGTGACCCCTCCGCCGGTCGCTCCGGTCGTGGTGAATCCGCCTGCGCCGACCAAGGAGGAGACGACGCCTGCGCCGTCGACCGAGACGCCGAACGTCGTGAGTCCGGTCACCGTCACGCCGTCGACCGACAGCGACGATCATGGCGACCCGTGCTGCACCGACGTCACGCCGACTCCCGATGTCCCTGACACCGATACGCATGGCGACCCGTGCTGCACCGAGACGCCGACCACCGACACTCCGGTGACGCCTCCGGTCGTCGTCACGCCTCCGGTCGTGCCGCCCGTCGTGACGAACGACCTTTGCCCGAACCGTCCTGACCTCGATAAGAACAACCTTCCTGACGGCTACTACGTCGACGGGAACGGCGACTGCGTGCAGCGCACGACCACCGCGGTCCTCGAGTGCGTGTTCCTCCGCGGCACCCCTCAGGTCATAGCGCCGGGTCAGGCGGTCACGCTCGAGTGGCAGACCAAGAATGCGACCTCGATCACTATCGACAACGGCGTCGGCGCGGTCACTCCTGTCGCCGGAGGCACCACGGTCGTCTATCCGACCCAGACTACGACGTATAAGGCTACGGTCACCGGCGCGTCCGGAACCGTGAACTGCCAGACCGTCGTCGAGGTGAAGCCAACGGTAGACGAGCATCCCGCGCAGTGCGTGTTCCTCAACGGAACGCCGAGCGTCATCAATGCGGGCGACCCTGTCCGCCTCGAGTGGAAGACCAAGGACGCTACCTCGATCACCATCGACAACGGTATCGGCCAGGTACTCCCGACCGCAGAGGGCTTCCTGATCGTGAACCCGACCCAGACCACGACCTACAAGGCGACGGTCACGGGCGCTACCGGCTCGGTGAACTGCCAGACCACGGTCACCGTCACTACGATCCAGCAGGGTCCTCAGTGCGTGAGCCTCACGGCGGACCGTACCCGCATCAAGTCCGGAGAGGCCGTGACCCTCTCGTGGGTCATATCGAAGGCAACGTCCGTCGTCCTCGATAATGGCATCGGCACCAAGACGGGCGAGACCGGCTCCGTCGTCGTGAACCCGACGTCCGACACGACGTACACCGCCAAGGTCCCGGGCGCTCCTGACAACGCGAACTGCAAGGTGGAGGTCGTCATCGAGTCCACGTCCTGCACCAGCAACTGTGGCGGCGGGGGAGGAGGCGGTGGCGGCGGTCGCCGCAGCGCGCGCGTCGGACTCGAGTCCTTCGTGCCAGACCTCGAGGAGCCGCTCTCGTACGTGTACCTCTCCGAGGTCCCGTACACCGGTCTCGAGCTCGGCACCTGGGGCACCGTCCTCTACTGGATGATGCTCATCGGCTGGAGCCTCGCGCTCGCGTACCTCGTCCTCTTCAATGTCGTGCCGTTCGCGCTCGCACGTGCTAAGAGCTTCGGCGGCAGCGTGAAGGAGGCGCTCAATGGCGATGCGCATGCACAGGACGGCCATGGCCATGCCGCGCATGCCGCTCCCGTAGCCCACGCGGCCCATGCCGCTCCGGCTCATCATGGCCACGCTCCGGCGCATGGTGGACATGACGCGCACGCGGCGCCCGCTGCGCCTGCGAAGCCGCAGGGCTACAACGCGCACGACGGATTCCGCTCGTTCGCCGCTGGCGAGGGTCTCACCATCGACGACATCGTGAAGGGCCTCTCCCGCGAGATCGAGCAGAAGCACGCGGTGCCTACCCACGAGGAGGTACTGGAGGCCGTCCATGAGGAGGCTCCGGTCCATGTACCGGCACCGGCAGCAGCTCCGGCTGCTGCGTACGAGGCGCCGAAGCCGGCCGCGCACGTCGCGATGGCTCCTATGAATGCGGATGTCCGCGACTTCGTCGCCGCGCTCCTCAACGGGGACCGCGACACCGTCTTCGGCATGATCCGCGCGATGGCGCGCCAGGGACAGGACACCGAGGCATTCGTCTCGCACGCGGCCTGCGCTCTCGATGACGCGTACCGCGCATGCATCGACGGCACGACCTGCCATCCGGACATCGCGGAGCTCACGAACGGATGCCACCCGTCCTACCTCGAGCGCCTCGTGTCCTCGCTCACGACCGCGGTCGACGGCAGCTACTCCGCTGGCATGACCGGCGTGAAGATGGCGCTCACGCGCGCTCTCGGCGTGGTCGCGGGATAATCTCATCAATCTTGCATAGAAGAGGCTCGTCCGTCTGGACGGGTCTCTTCTCGTATAGAACATTGACAGTCATGTATTAATGATTCATTCTATACATAGACATATCGCGCTCTATAAGGAGAAGAGCAGTGGAGAAGCCGAGTACTGAAGCCAGCAAGGAGCTCATCGAGTTCGCCAAGAAGGAGCGGATGAAGGGCTGGATCGTGTCCGTGGTGTTCGGCCTCGTCCTGCCGGTGGCCATCGTCCTGTGCGTGGTCCTGTCGCCCATCGTGTTCCGCAGCCACTGACGTTTCGTGACGAACGAGGCCCGAAGCAGTCATGCTCCGGGCCTTTCCTCGTCGTGCGCTTGACGCGTCCCTTGCCGGGCGTACTGTTACTACGGATGCGTCATGCTCTATAGGAGAAGACCCATGAGAACCTCAGGTGACGGAAGTGAGCGAAGGGGAATGATCGCGCCCTGGGCGCTCAAGGAACGCAGAGAGAACGCGCGGTTGTATGTGCTGATCGGCATCATCCTGCCGGCCATCGTCATCCTGTCCGCGGCCGTTTCGAAGCTGCACTCGTGAGAGCGAGGACTCAGGAAGCCCGGAACCATAGAGGTTACGGGCTTTTCTTTTTCTGACGCAGGCGCATACTGCAGCGCAGCAGGGAATCGAACCTTCGCATAAAAATCCCAGGGAGGAAGTCATGGGAATGCAGATCCGCACGTCCGGGATACAGAGGTCGTTCACGATCGCCGGAGTCGCGATCGTTGCGGCCACGGTCGCCCTGATCGCTGTCGTGACGATCGGGATACCGTTCATCGAGGACCAGAAGCAGGCCTGGCGCTACCGCATGTACGTGCTCGCCGAGAGCCTCAGGGTGTACTGAAGGGATCGGATGCGTAAAAGGGCCCGGAGCAGTTACGCTGCTCCGGGCCCTTTCTCCGTGCCTTACGCGCGATCGCGGATCTCCTGCGTGACCTTCGCGACGAACGCGTCGAGGGCCATGGCACCCTCCTGGCCGCGGTCGCGGCTGTCGACGGAGACCTCGTTCGCCTCGACCTCCTTGCCGCCGATCACGAGCACGTACGGGAGCTTCTCCTGCTTCGCCGCGCGGATGCGCTTGCCGAGGGAATCGTTCGCGTCGTCGAGCGATGCGCGGACGCCGGCGGCCTTGAGGGCCGATACGACGCTCGCCGCGTAGTCGGCCTGCTCTTCGGAGACCGGGAGCACGCGTACCTGCTCAGGAGAGAGCCAGGCAGGGAAGGCGCCTGCGAAGTGCTCGATCATGACGCCCATGAAGCGCTCGAGGGATCCGGAGATCGCGCGATGGATGACCACCGGGCGCTCCTTCTCGCCCTTCTCGTTCGTGTACTCGAGCGAGAAGCGCTCGGGCTGGTTGAAGTCGCACTGGATGGTGGCGAGCTGCCATTCGCGGCCGATGGCGTCCTTGAACATGAAGTCGAGCTTCGGTCCGTAGAAGGCGGCCTCGCCCTCGACCCGCTCGTACGGGAGGTCGTTCGTCTTCGCCGCCTCCTCGAGCGCGCCCTCCGCCTTCTCCCAGACGTCGTCCGAGCCGAGGTACATGCCTTCAGGACCGCGCACCGAGAGGCGCACCCAGTATCCGTCGAGCATGCGCATGGTGGCATAGAACTCCTTAATGATCGCGACGATGGTGCCTACCTCCTCCTTGATCTGCGAAGGGCGGCAGAACAGGTGGCCGTCGTCCTGCGTGATGGCGCGGACGCGGGTGAGGCCCGCGAGCTGGCCGGTCTTCTCGTCGCGATAGACGGTCGCCGGCTCGAAGTAGCGGACCGGCATCTGGCGGTACGAGAACTGGTTGTCCGCGAAGATCTGCATGTGGTGCGGGCAGTTCATCGGCTTCATGATGAACTTCTCCTCCTTGCCGGAGACGCGGAAGAGCTCGTCGCCGAACTTCGACGCGTGGCCGCTCGTCTCGTAGAGCGCCTCCTTCGCGAGGTGCGGGGTCCAGACCCGGTCGTAGCCGCGGTCCTTGTGGAGAGACCATAGGTACTCCTCGATCTCGCGGCGGATGAGCGCGCCCTTGGGCTGGAGGAGCGGAAGGCCCGAGCCTACGAGGGACGAGAGCGTGAAGAGCTTGAGCTCGCTGCCGAGCTTCCTATGGTCGCGCTTCCTCGCCTCCTCCTGCTGGCGCTGGTACGCTTCGAGCTCCTCCTTCGTGTCGAAGGCGAGGCCGTAGATGCGGGTGAGCATCGGGTTCTCCTCGCTGCCGCGCCAGTACGCGCCCGCGATGCGCTCGAGCACGAACGAGCCCTCCTTGATGTCATGGGACGGCTGCTCGGAGTGTCCGCCTCGGCAGAGGTCCGTGAAGCCGCCGGCCGTGTAGAGGGTGATAGGATCTCCCGCATCGACGATGCCGTCGATGATCTCGAGCTTGAAGGGGTTCCCGCTGAAGCGGTCGCGCGCGTCCTTCGCGGACACCTCGGCGCCCGTCATGGTCTTCCAGGAAGGGAGCATCTCCTCCATGGACTGCTGGAGCTCGGCGAGGTCCGCCTCCTTCGGCGGGCGCCCTCCGGAGAAGTCGAAGTCGTAATAGAAGCCGTTGTCGACGGCCGGGCCGATGGTCGGCTTCGCGTGCGGGTACTTCTCAAGGACCGCTGCGGCGAGCAAATGGGCGAGGGTGTGACGCTTCTCTTCGAGGGATGCCATATGGGTACGAGGATAGCATATATGAGGGAAATGGCGGCTCCGGAGGGAGCCGTGGGCGCTTAGAGCAGCTTGAGGTTCTCCACGGAAAGCGACGTCTCGCCGTTGCGGACCGACACCGTCGCCTTCACGAGGAGGCAGCGGTCGGCGACCAGGAGGTCGGCCTTCTCCTTGTATATCTTCGGGAAAATCACGCCCTCGATGGCATCGGTCTTGTCGGAGAACTTGAGGAAGGCCATCTTCTCGCCCTTCTTGGTGAGGAGGGTGCGCACCTCGTCGAGGAGCACCGGCACGATGACAACCGTCCCGGCCTTCGGGTCGTTCTTGATCTGCGCGATGGTGAGGCCGGCCTTCGCGGTCTTCTCGACGTGCGCGTCGAGCGGGTGGCCGGAGACGTAGATGCCGAGCAGCTCCTTCTCCCAGGAGAGCTTGTCCGAGATCGAGGTCTCGCCGCGAGCCGGCGGGAGCTGGAGGGTGGGCGCCGCGAACGCGAAGAGGGAATCCTGCGCGGGAGTGGCCGTAGCCTCGCGATGGAAAGTGAGCATGGTCTCGATGTGGTCGAGGAGGTGCGAGCGGCTCATGCTCTCGCCAGCTAAAGTGTCGAGCGCGCCCGCCTTGATGAGGCTCTCGAGGGACTTCTTGTTCAGGTTCTTCGAGCCCACGCGCGAGAGGAAGTCGGAGAGGGAGGAGAACGATCCGTGCTCGTTCCGCTCCTTGATGATGGCCTGCGAGATGCCCTCGCCGAAGTTCTTGATCGAGGTGAGCCCGAAGCGGATCGTGTCCTTCTCCTCGCCCGAGACCGTGAAGTCGGCGCCCGACTCGTTCACGTCCGGCGGGAGCACCGGGATCTTCAGGCGGTCCGCCTCGGCAACGAGGATCGCGATCGCCTCGGTGTCGCCGGCGTCGGCCGTGAGGAGGGCGGCCATGTACTCAACCGGATAGTTCGCCTTCATGTAGGCGGTCTGGTATGCCACCTTGCCGTAGCAGGCAGCGTGCGCCTTGCCGAAGCCGTAGGCGGCGAACGGCTCGATGAGCTGCCAGATCTTCGCGGCCTTCGCGTCAGAGAGCTTCCCGTACTCCTTGAAGCCCTTGAGGAGCTTCTCCTTCTGCGCCTCCATCTCCGCCGGGATTTTCTTTCCCATGGCCTTGCGGAGCGTGTCGGCCTCGAGCCAGGAGTACCCGCCGAGCGTGATCGCCGTGAGGAGGACGTCGTCCTGGTACACGAGGAGTCCGTAGGACGCCTCGAGGTAGCCCTTCATGCGTTCGTCGAGGTAGGTGATGAGGCGCGGGTTCGTCTTGCGCTCGATGTACTGCGGGATGGACTCCATCGGTCCTGGGCGGTAGAGCGCCACCATCGCGTTGATGTCGTGGATGGTCGTCGGGCGGAGCTCCTTCAGGTAGCGGGTCATGCCCGAGCCGTTCAGCTGGAAGGTGCCTTCCGTCTCGCCGCGCGCGAGCATGGCGTAGGTCTTCGCGTCGTCGATCGGCACGTTCTCGATGTCGATCCAGATGTCGCGGGTCTCCTTCACGCGGTCCACCGCGTCCGAGAGGATCGCGAGGTTCTTGATGCCGAGGAAGTCGAACTTGAGGAGACCGGCGTCCTCCACCGCGTGCATGTCGAACTGCGTGATGCGCTTCTCCGGGTTCTTCGGGTCGAACTGCACCGGGGTCCATTCATACAAAGGAGTCGGCGCGATAACCACGCCCGCGGCGTGCACGCCCGTGTGGCGCACGCAGCCCTCGATCCTCTGCGCGAGGTCGATGATCTCGCGCACGTCGTCGTCCTCGTCGTAGAGCTGCTTCAGCTCCGGCTCGAGCTCGAGCGCATGCTTGATCGTCATGGGGAAGCCCTGGCTTCCCATCGGGATGAGCTTCGCGATGCGGTCGCCGGTGCGGTACGCGTGGCCGAGGGCGCGCGACACGTCGCGCACGGCCGCACGCGCGGCCAAGGTTCCGAAGGTGCCGATCTGCGCTACCTTGTCCTCGCCGTACTTCTGGCGCGCGTACGCGATCATCTCGTCGCGCCTATCGTCGGCGAAGTCCATGTCGATATCCGGCGCCTTCGGGCGCTCCGGGTTCAGGAAGCGCTCGAACGGCAGCTTGTAGAAGAGGGGATCGACGTTCGTGATGCCGTTGAGGTACGACACCAGCGAGCCTGCCGCCGAGCCGCGCGTCGTGGACATGATGCCCGCCGACTTCGCGAAGGTGAGGAGGTCGGACACCGCGAGGAAGTACGGCGCGAATCCCTTCGAGATGATGACGTCGAGCTCGTACTCGATGCGCGACACCACCTCCTCGCTCCGCTCGAGCCCGCGCATGCTGATGCCGTCGTAGGTCTTGCGGCGCAGCTCCTCGGCGTGGGTAGTGCCTTCGGGGATGGTGACGTCGGGGAAGTTCCAGCTGCCGAGCTCCATGGTGACGAGGCAGCGGTCGGCGATCTCGCCCGAGGCGTCCACCGCCTCCGGCACGTCCTCGAACCACTCGCGCATCATCGCTTCCGTGACGAACGAGAAGTCCTCCTCCTGGTTCGCGTCGCCCTTGTTCCCGTGCGCGATCCGTCGCATCACCTCCGTAGCCTCGCGGTCCTCGGGCTTCAGGTAGTACACGTCGTGCTGCGCTACGAGCCGGATGCCCGACTCCTTCGCGAGCGCCTTGATCTGGTCCATGCGCTGCATGTGCCCTTCGACCTTCGGGTGGTGCGTTATCTCGAGGTACACGTCGTCCTTCCCGAAGATGCTCGCGTACTCCGCGAGCGAGGCCGCCGCGCCGTTCTTGTCGCCGCTCTTGAGCGCCTGCGCCACGTCGCCCGCGAAGGAGGGGATGATGGCGATGAGGCCTTCGTGATGCTCGCGGAGGATCTCCTTGTCCATGCGCGGCTTCTCGCTGAAGCCCTCGAGGAAGGACCGCGTCACGAGGCGCATCAGGTTCTTGTACCCGACGTTATCCTTGGCGATGAGGACGAGGCGGGAGCGCTTCGGGTCCTCCATGTCCGTGCGCGACTTCGGCGCCACGTACGCGTCCACGCCGAAGATCGGCCTTATGCCGGCCTTCTCGGCCTTCTGATAGAACTCGATCGCGCCGTGCATATTGCCGGCATCGGTCAGTCCGAGCGCGTCCATGCCCTGCGCCTTCGCTTCCTTCACCAGCTCCGGGACCTTCGGGAGTGCCTCGAGGAAGCTGTAGTGGCTGTGCGTGTGGAGGTGGATGTAGCGACCCATGGCTCCATAGTAGTATAGGTCGCATATGACCGCACACGTCCGGCACCGCGGCTTTACGCTCATCGAGCTCCTGGTGGTCATCGCCATCATCGGCGTGCTCTCGACCATTGTTCTTGCGTCTTTGAGTACGGCGCGCACGCGTGCGAACGACGCCGCCGTGAAGTCGAACTTGAACGCGGTCCGGACGCTCGGGCAGGAGTTCTACAGCGTGCAGGGAAGCTATTCCTCGGTTGTTGGCGGGAGTTCCTACACCGGCGATTGTCTCACGAACCAATCGTTCTTTAGGATAACGGACCTTCCGGTCGGGAACGAGCTGCGCACCATCGCCGATAAGGTCGCGACCAGTATCGAGGCGGCGTATCAGGCCGGCGGCGCGGTGGGCAAGCAGTGCCGTCTGAGCGCGGACCGCTCGCAGTACCTCATCATCATGAGCCTGCCGTCCGGCGGTTACTGGTGCATCGACAGTAGCGGCAATGCGAAGGCGACCACGACATTATCATCAGGTTCTTCCTTTACCTGCTGACATGAATCGTGCCCCGAAAGCCTTCACCCTCATCGAGCTTCTCGTTGTGATTGCAATCATCGGCATCCTCTCGGGTGTCGTGCTCGCGTCCTTGAACACGGCGCGCGAGAAGGCGCGGGACACCGAGCGCATCGCGGACATGAACGCGCTCATCCGGGCGCTCGAGCTCGCGAAGGGGGACGGCGACCTGCCGACCACCGGCTCGAGTGCCTATACGATAACGGGCACGAGCACGGTTGCTGCGCTCCGCACCCGCATCAGCGCGTACCTCACGTTCATCCCGTACGAGCGGTCGCTCACGGCGATCGACTCCGACTATAACTACCGCTACTGCAACCGCTCGACGACGAGCAGTACGAGCGGCTGCACCACGGACGACGATCCGAACACGTACGCCATCCGGTTCGCCACGGAACGGAGGCCCTACGGGAACACGATCTACTACTGCGCGACGAGCCGCGGCATAGAGGCCATGCCGGTTACGGAGAACGGCAACTCCCAGTACAACTGCGTGCAGCGGTAGGAAAGAGAGGGAAGGCTACGTGATAGACTTTCAGCATGGAAGCGAACGTTACGAACGCATCTCGTGGCTTCACGCTCATCGAGCTCCTCGTAGTGATCGCCATCATCGGCGTGCTCTCGGCGGTCGTGCTCGCATCACTCAACACGGCACGTACTCGCGCGAACGACGCGGCGGTGAAGTCGAACCTGAACGCGGTCCGCACGCTCGGCCAGGAGTTCTTTTCCGTGCAGGGGAGCTATTCGTCGGACACGGGCGGGAGCCTCTATACTGGCGACTGCCTCACGAACCAGGCGTTCTTCCGCATCACCAGCATGCCGGGCACCGAGCTCCGCGCGATCGCGGACAAGGTAACCGTCGCGCTCGAGGCGGCGTATCAGGCTGGAGGCGCGACGAACAAGCAATGCCGGATGAGCGCGGACCGTTCCCAGTACCTCGTGCTGATGAGTCTTCCGTCCGGCGGCTTCTGGTGCATCGACAGCAGCGGCAGCGCGAAGGCGACGAGCACGATATCCGGGACCGCGATGACCTGCTGATATGTATAGAAATTCTCGAGCCTTCACTCTCATAGAGCTCCTCGTGGTGATCGCCATCATCGGCATGCTATCGGCGGTGGTGCTCGCGTCGCTTAATAGCGCACGCGCATCCGCGCGCGATGCGAAACGGAAGGCTGATCTCCAGCAGGTCGCGAAGGCCCTCGATCTGTACTATCTCGCGACGGGCGCCTACCCCGGAGAATACGCGTGCGACAGCAGTCTCGGCGTAAACCTGACCGCATGTCCTGCGACCGGTACGGACTGGGATCCGACGTCGTATATCCATGTCGCGCTCGTACCTACCTACATCGCGGACCTTCCGGTCGATCCGTTGAATAACACCTCGTACTACTACGTGTATGAGCCGCAGGTCTCTGGTAGCGACTACTGCCTCGCGGCAGGGCTCGAGAAGGGAGGGAGGTACCGTGTGAAGAACGGGGACACTGCCATAAACTGCTAGGCATGCGGTACGTCATCGGCGTGGACGAGGCAGGCCGCGGACCCCTGGCGGGACCTGTCGCGGTGGGTGTGGTCGCGGTCGAGGAAGGGTACGATATCCTCGCGCATTTCCCGGGCCTCAACGACTCGAAGAAGCTCTCCGAGAAGAAGCGCGATGCGTTGTTCAAGCTGCTTCAGGAAGAGGTGAGAGCGGGGAACGTCCGCGCTACCGTGACGCTCTCATCAGTCGCCATGATCGACGGGAAGGGCATCGCGAGCGCGGTCCGTCACGGCGTGGACACGGGCGTGCGGAAGCTGCTGCCGGACCCCACAGAAGGGAAGGTGTGGCTCGACGGCTCATTGAAGGCGCCGGACGAGTACGAGCAGGAGACCGTGATCGGCGGCGACGGCCTTATTCCTGCCATCATGCTCGCATCCATCGCGGCGAAGGTGACGCGGGACCTGCGTATGCTGAAGATAGCCGAGAAATATCCGCTCTATGACTTCGCGAAGCATAAGGGGTACGGTACGAGGTCCCACATCGAGGCCATAAAGACGCACGGTCCCTCGAAGGAGCACCGCCTGAGCTTCCTGCGGAACATCCTCGGGACATGAGGAAAGGCCCGGCGAAATGCTCGCCGGGCCCCGAAGCCCCGGAGGACTCCTTATTGTTCTAGAAAGGCATGTCTCGATGCGGGCCGGCATCCCGTCGCCTCGGATCAAGACACGAGCACCGATATTCCCCGTGCTCAGGGGTGGTTCCAGGCCGCTTCCCTAGATATCCGGAAGGGTGAGGTACACCCAGGCGGGAGGGTCGGTCTGGTGGCTCTGTGGCTTTACCATTTTCCTTCTCCAATAAGGAGAGCAAATGAGAGGTGGACAGAACCGAGGGAGGGAGCATCACGCCTCCGTTCCCTAGGGTACGCGTTCCGGTCATGCTGATGGGCCGGGACCTATTCTCTATACACCCGGGGCGGAAGGAAGCCAAGGAATAGCGCGCCCTTTCCCAAATAAAGCCTGTATGGTAGGGTATTCCCACTATGACCGTACGAATGCGCCACACCAGTTCGCACACGAAGAACCGCCGGAGCCACCATGCGCTCGTGGAGGGAGCTATCGTGAAGGACAAGGAGTCCGGAAACCTCCGCCTCCCACACAAGATCGACGAGGTCACGGGCATGTACCGTGGCAAGCAGATCGCTGCCCCTAAGGCAGTCGCCAAGAAGGGGAAGAAGGAGGGGCGCGGCGAGCGCTCCCAGGTAGAGGTCGTCGACACCACCCCGGTCGCCGTGAAGAACGACGCGAAGGCGAAGGAGGCGAAGAAGGAGGTGAAGAAGGGCTCCACGCTCGACAAGAGCACCAAGGGTCGCTCCACCACCCGCTCCGGATTCGGCGGCGGCGCGTAAGCGAAGCATTCTCCTCGAAAGAGCCGGGCCCCCTCCCGGCTCTTTCTCTTTGGCACTTATACACACCAAGGGCCTATGGCGGCTCGCGGCAGGTACCTGCTATGCTGGCTTCACGCTCTTTCCATATATGGCCAACCGACATCTCGCCCGTTCCGTCGTCCTGCAGACCCTCTTCGAGTGGGATACCTCCCGCCTTACCGAAGCCGCGGCTGCCGAAGCGCTCCAGCGCAACGTCGAGGAGTTCGGCGGTGACGACACCGACCGGCCATTCATGGAAGCCCTCCAGCAGGGCGTGCTCGCGAAGCGCGCCGACCTCGACCTCGTGATAACGAAGGCCGCTCCGGACTGGCCGCTCGAGCGCATCGCGCCGGTGGACCGCAACATCCTGCGCATCGGGCTCTATGAGCTCCTCTTCGCGGACCGCACCCAGGTCCCGGCGAAGGTGGCCATCAACGAGGCGATCGAGCTCGCCAAGGTGTTCGGCGGCGATTCCTCAGGCCGCTTCGTGAACGGCGTGCTCGGCGCCGTGTACAAGGAGCTCGGCGAGCCAGGGAAGGACGAGCAGGGGAAGAAGGAGCGCGTGCGTCGCGAGGACCTTCCGGTGGAAGAGCTCGGCGGCGCGATCGTCTACGCCTTCCACGAGGGCCAGTACTATCTCGCGCTCGTGCATGACGTGTTCGGGCACTGGACCCTCTCGAAGGGGAAGATCCCTGCAGGGATGGGCGTCGAGGAAGGTACCGTCGAGGGTATCCGCGACGAGCTCGGCCTGCCGGTCACGATAAAAGACAAGATCGGCGAGAACGAGTACGTCGCCTCGCATCCGGAGAAGGGGAAGATGCGCAAGCACGTCACCTACTTCCTCGCGGAGTCCCCGTACATGGACGTGACGCTCGAGAAGAAGGGCGGGCTCGACGACGCGCGCTGGTTCCGCCTCACGGACATCCTCGACCTCAATTTCTACGACGACATGCTCCCGATCGTGACGGAGGCCGTCCAGAAGCTCCTCGACAAGCGATAGCCGCGAGGGATTCCGTTTATATACGAATCGTGGTATAATCCTGCCATGCTAGATTTCGCCGCGCATGCGCAGAAACTCGGCCTCGCCTACAAGGACCTCGACCTGCTCGTCGAGGCCCTTACGCATCGCTCGTACCTGAACGAGAACCGCACCACGGCGGGCAATCATAACGAGCGTCTCGAGTTCCTCGGCGACGCCGTGCTCGAGCTCATCGTCACACACTTCCTCTTCGCGCGCTTCCCAGGGAAGCCCGAGGGCGACCTCACGGCGTACCGCGCCGCGCTCGTGAACACGTACTCGCTCGCGGAGACCGCGGAGGCGCTCGGCGTGAACGACATGCTCCTCCTCTCGAAGGGCGAGAAGAAGGACACGGGCCGCGCGCGCCAGATCATCCTCGCCAACGCGTTCGAGGCGATCCTCGGCAGCATCTATCTCGACCAGGGCTACGAGGCCACGGCTGCGTTCGTGAACCGCACCCTCACGCCGAAGATCGACAGCGTGCTCAAGAACCGCACCTGGCAGGACGCGAAGAGCCAGTTCCAGGAGGTGGCGCAGGAGAAGCAGGGCGTGACGCCGACCTACAAGACCGTGAGCGAGTCGGGTCCTGACCATGACAAGCAGTTCACGGTCGGCGTGTTCCTCGGGGACAAGGAGGTGGCGCGCGGGGACGGGAAGAGCAAGCAGGAGGCGGAACAGGCGGCGGCGCACGCGGCGCTCGAGATACTCGGCGCGTAGCGTTGACTTTTCCGTACTAAGACGTATCGTGCGGGCACGTCGCGGTTTCGCGCGGCCCGTTCCTCACTCATAAGGAGATACTGCGATGGACCGATCCTGGTTCCGTCGGGCGGCCGTGCCGTCCGTCATCGCCCTCGGGTTCATGGCGTTCCTGACCCTCGGCTTCTACAAGCCCGGCACCTTCGCCGGGAACGCGTACGACATCGTCCGCTACTACATCGTGACGGCCCGTCTGGCCGGCATCGCTTCGCTCGCTGCGGCGGTCTATCTGCTGCTCTCTAGGCGAGACCGGCTGCAGGCGATGTCGATGGTGTGCGGCGGCGGCATGATCATGGCCGCCCTGTTCACGCTCTCCGCGCTCCGCGTGCAGGATCTGCGCGAGCTCTGGTGGCCGGCCTGGTCCATCATGATCGCCAGCGTCCTCGCTGCGGTCTATGCGGTGCCGGGGACGCTGCCGGTGCGCTTCGCGTCCATCGGATGGAGCGTGCCGTTCTTCTCGATCCCGTCCGCTATCCTGGCGCTCGCGCATGTCGCGGCCGCGGGGGACTGGGAAGTCTGGCAGGTGCTCGGCATCCTTCTCGCCGGCGCCGGCCTGACATTCCTCGTCGCGCACATAATCGACGAGCTCCGCCTACGCGCCGAGGACGATGCGTCAGACGACGGATCGCCGGGCATCCTGCACGAGAAGTCCTGACTCACATCAGGCAAGGCCGCTCCTCCGGGAGCGGCCTTTTCCATGCGCTATACTGGAGGGCAAATGCTCAAGAGGCTCGAGATCGCCGGATTCAAATCCTTCGCGCGCAAGACCGTGCTCGATTTCTCGTCCTCGGTGACGAGCGTGGTGGGTCCGAACGGCTCGGGCAAGTCGAACGTGGCAGAGGCGTTCCGCTTCGCACTCGGCGAGCAGTCCATGAAGTCCATGCGCGGCAAGCGCAGCGAGGACCTCATCTGGTCCGGCTCGAACATGGCGCCGAGAGCGAACCGCGCGGCCGTAACCATCGTCTTCGACAACGCGAAACGCATCTTCCCGAAGCTCGAGTTCGATGAGGTCGCCATCGAGCGCGCGGTCTTCCGCGACGGCGCGAGCGAGTACGCCATAAACGGATCGAAGGTGCGGCTCCGCGACGTGCAGGAGCTCCTCGCCAGCGCGAACGTGGGCGAGACCGGGCACCACATCATCTCGCAGGGCGAGGCGGACCGCATCCTCACGGCTCCTCCGAAGGAGCGTCGCAGCATGCTCGAGGACGCGCTCGGCCTCAAGGTGTTCGAGTTCAAGAAGCAGGAAGCGGAGCGAAAGCTCGAGAAGACCGAGGAGAACGTCGCGCAGGTGGAGGCGCTGCGCCGAGAGATCGCGCCGCACATCCGCTTCCTCGCGAAGCAGGTGGAGCGCCTCGATCGCGCCGAGGAGCTCAAGAAGGAGCTGCGCGCGGCGTCGAAGGCATACTTCGCGATAGAGGAGGCGTACGTGCGCATGGAGCGCGCGACCGCGGAATCGGCGCTCGCCGAGGTCTCCGAGCGCCTCGCGCGCCTCGAGGCTGAGCTCTCCGCGTTCGAGGAGCGTGCGACTACCGACGTCGAGGGCATGAAGCGCTCCGAGGCGGTCCGCAAGGCCGAGCGCGAGCTCGACCGCCTCACGGGCGAGCGCTCGGAGCTCGCGCGGGAGATAGGGCGCGTCGAGGGCGCGCTCAACGCCGTGAAGGCGCGCAGCATGGCCGTGGCGAAGGAGCCGTACGTGAAGGTGCCGCGCGAGGACCTGAAGACGCTGCGTGAAGAAGTCGGAAGGCAGGTCGACGCTGTGGAGAGCGCGGAGCCGGGTGCCATGCTCGCGGCACTCAAGACGCTCCGCACGCTCGTGTCCGCCTTCTTCGAGCGGTACGGCACCGGCAGCGACGATCTCATGCTCGAGGAGGAGCAGGCCGCGCACGATCTCGAAGGCAAGCGCGCAGAGCTCGCCCAGAAGGACGGCGTGCTCTTCGAGTCCGTGGAGGCCGCGAGGAACGTGCTCCTCAAGGCTCGCGAAGCAACCATGGCGCACGAGGAGACCGGCCGCGAGCAGAACCGCCGGCTCCTCGAGCTCGCGGACCAGAAGGCGAAGGCCGAAGGCGAGCGCGCGCGGCTCCAGGCGCGCATGGGCGAGCTCGACTATCTCTCCGAGGAACTCTCGCAGGGGAAGCAGGAAGCGGTCGCGCTCGTGGGCGCGGACGCCATTTCATACGAAGCATTGTCTGACCTTCCGCAGGAGGACCGTCGGGCGCAGGAGGAGCGCAAGCGCCAGATGGAGCGCCTCAAGATCCGCGTGGAGGAGGCGGGAGGCTCGGGCGAGGACGTGCGCACCGAGTACCAGGACCTCACGGCGCGCGAGGCGTTCCTCGCCAAGGAGCTCGAGGACCTCGCGACGTCCGGCGCCGCGCTCCGCGAGCTCATCAAGGACCTCGATAGCGAGCTGCAGAAGTCGTTTACGGAAGGCCTCGCGAAGGTGAACGAATCGTTCAGCGCGTTCTTCAGCGTGATGTTCGGCGGCGGCGGCGCGCGCCTCATCCTCGAGGAGTTCTCGAAGGACGACGAGGAGGACGAGGACGCGCTCGAGGAGGCGAAGCCCCAGAAGAGCCAGAAGCCAGGTATCGAGATCTCGGTGTCGCTCCCGAAGAAGCGCGTGCAGGCCCTCATGCAGCTCTCGGGCGGCGAGCGCGCCCTCACGTCGATCGCGCTCATCTTCGCCATGAGCCAGGTGAACCCGCCGCCGTTCCTCATCCTCGACGAGACCGACGCCGCGCTCGACGAGGCGAACAGCCGCCGGTACGGCGACATGATCGAGGAGCTCTCGAAGAAGTCGCAGCTCATCGTCATAACGCACAACCGTGAGACCATGAGCCGGGCCGGCATCCTCTACGGCGTCACCATGGGCAACGACGGCATCTCGAAACTTTTGTCCGTGAAGTTCGAGGAAGCGGCGAAGGTGGCGAAATAGCGCTTCATTGCTTCTGGACGCGCTTTGCCGTATAAGAAGGCGCAGACAGCTGGAGAGCACCCATGTACAGTAAGAAGCGAGGCAAGGACTCCATGATGGTCCCGGGCTCCGATCGCTACGATCTCATGAGCGAACGGGGCGACAGCCTCACGGATTTCCGTGACCGGCAGATCCTCAATCCCCCGAAGCCCTCTCCGTTCGCGCAGAGGAATGCTGCCGATAAGGAGCAGGAATAGCCGCACGGAATACCCGCCCGCGACCACTGGTCGCGGGCGTTTCCTTATCCCCATGGACGCTCTGGAGGGGAGGCGTATGCTTTGGCTACCCTAACCATTCATACCTATGACCGAAGACCAGCTGATCGGGAAGCGCGTGCCAGACGTGACCTTCAAGACCCGGGTGCGCGACGAAGCCGTGGGCGGGGAGAACCCGTTCCGCTGGCAGGACGTCACGAGCGACGAGCTCTTCAAGGGTAAGAAGGTGGTGCTGTTCGGCCTTCCGGGCGCGTTCACGCCGACCTGCTCCTCGACGCACGCGCCGGGCTACGAGAAGAAGTACGACGAGTTCAAGGCGCATGGCGTCGACGACGTCATCTGCCTCTCCGTGAACGACGCGTTCACGATGTACCAGTGGGGACAGAAGCTCGGCATCTCGAAGGTGCGCATGCTTCCGGACGGGAACGGCGAGTTCACCCAGAAGCTCGGCATGCTCGTGAAGAAGGAGAACCTCGGGTTCGGCAACCGCTCGTGGCGCTACTCGATCCTCGTTGAGGACGGCGTCATAACGAAGGCGTTCGTCGAGCCGGGATTCTCCGACAACTGCGAGGAGGATCCGTTCGAGGTCTCTGACGCGGACACCATGCTCGCGGCGCTCTCGGCATAAGCATCCCGCATGGCTGCATTCGACTACTTCAAGCGGAACGTCGGGAAGGCCGCGGACCTGCTTCAGCTCTCGGACGAGGATCGTGCGTCGTTCATGGCGCCTGACCGCGTGCTGAAGGCGGACCTCGAGGTCCTGATGGACGACGGGCGGACCGAGACCTATCCCGCGTACCGCGTGCAGTTCGATAACGCGCGCGGCCCGTACAAGGGCGGTATCCGCTTCCATCCGGACGCGGACGAGGACGAGGTGATGGCGCTCGCCGCGATGATGGCGATCAAGTGCGCGGTCGTGGACATCCCGTTCGGCGGCGCCAAGGGCGGCGTGACCGTCGACCCGAAGCGCCTCTCTGGCGCTGAGCTCGATCGCCTCGCGCGCGCATACGTCCGCGCGTTCGCTGAGAACCTCGGCCCTGATATTGACGTGCCAGCGCCTGACGTCTACACGAATCCGACGATCATGGCTGCCATGCTCGACGAGTACGAGGCCGTAACGGGGAAGCCCGCTCCCGCCATGATCACGGGAAAGCCCCTCGAGAAGGGCGGCATCGTCGGGCGCGACACGGCCACCGCCGACGGCGCGATCTACGTCCTCGAGGCGCTCCTCGAGGATCAGCACCGAAGCCTCGAGAAGATCGAGGTGGCGGTGCAGGGCGCCGGCAACGCGGGCGCGCAGGCGGCGCACCTCGTCGATACGCACGGCGGGAAGGTGGTGGCGCTCGCGGACTCCCGCGGCACGCTTCTGAACGCGGACGGCATCAACGTCGCCGCGGTCCTCGCGCTCAAGGAGGCGGGTAAGTCCGTGCATGACGCGAGCGAGTACGGGACCCCCGCGGGCCCCGAGGCCGTGATCACGGCCGCTTGCGACGTGCTCATCCCGGCCGCCCTCGAGGAGGTCGTCACCGGGAAGAACGCGGGGGACGTCATGGCGACCGTAGTGCTCGAGGTGGCCAACGGGCCGGTCACGCCCGAGGCGGACGAGCTCCTGACGAGCCGCGCCATCGGCGTGGTGCCGGACGTGCTTGCGAACGCCGGCGGCGTCACGGTCTCGTACTTCGAATGGCTGCAGAACCGCTCGGGGGAGGCCTGGGACCGTGCCCGCGTCACGGAGCGCCTGCGCGCAACGATGCGCGACGCATACCGGGACGTGGCGGATTTCGCGCACGAGCGCGGCATCACGCTGCGCGAGGCCGCGTACGCGCTCGCCCTCACGCGCATACTCGAGGCGCGCAGCCATACGGAAGGGTAGGGGCTAATCCCGTGAACCGAAGGACGCTGCGAACGTGGCGTCTTTCGCCTTTGCTATACTTTCCTTCATGACCCGCCCCTCTCGCGGCTTCACCTTGATCGAGCTCCTCGTGGTGATCGCCATCATCGGCATTCTCTCGAGTGTCGTCCTCGCGTCGCTGAATACGGCACGAGAGAAGGCGAGGATCGCGGCGGGGCAGCAGTTCGACGGCTATACGTACAGGACGAGCGGCGCCGATGCGGAAGGGGCGTGGAGTTTCGATGAGGGGACGGGCACGACGGTATCAGACCGTGCAGCGAGCCATACAGGGACATTCTCCGGATCTCCGGTGCCCGCATGGACCACCGATACGCCTGACGGCCGCGGCTATGCTCTGGATTTCCCGTCAGGCGCGCGCATCACGCTCGCAGGGCCTATAACGACCCCTACGCCGAACATCACTATCACTGCCTGGGTGAAGACAACCGGAGGCGCTACGCAGCCCATACTGAGCCTGCGAAGCGGAGGAAACATATATTTCGGAACGGCATCGGGGAAGCTGTATGCCTATGTGAACAATTCGAGCATTCCGGCGATGAATTCCTCCATATCGATAAACGACGGGAAATGGCACCATGTAGCATGGACCTCCGACGGGAGCACCTCGGTAATGTACATCGATGGAAAGATGGACATTACACTTACGAGAACAGGCACCGCGGTTACGAACTCCGTCCCGTATATCGCCTATGATACGGAGTACGCGCCTCCCTTCATCGGGAAGCTCGATGGCGTAGCGGTGTATTCTCGCACGCTGCTCGCTTCGGATATCGAGAGGCAGTACGCGATGGGTACGCAGCGATTAGCGCTTAGCATGACGCCATGATCCTCCCAAGCATATCTGTCGTAGAGAATCAGGCTCGACGGAAGGGTGGCTTCACCCTCATCGAGCTCCTCGTGGTGATCGCGATCATCGGCATACTCTCGTCGGTGGTGCTCGCGTCTTTGAACACGGCACGGGCGAAAGCACGTGACGCGCGCCGCATGGCGGACGTGAAGCAGGTCTCGCTCGCACTCGAGCTCAACAGGGATGCGGCCGGCTCCTATCCTGACTTCACCATAGCTGCTCCTCGCGAAAGCTCCTGCTTCACGGGCGGCAGCGGAAGCGTGGCGGTAGGGCAGTGGGACACGATACTGGCTCCGATCGTTTCTGCCGGATATCTCGCGGGCGTGCCGCGGGACCCGAGGAACGACGGTCTCGTGTCCGGCGTGCCGGCACCGCAGTACTGCTACACGTACTACCGCAATACCGGGGGTACGAGCCTGTACGACGCTTGCCGGAACAAGCAGACCGGCGAGATCCTCTACGCGAGGGACTACGAGTACTTCATCTACTACTCCCTGGAGAACGCGAGCTCCTCACTGTACACGCTGAACTGGAACGGGTCCGCGAACCCGCCGGCGAACGCTTGCTTCCTCGGTCCGCGCCGGTAGGGAAGCGACCCGTCGTTCTTGTATACTCAGGACATGAAAGGGAGAAAGGCAGCCGGCTTTACCCTCATCGAGCTCCTCGTGGTAATCGCGATCATCGGCGTGCTCTCGACTGTCATACTTGCATCGCTCAGCGCCGCGCGCTCGCGCAGCTACGACGCGCAGCGCGTCGCCAACATGCGCCAGGTACAGAAGGCGCTCGAGGCGTATGCGATCGACCATGATGGGAAGTATCCTGTGAGGACCGGCGGCAACTGGAACGGAACATGCAGCGCATGGGTCTCGCTCCCGCGCGATAGCGCGATCCCGAACCTCGTCTCGGAGGGCTACATGTCGCAGCTACCGCTCGATCCCGAAGTGAACCCGGCGACGAGCAAGTGCTGCTATCTCTATAATTCTTTTGATGGAAACGATTACAAGTACCTGATGTACGACTGCCCGACCTCGAAGGCGTGCTATGGCGCCGGCAGGAACATGTCGCTGAGCGATCCGGTGAGGTCCAACGCGTGCGCTGTGTACTCGCCTGGATACGCAAGCTTCTGATTCTTAAAGAGAAAGCGCCCGCACATGCGGGCGCTTTCTTCGTATGGCTCTACGCCTGCTTCACGATCGCGAAGTCGAGCTCGCGCTCCGGAAGCCTCGCGGCCATGAGCTTCACCCTGATCGGGTCGCCGAGCGCGTACGAAGTCTTCGTGCGCTCGCCGATGAGGCGGTACCGCTTCTCGTCGTAGACGAAGTAGTCGTCGCCGATGTCGCGCACGCGGATCATGCCCTCGGCACGGGTCTCCTTGAGCTCCACGAAGAGGCCGCGGTCGGAAACGCCCGAGATCACGGCGTCGAACTCCTCGCCGATGTGCTCGCTCATGAACTCCACCACCTTCATCTTGATGGAATCGCGCTCGGCTTCCACGGCTGCCGCCTCGCGTTCGGACGAATGGACGGCGAGCTGATCGAGCTCGGCTTGCTCCGCCTTCGTGAACTCGCCGTTCACGGTGTAGTGCTTCGTGAGGCGGTGGACGAGGAGGTCGGGGTAGCGGCGGATCGGGGAGGTGAAGTGCGTGTAAAACTCGAACGCGAGGCCGAAGTGCCCGATGTTACGGGTCGTGTACACGGCCTTCGCCATGGAGCGGAGCGTCGCGGTCTTGATGAGGTACTCCTCGGGCTTTCCCTCGACCGCGGCGAGGAGCTTGTTCATGTCGTCGCCCTTCACCTTGCCGGCCTGGACGGGGAGGTCGTATCCCATGACCTTCAGGAACTGCGAGAGGGTCTCGATGCGATCGGCGTCAGGAGTGTCATGCACGCGGTAGATGCTCGACGTGCGGTCCTTCTTTACTTGTTCGAAGAGGTACTCGGCCACGGCCTCGTTCGCGAGCAGCATGAAGTCCTCGATCACGAGCATGGTGTCGATGCGGGTCTTGAGCACGATGTCGGTAGGCTTGCCGGTCTCGTCGATGAGCACCTTCACCTCCGGGGTGTCGAAGGAGATCGCGCCCTTCGCGGTCCTGCGCGCGCGGATCTGGTCCGCGAGCATCTTGAGGATGTTGAGCTCCTCGAGCATCTCGCCCGACTGGTTCGTGAGGACCTCCTGCGCGTTCTCGTACGTGAAGCGCTTGTCGGAGTGGATCACGGTAGGGCCGAACCAGCGCGAGACGATGCCGGCGTTGCGGTCGAGCTCGAAGACGGCGGACATGGAGAGACGGTCCTCGTTCGGGTTGAGCGAGCAGAGGTCGGTCGAGAGGATGTGCGGGAGCATCGGGATCGTGCGGTCCACGAGGTATACCGAGGTGGCGCGCTTCCTCGCCTCGTCGTCGATCGCGGTGCCGGGGACCACGAAGTGGGACACGTCCGCGATGTGGACGCCGATCTCGTAGTTGCCGTTCGGGAGCGTCTTCACCGAGAGCGCGTCGTCGAAGTCCTTCGCGTCGAACGGGTCGATGGTGAAGGTCGGGGTGCCGCGGAAGTCCTTGCGAGTGCCGGCCTTGATGCCTTCCTCCGCGCCGCTAGCTAGCATCTCCCTCCCATGCTCCTCGAGGTACTGCGCCTCCTTCATGACGCCGGGCGGGAAGTCGGAGCGGAAGCCCTGGGAGAGCGCGAGCGCGCGCATCTCGGTCTCGTGCTCGCCTGCCGGGCCGATGATCTCCTCGAGGGTGCCCCACGGGTACGGCTGGTGCTTGTTCCATCCCTGGAAGCGGATCACCACCTTCTGGCCGAGCGGGAGGGACTCGCCCTTCACCACGAACGGCACGTACATCTTCTTCCAGTCGGGCACGAGCATCGTGAGGTTCTCCTCCTTGTTCTCGACGAGGGTGCCCACGAACGTCTCGCGGCTCCGGGCCGTGACCTCCACGACCTTGCCCGCCGCCCGCTTCTTGCCGGTGCGCGCGTCGGTGTCGTAGCCGATGAACTCCACCTTCACGGTGTCGCCAGGGAAGGCGCCGCCCAGGTTCTCGCCGGCGATGAAGAGGTCCTCCTGCTCCGGGTCATAGGTGAAGAATCCCTTGCCTGTCTTGATGATAGTGATCGGCCCCTCGTACGTCGTGTCTTTCTTGAGTTCCATGGTCCTTAGACTGTAGCAGATAGGCGCTGTTATGCTATGATGCCGCGGTGCTGCCGACATGCGGTTGCCTCCACACCGACCGTGGCAGCTGAGCTCAGTGCTGGCCCCAGCCAGCGAGCTCGACCGAGAGACGGGTCCCGGGGCCTGACCCCGCCCTCGACAGGGGACGATCAGCTCCGCCCCCAGCTGACGATCGTCCCTGGGGGACCCGTCTCTCACCCCGCTTCGTACCTTCGTGCACCTCCCGCGCCTGACCCTCGGTCAGGCGCTTTCCATAGCCTCGTTTGACCCGGTACCTACTATCTGGTACGCTTCCCGCTACATATGTTGATGATCCGATTCCAGCGCATTGGCCGCAAGAACGACGCCGCTTTCCGCATGGCCGTGCTCGAGAAGACCGCCGGACCTAAGGCGGGCAAGTACGTCGACCTCGTCGGCACCTACAACCCGAAGACCAAGCAGATTACCTACAAGGCAGACCGCATCCAGGACTGGGTGAAGAAGGGAGCGCAGGTATCGCCATCCCTCAAGAACCTCCTTATCAAGAACGGCGTGCTCGAGGGCGAGAAGTCCGCGAAGGTCGTCTCGAAGAAGAACCTCGAGAAGAACATCCTGAAGGCGAAGGCAGAGGCCGAGGCCGCAGCGGCGAAGGCCGCCGAGGAGAAGGCGAAGGAGGAGGCCGCAGCAGCGAAGGCAGCCGAGGAGGCAGCCGCCGCAGCCGCTGAGGCCGCAGCTGCTCCTGCAGCAGAGGAAGCGCCCGCAGAGGCAGCTCCAGAGGAGACCAAGGAAGAGGAGGCAGCTGCGTAAGCTGCATCCCTGACGGGCCCTCATCCGTCTTACCCGTACCGAATATCCTGACCCGCCGCAACGACCCTATGGAACAAGACCACGCATACCTCGATTTCACTATCAAAGCGCTCGTCGACAATCCCGACAGCGTCGTGATCACCCGCTCGGTAGACGAGATGGGCGTCCTCCTCACGCTCACGGTAGCCCCTGAGGACATGGGCAAGATCATCGGCAAGGACGGGAACATCGCGAAGGCGATCCGCACCCTGCTGCGCGTCGTCGGCATGAAGCACAACGCGCGCGTGAACCTCAAGATCAACGAGCCGATGGGCGGCAAGCACTTCGAGACGGGCGAGAACAAGACGCTCGACCAGGTGCTCGGGGACATCCAGTAAGAGAGAGCGGCGCGAGCCGCTCTTTTCCGCTACTATCTATCCATGATCCGATTCCATCTCGTCACCCTCTTCCCGGAAGCCTGCGAAGCCTACCTGTCGGCGTCGATCCTCGGCCGCGCCCGCGCAGCCAAGAAGATGCGCGTCGACTACCAGTCCCCGCGCACCTACGTCACGAACCGCTGGGGCAAGGTGGACGAGCGCCCGTACGGGGGAGGCCCTGGCATGGTGATGACGGCACTGCCCGTCGCGAAGGCGATCAAGAAGTCGCTCGGCCGCCGCAAAGGCAAGAAGGCCATCATCTGGTTCAGTCCTACCGGCAAGCAGTTCACGAACAAGGACGCGGACAGCCTCCTCAAGTTCGAGGAGATCGTCTTCGTCTGCGGCCGCTACGAGGGCATCGACGAGCGCGCGAAGCTCATGGCGAAGACCATGGGCACCGTGAAGACGTTCGCGGTAGGCGAGGCGGTCTATACCGGAGGCGAGGTCCCTGCGCTCGCCATGGTGGATGCGATAACGCGCCGCATCCCCGGCGTGCTCGGGAAGGACGAGTCGGTGGAGGAGCGCCGGTTAGCTGCGCCTGACGTCTACACCCGTCCGGAAGCCATCGAGTGGGAAGGGAAGTCCTACAAGGTCCCGCCCGTGCTCAAGACCGGCGACCACAAGAAGATCGACGCGTACCGCGCGAAGAAGCTCGCGGGCACCGTGAAGGCGAAGAAGGCCGCGGACGCGTAATCCACCGCGCTCGCTTCATGAACGTGCGCCCATAGCGTATAGTTCCCGAGCGAACCTGGTGTTCAGGATGTCGCACGCACATTGTTGGAGGGAATATGGACGTGAAGTATTACGTCGTCGTGAGCGCTGGACTCAGCATCCTCGCGGCGATCCTTTTTCATTTCTGGGGAAGCCACGTGCATCCCGGCGCCACGCTCCTCGTGATGGGCTTGCTCGTCGCCGGGGTCGGCCTGGGGTCTTCGTCCGGGCAGCCGTCGCCGCTCAACCGGTTCGACCGGTTCATCTCGGCGCTCGCGCTCGGCCTGCTGTTTCTGGCCGTCGGTGTCGGGATCGTGCCGTTCGACGGATGGGACATCGTGAGGGTGCTCGTGAGCTCCTTCGTGGCGATCGTCGCCGGCTTCGTGCTCATGACGGAGCCTCCGTTCGAATCCCGTGTGTACGGGAAGCGGGAGAAGTTCTGCATGGTCAGCGCGACGGCGGTCCCGGTGCTCGGGCTCGCGGCCGTCACGTCGTTTGCGGGATCGCTCCCGCTCCAGAACGTGATGGCCCTGTGGGTGACCCTCATCGGCGCCCCGTCGCTCCTCGTATGGTTCGCGGCGCCGAGCATCCCGGCAGAACGCCGGCAGCAGCCGGTTCCGGCAAAGCAGGCGGCATAAGCCGCAGGCAGGGCGGTCTCCAGTATGGAGGCCGCCTTTTACCGTTCAGGGTATTGCGCAACGATTCCTGATATTGACAAGATACACCTTTCGTGCATAATATGAGACGAGCCTGGACATCCAGGAAGTCACATGAGGGGATACCGTCATGTCCGGTATGTATCTTGTCGTATGGGGCCTTGTTTGCGTTTCGATCGCTTCGTTCCAGTTCTGCGCGTGGCAGCGATGGCTTCCGAGTCTCCCTGTCGCACGCGTCGTCCTCGTGCTGGCGTTCGAGATCGGCGTGGCCACGGTCGTGGTCCTGGCGCTCGGCATCGCGCCGGTACCAGTCATCGCGAGCCTGATCATCGGGACCGCGCTGAGCATCTTCTACGAGAAGGTGATCCGTTCCTGGATCTACCGCCAGGTCGAGCAAGGGAAGCTGAATCACCCTCGCTCGTCCACGGCCTTCCCGGACATCTCCGGGCCCGATCCGGACCGGCCGGGACAGCACTACAATGTCCTGACCTGACCGGATCCCGGTACCCTAAGGCGGCTTTCCTCACGGAAGCCGCCTTTTACTATTTCTATGGACAACGCTATCGGGGAAGCGCATACTCGCGCGCAGAGCCCGATCAACGGGCATAGGGAGGAACAGATGCTTGAGAACGTGTTTATTCAACGCTTCGGATTCTTGCTCGCGGCGGCATTTCTGCTCGCCTCGCTCGCGGCCGGAAGCCTTTCCGGCCTGTACGGCTGGGATATCGCCCGGTCCATGCGTGTCGTGGCTGACATCGGGACCTACGTCTCAATCGCCGCGCTCGCCGTGTTCGCGATCGCGGCGGCGGCCTGCGTCGTCATGAAGAGGTCCGCGGATCATGCGCGGGTGGCAATCGCCTGGTGTGTCATCGTCTTGATGGTCTTCCGTGCGATCGTGCCGCTCGAGGGCGGTTCGAGCCTGCTCGCGACCATCATCGTGGCGTTCTTCGCGCCTGTTGTTACGACGTTCGTGGCCATGCTCCTGGTGCCGCAGAAGCGCCACCTGCTGCCGTACCATAAGCGGATGGCGTTCATCCTTTGCGCGGTCGCCCCGGGTGTGGCTGCCGTCCTGGCCTGGCACCTGGGCTTCGGTCTGGCATGGGGCGCGAACGCGCCTCTCGCAGCCGGCATCGTGGCTGCGCTTCTCGGGGTGTCTGCGCTCCTGGTCCCGCATCTCTCGAGGCACGAGCCTGAAGAGACGGACGCGATGGCGTGAGTCATATGAAGGCGGTTTCCTCTCGGAAACCGCCTTTTCCTTTGGTCCGGACAGGGAACCCTGATATCCCCGGGTTGACGGTACCAGATCCTTCATCGTATATTTACCTTACGACTGAGTAACGACGGCACGACGGGTTCGGGGCAGAAAATCAGGGTTTTATTTTAAAAACAGCGTCTCCTAAGAACGAGGGGCGCGGCACGTACGTATACGTGCCCATTCGGCGTTTAGGGAGACACCGTAACCATACGAAACTGACATGCAGCAGAAAAAGCTCGTGCAGAAGACCTTCGGCGCGTACCGCGCGCCGCGCGTCGAGTTCCCGGACCTGGTGGGGCACCAGCGGGAATCGTTCGCCTGGCTCCTCCAGGACGGGCTCAAGGAGCTCTTCAAGGAGTTCTCGCCAATTCCTGATTATTCCGGAAAGAAGTTCGAGCTCCGGTTCGACGGCTTCGAGATCGGCGCTCCAAAGGGCACCGAGGAGGAGGCGCGCGAGAACGCGCGCACGTACGAGGCGCCGCTCAAGGCGTCCGTGACGCTCGTGAACAAGACCTTCGGATCCGAGAAGACGCAGGAGATCTTCCTCACCGACATCCCGATGATGACGCCGCACGGCTCCTTCATCGTGTCGGGCGTCGAGCGCGCCATCGTGCCGCAGCTCGCGCGCTCCTTCGGCGCCTTCTTCGTCGCCGAGGAGAACAAGGGCCGCAACTATTTCGGCGCGAAGCTCATCCCTGCGCGCGGCGTATGGATCGAGATCGAGTCCGACGCGGACGGCGCGATCTACGTGAAGATCGACCGCAAGCGCAAGTTCCCGGTCACGAACCTCCTCTCTATCTTCGGCGCGGGAGTCCGCGACGAGATCCTCGCGAAGTTCAAGGGCGACGAGGTCGCGACCAAGGCGCTCCAGATGACGCTCGCGCATGACACCGCGCAGACGCTCGACGACTCGTACGTCGAGGTGCACCGCCGCATGCGCGACGGCGACCTCGCGACCCCGGACAACGCCAAGTCCTACGTGAATACGCTCTTCGCGCCTGAGCGCTACGACCTCTCGAAGGTCGGCCGCCACCGCCTGAACGCCCGCTTCGGCCTCCCGACGGACAAGAAGTCGCTCGACCAGCGCGCCCTCACGCTCGACGACCTCGTCCGCATCGTCGGCGAGATCGCCCGCATGAACACGGACGCGAACGCCGTCCCTGACGACATCGACCACCTCGGCTTCCGCCGCGTCCGCTTCGTCGGCGAGCTCCTCCAGGCCCGCATGCGCGTGGGCATGTCGCGCATGAAGCGCAACATCCAGGACCGCATGTCGACGATCGAGAGCGAGACCTCGCTCCCGATGGCGTTCGTGAACCCGCGCCCGCTCTCCGCGAGCGTCCGCGAGTTCTTCACCGCGAACCAGCTCTCGCAGTTCATGGACCAGCAGAACATCCTCGCCGAGCTCGAGAACATGCGCACGCTCTCCGCGCTCGGTCCCGGCGGCCTCACGCGCGAGCGCGCCGGCTTCGAGGTCCGCGACGTGCATCCGTCCCACTACGGACGCCTCTGCCCGATCCACACGCCTGAGGGCCAGAACATCGGCCTCATCCTCCGCCTCGCGCTCCATGCGCGCACCAACGAGTTCGGCGTCATCGAGACCCCGTACGCGAAGGTGAAGAACGGCGTCGTCACCGACGAGATCGAGTACCTCAACGCGCTCGACGAGGAGACCGTGGTCATCGCGCATGCCGCGACCCCGACCGACGAGAAGGGCCGCATCACGGTCGACGCCATCGAGGCGCGCCGCGGCGGCGAGCCTGCGGTCGTGCGCAAGGACGAGATCAACTACATGGACGCATCGACGTACCAGATGTTCTCGGCCGCGACCGCGATGATCCCGTTCGTCGACCACGACGACGCGAACCGCGCGCTCATGGGTTCGAACATGCAGAAGCAGGCGACCCCGGTGCTCATCCCGGAGGCGCCGCTCGTCTCGACCGGCATCGAGGGCCATGCCGCGCAGAACACCGGCCGCCTCGTCATCGCCGAGGAGGCGGGCGAGGTGACGTACTGCGACGCGCGCAAGGTCATCGTCACGCCGTCGAACGGCAAGCCGCACGAGTACAAGCTCCAGGGCCTCACGCAGACCAACCAGAACTCCGCGTTCATGCAGCGCCCGATCGTAGCGACCGGCATGAAGGTCAAGAAGGGCGACGTCCTCGCGGACGCATCGTCTTCGGACCAGGGACAGATGGCGCTCGGACAGAACGTCCGCGTCGCCTTCATGTCCTGGAACGGCGCTAACTACGAGGACGCTATCATCGTCTCCGAGCGCCTCGTGGAGGAGTCCAAGTTCACTACCGTCCACATCGAGGACTTCGAGGCGGCGGTCCGCGACACCAAGCTCGGTGCCGAGGTGACCACCCACGACATCCCGAACGTCGGCGAGCTCCGTCTCAAGAACCTCGACGAGGAGGGTATCGTCCGAATCGGCGCGGAAGTGCGCCCGGGCGACATCCTCGTGGGTAAGGTGACCCCGAAGGGCGAGACCCAGCTCACGCCTGAGGAGCGCCTTCTCCGCTCGATCTTCGGCGACAAGGCCAAGGACGTGAAGGACACCTCGCTCCGCATGGAGGGAGGGAAGCGCGGCCGTGTCATCGGCGTGAAGGTCTTCAGCCGCGAGCAGGGCGACCAGCTCGAGAGCGGCATCATCAAGAAGATCGTCGTCACCGTGGCCCAGGTGCGTAACGTGTCGGTGGGCGACAAGCTCGCCGGACGTCACGGAAACAAGGGAGTCATCTCCCGCGTGCTTCCGGTCGAGGACATGCCGTACGACAAGGACGGCAACCCGGTCGACATCATCCTCACGCCGCTCGGCGTCCCGTCCCGCATGAACCTGGGACAGATCCTCGAGCTCCATCTCGGGCTCGCGGCGAACACCCTCGGCTACCAGGCCGTGGTACCGCCGTTCGCAGGCGCGACCCATGCCGAGATCCGCGACGAGCTCGTGAAGGCCGGCTACGACGCCTCCGGAAAGATGCGTCTCTTCGACGGCCGCACGGGCGAGGCGTTCGCACAGCCGATCTCCGTGGGCTACATGTACGTCCTGAAGCTCCATCACATGGTGGAGGACAAGATCCACATGCGCTCCATCGGCCCGTACTCCCTCATCACCCAGCAGCCGCTCGGCGGAAAGGCCCAGAACGGCGGCCAGCGCTTCGGCGAGATGGAGGTGTGGGCGCTCCTCGGCTACGGCTCCGCCTACACGCTCCGGGAGATGCTCACCATCAAGTCCGACGATATCCAGGGCCGCTCCGCGACCTTCGACGCGATCGTGAAGGGCGAGCCCGTGTCGCACTCCGGCACGCCGGCTTCCTTCGCCGTCCTTACCAACCAGATCCGCGGTCTCGCGCTCGACATCGAGCCACTCGAGAATTACACGCAGGCTGACTAACCAGATCATCTATGGCACTCCCCAACATGAATTCCGGAAAGCGTCCGATGATGCAGCGCGGCAGCGACTGGGACGCGCTCCAGCTCTCCCTCGCGTCCCCAGAGCGCATCCTGTCCTGGTCCCGCGGCGAGATCACGAAGCCTGAGACCATCAACTACCGCACCCAGCGCTCCGAGAAGCACGGGCTCTTCGACGAGAAGATCTTCGGCCCTGAGCGCGACTACGAGTGCTACTGCGGCAAGTACAAGGGCATCCGCTACAAGGGCATCGTCTGTGACAAGTGCGGCGTGGAGATCACCCGCTCCATCGTGCGCCGCGAGCGCATGGGCCACATCGAGCTCGTGACCCCGGTCGCGCACATCTGGTTCCTCCGCTCCATGCCAAGCCGCATGGCGCTCATCCTCGGCATCCCGTCGGCCGACCTCGAGAAGGTCGTCTACTTCGCGGGCTACATCGTGACCAAGGTCGCGGAGGACGTGAAGAAGCGCATGCTCGCCGAGCTCGAGAACGAGTACAAGACCAAGCACAAGGCATCGAACACCGACGCCGAGCGCGACGCGCTCAAGGAGAAGATGACGGTCGCGAAGAACGAGATCGAGTCGGTCGTCGTCGGCAAGGTCTTCGATGAGATCCAGTACCACCGCTTCAGCGTGCGCTACGGTACCCTCTTCGAGGCCAAGATCGGTGCCGAGGCCATCTACGACCTCTTCCGCAGCCTCAAGCTCGACGAGCTCAAGGCGCGTCTCGAGGAGCGCTACCCGAAGGCAGCCGCTGCCGAGCGCGAGAAGCTCGCGAAGCGCATCTCGCTCATCTCGTCGATGATCGCGTCGAACATCCGTCCTGAGTGGATGTTCCTCACGAAGATTCCGGTCATCCCGCCGGCGCTCCGCCCGATGGTGGCGCTCGAAGGAGGCCGCCATGCGACGTCCGACGTGAACGACCTCTACCGCCGCGTCATCAACCGCAACAACCGCCTGAAGAAGCTCCTCGACATCCATGCGCCAGAGGTGATCCTCCGCAACGAGAAGCGCATCCTCCAGGAGGCCGTCGACGCGCTCCTCGACAACTCCATCCGCAAGGGCGGGGCAGCGGGAGGCGCGATGACGCCGGCCCAGCGCCGTCCGCTCAAGTCGCTCGCCGACTACCTCAAGGGTAAGCAGGGCTACTTCCGCCAGAACCTCCTCGGCAAGCGCGTGGACTACTCCGGCCGCTCCGTGATCGTGGTCGGTCCTGACCTCGAGCTCGACGAGTGCGGTCTGCCGAAGCACATGGCGCTCGAGCTCTTCCGCCCGTTCGTCATCGCAGGGCTCCTCGAGCGCGAGCTCGCGTTCAACATCCGCGGTGCGGGCCGCCTCATCGAGGACGGCGTCGCCGAGGTGTGGGAGATCCTCGAGGAGGCCATCCAGGGCAAGCACGTGCTCCTCAACCGCGCGCCGACGCTCCACCGCCAGGGTATCCAGGCGTTCCGTCCGCGCCTCATCGAGGGCGACGCTATCCAGCTCCATCCGCTCGTCTGTCCGGCCTTCAACGCCGACTTCGACGGCGACCAGATGGCCATCCACGTGCCGCTCTCCGAGGAGGCGCAGTGGGAGGCGGCGAACGTCATGTCCGCGAACAAGAACATCCTCAAGCCGGGTTCCGGCGAGATGATCGTCATGACCCAGAAGCCGCTCGACATCGTGCTCGGCACCTACTGGCTCACGAAGTCGATGCC
Organism: uncultured bacterium; assembly: GCA_937879955.1. Taxonomy (GTDB): domain Bacteria; phylum Patescibacteriota; class Minisyncoccia; order Phycocordibacterales; family Phycocordibacteraceae; genus C7867-001. Next base: position 34,581 of record CALFMK010000002.1, read on the forward strand.
AGGCGCCAAGGGCGAGGGAACGTACTTCCAGTCCCCGAACGCGGCCATCCTCGCGCACGAGTACGGCGCGATCGACCTGCGCGCGTCGATCCACGTCCTTCCGGTCGCGGGCAAGGCGAAGTACGCGGCGGTGGGCGACGGCATCTTCGAGACGACCGTCGGACGCCTCCTCTTCAACACCGTCCTTCCTGCGGACTATCCGTACGTGAACGACGCGATCTCGAAGAAGGTGATCACCGGCATCATGTCGGACTGCATCGACCGCTACGGCATCGACTCGATCCCAGGCATCGTGAACAAGGTGAAGCGCTTCGGCTTCGAGTACGCTACGAAGTCCGGCGTCACCTGGTCGCTCGACGACGTGTCCGTGCCTGAGGGCAAGGACGCCATCGTCGCCGCGGCCCGCACGAAGGTCGCGAAGATCGAGAGCGACTTCGAGGACGGCCTCCTCTCGCACGACGAGAAGCGCCGCATGATCATCGAGGTCTGGCACGCGACGAAGACCGAGGTGGAGACCCTCGTCGAGGCGGACCTCAATCCTTCGGGATCGGTCCACGACATGGTGCGCTCCGGCGCCCGCGGTTCCATCGGCAATCTCACGCAGATGGCCGGCATGAAGGGTCTCATCCAGAACACCGCCGGCGAGACCATCGAGGTGCCGATCGTCTCCTCCATGACGGAGGGACTCAATCCGGTCGAGTACTTCATGTCGACCCACGGCGCCCGCAAGGGTCTCACCGACACCGCGCTCGGTACCGCCCGCGCCGGATACCTCACGCGCCGTCTCTTCGACGTCGCGCAGGACTCGATCATCACGGAGACGGACTGCGGCACGAAGCGCGGCATCGCGATCAACCGCGTGTCGGCATCCGGCATCAAGATCGACTTCGCGGAGGCTATCCGCGGACGCACCCTCGCGGCAGAGACCGCAGGCGTGAAGAAGGGAACCTACCTCACGGCGGCCCTCGCGTCCCAGGTAGCCGGTGACGAGTCCGTCACGAGCGTCATCGTCCGGTCGCCTATGTCCTGCGAGACCCGCTACGGCATCTGCGGCACCTGCTACGGCATGGACCTCTCGAGCCAGCAGCCGGTAGACCTCGGCGAGGCCGTGGGTACCGTCGCCGCGCAGGCTATCGGCGAGCCGGGAACCCAGCTCACGATGCGTACCTTCCACGCGGGAGGAACCGCGTCGGTGGGCGGCGACATCACGTCGGGTCTCCCTCGCATCGAGGAGGTGTTCGAGAAGCGCTCGCCGAAGAACTCGGCGGCCGTCTCGAAGTTCGACGGCGTCGTCGTCGAGGTCCGCGACCAGGGCCGCGACAAGGTGCTCGTCGTCACCCCTGAGAAGGGCCAGGGCAAGAAGGACGGCTCCAACACCGAGTACGTCCTCGCGTACCCGCGCCAGGCGCTCGTCGCCGAGGGCGATGCCGTGAAGAAGGGCCAGCTCCTCTCCGACGGCTCTGCCGACCTCGACGAGCTCTTCGAGCACGCGGGCCGCGCGGTCGTCCAGGAGTACATCATCGCGGAGACCTCGAAGATCTACGAGCTCCAGGGCGCATCCGTGTCCCGCAAGCACCTCGAGGTCATCGTGAAGCGCATGTTCGCGAACGCGAAGATCACCGAGACCGGCGATTCGGACTACTCGGTCGGCGACGTCGTCGAGCACTGGGAGTTCGAGGAGGAGGTGAAGGCCATGGAGGCAGAAGGGAAGATCGCGCCGAAGGCGAAGGAGATGGTGCTCGGCATCAAGACCTCCGCGCTCAGCCGCCGCTCGTTCCTCTCGGCAGCGTCCTTCGAGCAGACCACGAAGATCCTCATCGACGCGTCGCTCCGCGGCTCCGTCGATACGCTCCGCGGTCTCAAGGAGAACGTCATCCTCGGCCGCCTCATCCCGGCCGGAACCGGCTTCAACGGATCCAAGAAGCACGAGGCTATCGCCGCGATGCAGGCACGCCGCGCGGCGGAGCAGGCTCGCGTCGCAGCCGAGAAGCTCGCGATGGAGGAGCAGGCGGTCTAAGACCCCGTTCCGTATCGAAGAAAGGCCCGCTTTCGAGCGGGCCTTTCTCATGGGCATAAAAGAAACGCCGCGCCTGCCCATGGAAGGGAAGGTGCGGCGTCCTGGCTCAGGCGGCGACCGATACGCGGTCCGGGTCCATGAGCGACCAGTCGATGGCGCACGGCCGGTCGGTCGCGGTCCGCTCTCCGCAGAGAACCACGAAGACCGGATACAGACTCTCCACCATCCGTTCCGGACGGTGTTCCGCCGCGGATTCGAACAGCTCGGTGACGAGCGTCCGGGCCAGGACCTTCTGGGACTGGTCGCCGCGCCGGGCGTACGTTTCGAACGTCGAGCAGATCTTGTCGAGCGCGGTCTGGTTGTGCTTCGTGCCGGACTGCTTCTGTACGACGGCCAGCGCGCTCGCACGTGCCAGGTTCTCCATGATGCTTGATGGTGTCACGATCACTCTCCCTATGAGGAACAATCAGACTATGTATAGGACGGTATCCGGCACCCGTCAATCCTGGGGAAAGGGAAAGACCGCCGGGCACGAGGTGCCGGGCGGTCTCTTGGGCGATCAGGCGGCCGCAGCCGTGGGGATGCAGTTCGTGATCTTCATGTGCTTGAACCTGACGCGGCCGAAGCTGTTCGTGCTGCCGGTCCACGGCTGGTGGTCGGTCGAGCAGTAGAGGCCGTTCGGGACGATCTCCAGGGCGTAGTGCTGTGTGATCTCGGCGATCTTCTCCCAGAGCTCGTCGCTCGGACCGATGTCCGCGCTCCAGTCCCGGAAGAAGACGGTGTACTGCCCGTCGGGGAAGGCGGCCAGCTTCGCCTCGTGCTCACGGCCGTGGAGGACCTTGAGCAGGCCGTCCATGGTGAGGACGATGACGTCGTTCTGGTAGCCTCTGCGGTACTCCGGCGGTCTCACGATCGCTTCTTCGCGCTGCGCTTCGATGTGCATGGTTCCCTCCTGAGGAAAATCTGGTCTGAGAGCACTATACAATATATAAAATATATTGCAATACCTGGCAGGGCAAAGACGAAGACCGCCGCGGCATTCTGCCGGGCGGTCTCTGTGCTAGGCGGCCTGCGCGTCAGCGCGCCGGCGGATCCGGATGGTGAGGATGCGGCCGGGGTCGTGGCTGCCGCCCGTCCAGGGCATGAAGCCGCATTCGCCGGGCGCGAGCACGTCCACCACGTGCGTCTTGCCGATGTCCGTGAGGACCTGGCGCAGCGGATCGTCAGGGCCGATCATGAGCCCCTTCGGGCTGATGATGTTCACGGTGAACGGGCGGTCCGGGTCCTCGTCGAGGCGCTTGCGGTAGCTCTGCGCGGGCTTCTTCCCGGGCTCGATATAGCCGTCCTCGCTAAGGACGTCGATCACGTTCTGGGTCGTATGGGCGTTCCAGTCGTGGGTATTGCCGCGGACCGGCATGAAGCCGGCCTGGGTATCGTTCGACACGTGTAATGCTCCCTCAAAGGTTCTGAACTGGGGTCTACTATGCCATATTCCGGGCCGTTCCACGACCCGAGCGCGCAAGCGCCTGAGGCGGTAAAATACGGAGGACATGGATACCGTCGAGCAGGTGAAGGCGAAGCTCTCGATCCTCGAGGTCGTTTCGCCGTACGTGAAGCTCACGAAGTCCGGCCGCAACTACAAGGGTCTCTCGCCGTTCAACAAGGAGAAGACCCCGTCCTTCTACGTGAACGTGGAGCGCGGCACGTACTACTGCTTCTCCTCGGGACAGGGCGGCGACCAGTTCGAGTTCATCCAGAAGATGGAGGGCGTGGACTTCAAGGGCGCGCTCAAGATACTCGCGGAGAAGGCGGGGGTAGAGATCGTGTACCAGGGCGGCGGCGCCTCGAAGGCGGACAAGGACAAGCGCGACCGCCTGTACGAGGCGATGGCACGCGCGGAGGCGAAGTACGCGGCAGGCCTCCTCGAGGGGAAGGACGTCGCGGGAAGCGCGTACGCGTATGCGCTCTCGCGTGGATTGTCCGCTGAGACCATCAAGACCTGGAACCTCGGCTACGCGCCGGACGCGTGGCGCACGATCCTCGAGAGCCTGACGGCAGACGGCTTCACGAACGCGGAGCTCGTCGCGGCTGGCTTGGTTAAGGAAGCGGACGAGAAGAAGGGGACCTGGTACGACCGCTTCCGCAAGCGCCTCATGTTCCCGATACGGGACTCGGCCGGACGCACCGTAGCGTTCACGGGACGCGCGCTCGACCCTAGCGATCTCGCGAAGTACCTGAACTCCCCGGAGACCGACCTCTACAAGAAGTCGGAGATCCTCTTCGGCATGGACAAGGCGAAGGACGCGATACGCCAGCGGGGGTTCGCGCTCTTGGTTGAGGGGCAGATGGACCTCCTCATGCTGCATCAGATCGGCTTCCAGAACACCGTAGCACTCTCGGGCACGGCGCTCACCCCGCAGCACCTTTCCTTGATAAAGCGCTACGCGGACAACCTCATGCTCGCGCTCGACTCGGACCGCGCGGGACTGAACGCCAGCATGAAGAACGCCATCGCGGCACTCAAGGCCGGCATGCACGTGAAGGCGGTGCGGCTGCCTGCAGGGAAGGACCCGGCCGACATGGCGAACGAGGACCCGAAGGCGTTAACCGCTCGTATCAAGGGCAGCGAGCCTATCGTAGAGTTCTTCCTCTCGGTCCTGGCCGAGACGGAGAAGGACCCACATCGATTGATCATGCTCGTGGAGAAGACCGTGCTCCCTCTGATAGCGGCCATCCAGAGCCCGATGGAGCAGGAGCACTTCGTGGGCATAACGGCGCGCTCGCTCGGCTCGACGCCTGAGGCCATCCGGGCCGCGCTCGCCCGGCTCCCGAAAGAAGGGCGCCAGCCAGAGGCGGCTAGGCCCTTCGAGCAGCCCGTACAGACCCGTCCGCAGGCTCCTGTAGCCATGTCAGCGAGCGAGCGGCACGGGATGAAGCTTCGCGCCGTGGCGGCCGCGTATGCCGATACGGCCATTGCGAGGAAGGTGGAAAATGAGTATAATCGCATCATCGGCGTACCGTTCCCGGACGTGCCCCCTCCCGAAGACATGATCTTCGAGGCAGGAATAGCCTTTGGCGAGGCCCCCGGAGAAACGGACGCGGACGATCTCATCGTCGCATTCGAGAAGGCACTCCTAGCGGAGCGGCTCCAGGCCGCTACCGCTCGCTTGCGCGTTGCAGAGACGTCCCGAGACGAGACTCAGATTAAGGAAGCAGGGCAGGAATGCGAAGAGCTCCGGAAGAGGCTCGCCCTATTTTCATAACGTTCGATTTACTCGTTCACCTACATCCCCGATGCCAACTGCGAAGAAGCCAGCCAAGAAGGCTGCACCGAAGAAAGTAGTGAAGAAGGCCGCTCCTAAGAAGGCGGTGAAGAAGGCTGCGCCTAAGAAGGCAGCCAAGAAGGCGCCTGCGAAGAAGGCAGCGGTTGCGAAGAAGCCGACCAAGAAGGTCGCGCTCAAGAACATCGTCCGCGCGGCAGCGACAGGCGCGAAGGCGAAGGCCGCAGCCGTGAAGGTAGACAAGGCCGACGTCCTCATCAAGAAGGGCAAGGAGCGCGGCTACATCACGTACTCGGAGATCCTCAAGGAGTTCCCGCACGTGGAGGACGACATCATGTTCCTCGACGAGCTCTACGAGAAGTTCACCGCCGCCGGCATCGACATCCTCGAGGGCGGCATGCTCGCCGATGACACGGACCAGTACCTCGCTACCCGCAACATAAAGAGCCGCGACTCAGGCGCGTACGACTCCATCCAGATCTACCTCCGCGAGATCGGCCAATACCCGCTCCTCACGGCTTCCGAAGAGCGCGAGCTCGCGCAGCGTATCGAGAAGGGGGACGACGAGGCGCGCAATATCCTCGCCCGCTCGAACCTCCGCCTCGTGGTATCGATCGCAAAGAAGTACGTAGGCCGGTCTCCTGACCTGACCCTTCTCGACCTCATCCAGGAGGGCAACCTCGGCCTCTTCAAGGCCGTCGACAAGTTCGACTGGAACAAGGGATTCAAGTTCTCGACCTATGCGACGTGGTGGATCCGCCAGGCCATCACCCGCGCGCTCGCGGACCAGTCCCGCACCATCCGCATCCCGGTGCACATGGTGGAGACCATCGCGAAGTACAAGCAGGTGTCCCGCCGCTTGGCACAGGTGCTCGGCCGCGATCCGCAGCCTGAGGAGATCGCCATCGAGATGGGCGTCGAGGTGGACAAGATCTACCAGATCGAGAAGATCAACCAGGACACGCTCTCGCTCGAGAACCCTATAGGCTCCGATGACGACCAGAACTCCACCCTCGGTGACTTCATCGCGGACGATAAGATCCCGTCTCCTATCCAGGAGTCCTCGGAGCGCATCCTCGGCGAGCAGGTCCGCGACATCCTCGAGGACCTCTCTCCGAAGGAGCGCAAGATCCTCGAGATGCGCCACGGCCTCCTCGACGGCGTGTACCACACGCTCGAGGAAGTGGGTAAGGAGTTCGGCGTCACCCGCGAGCGTATCCGCCAGATCGAGGCGAAGGCGCTGGAGAAGATCAGGACGCATGAGAAGTCCCGTCGTTTGAAGAGTTACTAAACGAAAGACCCGCGAGAGCGGGTCTTTTGTTTATGGAACAGATAAAATTTTCCTGGATTTTTAATAAAAAATCAGTCTATTGCGATTTAAGAAACGAAGTCCATACTTGCTTCATGAAGGAAAGGGATTCGGTTCGGCCACAGAACAATCAAGAAGGCAAATTAAAAAAGCAACAGAAAAATTCTGTTGTGAATAAGCAATCGCTGTCGCTTGTTGGAAATACCATCGATAGTATTGATGTACGATTGAGCTATAAAATTGTAGAGCTTTTTTCTGAGGGTCTGTACGCAAGTCCTAATAAGGCAGTTGAAGAGCTTGTTGCTAACTCATTTGATGCTGGTGCAAGGAAAGTCTTAGTACTTCTCTCAAAAGATCTGCATGGGCAAGATGCATCAATTGCAGTTATTGATGATGGCGAGGGTATGAATGCAGCAGGTTTGAAGCAGCACTGGCTTATAGGGGTAAGCGGGAAACGAAAGGAGCATCCGCTACCGAATGGCAGGCAGCAAATTGGAAAATTCGGAATTGGTAAACTGGCAACCTACGTTCTTTCAAACCAACTCACACATGTAAGTAAGCGTGGAGGTAAATATTTTGCGACCTCGATGAATTATGCAGACATTGACCAGCGAGTCGGTAAGGAAATAGAACCAAAGACTCCAATGAAGATTCCACTTCACCAGCCAACAGAAGCTGAAGTTATGGAGCTCCTAAGGCCCTGGACTGAGACTGCAGCCTTCAAAACCTCTGGTATGAAACTTTTCGGAAAAGGGTCTCCCAAGTCGTGGACAGTGACTCTCATGAGCTCTCTAAAAGACAAGGTTCATGACATTAGGCCAGGTCACCTGGAGTGGGTTCTTAGAACCGCCATGCCGCTTCGACCAGATTTTGAAGTTTGGATGAATGATAAGAAACTAGCTCCAAGTAAACAAGGAAAGGGAGTGCTTAAGGAGTGGGTGCTTGGAAAAGATCTTATAGAGCTGCCAAAGCCAGCGTCAAAGGAAATTGAGATATCAGAGGATAAGAGCGTAGATAGTGCTGATCCTAAACGTTTCTGACTGTTAACACCCCAGCTTGGGCGTATTACGGGATATGTTGAGGCTTACAAGGATTTGCTGACCGGAAAATCTGACGAAATAGGAAGGAGCTACGGCTTCTTCGTATATGTATTTGATCGTCTCGTTAATGTCGAGGATGGTCACTTTGGAATCTCACCTGATGAACTTCGGCATGGAACCTTTGGTCGCTTCAGGGCGGTGGTCCACATGAACGGTCTTGATAGGCTTTTAAGGGCAAACCGTGAAGCACTTATGGAAGGACCGGAACTTGAAGAGGCAAGAAATATCTTGCGAGGCATCTTTAACTCCGTTCGTTCTACAATTGAGAGTCAGGTAAGTCTCGAAGAACCTGGAGCACAACTCGCCCGAAAGCTTGCTGCAAGCCCCGGAAGCTTGTCTCGATCACCAATCGTCGAGCTGGCACGTGCTGTGGTGGAGAAGCGTAGTAATGCACATTATCTTTCCGTACCTGATTTAAAGAACGATTCTGAACGAGAAGCTTTTATAAGCGAGCTTGAATCTCGCGCTGCGGATCCAGAAAAATTCGTTTCTGGACTCACTCTCGATTACAACGGTAGTCCCGATGAAGGTTTTGCAAAATATGATACCCAAACGGCAAACCTACGTATAAACGCCTGGCATCCACTTGTCGCAACTTTCCACGACGAATTCTCAAGTAAAACGAGCGGACAGCCTCTCGAGGTCTTGGCAATGGCCGAAGTACTTGCTGAGTCGCATCTGCACGCACTCGGGGTTCCTGGAACTACAATTAGTGACTTTCTCGCAACACGCGATAGGCTGCTCCGGTATCTTGCAAATGAATCCGGACATCAAAGTGCATTTTCTGTTGCAGCCTCATTAAAAGAAGCAAGAAATAATCCTGACTCTTTAGAAGATAAGGTATGCGCTGCTTTCTCAAGTCTTGGATTTGAAACCATCCCTATTGGAGGTAAGGGTAAGCCGGACGGGGTTGCAACAGCACATCTTTCCGCGGGTGAAGACGGACAGTCTCGTCGTTACTCCGTGAGTCTTGAAGCAAAAAGTAAAGAGAAGGATGGAGTCAGGGTCGCCAATGCTAGTGTACGAGTGTCGGCAATTGCGCGCCAGCGCGATGAGTATGCCTGTAACCACGCAATTATCGTCGGTCCGTCCTTCTCAACGACAGCGGGCGAGAGCTCAGCACTCGCAAAAGAGATTAGCGCTGACCGAGAAGGTACGGAGGCAAGGGGTAATCGGAAGACCATTACGCTTATAACAGTCGATGATTTGGCACGGCTCGTAACACTCCGTCCCCTTAAACAGCTCGGTCTTTCTGAGATCCGGAGCCTTTTTGAGTGTAGGTTACCCGAGGAAAGCAGGGAATGGGTAGATGGTATCCAGGCAAAGATTGTCGAAAAGCCACCGTACAAAGAGATCATTGGAGCTATTCACAAGCTCCAGAAAGACTTTAATCAAGCAAGTGTTAAATATTCGGCATTGCGCGTAGAGCTCTCGCATCTCTTACCGCCCATTAAATTTGATAGAGATGATGAACTTATCGAGCTCTGTAATGCGCTGGCGCAAATGTCATCAGGAGCCATGCATGCCAATACTGGAACAGTTGAGCTCGATCAGAGTAGGGAAAATGTAATTACCGCTATCGAAGCTGCGATGAGGGAGTATAATGGCCAGAGTTAATTATGCCGGCAAAAGCAAGTACAACACAGAAGAAGGGTAAGACAATGTACGATGCACTGGGACGTGACTCAGTGCACCCCTTTCCGGCCCGAATGGCCCCGACAATCGCGCTCGAAGTACTAGAGAACTCAAAGAGACCTCTCAGGATCCTCGACCCAATGATGGGTTCTGGGACAGTCATCGCTCTTGCGCGAGCGAATGGACATCAAGCAAGAGGAATTGATATAGATCCTCTGGCGGTGCTACTTTCGAAGGTATGGACGACTGCGGTTGATATTGAACACATAAATACCGTAGCTAAGAATGTTCTGGCCATAGCAGAAAAAAGTTTCCCTAATATGCCCCTGGAGAAGGCGTATCCAATAGAATCTGATGATGAGACGAAAGAGTTCATTGACTATTGGTTTGATCCCATTGTCCGTAGGCAAATGACTTCTCTTTCAAACGCGATCCTAGCCGTTGAGGATGAGGACGAGCGAGATGTACTTTGGTGTGCGCTTTCTCGCTTAATTATCGTGAAGAGCTCAGGCGTATCACTCGCGATGGATCTATCACATAGTCGTCCGCATAGAGTCTACGAAGAAGCTCCAGTAAGGCCGTTTGATAAATTTCTACCCATGGTTCTGAAGGTGACAAAGAGTTGTCTTGATAAGAAAGACAAGGCTCGCGGACCTGTAGCGAAGGTTGCAAGGGGTGATGCTCGAAAACTCCCGATTAGAAAATCTTCGATAGATATCGTGCTTACTTCTCCTCCCTATCTTAATGCTATTGATTACATGCGTTGTAGTAAATTTTCATTGGTGTGGATGGGGTATAAAATTGGTGAACTAAGAAAGCTCCGTACCGATAGTATTGGTAGTGAATTAAGCAGTGGTATTGCTAACGAAGATGAGAGTGTGAAGCTTGTAGTAAAGGGATTAAATCTACAGCCTCGACTGACAACACGGAATCAGGCCATACTTTCTCGATATATATATGATATGACCTCTTCAATAAAAGAGGTTGCAAGAGTATTAGTCCCAAATGGAAAGGCAATTTATGTGGTCGGTGAAAATACGATCAAGGGAACCTATATAAGGAATTCTGTTGTAATGGAAATTGTTGCAAAGCAAGTAGGGCTAGCGCTGACAGAAAAAAAAGTTCGAATTTTACCTGCCAATCGTCGTTATCTTCCGCCTCCAACAAAAAGATCAAGCAAGGCTTCGATGGATGCGCGTATGCGGAGAGAAGTTGTAATGACCTTCACGAAACTGGCGATTTAATATTAGTGAACTTGTCAAATTCTGTGCCAGGATTATCTATCTGATAAGATATTTATGAATGGCCGATATAGAAAAACTCAAGGAAATGGTGGTCCAATTCCGAGACGATCGGGACTGGAAGCAATTTCATACTCCTAAAGACCTGGCCATTTCCATGGCTCTCGAGGCTGGGGAAGTCCTTGAGCATTTCCAGTGGAAAGACGAAAGGGCCCAATGGGCACATGGTGAGGCCAAAAGGGAGGATATTGGCGACGAGCTCGCCGACGTTCTGTATTGGGTTCTTCTCCTAAGTAACGATCTGAATATTGATATTTCAGAGGCTTTTGTTCGCAAGCTCGAAAAGAATAACGAGAAGTATCCCGTAGAAAAGGCGAAGGGAAGAAACGCGAAGTACACAGAACTCTAGCCATGTCCGAGATCGAAAGCTTTGAATTTAAGAGAAGCGAATCGGATAAAATTCGAAAATATAAATTCGGAAGCAATTGGCCCGTTGTGTATCTTCTCGAAGACGGGAAAGAGCTCTATGTGGGGCAGACCACTCGTGCCTTTGTGCGCAGCAAGCAGCATCTCGATACCCCGTCCCGGGCAAAGCTAAAGAAGATGCATATAATCAGTGACGAGGAATTTAATATCTCAGCTGCTCTCGATATCGAATCCTGGCTCATTCAGTACCTTTCAGCGGAAGGTACGTTTCAGCTACAGAACTCCAATAAGGGTCTGAGGAATCATGAGTACTTTGATCGTGAGAAGTACAAGGCGAAGTTCGAGCTTATTTGGGAGAAGCTCAGGGCAATGTCGCTTGCTACCCAGGACCTCGTACAGCTCAGGAATAGTGACGTATTCAAATACTCTCCCTATAAGTCTCTTAGTGACGATCAGCTGATCATTGCCACTGATCTCTTTAAGAAGATCGCGAAGAACGAACAGAAAACGTATCTCATTAATGGAAAGCCAGGAACCGGAAAAACCGTCTTGGCAATCTATTTGATGAAGTACCTTGCGCAGGAGAAGGAGACACGGCATTTGAAGATTGCTCTTGTGGTGCCCATGACCTCGCTGCGGCAGACTATACGGAACGTCTTCAGGAAAATCCCTGGTCTCAAGACCACTCAGGTTATCGGTCCTGCTGACGTAACGAGAGGAGACTACGATCTACTTATTGTGGACGAGGCCCATAGGCTCAAACAGCGCGTAAACATAGCCAATTACCAGTCTTTTGATGTGGTTAACAAAAGGCTCGGTTTTGGTAACGAAGGCACCGAACTCGACTGGATACTCGCTTCTTCAAAACAGCAGATACTCTTTTACGACAGGAACCAGAGTGTACGCCCATCCGATGTTTCCGAGCAACGATTCTCTCAACTGAAGGCTGATTTCTATAACCTAGCCAGCCAGCTGAGAGTGGAGGGAGGAGAGGAATATCTTGAATATGTAGACGGTGTTCTCAGCCTCAGAAATACCTCCTATGTACCTCAGGACTATGACTTCGCTATCTATGAGGACATTCGGGAGATGATCTCTGATATCAAGAAAAGAGACGCTGAGACTGGTCTGGCTCGTGTAGTGGCAGGATATGCCTGGGACTGGAAGACAAAGAACGGGGGAGAGGAATATGATATCGAGATCGATGGTCTAAGGCTGATCTGGAACTCAACAACGAGTGATTGGGTTAATTCCAAGAACGCTGTTAATGAAATAGGTTGTATCCATACTATCCAGGGCTATGACCTCAATTATGCTGGCGTTATTATCGGACCTGAGATCTCATATGATCCCGAGCAGCACCGTATCGTTGTTGATCCAAAGAAGTATAAGGACATAAACGGAAAGCGATCCGTTGAGAATCCTGAAGAACTTGAGCGATATGTCATTAATATCTACAAGACCCTTCTCACGCGTGGGATTAAGGGAACCTACGTATATATCGCAGATGAAGAGCTGAGGAAGCTTTTTCGAAAGAATCTAATCGCTTAATTGGGAGCTTTCAGACTTTATCAAAAATTTATCTAGATTTGATATCCTCCTGTCTTAGGCTAATACAATCAACCATGAATAAGACGGTACTTATAGCGATTGCAGCCTTCCTCATTCTTGTCGGTGGCATGTATTACTTCACCCGCTCGTCGGAGGAATCAGCTACCGTGGTAGATACTTCAGGTTGGAATACCTATACAAATACTACCTATTCATATTCGCTTTCATACCCTGATGGCCTCAGACTGGGATACCCGGGTATGGCTGAAACGGTGCGGATCGAGGAGACTGACGATCTTATGATTGATGCTGATCTTAAGCCAGCCATCTTTGGTGTGACAGCATATACCGTTGATACAGCACATGACTCTCCGGCCATTAAGGAGCGAAACAGTTTGGCCACTCTACCACTTAAAGAGTTTGCTGAAGGTGTCCGACAGCTGCAGGTAAATGACTCAAATTCTTCAATCCAAGATAAAACGGTTGGAGAGTTACAGGAAATTACGTTTGCAGGAAAGCCGGCCTATTCCTTCACTCTAAACAAAGCGTTTGTCTCAGATTCACTTGGTAGTGGCTATATTCTCACACCAGAAGATACGAACTTTAATTTCATCTTCGTTGAGAATAAGTTCGGCCAGAAACTTATGGTTCGGTATCTTGTGAACGATACCGCTGCAGAAGGTATAAAGAATTCATTCAAGCTCTAGCGCTGCATTATAATTAATAAAAAGCCCCCGGCTCTCGAAAGAGAGTCGGGGGTAGTTCGTTAAGAGCTTAGCTCTTGGTTATTGGCAGGTGGCTGCGGGGTAATGCATGTTACTGCCGGAATGAAGCGGGTCTGGAATCAAAGCATACTGGTACCAGTACTCCGTTGCCTGACTCTCAGATCCAGCAAACGGATCACGGCTTGTACCGCTGGCCGACATCGAGCTACGTAGCTCGAAGTGTAGGTGAGGTCCGGTGACACTCCCGCTCCTGCCCGAGAGACCGACCAGTGTTCCGCCAGGGCCGCTCACGCAGGTGATCGATTGTCCGTTGGTGACGTTGACCGAGCTCAGGTGCGCATAGAGCGTGTACCAGCCATCAGCATGCTGAATCCAGACGTGGTTGCCCAGGTTGCTGCCGCAGGACGGATTGCCGGTCGCTGGACAGCCTGTCGTTACGGAAGCAACCGTTCCGCTCGCTGCCGCATAGACCGACGTACCAGATGATACGCCAAAGTCCGTTCCTCGATGCCTCGGGTTGTTGCCGTAATAGTACGGCGAGGTGGACGGTATGACCGTGGCATCGTAACGAATGTTGGTGTTGGTCGCGTAGGGTGTATGCCAGTGGTCCATCCATGCCGTAATGCTATACGGCACGTAGGCAAGCGGGAGCCTGTACTTTGTTTGCGCTTGAGCTGCGCTCCCGTTCAAGAACGTGAGAAAAAGCGCGACCGCCGCACATAGAGTGGCCAGCAGTCCCTGATTCCTGTAGCTTCTCATCTATACTCTCCAAATATGTAGGTTTGAGGTTGTGTAGATACATAGACTGCACTACGGACCCATGCAAGCCCCCTTTGAAAGAACAAAGTTCGCACTATTTGCGAATACCTGACTCGAAATAGTCAGGTGCAGCATCCTACCTTACGAAGATAAAGAGAAAATAAAGTCGAAATGCTCTGAAGAAACCGGTGTCACTGAAAGCCTCGAACCCGGTTGCAGAATCATCATCTTCCCAAGATGAGAATCTGCCCTGATGTCAGTCAGCGTAACCGGCACCTCGAGCTTCCGAACGAACGCGATATCAACCAAGTCCCAGATAGGCTTCGCTTCAGTGGCGCGCGGATCATAATAGCTGCTCTTCGGGTCGAACTGGGTCGGGTCAGGATAGGGCAGGGAGACAACCTCGGCGATGCCGTAGACGCCTGGCACCTTACAGTTCGAATGATAGAAGAGCACATGGTCTCCGGGCTTCATCTCGCGCATATAGTTCCGGGCCTGAAAGTTCCGGACTCCGGTCCAAGCAGTCTTCCCGTCCTTCTTGAGATGGTCGATTCCGTAGCTCTCGGGCTCGGATTTCATGAGCCAATATCGCTTTTCAGACATTGTTTCCAGTATATATAAAATCCAGTTTTTCTTTATATTCCTGAGATACATTGCAGCAATGAATACTGCAAAAAAGGAAAGGGACTTCAGAAAGCGTGTCACAAGACGTCTGAAAAGGAGTGACCCTGTTCGGTGGGAAGGTCTTTCTGAGGAAGAACGGTTGAGTGCCGTAGAGGTCTATGCAGATCTTGTGGACCCAAAGAATTTGGATCCCTTGTCCCTTATCAATGAGACATGGAATCGTGCCGATGCAGTAGACAATCTAATGATGGGTGTGCTGCTCGGGCTTTTCGGAACTGCTGCAGGCAATGTCATTGAAAATTACCTTGCTCCCGCCGGGATAGTGTATGAATTCTTCGCGGTAACATTCTTCCTTGGTATTTTCTTTATCTTCAACTGGATACCGGGAGAGATTCTCAATCGAAGCTATAAGGAAGGTCGCTTGCTCGAGAAGCTCTTAAGGGAGAAGAAATCGTAAATCGTATAAGAAAACCGGCCGCCCCAAAGGAGCGGCCGATGTACTAACACAAACGCTTACGCTTCCATGTCGAAGCGGAGCCTCTCTTCGGAAGCCGCTCTCGCCGAGGACCCGGGGTCCAAGCAGGCCGGTGCTCCTTCACGATGCGAGGCGCCGTAATCGCTGTCGTAGCCAGAAGGCTCGTGAATACGAGCCCGATGATCAATCTCATATTGGTCCCTCCGATTTCCTCGTACAGACTGCCTCTCGCGAGCCTCCTCGTCAACAAAGAAAGAGGCCGCTCCAGAGGAGCGGCCTCGGCCTTTCAGTGCACCGTCGCGAACGTATACAGATAGAAGCAGGTGCCGATTGCCGGTAGGGCGAGCAGAGGCAGCGCATCGAGATTCTTGAGACTGCCTTCGACGTGGGTGCGCGGACAGCTCCATTCCTCGCGGTTGCTCACGAGCGGCCCGATCTTCGCCTCGATGAACACGGGCCTGCCGAGCTCCTTCTCCATGGCTTCACGAACCTGGTCGATGGAAAGGTTCGCGGGGTAGTGGCCGAGCCGGAGCTCGAATTCCACTTTGGTATCGATAGGTGCTCCTTCGAAAGCCATCCTCGGTTCTCCTATGTGCTGGAGGCTGCTCTGCCTAGGGTTGTACCTCCCCGGGAAGGAAGCGTCAAACGTAGGTATAGTGGGAGGATGACCGTGCCGTACGAGATACGCGAATCCACCCGCGCCAAGCGCCTCGGCCTCACGGTGCACCCGGACGGGCGGGTAACCGTCACGAAGCCCGTACGGACTCCGCTGAAGAAGGCGGAGCAGTTTGCCGCCAAGCACGAGGACTGGATCCTGGCGGCCCAGGAATCCTTCCGGAGGAGGGCAGAGAAGCGGAAGAAGGCCGGCATAGAGCAGGTGCAGCTCCCGCGCCCACGGAAGGGATCGAACGCGTACAAGGAGGCCAGAGAGGCCGCCCGAGCGCTCGTATCGGAGCGCCTCGCATATTTCAATCAGCTCTACGGCTTCCGGTACGGATCCATATCCATACGGGACCAGAAGACCCGATGGGGAAGCTGCTCGGCTGCCGGGAACCTCTCCTTCAACTATCGTCTCGCATACCTGCCCGAGCGGCTCCAGGACTACGTCGTGGTGCACGAGCTCTGCCACGTGAAGGAGCACAACCATTCCCCGAGGTTCTGGGACCAGATGACGCGAGCGCTGCCGGACCATGTCGCTCTCCGGAAGGAGCTCCGTACCCGCTACGCGGCCTGAGTGGACTTCGGAGTGCATGGTGGTATAAGTACCCCAGACGTTCGTACCAGCAGAAAGGAGTACGCCATGCTACAGACCGTAGCGAGACAGAAGGCCGTAGCTCCGCGCGGAGGCACGGTCCTGAGCATCGATCTTCCGATCGCCTGTGCCGAATCCTGGCGCCGTGGCATCTATACCGGCGCGCCCGATACGGATCCAGGCGCGCCGGAATGGAGGGCAGAGAAGTATTTCCTCCCCGGCGAGGCGGACCTAGACGCGCACCCGCGCCTGCTCCTCATGTGGGCAGGCGAGCGCATGACGCCCCTGGACGCCATCTCGTGGGGGAAGCGCTACGGCCTGCGCAGGACGCACCCGCTCGAGGTGTTCGCGCTCTCGGCCGCGTTCCCGTACCTGTACTGGGGTTTCGGCCTGAAGGGCGTCGGACTCGTCCCGACCCAGCTCGGCCAGTACTGCCGCAAGCCGCATGCCTGCAGCGTGTGGCAGTCCCTGAAGCGCGGGGCGAGGGAAGCTAAGCTGCAGCCGGCGGACGCCGGCCTGCATGACCAGACGATCTTCGTCTTCGGCGAGTACTGATCCAAGAGAGCCGCCATTCCATCGGGATGGCGGCCTTTCTCTTTCCACGTAAAAAGCCGCTCGCGAGAGTGCGAGCGGCTTCATTAAGGTGCAAGCGAGCGTCAGCCGTCTTGATTTTTCCGCTGCTCATAGCCGCGACTTCACAGGGGCCCGGTGAGGGGCTTGGTCGGACGTACATTCGGCGTGGCCTACGTCTCTCGGAGCGCTATCGAGGATGAGTGGTGCGCTGAGACAACCCGGCTGCTTTCCTACGCTTTCCCGCCTCCGGCGCTTCATATCGCCTTCGGGGGAGTCCCATCCGGGCGTATGGTAGCACCCGGTACGCTCCCTACAAGAGTCAGGTAGAATGAGGGCATGACCGACGAGACCGCATTCAAGGCAGGCTACGCGAAGCTCGATAGCGCCCAGAAGCTCGCCGTGGATACGGTCGAGGGGCCCGTGCTCGTGATCGCAGGCCCTGGTACCGGCAAGACCCACATCCTCACGCTCCGCATCGCGAACATCCTGCGCGAGACCCAGGCGAATGCGACCAACATCCTCGTCCTCACGTTCACCGAATCCGCCGCGCGTACCGTCCGGGAACGCCTCGCGACCCTCATCGGCGATGAGACCGCCCGCGACGTGTTCATCTCCACCTTTCACGGATTCGCGAACCACGTGCTGAGCGAGTACGCGGACTTCTTCCCGGACTGGGCAGGCAAGCGCCAGGCCGGCGACGTGGAGTCGACGCTCCTGTGGCGCGAGGTCCTCGAGACCGAAGAGCTCGTGCACCTGCGCACCCCGAAGTCCCCGTTCTTCTACCTCCGGGACCTCGCCCGGCTCCGCGACGATCTCGCCCGCGAGCGCATCTCCCTCGACGACTATCGCGCCTTCGCGAAGGAGGAAGAGGAGCGCCAGCGCGCGGACGAATCGAACTACTACCAGCGCGACAGCAAGTACGGGAAGAAGGGAGACCTGAAGCCCGACGGGCTAAAGAAGATCGCGCGACTCGAGAAGGTGTACGAGGCCGCCCGCCTCATTGAAAGTTACGACCGCCTCAAGGACGAGCGCGACCTCTACGACTTCACCGACGTGCTCCGCATCGTGACGGACGCCCTCGCTGAGGATGAGGCCTTGCGTACTACGCTCCAGGAGCAGTACCAGTACGTGCTCGCGGACGAGCATCAGGACGCGAACGCGCTCCAGCACGCGCTCCTCGATGCGCTCGCGTACGACGAGCACCCGAACCTTTTCGTAGTGGGAGACGAGAAGCAGGCCATCTTCCGCTTCCAAGGTGCAGACGCCTCGCACTTCGGCGAGTTCCTCGCGCAGTACCCGCGCACCACCGTGGTGGAGCTCGCGACCAGCTACCGCTCGCTCGCGCCTATCCTCGAGGCCGCTCAGGGCCTTACGGGAGGCATCCCGGCCTCCCGGGGCGAGCACAAGGCGCTCTCGGCGCACCGCACGGACGCCACTGCATCCCTCGACCTCCTCGTAGCGGACGATCCGCTCGCAGAGCGGGACCAGGTAGGGAGCCTCGTGGAGAAGGCGATCAAGGAGGGCACCAGGCCCGAGGAGATCGCGGTCATCGCGCGTACGAACGCGAACGCCACCCTGTTCGCCGAGCACTTGGCTGCCCGCGGCATCCCGACGCTCCGTGCCGGCGACGTCTCGCTCTCCTCGCGCCCTATCATCCGCGCCGTACAGGCCCTCATGCAGGCCGTGGCTGATCCGCTCGATATTGCTGCACTGAGGGAGTCCTTGCTCGCGCCGTGGTGGGAGGCGTCTCTCCAAGAGCGCGCGCTCTTCCTGCGCGAGACTCGTGACTTCGAGCTCAGAACTCTTCTCAAGGAGAAATTCCCCTCGATAGAAGAGACCGTTTCCATACTCCAGGAGTCCGCGCAGCGCCTCGCTCCCATCGAGCTCATCTCGAAGCTTCTCGAGCGCTCAGGCGCCCGCGCATTCCTCCTCTCCCATGCGGACCATCTGGACGATGTGCTCCTCATCCGCCGCCTCATCATGCATATCGAGGAGCTCGTCCGTCGCGACACGAACGCGTCGTTTTCGGCCGTGATCGCAGAGCTCCGGAAGGCGGAGGAGCACGGCCTCGAGAGCGTGAAGGCGACCGTGCTCCAAAAGGAGGGCTATGTCACCGTGATAACGGCGCACAAGGCCAAGGGCATGGAGTTCGAGCGCGTGTTCCTCGTCTCCGCCACCGCGCGCGAATGGGAGAAGGGCGGCCGTGCGGCCACCATCCCGTCGCCGGTAGCCTCTTTGCACGCGGCCGAGGACGCCGTGCGCCTCTTCTACGTGGCCCTCACGCGCGCCAAGGACGCCCTCACGGTCTCGTACAGCGCGTTCTCTGGCGACGGCAAGGAGCAGGCGCCGTCCACCCTCATCCCGGACGGCCTGAATGTCGTCGCTCCCGAGCGCGACCTCCTGCCGCTCATGCACTCGGCCGTGGACGCGTCGGAACTCGTCTGTGATCTCACGAAGCGCTACCTCATGCACGACGGCCTCTCGCCGTCCGCGCTCAACGAGTACCTCGAGTCGCCGGCATCCTTCTTCGCGAAGCGCGTGCTGCGCCTGCGAGAGCCCGAAGCCCCGGCGCTCGTCATCGGCATCGCGGTGCATGCCGGCATCGCGAGCTATCTCGAGCACAAGGACGAGGCGAAGGCGAAAGCCGCCCTCGAGGCGTCGCTCCGCCATTCCTTGCTCCCGAGGAACGCCGCGTACGACCGCATCGCAGAGCATGCCCGGCAGAGCCTTTCGGCATACCTCGCGTACCGCGAGGAGGACGGCATGCTGGGGGCACCCTCCGCTATCGAGAAGACGTACGAGACCACGCGCGAGATAGACGGGACCACGGTGAAGCTCAAGGGCCAGATCGACGCGCTGTTCGAGACCCGGAACGGCATCTGCATCGCGGACTTCAAGACCACGAGCGAGGTGAAGGCGATGGACGAGAAGTACGTCCGCCAGCTCGCGTTCTACGACCTTCTGGTGCGCGAGAACGGCGGCAACCCTACGCAGGCTGCCATCGTGCAGGTGGGTCCGGACGGCGTGACGGACCATGAGGTCCCGCTCACGCCTGAATCCCGCGCCGAGCTCGTCCAGGTCCTCGACGAGGTCCTGAAGGAGCTCCTCTCAGGCACGTGGCGCGAAGGGGAGGCAGGCGAGTATGACGACCTCCTGAAGCTCTTTGCGTCGGAGATGCCGTAGCCAGGCGCGAGGTATATACTTCTGTCATGCTTGAACGGATGCCTGAGAATCGCGCGCCTCGCCCTGAGGTGCCCGCGCCCTCGCTGCGGCTCGAGGATGTCGAGGACATAGACGACGCGCGCGAGTACGTGGAGGAGCAGCTCGCCGCGGGCGTCCGTCCCGTCATCACGGTTCCCGAGGAATACGTAGCGGACGTGCAGCAGAACGGCATCATGAGCGTCCCGAAGGAGGACCTGCTCACGGGCAAGAGGTTCTCGTTCATCGCGGGCACGATCGGGCTCGACCCGTACCTTCCGGAGAACGGCACCCGGTACGTGTTCGAGATAGACCCTGCGCAGGTGCGCATCGAGCCGCGCATGACCGGAAGCGACCGCAAGTTCCATGGCGTCGTCGGCTTCGTCGACGGGGTTCCGGCATCCGCTCTCATCCCGATAGGGAGGCACTCCATGGAGACGTGGGATGCGGAGTCTGGAAAAGAGAAAGGCCCGCTCCACTAGTCGTGGAGGGGCCCTTTGTATTTTTTAGTGAAGCTCGGTATCGAGGCCGGCGCCGTAGACTTCGATGGCCGGCCCGCTCCATTTGAGCAGGATGCCGTGGTCCTCGGTGCCGATCAGGACGTCCTTGCCGTCCGCGAACTGGCGAATGCCGTGATTCGCGCACGAGAGCGGGAAATGCACGACCCGCTCGACGAGCTGATCCGGCATGGCCTGCATCTTGTGTCCGGTGACCTTCTCCCTGTGGAGATCGATCGTGACGCCGCCGCGGCCCAGCTCCGTCGTGCCGCCGAAGGCGACGCGATGGATGATGGCGAGGGACCCGAGCTCTTCGATGGCTTCGGACGCCGGATTGAAGGTCTCTGAACGCTTGCCGACGATCGTGATGAAGCCTACGAGCATCTATACCCCCTTCGAAAGAACGATGAGAAAGCACTATATAGGTATATAGTGCTTTTGTCAATAGCCCGGAAAGGGCTTCGTTACGGCGCCTTCGCGATCGCGTCCTCGATGACGCGCTTCATGTCCTCGTACGTGAGGGAGCCCTGGATACCTACCGGATCCTGGCCGTCGATAAGGACGAGCGTGAACGGCGCGCCCTCCGCGCCCACCTCGAGCGCGTTGCTGCTGTCCTCGTAGACCTTCTTCGTGAAGCGGCCGTTCTCGAGGCAGGCCTTGAACTCCGCCTGCGGGAGGCCGAGCTGCGCGGCGATCGCAGGGTAGCCGCTCACGGGGAACTGGGTGTCGCCCGGCGCTGCCGCCTGCATCGCGTCGATGAAGCGCCAGAAGGCGTCGTCGTCGCCGAGGTAACCGGCGCACTCTGCCGCTTCGGCGTGCGAGGCTGCGCCTGCGTGCTGGTCGAGGAGCGGGAAGTGGCGGTACACCCACGCGACCTTGCCGCCTGCGGCGTACTCGCTCATGAGCTGCTCCATGGTTGCCTGGAACTGCTTGCTGTACGCGGAGTCGATGTCGGCGTACTCCACCAGCTTCACGGGCGCCTGCGGGTTGCCGATGATGCGGTCCGACGGGTTCACGGGACGGACCATGGCAGGGACGCCCGCACCGAGCTTCGGCGAAGCGTCGGTGCGCACGGCATAGACGGTGAGCGCGATTATCGCTCCCGCGAGCACGATGGCGCCCGGAAGGATGTAATCGCGGCGCATTTGCTGTATGTCCATGGAAAAATCATAGCACGCAGGCAAAAGGAAACCGCCTCGAGCACTGGGTGCTCGAGGCGGGGGTGTCAGGCGGCCTCGGCCTTCCCGAACCTGATCATGTACTTTGGGTGATGGCCGGACGCGTCGCTCACGGTGAGCTTCGTGACCTTCTCGCCGAGGAGGTCGTGGGCCGCGTGGGCGATCTTTCCGAGCACGCCGCGTGCTCCGGAGACCGGGAACCGCTCGTCCTCAGGAGGGGCGTCGAAGACCGTGATGATGATGGTCTGCGCGTTGTCCGTGCAGCCGTCGGTCCTCGAGACCTGAGCGCCGCCGCATGCGGCGGAGAGTTTTTCGAGAAAATCGGCCTCCTCCTCGCTTTTTGCGAAGAGGCCGTCGGTGAAGCAGGCGAATATGAGCATCTGAGCACTCCTGATGCCGTGGAAGGTTTCTGTGAGAATAATAGCACGAAATACAGAAAGTGCAACCTAAAGCCCGAGCGTATGGGTGAAGGCGTTCGGCGCCTGCTCGGCCTGCCAGGTGGAGGTGTCGAGCTTCACGTCGCGGAGGTCCTTGAGGTCCTTGTACTTGAGGCCGCCCTTCTCGAGCGCGAAATCATAGAGGTCGCGCGTGATCTTCACGTCCTGGATGCAGTACTGGCGGACCTTCTCGTACAGGCCCTCCTGCCACCAGCGCACCGACTCGAGACCGTTGCCGGATTTGCCGACCTTGAGCGTCGCCTCGGCGAGCGACTGGAGGCGCAGACGGCGGCCCAGCACCTTCTGCACCTCTACCATGAGGTCGATGGAGCGGATCTTCGTGAGGTCGCCCGGGTAGTACTTGTTGAGGAGCGGGATGTCGAAGGAGTCCGAGTTGTACCCGATGAGGGTGTCCGCCTTCTCGATGATGGGCCAGAGCTTCGGGAGCTCGCTCTGGTCGTAGGACGAGAACTCTCCGGTCTCGGAGTCGTGGATCGCCACCACGGCGAGGTCGAGACGCGTCACGTCCTGGCGGGCCAGGGACGGCAGGACGTTGGAGGTCTCGATGTCGAACGTGATCTCGCGCATAGCTAGCGGAGGATGAGGTGCGCGAGCTCGTCCTCGGAGACCGTATCCTCCGTGCTCGACGCGAGCGTCTTGAGCTTCAGGGTGCCGGACTTCGCCTCGTTCTCGCCGTACGCGAAGAAGTACGGGATGCCGCGCTTCACGGCCTCCTTCACCTGGTCCCCGAGCGCCTTCGACGATACGTTCACGAGCACGTTCAATCCCTGAGCGCGGAGCTCCGTGGCGAGTTTCTGCGCGGCAGCGATGTCGCTCTCTGTAGGGGTCCCGATGAATACGTGCGCGCCGACGGGCGCCTTGGGGAGAAGATCATGCGTCTCGAGGAAATCCATGAGCGTGACGTCGCCGAACGCGAAGCCTACGGCAGGCAATGGCTCCACGCCGAAGAGGGAGACGAGGCCGTCATAGCGGCCGCCGCCCATGAGCGCGCGCGGGTTCTCCGGGTCGGTATCGAATACCTCGAACACGAGTCCGGTGTAGTACAGGAAGCCGCGGATCACCGTCGGGTCGAACACGACGTTCTCCATGCCGCGCGCGCGGAAGCCCTCGATGAGGGAAAGGAGCGTCTGGCGCTCGGCCTCGACGGACTCGTCCGAGCCTGCCTCGATGAGTTCGAGCGGATCGGTACCGCTGCGGCGGAAGGGAGCGCGCGCCTCCTCGAACTTCTCCGCGTCCATCTTGTTCTTGCGATCGAGGATGCCGAGGTAGCTCGCCATCTCCGCGGACGAGAGGCCGAGCGCCTCGCCTGCGGCGTTCAGGAGCGTGCGGGAGTTTATCCTGATCGAGAAGTCCTCGTCCTTCGCGCCGAACGCGCGGAGTATCTCGTACGCCATCACCACGGCCTCGCCCTCGGCGCGCTCGTTCGGGATGCCGACGATGTCGACGTCCACCTGGTAGAACTCGCGGAGGCGGCCCTTCTGCGGGCGCTCGTAGCGGAAGCGGTTGCCGATGGAGAACCAGCGGGCAGGGAAGACGAGCTCGCGGCGCTTCCCGGCGATCATGCGCGCCAGGGATGGGGTCATCTCCGGGCGGAGCGTCACGCGCCGGTCGCCGCGGTCCGTGAAGGTGTAGGTCTGCTCATTCACGATCTCCTCCGAGGTCTTGCTCTCGTAGAGCTCCGCGCGCTCGAGCGGGGAGGCCTGGTACTCCTCGAAGCCGTAGGAGCGGAGCACCTTCCGGACGGTATCGAACGCGGACTGCAGGCGCGCCCAATCCTCAGGATAGAAGTCGCGGACGCCCTTGTACGGCTCGGTGGAGAGGGGCTGCTTGTCGGTCATAGGTTGATTCTAGCAAGCCTCGCGGCATTCCTGAAGCCTCGCGGCATTCCTGAAGCCTCGACGCGTTCATTCGGGGTTGAATGTTGAGAATAGTGTGGTACGTTCAGGTGGTTCGCATACCGCGGACGCTTTGGATAGGAGTTCTTCTCATGTGCGATTTCAGTCTCGAGCATTTCGCATCTCGCGATGCGAAGGTCGGCGACGCCCTGATCACCCGGGCGCTCGGCGAGCACGACACCATCGGCTTCACCGCTCCGGACGATCCGTATGTCGCCGTCTGCCTGCTCCCCGGCACGCGCCTGGCCATCACGGACGCGCCCGATGCCTTGCGGTCCGACTACAGTCTCTCCGTGGGCGATAGCGCCACGTTCGCCCAGCGCACCCTGCCGGAAGGCACCGTCAGCTACCGCGATGGGCTGGTCTTCGACCACCATACCGAAGGCGAGCCGATCCTGCTCCAGAACCTGCTCGCCGGCCTCGCCGTCACGGTCGAGTCCGTTCCCGTCGAGGCCCCGTCGTCCGTGGACGAGCCGGCCGCCGCGAGCGAGCGTGTGCTCGAGCCGGCCTGAGCCGCTCACAGAAAAGACCCATCGCCATGCTCGGCGATGGGTCTTCTTTCATACGCTACGTATCCTTCTCCTTATGCAGGAGCGCGATCTCGCTCATGATGAGGTCGCGCATGCCGGTCGGGTCCTCGATGCCGTCCATCACGAAATGACGGGAGGCGTCGCCCGCGGTCTCGACCCGCACCGACCCGAAGCCCAGGAGATCGGCGAGGATGCCGTCCACGGTGGTGGAGACGTCCTGGACCTTCAGGAGGAGGAAGCTCGACACCTCGCGGCTGAAGAAGCCCCACTGGCGCACGCGCACGATGCGCGACGTCGTGATGACCCAGTGGTTGAGGTAGTACTGCGTGAACGCGTTGAAGGCCGCGATCCACAGAGACAGCCACCAGAGTCCGAGGAAGAGCCGGTACCAGCGGTTCTCGCCGTTCAGCATCAAAAGGAACGCGGCGGTCTGCTCGTCGAAGCGCGCATGCCCGACGACGAATCCCGGCAGCACCGCAGGGATCCACGCGAGGAGGAGGAACGGGATGAGGGAGGTCACGAGCACGAACCAGTGCTTCCGGACGGTCCGGATCACGCGCTCGCCTGCGTCGAGAGGGAATTCTTCCATATCAGCCGATGATGCCGCTCACGGCGTAGCCCGCGAGGAGCCATGACACCACGACGTGCACGATGAGCGCCGGGATCGCCACGATGGAGCGGTGCCCGTACCGGAGCCAGTGGTACGCGGAGATGAGCGTATAGACCGCCCATACGACGAAGAGGAACAGGAACACGAGCGAGACGACCGTCTCGATGTTGCTGCCCAGGAGAAGGAGCGCTGGATTGGGCGTCTCGGTCTGCATCAGGCGTAGTATCCCACGACGATACGGGGCCTGCTATACAGGTCCGTGCGTATCTCGGTGCGCTTCGCGCCGCGCTCAGCGAGGAGCCGCTCCGCCTCCTCTATGTTCTCGATGTCGCATTCGAGCCAGAGCTCGCCGCCCGGGTTGAGGCGCGACGCCGCCTCGAGCGCGATGCGGCGGATGAGGTCGAGTCCGTCCGCTCCCGCGAAGAGGGCGCGCGGCGGCTCGAAGTCCGCGACGCTCTTGTCGAGCGCGCGATGCGCGGGCACGTACGGCGGGTTCGCGGCGATCACGTCGAAGCGCTCGCCGAACGGGAACGCCTCGAAGAGGTCGCTCTCGCGCACGACCGCGCGGTCCGCGTCGAGCCCGTTCTCCTCGATGTTCTTCCGTATGAGCGCGACGTGCTCGGGCTCGAGCTCGCCGAAGGTGACGCGCGCGTTCGGGAGATTGAGGAGCACCGCGAGGCCGATGGCGCCCGAGCCTGCGCACAGGTCGAGGAAGCCGAACGGCGTATCGCCGAAGCGCTCTTCGAGACGCTTCACGAGCGCTTCCGTCCACCATTCGGTCTCCGGGCGCGGGATGAGCGGGCGGGAGTCGAGCCCGATGCGGAGCCCGAGGAACGGCATCCAGCCGATCACGTACGCGAGCGGCTCGCCGGCCGAGAGGCGCGCGAGGTCCACCGCGTGCTCGGCGCCCTCGTCGCCGTCGTACTTGTCTCGTATGAGGAGGTCGCGGTCGTTCATGTATCCACTGTACCGTCCTCCTGCTAGGAGTGGTAGGCTTCAGGTATGAAAGCACTCTGGAACATCATCTTCTCGCTCTTCTTCGTCGGGCTCGTGCTCGCAGGATCCTATTATCTCGCGGGGCAGGGGAAGCTCCTCGCCGATATCCCGCTCCTCGACCTCGTGCTCATGGCGCTCGCCACCTTCCGCCTCGTGCGCCTCTTCACGTACGACCACATAACCGCGTTCCTGCGCGAGTGGCTCGCCCCGGCTCGTCCTGGCACCTTCTTCGGCACCGTGAACGATCTCCTGCGCTGCCCGTGGTGCACCGGCGTCTGGTTCAGCTTCCTCGTCTACTTCGGCTACGCGTTCGCGCGCGCGGAAGTCATGCCGCTCATCCTGATCCTCGCGATCGCAGCGCTCGCGTCCTTCTTCCAGATCTTCGCGAACCTCGTCGGCTGGAACGCCGAGGACAAGAAGCTCGACGTGAAGCACAAGGCGGACTAGCTGCAAACAAAAGGAAAACGCCCCTCCGAAGAGGGGCGTTTTCCGTGAGGTTGGCTAGATTAGTAGCCGCCCTGGTAGCCACCACGGTCGCCGCCGCCGAAGCCTCCGCGGTTCCCACCGCCGAAGCCGCCGCCGCGGTTGCCGCCGAAGCCGCCCTCGCGAGGAGGACGGTCGCCCTGTGGGCGCGCCATGGAAACGGAGAGCATGCGCCCGTCGAACTCCTTGCCATCCCAACGGTCGATTGCCGCCTGGCCCTCTGCCTCGGAAGACATCTCGACGAAGCCGAATCCGCGAGAGCGGCCGGTCATACGATCGCTGATAATGCTTGCGGATACGACCTCACCTGCTTCCTGGAAAGCGGTGCGGAGCTCATCCTCGGTCGTGCGATACGGGATACCGCCGACGTACAGTTTGCATGTTGCCATGTGGCTTGTGGATACCTGGATAACCTCGCTGATGCCGAACGCTAGGAGCAATTTGGAGTTTCGGCGAGTTGTCAACAGTATGCGGTAAATATCCCAAAAACGCAATTGACAAAAGGGTTTATGGGGATAAGGAAACCGTCCGAGGAAATATTGCGAAATATATGAAAGTATGTTACAATATTCCCGGACGTTCCGTTCAGCAGCATAGGGAATCAGCGCATGCATCATGCGAAAGTACGGGTCACCGAATACGGGTACCCGAAAGCGTACTCCGGCCTGAAGCCGCTCGAGGAGCAGATCTGTATGCTCCAGAAGAAGGTGAGCCATTGGGCCGATATCGAGCTCGACGTCGAGCCTGCGCTCGCGTTCGCGCGTGAGCTGCAAGCGTCTTCATCGCTCCCGGACGGGGCCGAAGGCCGCGCCGCGATCATCGCGCCCGGCATCCGTGGCGACCACCAGCACGACGTCGCGCTCGCGCTCGAGCTCTTCCACGCCATGAAGAGCACGGCGACGCCCGAGGACTTCGATCCCGCGGCGTTCCGTCTCGACGAGCGGACCGAGCGGATGCTCGATGCGCTCTGCGAGATGCAGGCCGGGCCGATCCTCATCCTGCCCGTGCAGTTCGGCAAGCGGCACGCGAAGCGCATCGACACGGACGTCGTGAGCGGGTTCGGGGACCATCCCGAGTTCGCCCTCGACCTCCTGAGCATGGTCTCGCTCCTCATCACGCATCCGGAGCGCCTGGCCGATTACAGCGCGCTCGGGATCAGCTGTCCGGGCGACGAGTACGACTACCTGCGCACCAGCACGTTCGAACGCTCGCTGATGATGCTGGCCCAGGCCGGCCAGATCAAGCTGCGCTCGCGGCCGAAGGACTACAACTCGACCGACCACGGCGTGGTGACAGGATTCCTGCACGCAGCCTGAAGCTGTCCGTTCTCATGAACGGACGAAGCCGCCCGATTACTCGGGCGGCTTTTTCTTTTTACTTCGCGTGCGCCTGGAGCTCGCGGATGGAGCGGTTCCGATGGATGAGCTCGTCGTTCCTGATCGATTCGAAGAGCTCGTACTCGCTGCGCGCGTGGCGCCCGTAGAAGGTGAGAAATTCCGAATAGACGGGCGTGTCGCGCAGGCGCTCGCCGTAGAGCGCGAGGAATTCCGAGTATTGCTGGTACGCGTGACTCTCGAAGAGGAAGTTGAGTTCGAGTGCGGACTTGCGGGACACCATGTACAGGATGTAGATGGTCCAGAAGTAGAAGAGGGCGAACAGGAGCGGGATGAGGAAATGCCTGAAGAACCCTTCGCACTTGAGCCGCTTCACGATCTGCGAGATCACCACGACGTGCATGGTCTCGTTGTCTTGCGCCTGGCGCGAGAACGTGCCGGTCTTCGTGAGCTCGATGGCGCGCTTCTCGTCCGAGTAGAGGCCCGTGAGGAGGGTGTAGCTCGCTACCTCCCACGACTGGTAAGGGATGCGCGCGATCACCTCCACGGCCTTGAACTTCTCGTAGGACGGCTTCTTGCCGTAGACCAGGTTGCCGCAGGCGACGAGCAGCCAGCCGAGGACGTTCGCGACGAAGCCGGGCTTGTAGCTGTCGTACGCGCGGGCGTACTCGGCGCGCAGCACCGGATCGTTGAGCTCCTTAACGAGCGCTTCATGCGCCCTGAATTCTTCTTCGGTCATATGGAAGTAATCTAGCACGAGCGAATGCTGTCGGATGGCAATGAAGCCCACCTATACCTTCCGCAGCATGTCCCGCTCGATATCCTCGAACGTGCCGCGCACCTTCTTGCCCGGGTTGAAGATATCTTCCGGGTCGAAGATATCCTTCGTCCTCTCGAAGAGCGTAACCATGTCCTTGCCGAAGAGCTGCGGAAGGTACGGCGTGCGGATGATGCCGTCGTTATGCTCACCGGTGGTGGTACCGCCGTACTTGATGACGAGGTCGTACACCTTGGGCGAGAGCTCGAGGATGATCTGCCGGACCTTCGGGTCCTTTAGGTCCATGAGCGGGATGATATGGAAATTGCCGTTGCCGATGTGGCCGGCGATCGTGTAGAGGATGTCGTACTGCGCGAGAAGCGCGTTAAGCTCCGGCATGAACTGCGGATAGGAATCCGGCGGCACCACGAAGTCGTCGATGAAGGGAGCGGCGTAGAGCCCCTTCGCGTTCTTCCGCAGGAGCGCGAAGCTCTCGCGGCGCACCTTCCAGTACTTCGCCGCCGCCTTCTCGTCCCGCTTGATGCTCATCGGGAGGCCGAGCGGCTTCAGCGCCGCCATCGCCTGCGTAGCCTTGAACAAGGCCTGCTCATGCGTGTCCTCGGAGAACTCGGCCATGAGCACGAGCTTCGGGAGGCCGCCGGCGAGCGCCATGCCCACTTCCGGCAGGAAGGAGAGCCCGAGCCCGATTGCAGGGAAGAGGCCCATCTGCCCGAGCATCTGCGGGAGGAACTTTATCGCGAGCTGGAAGGTGTGGTCGTCATAGGACTCGAAGCTCTCGGGATT
The DNA here is from genome assembly GCA_937879955.1 of uncultured bacterium. GTDB lineage: Bacteria > Patescibacteriota > Minisyncoccia > Phycocordibacterales > Phycocordibacteraceae > C7867-001. The sequence continues at coordinate 64,289 of CALFMK010000002.1, forward strand.
GAACGGGAGCACCTTGCGCACGATCTCCGGGAGCACGTCGGCCGAATCGAGGAATATCACGAGCATCGAGCGGAAGCCCTGCTCCTTCACGAGACGGAGCTTCATCCGGGTCGTGAGCGCGAGCGTGCCCTGCGCGCCGCAGACGAGCTTCGCGAGGTTCATGCCGCCGTCCTCCGTCATCACGTCCCAGAGCGCGTAGCCCGCGGAGTTCTTCGACACCTTCGGCTTCGCCTGCATGATCTCTTCCTTATGCTCGGTTATGAGGCTGCGGATGTCGCGGTAGATGCTGCCTTCGAGCGTGTCGAGCGCGCACTTCTGCTCGACCTCCTCCTTCGAGAGCGCCTTGAAGACGGTGCGCGTCCCGTCGGAGAGCACCACGTCGGCCTCGAGCACGTAGTCGCGCGTCTTGCCGTACTCAAGGGTCCGCTCGCCGCCCGAGTCGTTGTTGAAGAGGCCGCCCATCGCCGCGAGGTCGCGGGACGCCGGGTAGGAGGGGAGTATTTGGTTCCCGTGCGCGAGCGTGGCCTTCTCGAAGTCGCGGTAGTAGACGCCGGGCTCGGTTATGGCGTATCCGTCGCCTACCTCTACGATCCGGTTCAGGTACTTCGTGAACACGGCCACGACCGAATCCGTGAGCGGCCCGCCGGACATGTCGGTGCCGGCTGAGCGCGCGGTGACGGACGCCTTGATGCCGTCCTTCCGTGCCTCCGCCACGGCGTGCACGAGCGCCGCGACGTCGTCGGCATTCTTCGGGAATACCACGAGCTCGGGCGTCTTCGTGAAGACGCTGGTGTCGCGCGCGTACGTGGCGCGGCTCGCCGCGTCGTCCGCGACGTCTCCCGTGATCGCGCCCTTGATCCTCGCTTTCAGCTCCGAGTCCTTCATCTCTCGGAGTATAGCGCGTCCTTTATTGCGCAAGCGCCGTTTTCCGATGTCTGAGAGAAGACCAGTACGCCGCGAGGATGAACGCGAGGCCGATGCAGCCGGTCACGACCTCAGGCACGTGCCAGAGAAGGTCGGCGAACATGGAGAGCGCGAGGCCGAAGATGGCCCAGTGCGCGCCGTGCTCGAGGTAGGTGAGGGCGTCGAGCGTCTTGGCGCGTACTAAGTAGATGGTGATGGAGCGGACGAACCACGCGCCGATGCCGAGGCCGGCCACGATGATCGGCAAGGAGCTCGTGAGCGCGAACGCGCCCACGACGCTGTCGAGCGAGAACGCGGCGTCGAGGATC
>CALFMK010000003.1 GCA_937879955.1 uncultured bacterium
CGGATGACCGCCCGCGCCTATACCGTCGCCTTCGAAGGCGTCGAGGCCCGCCTGGTCGCGCAGTTGCAGGGGAACGAGCGTCATGCGGGTCGGCAGGGCCAGCTCGCGCCGCCCGAGGACGTTCAGCCGGTTGAGGTTCTGGGCGGCGATCGCCTGGTTCGAGCAGATGTAGAGGATGTCGATCCGCTTGGTGCTGTCCCACAGGTGTTCGATCATGCGGGCGATGACCCCGCGCGCCACCATCGTCTTGCCGAGGCCGACTTCGTCGGCGACCAGGAACTGGCGGACAGGATCGTCCTGGCCGTAGAGCCGATCGAAGACGTAGTCGACGGTGCGCCGCTGAAAGACCTTGAGGGGAGCGAGCGCCGCGTCGGCGCGAAACCGTTCATTCGGCATGCGCGGCATCCTGCGTGGCGAGCGCAATTCGGAATGTGTTCCAGAGTGCGCGGAACTCGGCCGGAATCGGATCGGTATCGTCACCGTCGCCGGTTTCCAGGCGTGCGATCAGCCGTTCGATGGCGCGAAGCTGGTCCCCGCCCCTGCAGAAGGCCCGAACCATCTCCTCGAGGATGGGCGCGTCGTCGCTTGCCGCGCGCCAGACGCCCTGACCTGACCCGTCCTGCGCCGCGAGGGCTGCGGCGAAGGGATCGCCCAATTCGGAGAGGAGCAGCCGGAGATAGCGGAAGAAGGCGTCCTTGCTGTCGATCACCCAGCGCAGGATGGCGGCGTGGCGCTCTGCGGGCAGCCCCTCCATCTTGAGCCCGGTGCTGAACAGGATCGAGACGTCTTCCGTCTCGTCCGTCAGGTGACAGGCGAGGAACCGGGTAAGGTCGACCAAGGGCATTGCGCCAAGGTCGGCGGGCTGTCCCTGTCGGAGCGGCTCCAGCACATCGCGCGCATGTCCTTCGCCCCGCGTGATCGGCCAAACTCGCAGCGCACCGAGCGCGGTAAGGGGCAGCGGTTTGGACGGGATCAGCCAGACCCGCCAGACCGGCGCGCCATCGGCGGCGTGCTCGCCGCGCTCGCAACGGAGCGTGAGGCCGCTGCGGCAAATCTCGCGCCGGGCCTGATCCAAACGAGCCTCGGCGGCTCGTTGCGCGGCATCGGCGGCTCCCGTCTCGTCGCGGACGAACGGCCGCGTCAGCCGGCCAAACCCCTTGTCGCCGAGGATTTCCTCGACGCTGCCGACCCGCGATCGCTTCCCGGTCAGGGTGGTGAAGATCTCGACATTGCTGCCGGTCAGCAGCGCCGGCCGCGTGGCGTTTCCCGAGCCGACCGTGATCGCGGTGTCCCAGCCGCGCTCGGCGATGAATACCTTGGCATGGAGCCCCTGCAGGGCCGTCGCGTCTTCCTCCTCGCCATCGTGCCGGAGGAGGGAGGCAAGGTCTGGCGCTTCCTGCTCGAGACCGGTCTTTACAGGCACACCCGCTCTGAGGGAGCTAGCAACAACTAATATGTTCATCGTACGACACCGCCGCTTCTTCTTCATCCTGACCGGCCTCCTCCTGGTCGCGTCCATCGCTGCCGTCGTTATCGTCCCGCCGAAGCTCTCCATCGAGTTCACGGGAGGATCCCTCATGGAGGTCGCGTACGAGAACGGACGTCCGGAGCTCGATACGGTCCGCGAGCGCATCGCGAGCCTCGACCTCGGCGAGCCGTCGGTCCGCGAGAGCGGCGATAACGCCGTGACGCTCCGCACCCACACGCTCTCTCCTGAGGAGCGCGCATCGCTCCTCTCCGCGCTCTCCGGAAACGGCGCGGATGCCGTGACCGAGCTCCGCTTCAACTCGATCGGCCCGTCGCTCGGCAACGAGCTCGCCGTGAAGGCGCTCTACGCGATCCTCGCCGTTACCTTCGCGATCGTGCTCTACATCGCCTGGGCGTTCCGCGGGGTCTCCCGTCCGGTGCCGTCCTGGGGTTATGGCATCATCGCCGTCTTCATGCTCGCGATCGACATCATCGTACCGACCGGCTTCTACGCTATCTACGCGCTCTTCACCGGTGCCCAGTTCGACTCGCTGTTCGTGATCGCGCTCCTCGCGCTCCTCGGGTACTGCGTCAACGACGTCATCGTGATCTTCGACCGCGTCCGCGAGCATCTCAGGAACAACGAGGACGACCGCGTGAAGGAGGACTTCGAGACGACGGTGGGCAAGTCCATCGACGAGACCATGGGCCGCTCGATAAACACGGGCATGACCGTGGTGCTCGCGCTCCTCGCCCTCGTGGTCTTTGGCAGCGAGGCTACCCGCAACTTCGCGCTCGTCATGATGGTGGGTGTCGCGGCAGGAACCTTCTCCTCCATCACCCGCTCCGCGCCGCTCCTCATCCCGATCGCGCAGTGGCTTGAAGGGAAGCGTGCAGCCAAGAAGGCATAGGTCATGATCATCGGCATCACCGGAACCATCGGAGCAGGGAAGGGAACGGCTGTCGAGTATCTCATGCAGACGAAAGGATTCGCGCACTACTCGGTGCGCGATTTCCTCATGGAGGAGATCGACCGTCAGGGCCTTCCGCGGGACCGTGACAGCATGCGCGAGGTGGGTAATGCGCTCCGGCTCACGCACAGCCCGTCCTATCTCATGGAGGTGGCTCATGCCAAGGCGCTCGCAGACGGCGGGGACGCGCTCATCGAATCGGTCCGTGCCATCAAGGAGGCCGAATTCCTGAAGGCGAACGGCGCGTTCCTCCTCGCGGTCGACGCGGATCGGAAGGTCCGGTACGAGCGTATCCATGCGCGCGGCTCCTCGACCGACCATGTCGACTTCGATACCTGGGTCGCGCAGGAGGAGCAGGAGCTCGCCTCGACCGACCCGAACGAGATGAACGTCATCGGCGTGATGCAGATGGCGGACGCGCGCATCGAGAACGATGGCACCCTCGAGGAGCTCCATCGGAAGGTCGACGCGGCGCTCGCCACGTTTGCGTAAGGGTTCTGTGAGGAAAGGCCCGGATCCTGTATCCGGGCCTTTCTGCTTCTCCCTGACGGTATACTGGGAGGCATGATCCGCAGGGAAAGCGCGTACCGAGCATTCACCTTGATCGAGCTCCTCGTGGTGATCGCCATCATCGGCATCCTGTCGACGGTCGTGCTCGCGTCGCTTAGTACGGCGCGCGAGCGGGCACGCATCGCCGCGGGCCTCTCGTTCTCGTCGTCGCTCGCTCGCTCGCTCGGCGCGGATGCCATCCTTCTTGTCGACCTCGGCGAAGGGTCGGGGACGTCGGTCTCTGACAAGGGGACAATCGGCGTCCCAGGCGTCATCTCGGGTTCCGGTATCACATGGGGCACGGGCGGACCTGACAACGGCAATGTCCTCAACTTCTCGGCTGCGGGCGATCGGGTGACGTTCCCGGTGACGGGCGCGGCGTTCATAAAGCCCGACACCTCCTTCTCTATGAATGCGTGGGTGAAGCCGAATACGCTCGTCGGGTACATGCCGGTTATCGCAGGCAAGAGGAACAGTACGTTCTTCTTCGGTCTCGCGGACGGGCGGGTGATGTTCCAGCATGACGACTGGGCCGTGACCACGTCGCAGACCGTGAAGGAAGGTGCGTGGTCCAATATCGGGGTCTCGTACGATGGCATCACGAAGGAGGCTACGCTGTATATCGACGGAACAGCGATCAAGACCGCTACGAACACCGATCTCGTGAACGACGGCAACTACGAGTTCTTCCTCGGCTACGAGTCCCGGTTCTTCGATACGTTCAACGGCTCTATAGGGAAGGCGGCGGTCTATAATCGGAAGATAAACGAGTGACAGGTTGTCCAGGTTGCTATACTGACTCCATCATGGGAATCCGGAAGGCAGGGAAGGGCTTCACCCTCATCGAGCTCCTCGTCGTCATCGCCATCATCGGCATACTCTCGTCGGTCGTGCTCGCGTCTCTGAACACGGCTCGCTCGAGAGCGCGCGATGCGCAGCGCCAGTCTGACATCCAGAACGTATACCGGGCGCTCCAGCTCTACTGGCTCGATAACAACGCGTATCCGTCTACTGGAGGCCTGACGAACGTATACATGGATCCGGGATGCACGGCTCCAAGCAACGGCGGATTCAGCGCCGAGGACGCCGTGACGGCGGATTGGGTACCGGGACTCGTCTCAGGCGGCTACATCAGCGCGCTCCCGCGCGATCCGCGCGGCGGCGTCCGGGGATTCGGGACCGGGACTGGTGCGGTGTGCTACATGTACGCGAGCGACGGAACCTCGTTCGTACTCTCAGCGTGGGGGACTGTGGAGAATGGCCCTATTCCGACGAGCGGCGGCTTGTACTCGCGTGCTGGATTCCGTGAGAATAGCTGGTCGCCGAACTATATCTGCAACCATCCGACCATCGGGGCGATGCCGAACGATTATTACCGCTATTCCTACACGGTAACGAACGCGAACTGCACCTGGTAAGGTCATTGGTATACTAGAGGGGACATGAACCGGGACCGAGCCAAAGGCTTCACCTTGATCGAGCTCCTCGTCGTCATCGCCATCATCGGCATACTCTCGTCGGTCGTACTCGCATCGCTGAATACAGCACGATCCAGGGCACGGGACTCTCAGCGGCAGTCGGATATTCTGGCCGTGCAGAAAGCGCTCCAGCTGTACTGGCTCGATAACAACGCGTATCCGTCTACCGGATCGACGGATGCTGTCTACATGGATCCCGGATGCAGCAAGCCCACCACCGCACCCGACCAGATTACGGCGGATTGGGTGCCGGGACTCGTCTCAGGCGGCTACATCAGCGCGCTTCCACGCGATCCGCGCGGCGGGACCGATGCGGCGCGCGGCGGTTCCGGAAGGAACGCGTGCTACATGTACGCGAGCAACGGGCAGTCATACGTGCTGTCAGCCTGGGCCACCGTGGAGAACGGGCCGATTCCGACGAGTGGCGGCCTCTATTCGCGTGCCGGGTTCCGGGAGACGACCCTGAGCGACCAGAACTATATGTGCAACCATCCGAACATCGGAACGACGACGTACGGCGGCGATTATTACCGCTATTCCTACACGCTAACGAACGCGAACTGCAGCTGGTAGAGGGCGAGTATACTTATACTTATATGAAGCGCGGATTCACCCTCATCGAGCTCCTCGTCGTCATCGCCATCATCGGCATACTCTCGTCGGTCGTGCTCGCGTCTCTGAACACGGCTCGCTCGAGAGCGCGCGATGCGCAGCGCCAGTCTGACATCCAGAACGTATACCGGGCGCTCCAGCTCTACTGGCTCGATAACAACGCGTATCCGTCTACCGGATCGCTCGATACCGTCTATATGGATCCGGGCTGTAAGACCGCCGGCGCGCCTGACCAGGTAACGGCGAACTGGGTGCCGAATCTCGTGTCCGGCGGGTACATCGCATCGCTTCCGCAGGACCCGCGCCCGAAGGACGTGGTGCTGAACGCCACCACCGGCGGCGCATGCTACATGTACTCGAGCGACGGGACGCGCTTCATACTCTCCGCATGGAGCACGGTCGAGGGTACGGTGACCGGAGGCGGGCTCTATTCGCGCAGGGGATACCGGCAGCCGTCATGGAACGTGCAGGATGCCTATACCATATGCAATTCCGCGAACACGGACATCCTGAACATGTACCAGCATTCCTACACGATCACGACCGCCGACTGCGCGTGGTAGCTAGGAGATGATCGTTCCCGTGAACGGCCTGCCGTCGATGTAGTCGGAGAACGCGTCGAGGTTCGCGCCGTTTATCACGGCAACCTCGATGCCGAGCGCCTCCGCTTCCTTCGCAGCTACCGGATCGAACGGGGCAGAGAGTCCCGGGTCCCACTCGTCCGGTATGAGCTTCCGGAAATCAGGCCATGAGATGCGGTCGATCTTCTGCGCAGAAGGATCCTTGCGCGGATCCGCGGTATAGACGTAGTCGATGTTGGAGAGGTTCACGAGCTTCGTGGCGCCGAGCGATTTGGCCGCGAGTACGGCGCAGTAGTCGCTCGAGTTCCCGGGACGCCATCCTGCCCCGATAACAATCGGGTCCTTCGGGATGCGGGTGAAGTTCGGGTCCTTGATGAACCGGTGATGCGCCTCTTCCTTGAAGAGCGTGCGCAGCAGATGCCCGTTCATGCGCGTCGCGTGTATGCCGAGCCAGTCGAGGTCCTCCTCGTCGAGCCCGCCGCGAACCTCGCGCGCCGCCTGCTGGTAGTCGCGCGCGGTCGCGCCGCCTCCCGCTATTATGAAAAAAGAAGACCCGGAGCGGGTCTTCTCGAGCACGAAATTCCTGAAACGGGTAAGAAAGGAGACGTCTATGGCCTCGGGAACGAGAAGCGAGCCTCCTACAGAGACGACGATGTATTCACGCTTGTTCCTGGGAGAACGCATTAGCAAAGCTTGACGGCTCCATCCATTCTACGCTCATGGCTACGCGCCGCAACTTGCGGAAGGGGAGAATCGTTTCATTGCGGTATGCTCATGAACATGAGAAGAGGCTTCACCCTCATCGAGCTCCTCGTGGTGATCGCCATCATCGGCATCCTCTCGAGTGTTGTCCTTGCCTCGCTTACTACCGCTCGCTCCAGGGCACGTTACGCGACGGTTCTCCAGCAGATGCGCGAGATAGCTACTGCCGCCGAGGTTGACTACTCAGCACGTGGAAGCTATGCGCCAGACGCTGCTGTCGGCGCGAATCCCGGCCTTTCGGGTCTCTCGTCTTGGCCAACCCCGCCATGCCCCGGATGGACCTATGACTGGAACGGGACCGGGCATCCTAATGCTACGAACGTGAGCGTGCGCAGCGCATCGACAGGCCTCTACCAGTTCTGCATATCAGGCTCTGCCGGCGACTGCGGCGGGTACACCGATATCCGGAATCTGGCTAGCAAGCAAATAACCTGTAACGAGTAAGGGAGCCATATTTAAGGCCTTATATGGGCGCTTGACGCCCCCTCCGGCTTCCTATAGTATGACCGTACTGCCTCCTCAGGGAGGCGGGGTTTGTTTTCGCTCTTCGAAAACTGAATATAGAGAAAATTGGTAGGAAGCACATGAGTTTTCTTGTGTTCCGCCTATTCTTAATGAGAGTTTGATCCTAGCTCAGGATGAATGCTGGCTGTATGGATAAGGCATGCAAGTCGAACGGACCGCAAGGTCAGTGGCAGACGAGGTAGTAACACGTAGGTACGTACTCCGAAGTCGGGCATAGCTCACCGAAAGGTGGGGTAATTCCCGATAGTCCCGTAAGGGTAAAGATTTATCGCTTCGGAAGCGGCCTGCGTAGTATCAGCTAGTTGGTAAGGTAATGGCTTACCAAGGCTACGACGCTTAGGGGAGCTGAGAGGCTGACCCCCACCGATGGGACTGAGACACGGCCCATACTCCTACGGGAGGCCGCAGTCGAGAATCTTCCGCAATGGACGCAAGTCTGACGGAGCGATACAGCGTGATGGACGAAGTGCTTCGGTACGTAAACATCTTTTATGTGGGACGAAATTATTGACGGTACCACATGAATAAGGGGCTCCTAACTCTGTGCCAGCAGGAGCGGTAATACAGAGGCCCCAAGCATTATCCGGAATCACTGGGCGTAAAGGGTGTCAAGGCGGTCATGTTAGTCGTTCGTTAAATCTGGGGGCTCAACCTCCAGCCTGCGAGCGAAACGGCATGACTTGAGGTCAGGAGAGGTATGTGGAACTCACGGTGTAGGGGTGAAATCCGTTGATATCGTGGGGAACACCAAAGGCGAAGGCAGCATACTGGCCTGAATCTGACGCTCACACACGAAAGCCAGGGTAGCGAATGGGATTAGATACCCCAGTAGTCCTGGCCCTAAACGTTGCTCGCTCGCTTTACGGAGTATCGACCCTCTGTGAGGCTAAGCTAACGCGGTAAGCGAGCCGCCTGGGTAGTACGATCGCAAGATTAAAACTCAAAGGAATAGACGGGGACTCGCACAAGTGGTGGATGATGTGGCTTAATTCGTCGATAAGCGAAAAACCTTACCAAGGCTAGAAACCAAGCTGCATCCAACCCGAAAGGGATGGAGCCTTCGAGGGTGCTTGGCAGGTGATGCATGGTCGTCGTCAGTTCGTGGCTTGAGCTGTTCCCTTCAGTGGGGTAACGAACGCAACCCCCGTTGTCTGTTATATATGTCAGGCGAGACTGCCCCCTCACGGGGGAGGAAGGTGGGGATGACGCCAGATCAGCATGTCCCTTGATGCCTTGGGCTGCACACGTCATACAATGGCCGGTACAGAAGGACGCAATACCGCAAGGTGGAGCAAATCCCAAAAACCGGCCCCAGTACGGATCGAGGTCTGCAATCGACCTCGTGAAGCCGGAATCACTAGTAATCGTAGGTCAGCACACTACGGTGAATACGTTCTCGAGTCTTGTACTCACCGCCCGTCAACTCAAGGAAGCTGGGGGTACCCGAAATCTTGCCTTGCGCAGGACTACGGTAAATTCAGTGACAGGGAGTAAGTCGTAACAAGGCACGGCTAGCGGAAGCTGGTCGTGGAACATATCCAATCGGAACGAGAAGTCAGAAATGACTCTCTCCGGTCGATCATCATCCTTCGGGATAGATGGGGAGATGGTACTCTGTCCCTAAACAGGTACTCGGACGCCGGAACAACGCACCGGTAGCTTCGATAGGAGCGCTCAATTGACGCTCGTATAGGGGCTGAATAGGCGGAACACAAGGGTACGCATGTCCTCCTCAATTTTCTCTATAGCTCAGGCACGAAAAACGCCGTGCGGAAGGTTTCTCTTCGGAGTAACCTTCCGCACGGCGTTTTTCTTTGACGGCCCGGCACTGGATAGAACCTGAGTATTCTGGTAGTATCCTCTAGTCCAAGGGCTTCGGCCCTTGTACCTGCAAGCGTAGCTCAGTTGGTAGAGCACTCGACTGATACTCGAGCGGTCGTAGGTTCAAATCCTACCGCTTGCACCAGGAAGGAAAGCCGTCCGCGAGGGCGGCTTTCCCCGTTCCTATACCCACCGGCACCTTTCATGAGGGCACGGTGCCGTATACTGCATGCATATGCGTCACATGCTCATCGTGCTCGGTGCGGCCGTCGCTTCGATTGCGGTCGGTACCGGCCTCTATTATTTCGGTCCTGAAGAGTTCAGGACGGTGCCCGCGTCGCAGACGTCCGAAGCCTCGGCGTTGAGCGCGGACGCGACGACGAACGTGCCGTTCTCCGTGATCGCGGAAGGCGCGAACGCTGCGAACGTCTCGGCCCGGAAGAACTACGCGGTCTATGACCAGGAGGAGTTCGCGCGTCTCTGGGCCATGGCGTACGGCGAGGACGGGCCCGCCATGCCTGCGGTCGACTTCGACAAGGACTACGTCATCGGCGTGTTCGCGGGAGAGAAGGCGACCGGCGGGTATGACATCGCTGTCGACAAGGTCACGGACGAGAACGGGGTCCGCGCCATATCGATCGTGCTCACGACCCCGGGAAGCGCATGCATGACCACCCAGGCCCTCACGAGCCCGTTCGAGCTCGTCACGGTCCCGTTCTCCAGTCGCGAGCTCACGCGCACCGAGACGCAGGTGGAAGGCGCCTGCAGCTAGCAGATTCCGGGGAATACGCTAGGATTCGAGGATGGACCTCGGACACTATTTCGCCGGCAAGAAGATAACGGTCATGGGCCTCGGCCTCCTTGGCCGGGGCGTGGGCGACGCCCGCTACCTGGCCTCCATGGGCGCCGAGCTCATCGTGACGGACCTCAAGTCCGCCGAGGACCTCGCCTCGTCCGTGGAGCAGCTTGAGGGCTTCCCGAACGTGTCGTTCGTCCTCGGCGAGCATCGCCTCGAGGACTTCCGGGACCGCGATTTCATACTCAAGGCCGCGGGCGTACCGCTCGACTCCGTGTACATAGCAGAGGCAAGGAAGGCCGGCATCCCCATAAAGATGAGCGCGTCCTGGTTCAAGGAGCTCTCCGGCATCCCGGTTATCGGCATCACGGGCACACGCGGGAAGTCGACCACGACCCACATGCTCGAGGGCATACTCAAGAGGGCGGGCGGGAAGATCCTCGTGGGCGGGAACGTGCGCGGCGTCTCGACGCTCGCGCTCCTTGCAGAGTGCACACCCGAGCACACCGCGCTCTTCGAGCTCGACTCGTGGCAGCTGCAGGGGTTCGGCGAGGAGCATATGAGCCCCGAGCTCTCCGTGTTCACGACGTTCTACCCGGACCATCTCTCGTACTACCACGGGGACATCGACGCGTACCTCGCGGACAAGGCGAACATATTCCTGTACCAGAAGCCGGACGACACCGTCATCCTGGGCGACCAGATGGCGCTGACCGTGATCGACACGTACGAGGGGAAAATCGCGTCCAAGGTCGTAGTGGCAGGGGAGAAGACCCTGCCGTCCGACTGGTACCTCCTCGTGCCGGGCGCGCATAACCGCTACGACGCGGGCATCGCGTTAGCCAGTGCACGCGCGCTCGGCGTTGCCGACGCGGTCTCGAAGGAGGCGCTCGAGAGCTTCCTCGGCGTCCCGGGCCGGCTCGAGCTCGTGACCCTCAAGGACGGCGTCTCGTACTACAACGACACTAACTCCACCACGCCCGAGGCGACCATCGTGGCGCTGCATGCGCTCGCCGAGGAGGAAGGCGCGCGCATCAATCTCATCATGGGCGGGCACGACAAGGGCCTCGATATGAAGAACCTCGTGGAGCTCGTGGGCGAGACCGCAAAGCACGTCTCGCTGCTGTCAGGCTCCGGAACCGACCGCCTCAAGGACGAGATGCCGGACGCTCCGGTCTTCGACTCGCTCGAGGAGGCGTTTGCGGACGCTCGTGCGCACGCCGTGCCTGGCGACATCGTGCTCCTGTCTCCTGGGTTCGCGTCCTTCGGCATGTTCAAGAACGAGTACGACCGTGGCGACCAGTTCACGGCGCTCGCCAAGAGCCTATGAGCATCAAGGACCTGCGGAAGGTGCACATGGTAGGGATCGGCGGCATCGGCATGTCCGCGCTCGCGCAGTACCTGCTCGATCAGGGGATCGAGGTCTCGGGCTCCGACCGCGACACGAGCCCCGTGACGGAGCTCCTCGGGAGCAAGGGCATCATGGTATCCATGCCGCAGCACGCGGCGAACGTGCCAGAAGACGCGGACCTCGTCATCTACACCGAGGCGGTGTGGGAGGACAACCCGGAGCGCCTGCGCGCCAAGGAGCTCGGCATTCCGCAGCGCTCCTACTTCCACGTGCTCGGCGAGGTGTCAGAAGGGAAGCGGACGGTGGCGGTCGCCGGCACCCACGGCAAGACCACGACGACCGGCATGCTCGCGCGCGTGCTCAAGGACGCTGACGTGTCGCCGACCGCGATCATCGGGAGTCTGGTGCGTGACTTCGGCTCGAACTACCTCCCGGGCACCTCGGAATGGTTCGTGGTCGAGGCCTGCGAGTACAAGCGCGATTTCCTCACGCTCGCGCCCGAGATCCTCGTGATCACGAACATCGAGCTCGACCACACCGACTACTACAAGGACCTCGCGGACGTGCAGAGCGCCTTCCGTGCGCTCGCGCAGAAGGTGCCTGCCCACGGCGCGATCGTCACCGACGCAGGGCACCCGAACATCAGCCCGATCCTCGAGGGCCTGTCGGCCCGCGTCATCGACTATACGAAGGAGCGTACGTACGAGACGCGCTTCCCGGGCGAGCACAACAAGATGAACGCGCGTGCGGCGGCTGCCGCGAGCCGCCTCGTCGCGCCGGTCTCGGAGGAGTCGCTCGTCGCGTCCTTCGCCGCGTTCGAGGGCACCTGGCGCCGCTTTGAATACAAGGGGAAGACGAAGGCGGGCGCCGACGTCTATGACGATTACGCGCATCACCCGACCGCTATACGCAAGACCGTCGCCGAGCTCCGCAGCAAGGCAAACGGAAAGGTGTTCGTGGCGTTCCATCCGCATCTCTACAGCCGGACCCGCGACCTGTTCGAGGATTTCGCGAGCGCGTTCCAGGGCGCGGACACCGTCCTCATCGCGCCGATCTACGGCGCACGCGAGCCTGACGACGGCACCATCACGAGCGCGATGCTCGCCGAGCGCATCCGCGAGAACGGCGTGCATGCGGTAGCGGCCACGTTCGACGAGATACGTGAGACGCTCGAGACCGAGCCTAAAGAAGGTGACATCGTCATGACGATGGGGGCGGGGGACATCTACCGCATCGCTGACCAGCTCGTGAAGGGATAGATAAGAAAAGCGGCCGACCGAAGTCGACCGCCATGATGCGCTCAGAATGCCTTGAGCAGCTTAGGAAGGTTCTTGAGGTACGCGAGCCCTTCGAGCCACATGCCCCTATGGTCCTCGGAGTTCTTCACCGGGACCGGGATGACGACGACCCTGCTCCTCTGCTCGCGCGAAAGGTTCGCGCGCAGGAGGAGCCAGGCTCGCGGCAGGTGCCATGACCGGCAGACCAGATGGAGATCGAGCACCATGATCCTATTCCAGGGAATAGCCTTCACGAGCGCTTGCATCTCGCCGTCGGTGCTGAAGGTCTTCGCGACGGGCGTCCGTATCCGGTACTCTTCCACGAACCGGCCGAGGAGCGCTGTGCGCATGGGTCCTTCGCCCATGATTACGCCATACTCCTTCGACATGCCTGCGGTCGCGAATACGATCGCCTCGGGGTAGTCGTGCGCGATCGCGGCCGCCTCCTTGCAGACGAGCTCGGTCTCGGGCCCTGCCTCCACGCCGTGGCCGGTGCGCTTGAGATCGGCAGCCACGACCATGATGATCCTTTGGTGCACGAAGCACCTCCTTTCCAGAAACTACGAATGTTCTCCCTGGGAACATTATACTATTTAAATTAGCAATGGTCAAAGCACCCGCAGCCCTCGCATCGAGAGCGATATGCGGGTAGGGTAGGGATATGAACGAACCCGGGACCCTCTCCGTCGTCGCGACCCCTATCGGCAACCTCGCTGATATCACGCTGCGCGCGCTCGATACCCTCAAGAGCGCGGACGCGATCGCCTGCGAGGACACTCGCGTTACCGCGAAGCTGCTCGCGCGCTATGACATACAGAAGCCGTTTCGTTCGACGAGATACGCGAGATGCTCGAGGCCGGGCCGGTTTGCGGGAGATACCTACAGGATCACCGACCAGCTCGAGAAGGAATAGGGAAAGGCCGGTCCCTGAGGGCCGGCCTTTGAGTTATGCACGTCGCACGACGCCTACGAGGTTGCGTGCTTCGCCCGTGAGCGCAAAGCCGTCTGTAGAGCGAAGTGTGCCTTTTGTGCTCACGTGTCCGAATCCGAGCGCTGCCGCGAAGCCGGTGGCGATGGCCGCGATGTCAATGGAGCCCATCTTGCGATTCACACACGCACCGCCGACGTTTTCTTCGAGCCAGGAGAATAGCTTCGCGTTGAAGTCTATGTGCTCTGGATGATCGAGTGGGTACCGGAACTCGTCTGGATGGATCGAGAACAGTACGTCGAGCGACACGTCCGCGAGATCGATACCTTTCCTGGTAAAGTCGTACGCGATGGCATGGATGATGCCTTCGCGCGTGCGCGATGGCCTGCCCGTCCTTATCCGTTTCTGATCGACGAGCGATCCGAGTCCGGCGTGGGCCGCGACCATATGTTCGCAGCCGGAAGCGACGACCAACGCGCAGCCGCGGGTGCTCATGGCGAAGCCCTGAGTCTCTCCGAGTGCGCAGCCGTCGGCTTGCCCTGCGGACATAACGCGGACCAAGGTCCGATCTGTAAGCGCCACTTCTACATCGAACGATTCGCGCGGGACGATCAGTCCGCTATGGTGGCCGACGTTTGGTACGAACACTCTCTCTGCGGAATACTCTTCGAACGCGCGTGCGAGGTGGGTCTTGATGTCCGAAGCTGCTTCAGGGTGGCACATAATGTCGGGTGGCCAGAGCGTGAGTGATCTGCTGTTCGGGGGAAGACAGAAGGCGACATAGCGTCCCCGTTCGTTGCCTCCCTCGAACACAAGCGCCTCATGCGCTTGTGACGGAGTATCGAGCATTATCCTTCTCCGTGATGGTTGGAACAGTCCGGACGAACCTTAGTATAGATACGCACCGCTGTCGATTCTTGGCTCTCTATGGGCCGGATGCTCGCATTAAGGACGATATGCGGGTAGGGTAGAGCCATGAACGAACCCGGAACCCTCTCCGTCGTCGCGACCCCTATCGGCAACCTCGCTGATATCACGCTGCGCGCGCTCGATACCCTCAAGAGCGCGGACGCGATCGCCTGCGAGGACACTCGCGTTACCGCGAAGCTGCTCGCGCGCTATGACATACAGAAGCCGCTCCTCATATTCCATGCGCAGAGCGGACGCCATGCATCGAGCCGCATCCTGCAGCTTCTTGCGGAAGGGAAGCGCGTCGCGCTCGTGACGGATGCCGGGACGCCCGGGATCTCTGACCCTGGCAGCGCGCTCGTGCGCGAGGTACGCGACACGCTCAAGGACGAGGTGCGCATCGAGACCATCCCGGGGTCGTCCGCGGTCGCGGCCGCGCTTTCGATTGCCGGCGTGCCTACCGACGAGTTCACGTTCCTCGGGTTCCTCCCGCACAAGAAGGGACGGCAGACCCTCTTCAAGGAGATCGCAGACTCTGCGCGCACCATGGTCTTCTACGAGTCCCCGCACCGCATCGAGAAGGCGCTCGCCTCGCTCGCGGAGGTGCTCGAGGGCGAGAGGCGGGTGATCGTCCTGCGCGAGCTCACGAAGCTCTACGAGGCGTTCCAGGAAGGCACGGCCGCGGAGCTCGCCGCCTATTTCAAGGAGCATCAGGACCAGGTCCGAGGCGAGTTCGTGGTCATCGTGACGCCGTAATCTAGGACGGGTATACTAGGCGCATGTCCCGAAGCCTCATGCTCATCGTGCTCGGCGTCCTCGTCGCGCTCGCGCCGTTCTCCGGTCTCCCGATGGCGATCCTCGCCTGGATACTCCCGGTCCTCGGCCTCGGTATCGTCGCCATCGGCGTCTCGTACAAGCGCGAGCGCATGCGACAGGAGCGCCCGACGCCTACTCATGAAGAATCTCTATCCGCATCTGCGTAATCCGCTCTCCATCATCCTCGCCCTCGGCGCGCTCGTGCTCCTGATGGGGCTCCTTGTCATACCGCACGCGTCCGCCGTGCGCTTCGACCGCAGCAACCCCGGGACCGCCTCCTCGACCATCGAGGCGATCTTCACGAAGGAGCCCGCGAAGCCTGCCTTCGACGAGAAAGCGTATGACGCCAAGATGCTCTCGATCGCGAACTACGCGTCGACGACCTCGACCACCACGAAGCGCCTCTATCCCGTGAAGGCGCCGTATCCGAAGGCGGGCGCCATCCTCCCGTTCAACCGCATCATCGCGTACTACGGCAACTTCTACTCGAAGGGCATGGGCGTGCTCGGCGAGTACGACGAGGCGACGATGCTCTCGATGCTGAAGCGCGAGCAGCAGAAGTGGGAGGCCGCGGACCCTGAGACGCCGACGGTTCCCGCCATAAACTACATCGCTATCACGGCGCAGGAATCGCCGGGCAAGGAGGGGAAGTATCTGCTCCGCATGCCGGACTCCCAGATAGACAAGGCCATCGAGATCGCGAACAAGCTCCCGAACGGCATCGTGATCCTGGACATCCAGATCGGCTTCTCGTCGCTCGAGCACGAGCTCCCGATGCTCGAGAAGTACCTCGCCATGCCGAACGTGCACCTGGGCCTCGACCCGGAGTTCCATATGATTGGGAACGATCCGCCCGGCCATGTCATCGGCTCATACGACGCGAAGGACATCAACTACGCCGCCGAGTACATGGCGAAGCTCGTACGCGAGCACGACCTGCCGCCGAAGGTGCTCATCGTGCATCGCTTCACGCAGCGCATGGTCACGAACTACCAGAACATAAAGCCGCTTCCTGAGGTCCAGATCGTCATGGACATGGACGGCTGGGGCGATCCGGCGAAGAAGATAAATACGTACAAGGGATTCGTCGCGCCGGAGCCCGTCCAGTTCACCGGCTTCAAGCTCTTCTATAAGAACGACCTCAAGCCGCCGTCCACGCGCCTCCTCACGCCTGCCGAGCTCCTGAAGCTCACGCCGCAGCCGATGTTCATCCAGTACCAGTAGACCCTGTACAAATAGTGGAATCAGCGTACTGTTCGTCCCAGAAGGGCCGCTCCGGCCCTATGAACCGGGAGGAATCGCGTGAGAGACATCGAAGAGCTGACCACCATTCCTGAGCTCGAGGACGCGTACGGCGACGCGGTCCGGAACATGGATCGGAATGTGATACGCCGGATCGAGAGCGAGGACTTCCAGGAAGGGGAGTCCGATTCTCCGCTCGTGAAGGCCGCGCGGACGCTGTGGACGAGGCTCATGGCCGCGAAGCTCGCTTCGAGCGGGGCCGTCGTCGACGAATCGGGCGCGCTCGTCTCGCATCCTGTCTGAGTCGCCGCATGGCCGGAATCATCCAAGGGCCCGCGTATCGCGCGGGCCCTTTCTTTCTGCCTTGCGGCCAATGCTAGGCAAATCCGGAAAAGGGCGTATCGTTATGTCCGGGAGTCGCGGCACGTCGCCGCACAGCTAGAAGAGGAGTCCGTCATGAGTATCGATCTCGCGTACCCTCCAGGATGTAGCTTCCTCGTACCGGCCGATTCTGACCGGAAAGACGTCCTGTTCGGGGATTCGACCGAGTCGGGCCTGACGCTGGCCGAGCTGGCCTACGACAGGGCCATCTTCGGCCTCGATGCCGGCCGCCTGATGGCGATCGGCGATCCGAAGGTTCCTGACGACGCGCTCTCCGGAGCCGAGGCCAACGCTCGCCGCTGCCTCAGGGCCGTCTCCGCCGATCGGCAGATGCCGTCCGATGCTCTGGTCGGCCTGATCGGTGCGCCGTCGACGCTGCTCGACGTCACGCTGCACTGATCCTGTCGCGTAAGAATCTGAAGGGCTCGCGCATCCTGCGCGGGCCCTTTCTGTATTCCCGGTGTCCATACCGCATCCGGTATACTGTCGTAACCTATGATCCCGAACAACTCTCCCTGGCTCGCACAGCTCAACCGCACCCGTCCTGTCGTCCCGCTCTCGAGCGACATAGCCACGGACGTGCTCATCGTGGGCGGCGGCATCGCGGGCGCGTCGACCGCGTACTTCGCGCTCAAGGACACGCTCGACTCGGTCGTGCTCGTCGAAGCGGACCGCGTGGCGCACGGCGCGACCGGCCACAACGCCGGGCAGGTCGTGTCGTACTTCGAGCGCCCGTTCGAGACGATCGTGAAGGAGTTCGGCATGGAGATGGCGAACGAGGGGCAGCGCGCCATCGAGTCTGCCTGGGGGCTCATCGACGAGATCGTGGCGGACGCGAAGCTGCGCACGCCGCTCTATCGCTTCACCGGCTATGCCGGTTGCTCGACGCTCGAGCAGCTCGTCGAGCATCTCGAGGAGAACAAGGATCGGGTCGCGGGCGGCCTCATGAACGACACGGTGCTCGTGGCAGAAGAGTCCGGGTGGCAGGAGGAGCTCCCGCTCGAGTACAAGGACCTCTACTCCGTCGTGCCGCAGGCGGACATCCTCGGCCTCCTCGAGACGCAGGACACCCGCTATATGGCTTCCATCTCGAGCCAGAAGGGATGCATGAA
Organism: uncultured bacterium; assembly: GCA_937879955.1. Taxonomy (GTDB): domain Bacteria; phylum Patescibacteriota; class Minisyncoccia; order Phycocordibacterales; family Phycocordibacteraceae; genus C7867-001. The sequence goes on from CALFMK010000003.1 coordinate 17,579, forward strand.
CAGCGCGCTCTTCACCGAGGAGCTCATCGGCTACCTGCTTGCAGCCTATCCGGGACGGTTCAGCCTCTACGAGGAGAGCCCGGTATCGAAGGTCTCGCTCGCCGAGGATCGCGCGCGGGCCCTGGTACGCGAGCACGCGATCGAGGCGCGCCGCGTGGTGCTGTGCACCAACGGGTTCGAGCAGTTCCATATCGAGAACGGGTCGGGGAGCGATATCGACACGAAGTTCCATCATCTGGTCCAGGGACGTATCGGCTACATGGCGGCGTACCTCGAGTCCATGAACGCCTCGCCGACGGCCATAAGCTATTTCCCGAAGGACGCTACCGTCTCGGGCGACCCGACCGGTGAGGCCTACTTCTACCTCACGCGCCGGCCGCACGGCGAGGATGTCGGCGAAGCGAAGAACCTGGTGTGCGCCGGCGGTCCCGAGCAGGTGCTGCCGAACCAGGCGCTCTACACCCGCGAGGAGCACTGCCGCGAGGACATCCGTGAGTCGCTCGACGACTTCCTCCGGACGACCTATCGCCATTATCCGGACCCGGGAACCGAGTATGCGTTCTCCTGGCACGGCCTCATGGGGTACACGCCCGGCGGGCTCCGCCGCATCGGCATCGAGCCGTGCAATCCGGTCCTCCTCTACAACCTTGGCTGCAACGGCGTGGGCATCCTGCCGTCGATATACGGCGGGAAGCGCATAGCCCGCATCCTCGCGGGAGAAGTGCTCGAGCGCTCCATATTCGACCCTGCCGACCAGCGCTGCATGGTCTAGGGCGCGCTATACTCTTCGTATGGAGAATCCGGACCGCGTGACCTATTTCGGAGCCACCGACGCGCGCGGCAAGCGCGTGCCGTTCGGCATCAAGGCCAAGGACCGCGCCCGCCACATGTACGTGATCGGGAAGACGGGTATGGGGAAGTCGACCCTGCTCGAGAACATGGCGATACAGGACATCCGGAACGGGGAGGGCATGGCCTTCATCGATCCGCACGGCTCGGCCGTGGAGAAGCTCCTCGATTTCATACCGGCGGACCGCGTGAAGGACGTGGTGTACTTCGCGCCGTTCGACCTCGAGCACCCGATGGCGTTCAACGTGATGGAGGACGTGGGCTACGACAAGCGCCACCTCGTGACCTCGGGCCTCATGGCCACCTTCAAGAAGATCTGGGAGGACGCCTGGTCCGCGCGCATGGAGTACATCCTCACGAACACCATCCTCGCGCTCCTCGAGTACCCGGGTGCGACGCTGCTCGGCGTGAACCGCATGTACACCGACAAGGCCTATCGCACGAAGGTGGTGGACAACATCAAGGACCCGGTGGTGCGCTCCTTCTGGGTGGACGAGTTCGCGAAGTACACCGACAAGTTCGCGGCCGAGGCGACGCCGGCGATCCAGAACAAGATCGGGCAGTTCACGTCGAACCCGCTCATCCGCAATATCATCGGCCAGCCGAACTCTTCTTTTGATATCCGCGACCTCATGGACCGGAAGAAGATCCTCCTCATCAACCTCTCGAAGGGACTGGTGGGCGACACGAATATGCGCCTCCTCGGTTCCATGCTCACCACCCGCATCTTCCTCGGCGCGATGAGCCGCGCGAACCTGCCGAGCGCGGAGCTCGCGAAGGCGCCGAACTTCTACTTCTACGTGGACGAGTTCCAGAACTTCGCGAACGAGAGCTTCGCGGACATCCTGTCGGAGGCCCGCAAGTACCGCCTCAACCTCCTCATCGCGCACCAGTACGTCGCGCAGATGGAAGAGGAGGTGCAGGCCGCCGTCTTCGGCAACGTGGGCACCACGGTCTCGTTCCGCGTAGGTCCGCTCGATGCCGAGCTCATGGAGAAGGTATTCACGCCCGAGTTCGTGCAGGAGGACCTCGTGAATCTCGGGTTCGCGCAGATCTACCTCTCGCTCATGATCGATGGCATCGGCTCGCGCCCGTTCTCCGCGACCACCATACCGCCGATCGAGGCGCCGGCCCGCTCGTACCGTACCGAAGTGCTCGAGAGCTCGCGCGCGACGTTCGGCGCGCCGCGCGCGGAGGTGGAAGGGCGTATCTTCTCGGAGCTCGCCGAGGCCGAGACGCAGGCCAAGGAGGCGGCCGCGCTCGCCAAGTCGCAGCGCGACGCGAAGCGCATCGCGGAGGGAGGGGGACAGCCTCGCCCCGGAGACCGTCCGCCTCTGCGCCGTGACGATCGCCCGCAGCAGCGCCCTGACGCCCGTCCGCAGGCTCCTCGTACTGATCGTCCCCAGCAGCCTCGTCCTGAGCAGCGCCAGGAGCGTCCGGCGCCCCCTGCCGCCCACAAGACCGCAGACGACCTGAAGGCGATCCTGCGCGCTACGGTAGCGAACGCGGAACGGGACAAGCAGCGCAAGGACACCCGCAAGGAGTCCTCGCTCAAGGACGCGCTGCGTACGACGATAGACGCAGCGCCCGCGCCGAAGCCTGAGGAGCGTCCCCGTCCGGTCCAGGAGGAGCAGTCGCGCCCGACGCCTCCGCCGGATCCTATAACGCCGATGTCCGTGTTCGAGGTCCCGGAGGAGACCCTCCGCTCCTTGTTCAGGGACGTGTAATGCCTCCTGGTCCCGAGCCTGCGCCTGGGGTACTGTTTCCTATATATATGAAAAAGACCGTTCTCGTGACCGGTGGCGCTGGCTTCGTGGGGACGCACCTGTGCAAGCGGCTCCTCGCGGACGGCCATAGCGTCATATCGCTCGACAACTATTTCACCGGGAGCCGTGAGAACCATATCGAGGGCGTCGAGTACCGCGAAGGGCACACCAAGGACATCGCAGCGCTGGTGCCAGAGACGCCCGATATCGTCTACCATCTGGGCGAGTATTCGCGTACCGAGCAGAGCCTCGAGGAGCCTGCTCTCGTATGGGACCTGAACGTGCGCGGCACGTTCGCGGTGCTCGAGTTCGTGCGAGAGAAGGGATCGAAGCTCGTCTATGCGGGCTCGTCGACGAAGTTCGCGGACGGCGGCATGGGCCGGGACCAGAGTCCGTACGCGTGGACCAAGGCCGCGAACACGGAGCTCGTGCGCAACTACGGCGACTGGTACGGCGTGCGCTTCGCCATCACCTATTTCTATAACGTATACGGTCCGGGCGAGCGCGCCGGCACCTATGGCACGCTCATCGAGATCTTCCGGCAGAAGATGCTTGCGGGGCAGCCGCTCACGGTACGCATGCCGGGAACGCAGGAGCGGCTCTTCACGCACGTGGATGACATCATCGACGGGCTCGTGCTCGTCGGCGAGAAGGGAGAAGGCGACGAGTTCGGGCTCGGATCGGACGAATCCTATTCGATCCTGGACGTTGCCAAGCTGTTCGGAGGCAGCATAGAGATGCTTCCGGACCGGAAGGGGAACCGCATGGGCGCGAAGCTCGATGCCACGAAGTCCCATGCGCTCGGCTGGAAGGCGACGCGGCGCCTTGCCGACTACATAGCATCCGTCCGAAGCGCATGAAGCGGGTACTGATATTCTCCCTCAACTATTACCCGCACTTCATCGGCGGGGCCGAGGTCGCGATCAAGGAGATAACCGATCGCATATCGTCTGAGGAGATCGAGTTCCATATGGTGACGCTCCTTATGGATTCTGTCCTCCCGAAGGAAGAGCGCGTCGGGAACGTCATCGTGCACCGCATCGGCCCTGCCGTAGAGAATCCGACGATAGCGGATCTCAGGCGATTCCCGCTCCATTACGCGAAGCACCTGTACCAGTTCCTCGCGGCATGGGAGGCCCTGCGGCTCCATCGGCGGCTGCGCTTCGACGGCATGTGGGCGATGATGGCGCATGCCTGCGGCATACCTGCAGGACTCTTCAAGCGCCTCGCGCCGGGAGTCAGCTACCTCCTCACGCTCCAGGAAGGGGATCCGCCTGAGCACATCGAGCGCCTGGCGCGGCCGGTATGGCCGCTCTTCGTCCGCGGCTTCAGGAGCGCGGACCAGGTCCAGGCGATATCGAACTTCCTGCTCTCATGGGCGCGACGGATGGGATTCGACGGTCCTGCCGAGGTGATACCGAACGGCGTTGATCTCGCGCGCTTCATGCGCCCCTACCCGGCCGAGCAGATAGACGCCATGAAAGAGTCGCTCGGAAAGAAGGAAGGCGAGCTATTCCTCGTCACGACCTCGCGCCTGGTCCATAAGAACGCCGTCGACGACGTGATACGGGCCATGCCGGCCATGCCGGAGAACGTCACCTTCCTCGTCTACGGCATAGGCCCGGACGAGGACATGCTCCGCTCGCTCGCGGCTGACCTCGGCGTCTCAGGGCGGGTCCGGTTCATGGGCCAGATCGGTCATGCGGAGATGCCGCTCATGCTCGCGAGCTGCGACATGTTCGTGCGCCCTTCGCGCTCGGAGGGCATGGGCAACTCGTTCGTGGAGGCCATGGCAGCGGGGCTCCCGGTCATCGCGACGCAGGAGGGAGGCATCAGCGATTTCCTCTATGACGAGGTGCGGAATCCCGGCAAGGAGCCGACCGGCTGGGCGGTGGACGCAGACAGCCCGGCCCAGATCGCCGAGGCCGTACGGGCCATCATCGGGTCGCCCGATGCCGTGGCGCGCGTGCGGGAGACGGCACGGGCCATGGTGTCAGCGCGGTACGACTGGGACACGGTTGCGAAGGATATGCGGGCGCTCTTCGCCCGGGTGCTCGGGGCTCCGGATGGAGTAGAATAGTCCCTATGCGGCTCCTCATAGCCACCCCCTTATATCCGCCGGATCCGGGCGGTCCCGCGACCTACGCGAAGATCCTCGAGACCGAGCTCCCGTCCCGCGGCGTCCAGGTCGCGGTCCTGAAGTTCGGTTCCGTGCGCCGCTATCCGAAGATCGTGCGGCATGTCGCGTATTCCGTGCTCCTCATGCGCGCGCTCAAGGACGCGGATGCCGTCCTCGCGCTCGACCCGGTGTCTACCGGGCTCTCAGCCATGCTCGCCGCGAAGATCATGCGGAAGCCGTTCTTCGTGAAGGTGGTGGGGGACTATGCCTGGGAGCAGGGTACGCAGCGATACGGGATACGCGAGACGCTCGACGAGTTCGTGCGGTCGCGACACGTCCCGTTCCAGGTATCGGCGCTCCGCTCCGTCCAGGCGGCGGTCGCGCGTGCGGCGAGGACGGTGATCGTGCCGAGCGAGTATCTCCGCGGCATCGTAGCCGCATGGGGCATCCCGCCCGAGCACATGACCGTCGTCTATAACGCGATGCAGGCGGAGCCGGCCGGGACGCTTCCTTCGGCGGCGGCATCCGCCTCGCGCCCGCGCGTGGTGTCGGCAGGAAGGCTCGTGCCGTGGAAGGGCATGTCCGGCATCATCGACGCGATGGTCGCGGTGCGAGGTGGTATCCCGGACGCGACCCTTCTCATCGCGGGAGGCGGGCCTGACCGGGATTCTCTCGAGCAGTATGCTCATGCGCGGCTCGGATCCGCGGCCACGATTCTCGGTCCGCTGTCTCACGCCGATACGCTCGCTCTCGTCGCGGATGCCGACGTATTCGTCCTCAACTCTACCTATGAAGGGCTGTCGCACCTTCTCATCGAGGCGCTCTCGCTCGGGAAGGCGGTCATCGCGACTGCGGTGGGCGGGAATCCGGAGCTCGTCGAGGACGGCAAGAACGGGCTGCTCGTGCCGCCGGGAGACCGCGATGCGCTCGCTGACGCGATCACGCACCTTCTCTCGACGCCGGAGCATCGGGCGGTCCTCGGCACCGCCGCACGAGATTCGATGGAGCGATTCACGACCGCTGCCATGGCCGATGCGACCGTGAAGATCCTAACCTCACACCTATGAAAGTCCTCTTCATAACCAACGACCCAACCATCCTCGACCTCGGGAGCTCAGGGCACGGGCGCATGCGCGAGAACGCACTCGCGATCGGAGAGCTGCACGTGCTGATCGGCGCGTCGGCAGCGGAGACGAGGGACGAGGGCAGCCTGAGGGTCCATGCGGTTAAGGTGGGCAGGTTCGCACGTGACGCGACCCTTAAGGAAGCGGCGGCCGGGCTCGTCCGCGCGCATGGCATCCAGGCAGTGTGGGTCGAGGATCCCTTCGAGCTCGGCGTTATCGCGCTCGCCGTCGCGCGCGCGACCTCGCTGCCGCTCTACGTGAATGTCTATACCGACTTCCTCTCGCCCTGGTACTCGACCATGACGGGCATGTTCCGCTCCTCGAAGGTGAGGGTGCCGGGAGAGAATCGGAAGCGAATCCTGCTCGCGGATACGGTGCTTCCTGCGGCGCGCGGCATACGGGTGATGTCGGAGCGGGTGAAGGCTTCTCTCGTGAAGAAGTACGGCACTGCCATACCTGAGCCTGTCGTGATACCGGTCGCCGTCCACCAGGTCCCCGTCGAGCGCGTGATGCTTCCGGAACCCTCGTTCCCGTTCTCCCTCATCGCTGCCGGCCGTCTCGATGCCGGGCGGCGCGTGATCGATATCATAGACGCGCTCGCGCTCATAAAGGATCGCTATCCGGGCGTCGGGCTCTACATCGTCGGCGACGGTCCAGAGCGCAGGCGCCTCGAGCGACAGGTGAGGCGCCGGAAGCTCTCCGGACGCGTCATCTTCCTCGGAGACCGTCGCGATACGCAGGGGCTCATGCGGAGCGCGAACGTGTTCGTGCAGGCGAGCGCGCACGAAGGATACGGCCGCCGGCTCCTGCAGGCCGCGATCGCGCGCGTGCCTATCATAACGACGGACGTCGGCATCGTCGGCGAAGTGTTCAAGGGCTATGACGACGTGCTCGCGATGCCGCCGGGAGACCCGGCCGCGCTTTCCATACACATCGTCGGCCTCATCGAGGACGGACAGGCACGGAACCTCCTGGCCATGAGCGCGGAAGCGTCCGCGAAGCGCTTCCTGCAGGCCGCCGGGAACATACCGGAGCGCATAGCCGCCTGGCTAGCAGGCGGACCGAACCCTGCCGTATGAGGGTCCTGATGGTGTCGCTCGATCGGAAGGCGTTCGTACCGGGAGACCCGGCGCGCGAGCGGCTCGCGTCGTACGGGAAGGTATTCGAGGAACTGCATATCATCGTCTACGCGAAGCGGGATCTCGGCCTTTCCGAGGAGCGCATCGCGGACAACGTCTGGCTCTATCCGACGAACTCGAAGGGCCGGCTCTCGTACGTCCTCGATGCTATCAGGCTCGCGCGCGGCCGTTCCGTTGATATCGTCTCGGGGCAGGACCTCGGAGAGACAGGCGTGGCCGCCTGGCGCATCGCGCGCATGCTCAGGGTCCCGCTCCAGCTGCAGGATCACGCGGACGTATTCGATCCGTACTTCGCGAGAGAGAGTATAGGGAACCGGGTCCGGGTCCTTGTCGCGCGGTTCCTGCTCCCGAAGGCCGACTGCATCCGTACGGTCCTTCCGGCAGGGAAGGACCGGATCAGCGCGCACTTCCCGTCGCTCGAAGGACGCATCGAGGTCCTGCCGGTCTATACGCCCACAGACGCTCTCAGGGATGCGCGCCCGTCGTTCTCGCTCCATGACCGGTATCCTGCGTTCTCGCGCATCTTCCTGATGGCATCGAGGCTCGTTCCTCAGAAGGACATCGGCTTCGCGTTGCGAGCGTTCGCTGAGGCGGATGTCGAAGGGAGCGGGCTCGTGCTCGTGGGCGAGGGTCCGCTCAAGGACGCGCTCATGGAGGAAGCCGTGGAGCTCGGCATCGAGGACCGGGTCGTGTTCGTGCCGTGGGAGCGCGACCTTGTCCCGTACTACAAGACCGCGGACCTGTTCCTGCTCTCGTCCGCGTACGAGAGCTATTGCCGTACGCTCGTCGAGGCCGCGGCCGCAGGGCTTCCGTTCGTGTCTACGGACGTGGGCGTCGCGAGCGCGCTCGTCGGGTCGGGGGCGGCAGGCACCGTCGTCGCGCACGGGGACCATGTCGCGTTCAGGAACGCTATCCGTGCCTGGAGCGAGTCAGGGAAGGATGCTGCGGCGGCCGGGAAGGGGCTCGCGGCGGTCGAGCGCCTCGTCGGCAAGGACGAGAACGAGTACCGCGCGCGGTACCGCGATACACTCGCGCGATGCGCGCAGAAAGCAGTATGAGGCTCCTCGTCGTAACCCAGGCGCTCGATCTCGACGACCCGCTCCTTTCCGCGTATCACGGATGGGTCGAGGCGCTCGCGCATGAGTCCGAGAGCGTCGAGGCGGTCTGTCTCAAGGAAGGGAGGCACGACCTCCCGGCGAACGTCGCCGTGCACTCCCTCGGCAAGGAGTCGGGGCGACGGTCCCGACTGCGCTACGCGCTGTCGTTCCTTGCGCTCTGCTGGAAGCTGCGGAAGCGGTACGATGCGGCGTTCGTGCATATGAACCAGGAGTACGTGCTTATCGCCGGACCGCTCTGGAAGCTGCTCGGGAAGGGTATCTATATGTGGCGCAACCACTATGCCGGCTCCGTCCTCACGGATATCGCGGCGAGCCTCTGCACGAGCGTCTTCTGCACGTCCCGCCATTCCTATACCGCGAAGTACCGCAAGACCGCATTGATGCCGGTGGGCGTGAATCTCGAGCGCTTCGATCCGGAGGGTCCTGAGGGCCGCGTGCCGCGCTCGATCCTTTTCTTCTCGCGCATCGCGCCATCGAAGCATGCAGAGCTCTTCGTCGAGGCGTTAGGTCTTTTGAAGGCGAGAGGTTTGCCCTTCTCCGCGTCTATCGTAGGATCCGCGCCGTCCGAGTATGAGGCGTATGCACAGGGGCTTCGCGCGCAGGCAGGGGACCTCGGCCTTGCGGAAGACGTACGGTTCCTTCCGGGAATCCGCAACGAGGACGCACCGTCGGTGTTCCGTTCCTATGAGCTCTATGTGAACTGCTCGCCGTCCGGGATGCTCGACAAGGTTATCTTCGAGGCGGCCGCGTCAGGGTGTCTCATCCTCTCCGAGAGCGATGACCTGAGGAAGGGAGGATTCGAGGACGTTACGTACGAGCCTGGCGATGCCGCGTCGCTCGCGGAGCACATCGAGCGCATGCTCGGATACTCGCCTGAGGAGAAGACTGCACTCCACGCGCGCTTCGCGTCGCTCGCGAACGAGAACAGCCTTACCGGGCTCGCGAAGGAGCTCGTGGCGCATATGCAGCCCAGCCGGTAGTATTTCGGGGATGAGGTACTATCTCGATTTCGAAGGGACTTGCTTTGATACGGAAGCGTTCTTTGCGTATGTCCGGGAGCGCGGGAGCGACGATGCCTTCGAACCGGGCGAATTGTCACGGTTCCTTTATCCTGACGCCGCGACGTTCCTGCGCGAGAAGGAGAACGCGGTCACGATAATCACGTCCGCCGATCGGGAGACGCAGGAACCGAAGACGAAGAGTGCGCTCTACGGTATCCCGCGTATGTCGGTGATGTATACGGGCGGTGCTCGAAAAGGGGAGTTCCTGGCCCCGCATACGCATCTTCACAAGGATGCGCTGCTCGTCGACGATTCAACGGCGGAGCTCGAAGCGCTTCAGAAAGAATGTCCTGAGCTCGTGCTCTACGAGATGCGACGGTGTGGCGGGGTGGGGGATGGGCGCTGGCCGGTCGTGCGGTCACTCTTAGAGCTCCCGTAAGCGTACCGGGTATACTTAGGTTCATATGCGGTTCAAGACCAAGTCATTCCTGCGCCGGGAGCAGTACAAGAGGCTCTCGAAGCTTTCTATCGACGGGAAGATCCTCGATATCGGCGGATCGAAGAAATCCGGCTACCACGAGCTCATCGGCGGGGACCACAGCATCCTCGTGGGGAACATAAACGAAGCCTACGGAATCGATCTCGTTTTCGATGCGCAGGAGCCGTGGCCCTTCGAGGACGCGTCGTTCGACGGTGTCTTGCTCGTGAACGTCCTCGAGCATCTGTACAAGCATCGCGTCACCCTCGACGAGACGAGACGGACGCTTCGGAAGGGAGGTACGGTCGCCGGTGTGGTGCCGTTCATGATAAACGTGCACGGGTCGCCGAACGACTACTTTCGCTACACGAGGAGCACGCTCGAGCAGATGCTCAACGAAGCGGGGTTCAGTGACGTACAGGTCGAAGAGCTCGGTACCGGTGCGTTCAGCGTGATCTACCATTGCCTCCTCGGGTTCGTGCGCTTCAACTGGATGGCCGACGTGCTGATACCGCTCTTCGGCGGAATCGACCGGCTCATCGGCCGCATCAAGCCGGACAACAAGATGTCGGCGAAGCAGATGCCGCTCGGCTATTACTTCGAGGCGAGACGGTAGTCCATGGAGCTAATCTACCTCACCGCGAAGCATTTTCCGGCCACAACCGCCGATCATGTCTACATACGCTTCCTCGCCCAGGCGTTCTCCCGGCTGCTCGGGAAGGATTTCACGCTCGTGATAGCGGGCGAGATTCCGGACGAGCTGGGCTGCATGCGTGTTCGCAGCGTCCGTACGCCGAGGTTCCTCAGGACACTCTTCTATTTCTTCTGGCTTCCGAGCTTCATACATTCCCGTCTCAAGGGCGGAGTAAAGCCCTTCTTTTTCTGCAACGACTTCAACCTTCTCGCGATACTCGCGTTCTGGAAGCCCTTCTTCAGGGACCGGTACGGCATATGTTCCGACTGGCATCTCATGACCGAGTCGTGGAAGGACCAGTACGTCGCGCGAGCGAGCGACCGCCTAGTCACGACCTCGGCGCGACTGAAGGCATGCATCGTCGAGCGGACGGGGACGCCTGTCGAACGGGTCAGTGTCGTCTACGGAGGTATCGATCCGGAGCCCTACAGGGAACCTTTTTCTAAGACCCGTGAGGAACTGCAGCTGCCGGAAGGGTACCTGGTCGGATACGTGGGACTCTTCAGGACCATGGGCAAGGAGAAGGGGCTGAAGACGATGATAGACGCGCTCGCGATGCTCCCGTCCGATGTCCATATGGCGTTCGTCGGCGGCTCGCCGGCAGAAATCGACGAGTACCGTGCGTACGCTCGGGCACATGATGTCTCGGATCGATGCGTGTTCATCGAGAAGCAGCCATTCGAAGGAGTCGTCACGTATGAACGGAGCATGGATGCGCTTGTTATCCCGTATCCGGACGAGCCCCACTTCCGCAATTACGGATTCCCGATGAAGGTCTACGAATACCTCGCGGCAGGGAGGTCTATCATCTATTCGAACCTCGCGATACTGGACGAGGTCCTTGGTGAGAAGGGCGCCAGTTTCACTGCTGGAGAAGCAGCTGATCTTGCGCGAGCGGTCCTTCTCCTTAAGGAGGGTGATGCGGCATCAGCAAGTCCATCCGAGTACAGAGACCTGTATTCGTGGGACAGGAAGGCAGCTGAAATCGTCGGAGCTATCTCTGAAGAGCCTTCTCCACGAGCGGGAGGAATCCTTTCTTAATCACTTCGAGTGTGTGGTCCTGCTGGAGGCGGGCGAAACCTTCGGCGAAGTACCCTGGATCCGTTTCCATAGCGCGCTTCAGTGTATCGGCAAGAGAGACGGCGTCACCTTCCTTGTAGAGGAATCCGATACCATACTTCTCGACGTACCAGGCGAAAGGTTCTATGTTTGGCGCGACGATAGGGATGTTCCGTTGGAAGCAATCATGCATCACCTGAGATGATATATTTCCGCGTGCGAAGTCATAAGGAAGTAGCGCGTAGCGCGTCTGGAGCATGAGCTCTGAATATCGCTCTTCGGTTATATATCCGAACTCTCCGCGGACATGGAGCGATTCGTCGTTCTCTAGCTCATGGACCAGTGCCTCTACGGAACGACCAACAGAGTCCCGAGGTAACCCTGCTACAAGATATCGATAGTCCAGCCCGTTTTCCTTATATGCGTTGAGTGCGAGCGTGTGGCTCTTGCTCCTGGAGATCGTGCCGATGGTCAGAAAGTCGAACATCGGAGAAGATTTCCTTTCCTGTTCGCCGAGCGGCTTGAGGTCTAGGTTCGGAAGCCATGGCAGATCCCTGCGCTTCAAGGCATCCTCGAGCCCAGCTATCATCGGAGGTTCGTTCGTCGTCAGAAGGAAGGATGCTCTATCTACGAGGTCCTTGTAGCACCGTGCATAAAATCGGTTCGCGAGAGCATGCAACCAGGTAGCTGCCGTCTTCGGTAGATAGATATATAACCTCGGATTCAGTATGAAAAGCCCATACCTGAACTTCGGACGGAAGAGGTACATGAGCGGGTCATAGGATTCAGATGTTATGAGTACCAGATCCAGATTCAGTGAGGCGATGGTCCGGAGGCTCCGCTTCCATCTCATGACTCGGTTCAGAATGTTCGCAAGACGAGATGGGAGAAGTGGAATTTTGCCAGACGCTGTCTCAGGCAGTAGTGCCTGGAATTCGGGTGTGTTACCGAGGAAAAGCCTGCCCTCATAGGTCTCACGCATGTACCCGTCAAGATCGAGAAATACGACCTGGTACCTGCTGTCATTGAGTAGTTCGGCGACGTATCGGTCGAATGCGACAAAGTGACCTTCCTTCGTAAAGGCTGGGTCGAATATACCTACGCGATATGGCATGACGCGGCTACGTGTTCGACTCTACGAGAGGTGAGTCGAGTCGATAGGTGTCCTTCTCGTAGTCATCGCCGCCACGAGTACCTTCCGTGATAGAAAGGAAGATGCTCTTCTCGAGCGCAATGAGAGAATGTGCCTCTCCGCGCTCATGCATGACGAGTGTGCCTGGTTCTGCGATGATCGCTTCGACGACGTCGCTATTCTCCGGTCTGGACAGAATCTTCATTTTTCCGCTCAGTATGTAGTCGTACTGTACGGTCTCCTTATGGTAGTGATTTCCGCGAACAGCCCCTTCGCTGCTGGTGATTACGGTTATGTGCTCGATTGGTGTGTGCGTAAGGATATCGCGTATGGTCCCGCGATCGTCCTCGAAATTCACCGGCTTATTCCAGATTTTCATAACGCAAGTATAGGCTAAACGTGGGGAATAATGAACTCGACAGGGAGGTGGCCAAGCTTCTCCTTCAGGTAGTCTCCGAGATTCCAGGGGAGTATGAGCAGATGAGATATGCCTGGATCCATCTCGCGCTCGTCGAGTATCGGGATATGGCTTCCGGGCGTATATTTCCCGATCTTGAAGGGCGAACTCTCGAGGACGCATTCGAGCGTATCCGCATCGATGCCGCAATAATTGAGAAGAGTATTACCCTTTGTCGCGGCGCCGAGACCGGCTACGCGCTTCCCATCCTTCTTTAAGGAGGAAAGCGTGGCATTGAGCTCTGACTTAAGGTTTCGGGTCCGCTCCATGAATGCCTCATAGGTTTCGAGGCTTCGGAGGCCGAGGTCCTGCTCCTTCTTCAGGTATTCTTCGACAAGCGGCACGTTCTCGCGCGAAGGGTCACGTCCAAGTGCTACGAGTATAGAGCCGCCCATATACGCGTTCGTCTCCAGGTGGTAGAAGAACCAGCCGCGCTTCTTTGCATAGGCAAGGAAGGGGGTGACGGCAAAGTAAGAGACGTGCTCAAGATATATCGTATCGAATGCGGTCTTCTCTACAAGCTCTGGAACGTACGGTACCTCAATGAAGAGTGTCCCGTCTTTGCGTAAGAGCGAGTCTAGTGCATCGAAGAAGCCATTCACGTCCTCTATGTGATTGAAGACGTTCGTCATGACGACCGTCTTTGCCTCGCCGTGCCTCTTGAGAATCTCATCCACTGCATCCTTCCCGAAGAAATCCACGATCGTCTCTATGCCACGCTCGTTTCCGATTTTTCCCAAGGCTGAAGGCTCTATACCGACGGTACGTATGTCGACCTCTTTCAGGTTCTGGAGCAGGGTACCCACATTACTCCCTATGTCGACTGCGATGTCTCCAGAGGAAAGCGAAGCTATCTCTCGCATCTTTACAGCGAGCTCCTCGAAATGGCGTACTGCTACGGGAGAATTAGACGAATCGTAGCTGTATGCGTGCTTCTGATAACGATCAGCGGCAGATACCACGTACTCGCTCTGAAGCGCGCCGCATCCGTCGCATAGGGCGACGCGCAGCGGGTATCGTGTCTCGGGTTCTGATAGGTCTGTCTGTGTTAGGAATGTATCGGCGAGTGGGTGGTACCCGAGATCTATGACCGTGTTGAGGTCTTTCGAGTCACAGAGGTGGCAGTGGTCGATGTTCATGCGCGTGTCTTGTAATCAATAAATTGTGAGAAGCATTCCCGCGTGCCAGTCTTCGGCTTCCAGCCGAGCGTTGTGGCTATCGACGCGAGGCTAGGTATGCGCTTCTCTGAGTCTACTCCGGAAAAGGTGCCGCCGCTCCGTATGGCCGGAGTGTATCCAGGAGGAAGCACTCCTTTCTCATGGCCAAGCTCGAGCATAAGGTCCGCAAGCTCAAGGAGGTTCACGGGCTCATCGCCGCCAATATTGAAGGTCTGGTTATCTGTGCGTGTGTCTTCGACGTAGGCCGCGATGGCCTGCGCGACGTCTTCGACCCACGTAAAGCAGCGAACTTGGGCGCCGTTTCCGTATATTTCAAGTTCAGGGACGTGTTCAACGAACAGGCGGCGGTAGAAGTCGACGAAGACATGACCGTCACTGTCATGAGGCTCGAGCGGGGAGACGACGTTGAATGGGCGCCAGATAGTATGGGGTATGCCATGCTGCTTGCTGAAAAGCCGTACTGCTCTCTCGCCGAACATCTTCGCAAGACCATAGGATGAGACCGGCGGAGGGATGGACTCCGTCATGTCCTCCGTGAACGGGACAGACGTGGCGGTCTCGTATACGAGAGCGGAGGATAGGTAGATGAATTTGCGGACTGCCCTCGATTCTCTCAGCACATTCTGGAGTATGCTCACGTCGTTATCGAAGAGGTCAGATGCCGCGTCACGAAAGCCCGACGCAGAATATCGCTGGGCAGCGAGGTGCAGGACGAACTGAGGCCGTGTCTTCTGGAACAAGTCGTGGACAAACCTTGGATCCTTCAAGTCGCCCACGTACAGATCGGCCTCTGTCGGCCGCTGTGAGTGACTGACACGGATAATGCGGGTGCCGGGAATGGTCTCCCGTAGGCTCCTGCATACGTACGTACCTATATTTCCTTCGCTTCCAGTGACAAGTATCGTCGGCGCCATGGTCAGGATGGTTGCCGCTACCGAAGTCGCATGCCGTCAAACACGGTCGTCTTGAAATTCTCATTCTCTGACACTATAGTCTCGAACAACTTAAGGTTTCCTAGGCCGAGTTGCTTCGCATAGGTCGCGAACGCCTTCGTGTCCTTCGGGAGACATACGCCGCCAAAACCCCTGAAGTTCTCGTTGCAGTCGAGATACGCATCAGGAATGTTGTCCCGTTTGACCACGGTGTCTTTCACCTTGGCATAATCTGCGCCCGCTGCCTTGCAGACTTCGTAGAACTCGTTCGCGAATATCACGCGCATCGCGTTGAAAACGTTCGAGAAGTACTTCACGAACTCTGCTTCAAGCGGCGTGATCCGAGAAAATGACCTCGGTATTGATCCGTGAGCGGCCTCTATAATCGCGTAGTCTTCGTCTGTGTACGCACCGATGGCGCACACATCCTGGTTCTCGAAGAAATCAGTAAACGCAGCTCGTTCCCGAAGGAATTCAGGGCAGAATGAGAGGCGCAGATTCGGATGTCTCGCGGCGAGTCTGTCCGTGAGTCCCGGAGTTACTGTCGACTTAATCGTGGTGACGCCGCGATATCCGAGGTCGGCGAGCTCCTTCACAACACCCTCAACAACGCTCGTATCGCAGATTCCTTCATCGTCTGTCTTCGTTGGCACACAAATGAAGCAAACTTCCGTATCGAGCACGCGTTCGATCGAGCTTCCCTCGAGCTTCGTATCATGCCCGATAACCTCATGTCCTATGCGAGAGAGGCCGTGGTGGACCGCTTCTCCGACGACGCCGAGCCCTACGATGCCAATTTTCATACGTGAAGCCTAGCAACCTCCTGATGCTAGGTCAAAGAGCCGCTTCCGGGCTCCCTTGCAGAGATGAGTACCGTTGGGATGACGACTATGAGAAAGAGGATACCTGCGAGTATGCGGCCTGCGATTAGGCCCCAGAGCCCCCAAATCATGATGCCAATGGTCTGGAATACGAGATTTGCCACCGGTGTCACCGTACTTGCTATATAGAGACCCTTGATTCTCCGGTGTGCCAGGAGCACAGCTCCGACGAAGTTCCCGGCGGCCATGAGAAGCGTGAGAGAGAATACCTGCGTATATGGAATCACGTCGACATACTGGGGGTATATCCACGCGAAGATGTAGGGAACGAACACGATGTACGCGAATATCGTTCCTGCGATAGGGAAGAGCATGACGAGCGCCTTTCGCATGATGGTCGAGCGAAGCCGTTCGATCGGTTGCTCTGCGAAGCGGGGAAGCACGGCGTTCGTAATATTCTTGAATATGCCGCCTATCCGGTCCGGGATGAGCGTGGCCATGCTGTATGCAGCAAGCTGGACCGGGCCGAGGAAATGGAATATCAGGAAATTATCAATCTGAAGCGATATGGCGCCGATGAGGTTCATGATGCTGAGGTGCTTCGAGTAGGAGAGAACCTCGGGATCAATTTCCCCTATCTTGAGTTTGAAGGTACGGATGGTGACTATATATAAGACGAGAGGGCTGAGTGCTGTAATGGCGAGATTCACTGCGACAAGCGGTACGACCGAGGGTGCGAACATGACCGTCAGCAGCATCAGGGCGTAGTAGGCGATGTTACCTGCGCTTGAGAAGAAGAAGTGGGTCCTGAATGCCTTCTTCCCGATGAGGAACGAGGCGTAGCTGTTGAATGTCGTGACGATTGGGAGCGCGATCGCTATGCATATGCCGCCAATACCGAGCCTGAGGTCTCCGTTGATCAGGTAGTAGGCACTCATCGAGAATGCGATCAGGGACGAGAGTGAGCTCCAGGCAAGCTGCGGTCGTATAGAGGCCCGTAGTACGGTTTCGTCACCTTGGGCCACTGCGCGTGTAATCGCCGAGTTCATGCCGGTGAGCGTGAAGGCGGTGAGTATGGAGAACACGGAGAGCAGGTACTGATACGTTCCGAAGGTCTCCTTCGGAAGGAGGTTTGCGAACGCTATAGATATGAGGAAGGATCCCAGTATGGTCACGGCTGATCCGAGATTGAGCCAGAAACCGCTGCTAAGCGCGTACCGTATGTCGAGCCGGAGTACACGTTCGGCCTTATTGAGAAGGGAATGCTTCATGGGGTGCCTGCAGGGTTTATCCTAGCAGGTGATACGTCCTATAACTGGCATGCGGCCAGGGAAGTTCCTATTCGATACGATGACATTCCCTCCGTATTCCAGTACTCTGATGGCACCATGAGCAAGAAAGCACTTATAACGGGAGCGGCGGGTTCGGTTGGTTGCTACCTGGCGCAGAACCTCCTCGCGCAGGAGTACGAGCTGATGCTCGTCGACAATCTGCAGCGCGGGACGGTCGACGCGGCATTCGCGAAGGTGCTCGAGGATACACGCGTCACGTGGAAGACACTCGACCTCACTGACCAGCGCGCGTATGCGGAGCTCGGGAGCGGATACGACCACGTCTACCATCTTGCTGCAGTGAATGGCACGAAGCTTTTCTATGAGATACCGCACGAGGTTCTGCGGATAAACACGCTGTCACTCATCTACATGCTCGAGTGGTTCAAGGACCATAATAAGGAAGGGAAGTTCTGCTTCACCTCCTCGAACGAGGCGTATGCGAGCGCGCTCGACGCATTCGGCCAGCTGCCGATACCGACTCCCGAGGATGTGCCGCTCGTGATCGACGATCCGTACAACGCGCGCTGGTCGTACGCGGGATCGAAGCTCATCGGCGAGCTCTTCGTAATCCACTATGCGCAACAGTACGGTCTGCGCGCGGTCGTGGTGCGTCCGCATAATTTCTACGGACCGCGCTCCGGATACGATCATGTCATACCAGAGATGATACGGCGCATCCTCGATCGCGAGGATCCGTTCGTGATCTATGGTGCGGACCAGACGCGTACCTTCTGCCATCTCGCGGATGCGACCGAAGCCATGCGCCTCCTCATGGAATCGACAAAGACCGATTCGCTCCCGATCGAGACCGTCCACATCGGTGCAAGTGACGAGATAACCATGCAGGCGCTTGCCGAGCGGCTCTTCGCAATCGGCGAATGGACGCCGGGGTCCATCGATCTTAAATCAGCGCCCGAAGGGAGCGTGAAGCGCCGTCTGGCCGATATCAGCAAGATACGTGAGCTCATCGGCTGGGAGCCAAAGATTTCCCTGGACGAAGGCCTTAGGGAGACATTCCGGTGGTACTCGGATAATCCGAAACGGAAATCCTAAGAAAGACGGGAAGGGTAGTATACTGGCGGCATTATGAAACAAACCGCCCGCTGGGTCGCCATCGTCGCCCTGTTCGCCATCCCGTTCCTTCCTTTATACGTATCGAACGAGCTCTTCTTCCCGTTCATAACCGGGAAGAACTTCGCGTTCCGCATCCTCGTGGAAATCGCGCTCGGCGCGTGGGTGCTGCTCGCGCTCATGGACCGCAAGTACCGTCCTCGCTTCTCCTGGACGCTCGTGCTGTTCGGGATGCTCACGGCATGGATGGCAGTGGCGGACGCGCTCGGGGTGCACCCGCACAAGGCGTTCTGGAGCAACTTCGAGCGCATGGACGGCTGGGTGATGCTCATCCATGTGTTCGCGTTCTTCCTGGTCGCCGGTTCCGTGCTTGCGGTCGAGAAGCTCTGGCGGCACTGGTGGATATTCTTCCTGTCGGTAGCGGCGGTCGTGTGTATGTACGGACTCCTGCAGGTGTCTGGCAGCGCTGACATACACCAGGGAGGCGTTCGCGTGGACGCGTCCTTCGGCAATGCGATCTACATGGCGGTGTATTTGATGTTCTCGATACTGGTCGCTGGATGGCTCGCGGTGACGTCGAGGAGGGCTTGGGTGCGCTGGCTCCTCGCAGGTTCCGCAGCGCTCTCTCTCGGTATCCTCCTCTTCACGGCGTCGCGCGGTCCGGTCATCGGGCTCGCTGCAGGTATCGCATCCGCTTCCGTGCTCTGGCTCATGCTCGCGCTCCGTGATCGCAATGAGAAGAACGTCCTCGGGCTCCGTATAGCGGCCGGAGGCCTCATCGCACTCATCCTGGCCGTAGGAGGATTCTTCCTCATCCGGGATTCCGCGTTCGTGCAGGGAACGCCGGTGCTCCAGCGCCTCTCGAGCGTCTTCTCGCTGAGCGAGGAGCTCAAGGTCCGCTCCACGATCTGGGGCATGGCGCTCGAAGGCGTGAAGGAGGATCCGCTCACGGGCTGGGGCCAGGAAGGATTCAATCAGGTGTTCAACAAGTACTACGAGCCGTCGCTTTATGCGCAGGAATCGTGGTTCGACCGCGCCCATAACATGTACATCGACTGGATGGTTGCAGGCGGCATACCGGCGTTCCTGCTCTTCGTGGCGATGCTTGCGCTCGGATTCTTCGGCCTCCTGCGCGCCCCTGGATACACGAGAGCGGAACGCGTCATCCTCGTCGGCGCGCTCGTCGCGTACGCCGTGCAGGCGCTCGTGGTGTTCGACAACCTCTTCAGCTACGTGCCGTTCGTGCTCCTGCTCGCCATGGCGCATGGCGCAGGCGCCCGTCCGATACAGAAGCTCGAGAGACTGCCCGAGCTCAGGTCCGAGAACAATACGATGCTGGCCGCTTCCGGCGTCGCCGTCGTGACGATCGTCACGGTCTGGATGGTGAACGTCCCGAACATGATGGCAGCAAGCCACCTTGTCTATGCCATCTCGCCGACGCCGAAGGGCGTGGAGCAGAATCTGAAGCTCTTCGAGAAGGCGCTTTCAGACGGTTCCTTCGGCAGTCAGGAGATCCGCGAGCAGCTCGTATCCTTCGCGTCGCGCGTCGTATCGGAAGACAGCATCCCTGACGTGACTAAGCGTATATTCGCGACCTACGCGATCGACGAGATGGGCAAGGAGGTTGCGGAGTCGCCTAACGACGCGCGGCTCCGCATGCAGTACGCGGGCGCGTTCGATGCGGTGGGGGACAGCGAACGCTCCCTCGAGCAGATAGATGCAGCCCTGGCCCTCTCACCGAAGAAGCAGGCGATCATCCTGAACCGCGGCTTCAAGCTCTACGAGCTCAAGCGTCCAGAAGAGGCGCGTGCCGCGTTCCGCGAAGCATACGATCTTGACCCTTCGTTCGACCAGGTCGCGGCTGCTGCGGCATCCGGCTACATCCTGACAGGCGACGTTGCGGGCGGAAAGGCGCTCCTCATCGAGGCCGTCGGCACTACGACGCCCGCGAGCGACTCGCTCTTCTACGCGTACTACCAGACGAAGCAGTGGCGCGAGCTCGTCGGCGTCGCACAGGCGCAGGTGCTCGCCGACAACGGCTCCTCGAAGTCGCGCTTCCGTCTCGCACAGGCGTACGCGGCGTCGCGACGCTTCGACGAGGCGCGCGCGGAGATACTCGCAACAATCAGCGCGCACCCTGACGCGCGCAAGGAGGGCGAAGCGCTCTTGGCGCAGATCTTCACGCCTGCTCAATGATCCTGATGGAGAACGTGCTGCTATCAGGCCTGACGACGCTGCGCGTCGGCGGGCCTGTACGCTATCTCGCTGCATGCGGGAGCGAGAGCGATGTTGTCGAGGCCGTGGCGTTCGCACGAGAGCATGCGCTTGCGTATCTCGTCCTTGGCGAAGGAAGCAATGTACTCGCTTCGGATGCAGGGTTTGAGGGCGTGGTCATCAGTATGCGCATGCCCGGCATCGAGACGAGCGAGGAGGGGAATGACGTAATCCTGAAGACAGGTGCAGGTGTGCGCTGGGACGATCTCGTGCGGTACGCGGCAGAGCGCTCTCTCTGGGGCATCGAGAATCTCGCGGGCATACCGGGCACGGTGGGCGCCGCTCCGGTACAGAACATCGGCGCGTACGGCATGGAGGTGAAGGATACGATTTCCGAAGTCCGGGTGCTCGATACGAAGACCGGAGAGATCCGCCTGTTCTCGAACCAGGACTGCGCGTTCGGGTACCGCGACAGCCGGTTCAAGCGGGAAGAGGGGCTCATAATCCTTAGTGTTTCGTTCCGATTAAAGAGAGATGGTACGCCGTCGCTCGGATACAAGGATTTACAGGCGCTCATCGACGCAGGAGAGGACCTCTCTACGCCGACTGCGATCGGCGAGGCCGTACGCGCCGTACGCGCGCGCAAGTTCCCGGACCTGGCGGTGTACGGGACCGCCGGTTCCTTCTTCAAGAACCCGACGGTATCCGAAGCTGCGTACGCGGAACTCGTCAAGCGGTACGAAGGAATCCCGGGATTCCCGAACGATGAAGGCGTGAAGGTGCCGCTCGCGTTCGTGCTCGACAAGGTGCTCGGGCTTCGCGGGCATCGTGTCGGGAACGTATCGCTCTTCGAGGCGCAGCCGCTCGTGCTCGTCGCGTATGACGGCGCGACCGCGGATGAGATCGATGCGTTCGCGGATGATATCGCGAAGCGCGTCTACGCAGCGACAGGCATTATGATCGAACGGGAAGTGCGAACGTTCGGATAAATTATTTTCACGGAGAAAAATATTCGCGAAGAAATTTTCTTCGCGAATATTTCTTTACACTTATCCACACATGAAATTTTTTTCACGCGTAAATATTTTTTTTAGTCGCATACTAATCGGTAGCACGCATGACAAAGAAATTTTTCGTAAGAAAAGATTCTTATCGTGCGGGTCGACAATACCAGTCATAGAAATTTTCACAGACCTATGGCAGCAAAGAAGAAGACCGTTAAGAAGGCAGCTAAGAAGACGGTAAAGAAGGCAGCACCAAAGAAGAAGGCTGCAAAGAAGACCGTTAAGAAGGCAGCTAAGAAGACGGTAAAGAAGGCAGCGAAGAAGGCCCCTGCAAAGCGCAAGGCCGCAAAGCGCAAGTAGTCTTCGGACTCATGCCTTGTAAAAGCCTCCCGTACGGGAGGCTTTTACGTTGATGCTGTCAGGGCGAGGCGTTATGCGGTATAGTGCCGATACCTATATATAGATACGTATGGCCAATATCCTCGGAAAACTCTTCTCAAAGAACCAGTCGGCAAGCTTCATAAAGCTCGCTGCGCCGGTCGTCGCCCGTGCTGCCGAGCTCTCGGAAGGCTTCGAGAAGCTCTCGGCCGAGGAGCTCAAGGAACGCGTTGATGCGATCCGGGAGCGCACGAACGGACGTCCGGAGTCGAACAATGACGTCGCGGAGACGTTCGCGCTCGTACGCGAGGCTGCGCGCCGCACGCTGAACGAGCGCCACTACGACGTGCAACTCATCGGCGGCCTGGTGCTCAGTCGCGGCAAGATCGCCGAGATGCGCACGGGAGAAGGAAAGACGCTCGTCGCGACGCTCGCGGTGACGCTCTTCGCGCTCGCCGGGAAGGGCGTGCACGTGGTGACGGTGAACGACTATCTCGCGCGACGCGATGCCGCATGGATGGGGCAGGTGTACGCTGCGCTCGGCCTTACCACCGGAGTCGTGACGTCGAGCGGCGCGTACGTCTATGACGCGTCCCATGTCGAGCCTGCGGAGGACGCGAAGCGCGACGAGGAAGGATCCTTCCGCGTCTTCTATGATTATCTCCGTCCTGCGACGAAGAAGGAGGCGTACGCGGCGGACATCACCTACGCGACGAACAACGAGCTCGGCTTCGATTACCTGCGCGACAACACCGCGTACGACCTCTCGCAGCTCGTGCAGCGCGGCCAGCACTTCGCGATCGTGGACGAGATCGACTCGATCCTCATCGACGAGGCGCGTACGCCGCTCATCATCTCGGGACCGGCTGCCGATGCCGAAGGGCTCTACGAGCGCTTCGCCGCCATCGTCCGCAATTTCAAGGAGGGTGAGGACTATACCGTGGACGAGAAGCAGCGCGCCGTGCAGATAACGGAGGAGGGTATGATGAAGGCCGAGAAGGCCCTCAATATCGAGAACCTCTACGCCGAGGGCGGCATGAAGTACGCGCATCATCTCGATACCGCCGTCCGCGCGAAGGCGCTCTTCCGCAAGGACAAGGAGTACGTCGTGAAGGACAACGAGATCATGATCGTCGACGAGTTCACGGGACGCCTGCAGCCGGGCCGCCGCTGGAGCGAAGGCCTCCATCAGGCCATCGAGGCGAAGGAAGGGACGCCAATCCAGAAGGAGACTCGCACCTACGCGTCCGTTACCTTCCAGAACTACTTCCGCATGTACGAGCGCGTCGCCGGCATGACCGGTACGGGCCTCTCTTCGGAGGAGGAGTTCTACACCGTGTACGGCCTCGAGGTCGTACAGGTGCCGACCCATCGTCCTATCAAGCGCAAGGACTTCGACGACCTCATCTTCCAGAACCTCGCCGGCAAGTACAAGGCGCTGGCAGCGCACGTGAAGGAGATCCACGCGAAGGGTCAGCCGGTGCTCATCGGCACGGTGTCCATCGAGGACAACGAGGTCGTTTCAGAGGCGCTCAAGGCCGTGGGCATCCCGCACGAGGTGCTCAACGCCAAGAATCACGAGCGCGAGGGCGAGATCATCGCCAACGCGGGCCGCAAGGGCGCCGTCACGGTGGCGACCAACCTCGCCGGCCGCGGCGTCGACATCAAGCTCGGCGGCGCCGTCGCGACGCCTGAGGAACGCGAGGCGGTACGCGAGCTCGGCGGCCTCGTCGTCATGGGTACGGAGCGCCACGAGGCGCGCCGCATCGACGACCAGCTGCGCGGCCGTTCGGGCCGCCAGGGAGACCCGGGCGAGACCCGGTTCTACGTGTCGCTCGACGACAAGCTCATGCGCGTCTTCGCGTCCGACATGGTGAAGAACGTGATGGGCACGTTCAAGATCCCCGAGGACGAGCCGATCCAGAGCTCCCTCATCACCAAGTCGCTCGAGACCGCGCAGAAGCGCATCGAGGGCTTCAACTTCGACTCCCGCAAGCAGGTGCTCTCGTACGACGACGTCCTCAACACGCAGCGTCTCGCGGTCTACCGCGAGCGCATGACGGCGCTCAGCGGCACGGACGAGGAGATCGAGGCGCTCGTGAAGGAGTTCATGGAGGGCGACGCCGATGCCATCGCCGCGTACGACGCGAAGAAGGAGGAGTTCGGCGCGGCTGCCATGAGCGCGCTCATGCGCCGCCTCGTGCTCCAGGTGACCGACACCTTCTGGCTCGAGCACCTCGAGACCATGGACTACCTCAGGCGCTCCGTATCGCTCCGCGCCTACGGCCAGCGCGATCCGCTCATCGAGTACCGCAAGGAAGGCCTCGCCCGCTACCAGGCGCTCCAGTCAGGCGTACGCACGGCGGTGCGCGAGGCTATCCCGCGCATTCGCCCGGCAGACGATTCCCGCATGCGCGCCGAGGAGGAGAAGACGCGCGCGAAGCTCGTGGCGGCTTCCGAGGGAGGAGACGGATCCGCCGAGACACCGGCGCCCATCAAGAACGAGCATGCCTTCGGCCGCAACGACGAGGTAACCATCCGTCGCGGCGAGGAGACGCAGACCCTGAAGTACAAGAAGGCGGAAGCTCTCCTCAAGGACGGCTGGACCATCGTCTCGTAGAGTCGAGGGCAGGACACGTCGAAAGAAGAGCCGCTCCTGTGAGCGGCTCTTCTCGTTCGTCCAAAATCATAACGCCTACAATACTAGGTAAAGTCAAATAACCGTGCTATACTCTCACGCAATGGCATTCGTCGATGAGATGCGCGTACATGCGATAGCCGGACACGGAGGTCCGGGCGTTGTGCGTTGGCTGCACCTGAAGGGCCTCGAGAAGGGAGGTCCTGCTGGCGGCGACGGCGGTCGCGGCGGCGACATCATCGTCGAGGCCGTGCGCGACCTCGCGGCGCTCGCGGCATATCGCTACACGAAGCGGGTGAAGGCGGAGAACGGAGGTGCCGGAGGCGGCGTCGACCGTCACGGCGCTGACGGCGCTCCGGTGGTCCTGCGTCTCCCGGTCGGCTCCACGGTCCGGGTATCCTCCACGGGCGACACCTTCGACCTCATGAAGGAAGGGGAACGGATCGTCGTCCTGAAGGGCGGGCCTGGCGGCTTCGGCAACGCCCACTACAAGGGACCGACCAACCAGAATCCGATGCAGGCCTCGCCGGGCAAGAACGGCCAGGCTGGGGATATCCATATCACCCTCAAGCTCATCGCCGATGCCGGTCTCATCGGCTTCCCGAACGCCGGGAAGTCCTCCCTCCTGAACGAGCTGACTCGGGCTCGCTCCCGCGTCGGCGCCTATCCGTTCACGACCCTCGACCCGCACCTCGGAGACTTCTATGGGCGCATCCTGGCCGATATCCCTGGTCTCATCGAGGGCGCCTCGGAAGGAAAAGGTCTCGGTTCTCGTTTCCTCAAGCACATAGAACGTACCAAATTCCTTGTGCATCTCGTCTCGGTTGAGCAAGAAGACGTCGTCGCGGCCTATAGGGCCATACGGGACGAGCTCTCGGCCTTCGGTAACGGCCTCGACCAGAAGGACGAGCTCATCGTGCTCTCGAAGGTGGATCTCGTAGAGCCAGAAGAGGCTGAGCGCCTCCAGAAGGCCCTCGAGAAGGCGGCAGGGAAGAAGGTCCTCCAGCTCACCATAGCCGACGAGAACCTCCTCAAGGCGTTCTCGGACACCCTCTCCAAAGAGCTCGCCAAGGGTGACGAGACGGTAGCGGCGGACTAGCCGCCCCTGTGCTAGCATTTCCCTATGAGCGAATACCGTCCGACCATAGGTCTTGAGATCCACGCCGAGCTGAATACCCGGACGAAGATGTTCTGTGCCTGCAAGAACGATCCTGAGGCCGAGCTTCCGAACACGAACGTCTGCCCGGTCTGCATGGCGCATCCTGGCACGCTTCCGAACGCGAACCGCGAGGCGGTCCATCAGGTGCTCCGCGTCGGTGCTGCGCTCGGCGCGAAGCTCGCGGATTTCTCCGAGTGGGATCGCAAGAGCTATTTCTATCCGGACATACCGAAGGGATACCAGATCAGCCAGTACGAGCACCCGCTCGTCGAGGGCGGGAGCCTGAACGGCGTCGCCATCACGCGCGTCCACCTCGAGGAGGACACCGCACGCTCCTCGCACACCACGAGCGATGGCGTGTCCCTCGTCGACTTCAACCGCGCGGGCGTCCCGCTCATGGAGCTCGTTACCGATCCAGTGATCCATGATGCGGAGACCGCTGGCGCGTTCGCGCGCGAGCTCCAGCTCCTCCTGCGCACGCTCGGCGCGTCCCATGCGAATCTCGAGAAAGGCGAGATGCGCGTCGAGGCGAACATCTCCGTCTCGAAGACCGACGCCTTCGGCACGAAGGTCGAGGTCAAGAACCTGAACTCGTTCCGTTCGGTCGAGCGCGCGATCGCGTTCGAGATCGAGCGCCAGTCGAAGATCCTCGACGAGGGAGGCGTCGTGCTCCAGGAGACCCGTGGCTGGGACGAGGGAGGACAGAAGACCTTCTCGCAGCGTCTCAAGGAGGGGAGTGCCGACTACCGCTACTTCCCAGAGCCTGACCTCCCGAAGCTGCTTATCTCAGAGATTCCCGAGTTCTCCGCAGAGGCACTCAAGGCATCGCTCCCGGAGCTTCCCTGGGAGCGTCGCGCGCGGTACGTATCGCTCGGACTGAAAGAGAGCGACGCGGCATTCTTCGCATCGACGAGTACGCGCAGCAATTTCTTCGATGCGGTCGCTGCTGAAATCGGCGATGACAAATCGCTCCTCACATCCGCGACGAACTATCTCGTTTCAGACGTTGCAGGCTGGTACGCGAAGTCGGGCAAGGAAGAGTACGAGGGTCTCATGCCTGCGAGCTTCGTCTCGCTCATGCGCCTCGTCGGCGCAGGCGACCTTTCCTCGCGCGGTGCGAAGGACGTCCTCGCCATCCTGCTCGAGAAGGGCGGCGACCCTGCGACTATCGCCAAGGAAGGCGGCTTCATCCAGGTGAGCGACGAAGGCGCACTCCTTGCTGCCGTCCAGGCCGTACTCAAGGAACATGAGGGTGTGGCTGCTGAGTACCGGGCAGGCAAGGAGTCATCGCTCCAGTTCCTGGTTGGCATGAGCATGAAGGCCATGAAGGGGGCAGGCAATCCAGGAGCCCTCAAGGCGCTGCTTGAGGCAGAGCTCAGAAAGTAGACACAAAGAGCGGTTTAGTACGAAAGGCGATCCGAGAGGGTCGTCTTTCTCAATTTCTCTCATGCATCGTGACTGAAAATACTGGAAGAAGAGAGAACAAAAGTGCGTGTTTATAAACTATGGTAGACGAGGCGAGAAACCCATATAATTCAAGCATGGATGAGATACTAATCGAGGGAAGAGTGTTCATCTCGTCAAAGCAAGCGGCCAAGATTACTGGATATGCCAAGGACTATGTCGGCCAGCTTTGCCGGGAAGGGAGAGTAGACGCACGTCTTGTCGGCAGGAACTGGTATGTTCTCCAGGACTCCATACGCGAGCACCGCTTCGGAAAACCGGAGGAGGATGCCCATAATGCCCCTGAAATCGAAACTTCCGCCGCAGAGGATCGTATTTCGACTTGGCAACGGCCTCAGTATCAGGCAGAGACACCGGCATTCGTAGCTGACTTGGCACCCAAGACGCCGACCACAGCAGCGAATCCTGCCATACAGGACATGCAGTCCGCCTGGAAGGAGTGGTTTGAGGAGAGGAAGCCAACAGCAGCGACCTTCTCCGGAGAGCACGGTGCTGATAAAAGTGAGGATTTGTTAGTGATGTCGTCTGAAGACTCTGCAAATGAGACAGAGATGATCGAAGAGGTGGAGGAGGTGGTCATCTCGCACATAACCCAGGAGCCCGTATATGAGTCTCCAGAGCCAGAAGAAGAGAGCAGGGTGGAGTTGCACCGATCGTACGGCTCTAGAATGGAGCGTGAGAGTGTAAGGACTGATGCGGTACCAGTGGCCGACATTTCTTCCAAGGCCAGCCAGAAGAGAACCGCACGTTTTGAGGAGGAATTCGATGATGACCGTAGTGGCTCAGGAATCATGCGTGCAGTGATCGTAGTGGTCGCACTCGCTGCTGTACTCGTTGCTATTGTTGGAACGGGTAATGCAGAACGACTCCTTGCTGGCACGAGCTTTGACTTCGGGGCACAGAAGAGCGTAATAGACTTTCTCGGTGGAAAGAGCACGTATGAAAGTAGCTTATAAATACTAGCTATCTCGTCTCGTATAGAAGAGATTAAAGGTAAGAGGGTGAAAATGGCTGGCGAGAGTAAGGATTCCCAAGCCCACTTACTTAAATAGTAGAAAAGAGCCCCGGAACATCATTCCGGGGCTCTTTTCTGCGCTAAGTATCTTACTCAAACGAATCTATCGTGGGATTTCTAGCCTTACGCGTATGCCAGATTCAAATTTGAAGGCCTTATGCAGACATACTTATTTCTTTCTACACATGAATGACAGTAAGTCATGCGAAGCTGCTCGTGCCCCTGACCAAATGAGTCCGACTCGGTCGGTAGTAGAAATTTCTTAGAGTTCATCCATGGAAACTTATTCCTGGTCTCGAGCGCACGCTCTCAATGATCGAAGAAGACTATCCCCAAACTCTCGGAATAAATAAGCGACAACACAAGCTAGAATATAGGTAATTCGGATATCCGACTCATCGAATCTTGAACACGCTCCTTAATGGAAATCTGATCTCGACGAAAGACGCCTCGGCGCTCTCGGGATACAACGCGGACTATCTCTCGCGTCTCTGTCGCGCAGGCAAGATCCGTGGCGAGCAGGTCGGACGCGCGTGGCTCATCGAGCGCTCCTCGCTCGAAGAATTCATGGCTACGCAGGTGATGCGCAAGATCGAGCTTTCCGAGAATCTTGCCCGAGAGCGCGAAGAGGAATATCGCAGGATCAACCAGGCCGTTCCTGAGATGACGGTCCGCATGCAGGACAAAACTGACCATGCGGTGAACACGGTCATGTCCGTGCTCTCGAAGATGCACATGCCTCAGGCGTACCCGGCATTCGGCGGCCGCGCGGCATCCTTCGCTCTCACGGCGCTCGTGATCGGCGGAAGCACCCTCATCGCCGGCAGCGGGATAGTCGAGAAGACCGGAGTCGCGTTCACGCATTTCGCGTTCGAGACGCGAGAGCTCGCGCTCGAGTCAGCCGACCGGACACTCGCTTATGCGCATGAGCGGAACGCGCTTCTCGCTTCGCGCGCGATGCAAGAAGTGCGCGTGCACGACCTCTTGCTTGCATCTGTGAATGATGCGCGCGTGGAGACGCTCCCGTCGAAGTTCTCCGCAGGCTTCGAGGCGCTCGCGACACCGAGAGAGATTCCGGCGATAGCGCTATCGGAAGCGACTCCTCTTACAGATGAGGGTGCGCGCAGAGTGGCACAAGCACGTGCGATCGCGATGGATCTCGAGACCGATCCGATCGGAAGCCTTACGCGCTCGTACCTGAGCACGGGTGCGTATCTTGTGCACCAGACTGACGCGGTACTCGCGATGCATCTTGATGCTACGTATGCGGCAGCCGATTCGATCCTTTCGCTCGGCGCCGGCATCCGTGACGCCTCGAGCCTTGCGGTCGGCGCGTACCAGGACGGCGTCTATGCCTACGTGCGTAACGTCGAGCTCGTGCCGCGTACCGTGCTTTCGGTTGCATATGGTATCGGTGATGCGATGGCGACAGGCGTCTCAGGAGGCGTGCAGCGTGCGCCGGAGCGCTACGACGCGGGGATCATGGCATTCGCGATGCTCTCGCAGGATGCGGGCGAACGCATCGCGCGGGATTCATCCGCGTTCGGTGATGCGTCGCGAACGGTAGTCACCGCCATGCTCGAGATGGAGGATCGCAGCATCGCTCACGCGGTCGGTTCGAGCCGCGTGGCGTTCGGCGAGGGGCTCGATGCTGTTGAGTCCGTACCGCCCTCTATCGCGTACGCATTCGGCGGAGGCGTAGATCATCTTACTGCCGCAGTAGCGAGCGCACAGGCTCTCACCGCCTCTCCTTTCGCTGCGTTCGAGCCGTCCGACCTGCTCGAAGGATTCACGCACGGCGTACTCACGTTCTTCTCGGACGCCGTGACGACTATCGCCGGATTCTTCGGGGGCGAAGAGACCGGGCTGGCCGTCATCCCGTCAGAAGGTCCGGAGGAGACGTACTCGGTCCCGACGGCCGTTCAGCAGGAAGGAGGAGACACTAATATCTACGAGGGCCCGGTGACGATCGTGAACAATCATAACGAGTATCCGGCGCTCACATACTCGGGCGTAACGAAGGGGTACGTCGATACGCAACTCACGCTCCTTAACGATCGCCTGATACGGAGCATCGATAATTCGCGCCGTGCAGCTAGGGGCGGCACCATCTCAATCAACGGACTTTCAGGTACCGGGCTCACGCTCAGCAATTCGGCCTGGAACGGCGGCTCGATCGTCGGCGCGACGCTCGATGTGCTCGATACGGCCGTCACCGGAGACCTCACTGCGAGCGGCTCGATCGAATCGAGCACGTACATCGCCGGACCGTACGTGCTCGCGACCTCTACGACCGCGACCTCCGCGTTCTCCGGAAACATCGCCGCAGGACGCAACGCGACGTTCGGTACCACGGCTGCTGACCTGCTCACGGTGAATAGTTCGATTGCATCGCATCTCGTTCCGTCCGCCAACAACGCCTATGACCTCGGCTCCGCCGGTAATTACTGGCGTCGCGGCTACGTGAACGAGCTCATCGTTAATAACCTCTCCGCTGCATCGAGTTCGATAGGAGGAACGGCATCAAATGTCTTTTCCGTGAATTCCGATAACGCGACGAACGATATCGAGGACAGTTCGATACTTTTTAACCGTGGCGTCGCGACTCCGAACGCGCTCATGACGTGGAACGCGTCCATGAAACGATTCGAGTTCAACATGCCGGTCTATTCCGCGGACGGCATCTTCGCGAGCGCGACCACGACCAATCTCATCGCGACGAACCTTTCCCTCGGAGGATCGCAGTTCACGTCGCTGCTCGGGAGCGGGCTCCAGAATGTCGCCGGCGCGCTTACGGTAAGTACCACGACGCTCGCCGGGAGCTTCTTCTCGCAGGACGGGAACTCGTTCGGTTCCACGGCGACGCTCGGTACGAACGACGGCCAGACGCTCCAGTTCGAGACCGGGAACGTTCCACGCATATCCGTGCTCGCGAACGGCAATGTCGGTATAGGTACCACAACCCCGCCGAACAAGTTCTCGGTCGTGTCCGGAGGGAACGATGACGGCATCTCCTGGTACAACTCGGTGGATGGCCGGCTTCTCGGGAGGTTCGGGCAGGAGGCAGGGACTCAGGGACGCATGACTCTCTGGAACGGAGCCTCTCCTGCCATAAACCTGCAGGCAGGCTCGAACTCGAATTTCATAAACGGGAACCTGATGCTGGGCAGTAATAATGTCGCGGCTAGCAGGCTCGCGGTGAACGGTAGCGCGGCGGTAGGCTCGGGCTACCAGCTCCTTGCCGCTCCGACGAACGGATTGCTCGTCGAGGGGAACGTGGGTATTGGCACCTCGAGCCCGTCCTACGTATTCGATGTCCAGGGATCAGGATCGAACCAGGCCCGTATCTCGAGCACGGGCACGCTCTATAACATCCTCGATCTCAGCGCGTACGGCACCGGAGGCAACGTGCAGAACATGCTCCGCTTCAACAACGGCGCTTCCACGGCCTGGTCGTTCGGTGTAAATCAGGCGAACGGAAACGCTCTTACGTTCTCATCCGCCTCGCTACTCACATCGGCTCCGCGCATGGTGCTTACGACCGGCGGCAATGTCGGTATCGGAACCACGTCTCCCGCGGTTCCTCTCGATGTCGTCGGTGCCATCCGCTCGAACGCGAGCGGAGGAACGACATACGCCCTCATCGGCGCGTCGGGCAATGGTCTCGCCGGTCGTATAACCCTCGGACGCCGTTCGGACGGAGTCACGACGTCGGCGTTCTACGGGACGACCGTAGATGGCGCGAATGATGGTGCCACCATCCATTACAGCGGCGGGTCTCAGGCCGCTATCGAGCTCTCTTCCGGGACCATATCCTTCAGAACGAATACCATAGGCACTGAGCGTATGCGTCTCGATACGAACGGCAATCTTGGTATCGGCACCAGCTCTCCATCGCAGCCCCTCACCGTAGCAGGGAACGGTTACCTTACAGGCGGCCTCGGCATCGGTGCCGCTAATACCACGGCAGGAAGCGTGCTTGCGACCGGAAATTACATAACCACCGGCACGGGCTCCTATTTCGGAGCAACGACGAACTTCAATGCCTTCATACCGTTCGATAACGGCGGACGCACCGGCATCAATGCAGGAGGGAGCTTCTACGTGAACCTAGACTCCAATAACGACCAGACGGACCGTGCTTTCATAATTGCGAGGGACAGCAGCGCGCTCTCGAGCGGTACCGAGCTCTTCCGGATTCAGGAGAACGGCAATGTCGGTATCGGCACGACCACTCCTGATCAGAAACTTTCCGTGACTGGCACCATCAAGGCGGAGCGCGCAGGCGGCCTTAAGGGTTCGGCGTTCCTCTTCCCGGCAGTCGGTAGCTCGAATAGCTGGTATGAGGGCCTCGGCTTCAATGCCTACTTCGACGGATCGAACTGGGTTACGGAGGGGGATGGAGCAAATAACGGCGGTTCGCTCCTCACCAGCTCTACGGCCGGCGGGTTCAGCTTCTTCAGCATGCCGAGCACCGGAGGTGCGGCCCAGACCATCGCCAATGCCAGTCTCGCGAATTACCAACGCATGACTATTACCTCGACGGGGAACGTCGGCATAGGTACCAGTTCGCCTGCCACGAATTTTCATGTCAGTGGCATAGGCACCCAGACATTTAGGCTCGAGAATCAAGGCCTGGGCAATCTTTCGATCCAAGCGACGGGTGGTGATGGTCGTCTGTATACCTCATCAGGACCACTGCTTCTTCAGCCAAGCACAGGTAACGTCGGCATCGGTACCACCTCTCCGGTCTCGCAGTTCACCATAGACGGAACAAACTCCGCAGCCTTCCTTACCTATGGAGACACGGGCACCGGTTCCGGAACGTTTACCCTGAATTCGCCGAATTTCTCAACGCTTTCGCTCAATGGTAATACCGATGGCGCCCACGCTACTGCTAACTCTACGATTCGCCTTACTCTCAATAATGCGAACTACAGCGAGATCGGGCTTGATAGCGCATATGGGAACGGCTTAAAGCTCTTCACTGGCGAGACCTCTGGGTATGGCGGCGGTTCGGGAATCTTGATTACTCAGTCTGGCAACGTAGGGATCGGCACTACTAATCCTGGTTCGACGCTTGATGTATCCGCGGGTGCGAGCGGAAGTGTGAACCAGATACGCGCGACGTTCGGAACGGGAAACGGTAACAGCCAATTCGTTGCTAATCGACAGGCCACTTCTAACACTGCAGCCATTACATTCCAGACGAACGGCACGACGGATTGGGCTATCGGTCAGCCGTATTCGAGCCTCGGGGGCACTGGCTCTGATTTTCACATCTATGAGGCGGGCGCCTCGAGTCGTCTCACCATCCTCAAGTCGACTGGTTATGTCGGTATCGGCACGACGACACCAAACTATCTGCTGAGTTTAGGTATCCAGAGTGCAGCAAACGTGAATCAGGGCATAAGCCTCGCGAGGATTGCGGGCGGCCAGGAGGCGGTACGGTACGGCATACGTTCTGACGCGGCAGGAAACTATCGCGGCTCGATAACGATGACAAACGCCGCCGGCACGCAGGTCGAGACGATGACCTTCAGTCCTGTTGGTAACGTCGGCATCGGCACTTCGTCTCCGTCCTCGATACTGCATATCGAATCGTCGTCGCCGGTCATAACCGTATACGACACGGCAGGATCGTCTGGTGCTCGGTTCAACGTAAACGGCCTTGTCGCTGCCGGCAGCCTTGCATACCGGTTCCAGACTGATAGCGGCACGAATACCATCATGTCGATGCTCCGTAATGGAAATGTCGGTATCGGGACGTCATCACCGACAGGAAGGCTCACGGTCTATCAGTCCGCGTTTACGAGCACCGACGGCATCTATCTCGATAATTCGGGGAATAACTCAGGCCGTATCTATATAGATTCAGGGGGTGCCCTGAATCTGCAGCGCGGAACCAATACGGGTCAGCTCGTACTCAGTGCAGCAGGTAACGTCGGCATCGGCACGACATCTCCTGTGGCAAAGCTTGATGTCGGCGGCCAGATCGGCACGGTTGGATCAGGTATCGGCGCAGGCGCGGGCGTGGCCACGTTCTCAACGAACGTAAATAACTCGGCCGGCATCGAGATGCGCAACGCGAGCGCTGCCGGAGGCGCCTCGTTCCGATTCGCCATCTCCGACAACAATGCCAACGACTATCTTGCTTTCGAGCAGTCGAGCACCGGGAACGGCGGCACCTTGTTCGGTATGACGCGTTCAGGAATTTCCACGCTCTTCACGAACGGAACCGGGAACCGCACGCTTGCGGTAGGAACGGTGAACGCAGGCGCGGTTGTTCTGGGGACGAGTAACGCGGAGCGTCTGCGCATTACATCCACGGGTAATGTGGGTATCGGTACTTCTTCGCCGCAAAATACCCTCGAGCTTTATGCTGGCAATCCTGCTCTCCGCACGACGCTCAGCGGTACTTCTGGCGCGGCCGAATGGATAGCGTACGAAAGCGGTACGTATAAGGGCGGTTTCTCTGCATTCGGCAGTACCTATCCAACGACCAGCTGGCGCGATGCGGTCATGCTCACTGCCGCAACCGACAACACCGGTTCCCTTATCTTCCGTACTCGTACCGCAGGCTCGTACGCTGAGCGCATGAACATTACTAACGCAGGTAATGTCGGCATCGGTACGACGACGCCGACCGCGCAGCTCCATACGACGGGCACGGTGCGCTTCTCGAACTTCGGCGCCGGCACGCTCCAGACCGATGCGGACGGCAACCTGAGCGTCTCCTCCGACGAGCGCCTCAAGCAGATCTCGGGAGGGTTCGGCCGCGGGCTCGCGGACCTGATGGGTATCAATCCTATAACCTTCCATTGGAAGGCCTCCACCGGCTTCGATACCGTGAACAGCTACGCGGGATTCAGCGCGCAGAATGTCCAGAGCGCCATACCGGAAGCCGTCGATACCGATCCGCGCGGATACCTCACGCTCTCCGACCGTCCGATCCTCGCGGCTTCCGTGAACGCGATCAAGGAGCTCAATCTCCGCACGCTCTCGCTCGCGCCGGCGGAGACGAATACGGCAGCGAAGAACCTCGAGGTGTCGGCGGACGCGTCCATCGCCGGCGCGCTCTCTGTCTTCGGAAGCGGATCCTTCGCGCTCGGCCTCGAGGCGACGGACGTGCGCGCCTCGCGCGTGCTCGTGCCGAAGACAGGCGAGCTGCCGGCCGAGGTCCTCACCGGCGGCGATGCCGACCTCTTCAAGATGGCGGCGCGCGGCATGGCGGACGGCGCCGAGGCGCTGCGCCGCACGGACCTCGTCATGGAGAAGCTCGCGACCATCGACCAGCGCCTCGCGGAGCTCGAGGCTGCCGCGAGCGCGCCGGCAGGCATCCCGGTTATCGAGAATCTCTCAGAGATCATGAGTCGGTTCAGCATCCGCGACGGCATACTCTCGGCCGTCGAGATGGCCGTCGAGCGCCTCACGATCGGCTCTCCTGAGAAGCCGACCGGCGTCACGTTCTATGACGAGGTCACGGGCGAGCCGTACTGCCTCGCGATACGCAATGGCGCGCAGGTCATACGCGAAGGGAAGTGCGAGGTCGCGAGCCGCACGGCCCCGGAACCGGCGGTCGTCGTGGACGCGCCGGCGCCGCAGGAGACCGTAAGCACCTCGACCCCGCCGAGCCCGGCTGCCGAGATGCCTTCGCCATCGGCCGGAGCAGGCGCGGACGACGGTGCTCCAGAGCCTCCCGCTGAGGTGGTCGAGACGCCTGCAGAGCCAGCGCCCGAGCCGATCGTCACGCCGGCCGCGGAACCTGCCCCTTCGCCGGAACCGGCCGCCTAGGAGGATGCTAGACTTGGACTACACATAATCAACGTATCGAAATTCACCATGGCACTACGCGTAGCGATAAACGGGTTCGGAAGGATTGGGCGGACGTTCGTGCGCCAAGCCTATGACCGGCCGGAGATAGAGATAGTGGCGGTGAACGACCTAGGTTCGCTCGAGAACCTCGCGTACCTCTTGAAGTACGACACGGTCTACAAGCGCGCACCGTTCCCGGTAGAGGCACGCGACGGGAAGCTCGTCATCAACGGGAAGGAGGTCGCGTTCCTCTCGGAGAAGGACCCGGCCTTGCTGCCATGGAAGGATCTCGCGGTCGACGTCGTGATCGAGTCGACCGGCTTCTTCACGGACTACGAGAAGGCGAACGCGCACATAACCGCGGGTGCCCGCCGCGTCGTCATCTCGGCGCCGGTGAAGGACGAGAACCCGCTCGGTGCCACCGTGCTCATGGGTCTCGACGAGTCGAAGCTCGGTACCTGCCCGATAACGAGCAACGCGTCCTGCACCACTAACTCCGCGTCACCGGTCATCGCGATCCTCGACGGCGCGATCGGCATCGAGAAGGCGATCCTCTCGACCGTGCACGCGTACACCGCGTCGCAGTCCATCGTTGACGGCCCTGCGAAGAAGGATATGAAGGAGGGGCGCGCCGCCGCGCAGAACATCGTGCCGACGTCGACGGGCGCTGCGGTCGCGGTCACGAAGGCGTACACGAGCCTCGCAGGGAAGTTCGACGGCATCTCGCTCCGCGTCCCGGTCCCGGCAGGCTCCATCGCCGACATCACGTTCATCGCGAAGCGTCCGACGACTGCGGAGGAGGTGAACGAGATCCTGCGCGCTGCCGCGAAGGATCCGCGCTGGGCGGGCATCTTCTCGGCGACCGACGAGGAGCTTGTCTCGAGCGACATCGTGGGCGAGCAGTTCGCCTCCATTGCGGACCTCGGCATGACGCGCGTCGTGGACGGGAACCTCGTGAAGGTGCTCGCCTGGTACGACAACGAGGCAGGGTACACGCATACGCTCGTCGAGCACGCTATCAAGGCCGGCAATGCATAAGCTCTACATCGCGGCAGACCATACGGGATTCGCGCTCAAGAGCGAGCTCGCGTCCTACGTGCGCATGCTCGGCTACGAGGTTGAGGATATGGGCGCGCACGAGCTCGTCCCGGATGACGACTATCCGGAGCTCATCACGCCCGTGGCGCAGAAGGTGGTTGAGACACCCGATACGCTCGGCATCGTGATCGGCGGGTCAGGGCAGGGCGAGGCCATGGCCGCGAACCGCGTGAAGGGCGCGCGCTGCGCGCTCTACTACGGGCAGGCACGGGCGGTCGGCGCGATAGACGCGGACGGCGCGCACGCGCTCGACGGCTACGATATCGTCCGGCTCGCGCGCGAGCATAACGATGCGAACGTCCTGTCGCTCGCCGCGCGCTTCGTCGAGCTCGAGGACGCGAAAGAAGCGGTGCGCATATTCATCGAGACGCCGTTCTCAGGCATCGAGCGCCATGCGCGGCGCATCGCGAAGTTCTGATGCGCAAGCACAGGAGAATCACCGCCGCGTCGCATCTCGACGCGGCGGTGTTCGTATATACTGTTCCTATATGGGCATCATCGTCCCCGCCGTCATCCCCGCGTCGAGACAGGATCTCGAGGACAAGCTCGCGCGCCTCTCGGGCCTGTGCGAGGAGGTGCAGATCGATATCGTCGACGGCGTCTACGCGGGTCCTGCGAGCTGGCCGTATACCAAGGACGCGAAGGACGAGCCGGCGCGGATGCTCGAAAACGGCGAGATGCTCCCGTATGCGGGATCGTTCCGGTTCGAGATAGACCTCATGAGCCGCGATCCGGAGTCGGTCGCAGGGACCTGGATCGCGCTCGGTGCCACCCGGCTCACGGTGCATGCGGAGAGCACGCCGTACCTCGGCCAGTTCCTCCGGGATACGCGCGCCAAGTACGGCCATGAGAAGGACTTCGCCGAAGGATTCCTCTCGCTCGGCATCGCGATAGGCGCGCAGACCGACCTCTCGCTCGTCGAGCCGTATCTCGACCGCATCGACTACGTGCAGTTCATGGGCATTGAGACCATCGGTCACCAAGGAGAGCCGTTCTCCGCGAGCGTGCTGCCGCGCATCGCCGCGTTCCGGAAGCAGCATCCCGGCATGCAGATCACCGTGGACGGGGGCGTCTCAGGCGCGAATGCAGCAGCGCTCCTCGCTGCGGGCGTATCGCGCCTCGTGGTAGGGTCCGCTATCTGGAAGGCGCCGGACCCTGCCCAGGCGCTCCGCGAGCTCACCAAGCTCACGGAGACGCATGGCATCTACGAATAGCATGCGCCGCGGCTTCACCCTCATCGAGCTCCTCGTCGTGATCGCCATCATCGGCGTGCTGTCTGCGGTCGTGCTCGCATCCCTCAGCACGGCGCGAGCGCGAGCGCGGGACGCGCAGCGATTGAGCCAGCTGCAGCAGGTGAGAACGTCGCTCGAGAGCCGGTACGCAGAAACCGGAAATTACCCTGGTCATACTGGAACCGCAGGAACCTGTACTGCCGGGAACGTCACGAGCTGGAACTCGTCCATGACCACCTTAACTTCAGAGGGCTACCTTTCCGCGATTCCGATCGATCCGGGCGCGCCGGCGGATTACTGCTACCAGTACATGAACGGAAGACAGACCACATCAAGCAATATCCAATGCGACGGTGTGACCAGGGCGGCGTACGAGTGGTCCATAATCTTCAGGACCGAAGCCGGGCCGCCGAAAGGGTTCCCGGCTGCCGTCTGGTCGGGAGGAAGCTGGACCACAAGCGATTACTACTGCATGCTCGGGAATCGCAAATCATAAGGAGTACGTGCTTTCGGCCGCCGCGGCGTAAAGAGGCGATGCTATACTTTTGCGATGCGGCGTTCAAGCGGCTTCACCCTCATCGAGCTCCTGGTCGTGATCGCCATCATCGGCGTGCTGTCTGCGGTCATTCTCGCGTCGCTCAGTCTCGCGCGTCAGCGAAGCCAGTACTCTGCAGCCCGGCAGGAGATGACGAGCTTCGTGAAGGCGGTCGTAATCGCGCAAGGGGAGGCCGACAAGCCGCTCCGTCTCATAACCGGAGCAGGCTGCTCGCGCTGCCAGTGCACCGCGGGTACCGACCTGCGCGGCGTGGGCGGCACCTGCTACTCAGCGTGGGTGAACGCGCTCTCGAAGGTACAGCTCGCGACCAACGGCATCGTGCAGAACCTGAACATGCTCCGTGATCCGTGGGGCAGCCCGTACCTGCTCGACGAGAACGAAGGCGAGCAGGTGGGTAATCCCTGCGTGGCCGATCAGCTCACCACCTACGGTCCTGACGGCATGTCCGGCGGCGGGGATGATATCACGATGAACCTGCCGTTCTATCGCGGCGTGTGCCCGTAGCGCATGCTATCCTCTTCTTGATGGCCCTTACGGACGAAGACGTACGCATGCTCGAGACGAAGGCGGAGGAGATCCGCGAGACGATCCTCGACATGCTCGTGCAGGCAGGCAGCGGACACACCGCGGGCCCGCTCGGAATGAGTGACCTCTTCGCCGCATTCTATTTCCACATACTCAAGCACGATCCGAAGAATCCCGACTGGGAGGAGCGCGATCGGCTCATACTCAGCAACGGGCACACGGTGCCGGTCCGCTATTCCGCCATGGCGCATGCCGGGTACTTCCCAGTAGAGGAGTGCCTCACGCTCAGGAAGTTCGGCTCGAGACTCCAAGGGCATCCGGAACGCGACCGCCTCCCAGGGCTCGAGACCACGTCAGGGCCCCTGGGCTCCGGCCTCTCACAGGCGGCGGGCATCGCGCTCGCGCTCAAGATGGACGGGAAGAAGAACCGTACGTACGTGATGATGTCGGACGGCGAGCAGCAGGAAGGGAACATATGGGAAGCGGTCCTCTTCGCGGCGAAGTACGGGCTCGGGAACCTCACGGCCGTGATGGACCGAAACAACATCCAGATCGACGGCCTCACGGAGGACGTCATGCCGCTCGATTCGCTTAAGGAGAAGTACGAGGCGTTCGGCTGGCACGTGCTCGAGATCGACGGGCATAACATCGAGGCGTTCGTCGAGGCGTGCGACGAGGCGAAGGCGGTCGTCGAGAAGCCGACGCTCATCATCGCGCGCACGATTCCCGGGAAGGGCGTACCCGACATCGAGGGCGATTACACCTGGCACGGCAAGCCGCCCTCGAAGGAGGAGGCCGCACGGTTCGTAAAGGAGCTGCGGTCCGGCGCCGGGCGCGTACCACACGAATATGCTTAACAAGGACTCGAAGCTCGTAGAAGACATGTTCGCGAAGGACATCGCGCAGAAGCCGACGCGCGACGGCTTCGGTGCGGGTACGGTAGAGGCAGGGAAGAAGGACGCGAACGTCGTGGTGCTCTGCGCCGACCTCAAGGAGTCGACGCGCGCGGAATGGTTCGAGAAGGAGTTCCCGGACCGCTTCATCGAGGTGGGGGTCGCGGAGCAGAACATGGCGACGGTGGCGGCCGGCATGGCTGCCGTGGGGAAGCGTCCGTTCATCGCGAGTTACGCGGCATTCAGCCCGGGCCGCAACTACGAGCAGATCCGCACCACCATCGCGCTCAACCGGCAGCCGGTCGTGATCGCGGGCATGCACGCAGGCGTCTCGGTCGGTCCTGACGGCGCAACGCATCAGATGCTCGAGGACATCGGCATGATGCGCATGCTCCCGGGCATGAACGTCATCGTCCCGGGGGACGCGGAGGAGGCGAGGAAGGCGGTCGTCGCTGCTGCCACCTGCGAGAGCCCGACCTACATACGCTTCGGCCGTACGGCGACGCCCGTCTTCACGACCCCGGAGACGCCGTTTTCGTTCGGGAAGGCGCTTCCGCTCTGGGAGAGCGACGCGCCGAAGGTGGCGATCCTCTCGACCGGCGCGCTCTCGTACGAGGCGCTCGTGGCGGCGCGCGCATTGGCTGCCGACGGCATCGAGGTCTCGGTGCTGCATAATCCGTCCGTGAAGCCGCTCGACGAGGTGGCGATCATGGCGAGCGCGAAGAAGGCAGGCCGCGTCATCACGCTCGAGGAGCATCAGGCGGCAGGCGGGTTCGGGGGCGCGGTCGCGGAGCTCCTTGGCATGAGCTATCCGGTACCCGTGGTTCGTCTCGGCGTGCAGGATGCCTTCGGGCAGTCGGGAACGCCCGAAGAGCTGCTCGCGCACTACGGACTTTCTGCACAGGGTATAACTGCCGCAGTGCGACGCATGCTGGGAGTACACTAGGAGCATATGCACCGAAAACTATCGATCTATACGGCAGCGTTCATCATCACGCTCATCGGTTCTGGCGCGACGATGCTCATCGTGAACACGGCGTACTCCACGGCCGAAGCGATGGAGCTCGATGCTATCATCCCGTCAGTGCATGCGGACCTGAACCCATAGCGATATGAAGAGAAAGGGCCGGTCCGTGAGGACCGGCCCTTTTCTGTTTCTGTATCACTACGCGACTTCGGCGATGTGGTACTCGGAAGGCGCGGTATCGAGATACGCCTGCAGCTTCTCCCGCGAGAGGAGGCCTGCCTGCGCGCCGATCTCCTGGACCACGCACATGGAATTGATCGGGCCCCAGAGGAGCGCGTCCTTGAGCGGCTGCCCGAGCGTAAGTGCGGCGGTGATGGTAGAGGCGAACGCGTCGCCCGCTCCGGTGCGCTCGAACGGCGCGCGGGCGTCAGGGTACATCGGTACGGCATAGATATGCGTTCCGTCGAACGCATGCGCGTCCTTGCGGCCGTCCGTGATGATCACGGCCTGCGGACCGAGCGCTTTCAGCTTCTCGAGAAGCTCCTTGATCGGGGTCGGCGCGGAAAGGCCGAGGATACGCTCCGCCTCCTCCTTGTTCACGACGAGGAGATTCGCACGCTCGTAGATGGGACGGAGGGCGTCCACACCGAGCTTCATCTGGAACGTGCCAGGCTGGAAGGTGAGGAAGACGTCCGGATGCTCCGCGAGGTACGCGGCCATGTCGCGGTAGTAGGCTTCGCCCGCCTCGCCGAGCGAGGACAGGTAGATGGTCTTCGGAGCAGGGAGATCCTTAGGGAATACGTAGTCGTACGGCTCCGGCTTCACGAGGATGGTCCGCTCGCTCTCGTACCAGAGGACGTAGTGGTGGTTCGTCTTCTTTCCCGCCATCTTCGCGACATATCTAACGTCCAGGCCCTCCTTCGCGAAGGATTCCAGGATGAGTTCGCCATCCCGGTCGTCGCCGATGGTGGCCATGAGCGCGGACGAGAGGCCGAGCCGGGAGGCCGCGACCGCCGCGTTCGCGGAGTTGCCGACGCCCGCGAGGAGCGTGGATGACTCGAACGGTATCTTGTCCCCCCAGCGCATGGTTATGGTGCAGCGCTCGGAGTCTATGTCGCAGGTGACGGTAGCGTCCTTGATGCGGATAAAGTCGTCGACGACGGTATCGCCGATGGCGAGGAAATCAATAGGCTTCATGACCGGAGTATACCGTACGCCGCTCGGGGTAATCCCAAGGCAGGGGACGGGAGCGAGGCGGACGTCGGCTATACTGGATGCATGACCGACCTTTCAGATATCGCACGCTCCCTCCTCGCTCCTGGGAAGGGCGTCCTCGCTGCCGACGAATCCGACGCCTCGGCGGACGAGAAGCGCCTTGCACCCTACGGCATCAAGACCGGGCCTGAGATGCGCCGCAAGTTCCGCGACATGCTCCTGGCCACGCCCGGCATCGAGACGTATCTCACCGGCGTGATCCTGTACAAGGAGACTCTCACGCAGAAGGCCGACGACGGGACGCCGTTCCCGACGCTCCTCTCGTCCCGCGGCATCATCCCGGGCATCAAGGTGGACGAAGGGCTCGAACCCTTAGCTGAGAGTCCGGACGAGTCGATCACGAAGGGGCTCCTCGGATTGCCTGAGCGCCTCGCGGAATACCGCTCTAGCTATGGAACCGGCTTCACGAAGTGGCGCGCCGCGATAAAGATCGACGGGGACCGCCTGCCGTCCAGCCGCGCGCTCGTCGAGAACGCGAAGCGGCTCGCCGCCTACGCATGCGAGGTGCAGCGCGCAGGCATGGTGCCGATACTCGAGCCGGAGGTACTCCTCCAGGGGAAGCACAGCAGGCTCCGTGCGCGCGCCGTGATGGCAGAGACGTTCAAGGCGCTCTTCGATGCGCTCAACGAGCAGTGCGCCGACATCTCAGGCGTGATACTCAAGACCTCGATGGCGCTCTCCGGAAGCGAGAGCGGACGCATCGATACGCCTGAGGAGGTCGCCATGGATACGGTAGCCGTGCTCATGGAGACCGTGCCGACGGATCTCGGCGGCGTCATCTTCCTCTCGGGCGGACAGACGCCGGACCAGGCGACGGATAACCTCGCTGCGATAACGAAGCGTGCGCGGGAAGCGAAGGCACCATGGCCCCTCACGTTCTCGTATGCTCGGGCGCTCCAGGAGGAGGCGCTCGCTATCTGGAAGGGAGAGGATGCGAACGTACCGGCTGCGCGTGAGGCGTTCCTCGCGCGCCTCGAGAAAGTGGCTCATGCCGTACGCTGATACAGCTCGTCGCGGATTCACCCTCATAGAGCTCCTCGTGGTGATCGCCATCATCGGCATCCTCTCATCCGTCGTACTCGCGAGCTTGAACGCGGCGCGCGGACGGGCGAACGACGTGCGGCGTGCACAGGACCTGCGTCAGATACAGAGAGCGATAGAACTCTATGCTGATGAGAACGGGCATTATCCGAACTCTGGCGCTACCTACGCTGCCTTCGATGCGCCGAATTACCGCGGGAACCCGATCATATCTCCGAACGCCGCGAATATCGCGGAGGCGCTCGCACCATATATAGGTAAGATTGGGGACCCGGGGCCAGTCACGGCCGACGCAGGCTACCTCTACCGGGGAGGCGGGAACGACTACTGTGTGCTCATCTATAAGACGCCGCAGGATATGCGGAATTTCAGCGCTGGCATGGTTCCGGCGCGGTGCACTGGTGTGACCGGAAGTCAGTGCAATTCCGGCATCAATGCCATCTATGTGGGCGTAGGCGCGCACGCTGCCGGCTGCTAGGAGCATCCGCATCCTTGCGTGAGCGGGGTATTTCAGGCATACTCCTTCCACTATGCAGCACCGCCTCACCGTTTCCCCTCGCACCGTCGTGGGCAAGACCTCTATCAGCCTCAGCAAGGAAGGGAAGCTTCCTGCGGTCGTCTACGGCCCGAAGCAGGACCCTATCTCCGTCAGCGTCGAGCTCACCGA
Organism: uncultured bacterium; assembly: GCA_937879955.1. Taxonomy (GTDB): domain Bacteria; phylum Patescibacteriota; class Minisyncoccia; order Phycocordibacterales; family Phycocordibacteraceae; genus C7867-001. The sequence goes on from CALFMK010000003.1 coordinate 61,792, forward strand.
GTTCCAGGCGCTCCTTCGCCATGGCGGCGAGTCCGCGCTCATCGAGCTCGCAGGCCTCGAGAAGCCGATGCAGGTCCTCATCCATGACCTCGACCGCGACCCGGTGACCCACGTCCCTCGCCACGCGGACTTCTTCGCGGTTGAGAAGGGCGCGAAGGTCACGGTCTCCGTGCCGCTCGCGTTCGTCGGCGATTCCGCGGCCGTGAAGGCAGGTGCGAATCTCGTGAAGGTCCTCCATGAGGTCGAGATCGAGTCCGACCCTACGAAGCTCCCTTCGGAGATCGAGGTAGACATCTCGAAGCTCGAGGCGGTGAACGACCAGATCCACGTCTCTGACCTCAAGGCACCGAACGGCGTCGAGATCCTCACGCCAGCGGAGGAGGTCGTCGCGCTCGCGCAGGCCGTCGAGGAAGAGACCGACGAGTCGTCGGCAGGTCCTGATATGGATGCCATTCAGGTAGAGAAGAAGGGCAAGGGCGAGGAGGGAGACGAGTCCGCTTCCTAAGCAGCTTATAAAGAAGAGCCCGCGGCAAGTGCCGCGGGCTCTTCTTTATAACGATCGTCCATAGCGAACAGGCCACAGGGCAATCCCCATAATCCGAAGAGTATATGCTCTATGAGAGGTATACTGGATTTCATGAGCGAGACATCTACCCCGACCTATCGCGTTCCTGGTTCCAAGGAGCCTCGCAGCTCTCTTTCGAAGCGAACCCTTCTTATCATAGGTGCGATCGTGCTCTTATTCGTCGTAGTGGCCTCCTTGCCTACGGTCACGCGCCCGTTCCGCGATGCCAATAGCGCTCGCACGATCGGAGCGATCTTCCCGAACGCGGAGTTCTTCAGCGATTATCCGGACCGGACGGACATATACGCCATCGAGGACGGGAAATTCGTGACGCGCGCCTCTGGCCCGCTCGTCATCGCGAGCGTCATGACGGAGGCGGGGACCTTCCGTATCGTGCGCGCCGCGGACGGACTGTTCGAAATCCGGAAGGGCGATCATCTCCTCCTTACCTCGAAGTTCCCGCTCTCGGGCCTCGACGCGTCTCCTGACGGTACGTACCTGACCTATGCGCAGCAGTCCGAAAGCGTCCCTCCTCGTATCATCGATGGCAGGCTCATACCGTTCGAACGGTTGAAGACCAGTGAATGGCACACCATCGTGCTCGAGGTGGCGACGAATGCCGGGTTCGACATGGGGGAGGGCGTCCAGCCGTTCTTCGTGGACGAGACGCATATCGTGCGCACAGCGCCTCTGGGTATCTACGCGTCGGACATAAAGACCGGCGAAGCTACGCTCCTCCTCGAGAAGCCGTTCGCGTTCGTGTCTCTCGTACCGCTCGTGTCGCCTGACAGGACGCGCATGGGCGCGCAGATAGATGACAGCAAGAACGTGTCCGTCTTCAAGGTGTCGCTCGATGGCGCCGAAGAGATAGCATCGATCCCGCTCATCGACCGCGTGACGTCCTACGTGCTCGGGAACGCGGAGCTCTACATGCTGCGCACGGAAGCGTTCGGCACCGAGGTATGGCGGCAGCCGTTCGAATCCGGGGCGAGCGCGACGCTCGAGGGCGACCTTCCGGAGATATTGCACATGACGCGCATAAGCAACACATAGACCTATGAAGAAGCATCAGACACTCATCGCGCTCAAGCCCGTCTTCGCACCGGCCGGTATCCTTGCTGTATCGGCGGCGATCGCCATCGCAATCATCTTCCCGTCGCTGCAGGCGTTCGCAGGGTCGTTGCAGTACACTGGGTCGAGCTCATACGTTAATCCGATCGTGACCTGCGGCTATGCGTATAACGGTTGGAGCATAGATGAGATTGATACGAACACGTGCGACGACTTCACATGCGACGCGTCCAATAACGGGCGCGGCTGCCAGATCATCACCGAGACCGGTACGGTACCGAGCGGCAGCATCGGTTGCGACAACTCGACCGGCTGCGCAGGCGGCGGCATGTACGACCACGTCTGTCGCGTCGATTCCTACACCTGCGTTCATCAGACGTGTACCCCGAACAGTTCCTGTGCCGCGAACACCTGCAATACCGGCACCTGCTCGGATTCCTGCGGCAACGTCTATGCAGGCACCAAGGATTGCTCGGTGCCATGTACCGCCTCCAATTCCTGCGGCCAGTCCAACAGCGGAACGATGGTGAACGGCGTCTGCAGCGCGAGCGCGCCGGCGAACCCTGCCGGCTATGGCAACTCCTGCAGCTCAGGCGCGAACTCCTGCGGCATGGTCAACTACGGCAGCATCCAGTGCAACGGAACCTGCTCGGCATCGACCCCGTCGAACTCGCTGTGCCCGACCCAGCCGACCTGCGTCTCATACCAAGGCCAGTCCTGCTCGGCATCGAACTCCTGCGGCAACCAGACCAATTACGGCACATACCAGTGCAACGGCTCCTGCTCCGCCTCGACCCCGTCCGACAGCTCCTGCCCGGCGGCGCCGAGCCCTAGTGTCTCCTGCACCGCCTCCGCCACGAGCGTCTCCGTGGGCGGCAGCGTCACGTACTCCGCGAATCCGGCAGACGGCGCCTCGAGCCCGTACACCTGGACCGCCGGCGACGGCGGAAGCTACGGGTCCGCGTCTACCGCCACCCGCACCTTCTCAACCGCCGGCACCTACGCCATGAACGTCCGGGGCACCAACACGAGCACCTCGTACTGCCCGAACGTCACCGTTACGAGCGCCGCCGGCGGCTGGTGCACCAGCGCCACCCCGGCCCTCAGCATCACGGCAGGCGCTACGCGCGTGAAGATGGGGCAGAGCACCACGATCTCCTGGAGCGCCTCGGGCGTTAACGGCCAGAACGCCTCCTGCACTGTCACGGGACCAGGCGTGGCCTGGACCTCGGCGGTCTCCGCCTCGCCGTCCTGCAGCGTGCCGTCGAGCTCCTCCTCCGCCACCATCACGGGCCAGAGCACCTATACGCTCACCTGCGGCAGCCAGAGCAAGAGCGTGACGGTTAACGTTATCCCGAACTTTACGGAGTTCTAATCGCGCTCCGTTACATGGAAGAGCCTCGTCGCGTAAGTGCGACGAGGCTCTTTCGTCTTCTGGTATACTGATACCTCATCATGAAGCGCGCACTGCTTGTCCTTTCGATACTCGCCCTCGTCGCAAGCGTCGTCCCGGCGGCGATCTACGCGCAGGAGCTCACCGGAGAGGAACGCGCCAAGCTCGAGCGTCAGCTCGCCGATCTCGAGAAGGAGATGCAGAAGACCCAGGCGACCATCGACGGGCTCGCGAGCGAGGGAGAGTCATTGAAGCGCGACATCGCCATCCTCGACGGGGAGATCAAGAAGGCGAAGCTCCAGGTGCAGACCACGGAGCTCGAGATCAAGGCGCTCTCCGCCGGCATCCAGGTGCACGGACGCACCATCGGCACGCTCTCTGAGAAGATGACGCGCGAGCAGCAGTCGCTCGCCCAGATCCTGCGCCGTACCGACCAGATCGACGACGTGTCGCTCGTCGAGGCCGTGCTCAGTAACGGCGACCTCTCCGACGTGTTCGGCGATCTCGACACCTTCGCATCCATCAAGCAGGCCATGCGCATCTCGTTCGAGGACCTGCGCGCTACGCGCATCGAAACGGAGAAGGAGAAATCCGGCCTCGAGAGCCAGCGCACCGACCAGGAGATCCTCCGTAGCGCGCTCGTGCAGAACCAGAAGCAGGTTGAGTCCAAGGAAGCCGAGAAGCAGACCTTGCTCGCGCAGACCAAGGGCCAGGAGAGCATGTACCGCCAGCTGAAGTCGGTGCAGGAGCAGACGGCCGCGCAGATCCGCGCGAAGCTCTTCCCGCTGCGCGACACGGAGGGCATCCAGTTCGGCCAGGCGGTGGAGTACGCGAAGGTGGCGTCGAAGGTCACGGGCGTCCGTCCGGCGATGATCCTCGCGATCCTCTCGCAGGAGTCTGACCTCGGCAAGAACGTCGGCCAGTGCCTCATCACGAGCCTCGAGACGGGCGACGGGAAGGGGAAGAACACGGGCACCCCGTTCCCGGGCACCATGAAGGCGCCGCGCGACACCGTGCCGTTCGAGCAGATCATGAAGGCGGCAGGACGTGACTGGTCCGCGACACCGGTATCGTGCCCGCTCCCAGGAGGCTACGGCGGCGCGATGGGTCCGACGCAGTTCATTCCGTCCACGTGGGCCATGTACGAGGCACGCATCGAGTCCGCGCTCGGCGTGAAGGCCGCTGATCCCTGGAACGCGCTGCATGCTATCACCGCCACCGGCCTCTATCTCGCCGACGTTGGCGCTGCCGGAGGGACCTATCTTGCCGAGCATACGGCCGCCGCGAAGTACTACGCGGGAGGGAACTGGGCCACGAGCGGACAGGCATATGGGACGAGCGTGATGAACAAGGCTGCCGCCTTCCAGAAGGACATCGATTTCTTGAGCGCGAACTAGTCCCTACAGAAATCCTTTATAGAGGGTGTCGCCTGTGCCGAGCCGTACGGGGTTCCATGGAGCAGTTGCCTGGGTTTGTCGCCTCTGGTATAGTTTCCGGGCAATGAAGAAAGACATCCATCCAGCCGACTACCGACAGGTCCTCTTCGAGGACATGTCCTCGGGCGCCCAGTTCCTCGTGGGATCCACGATCCGTACGAACGAGACCGGGACCTATGAGGGCAAGGAGTACCCGAAGCACGTGATCGAGATTTCGAGCGCGTCCCACCCGTTCTACACGGGCGAGGACCGTACCCTCGACAAGACCGGCCGCGTCGAGCGCTTCAAGCAGCGCGTCGCAGCCGCGAAGGCTAAGTAAGGTCGGCCATGAAAGGAGCGGAGACACCCAGTGTCTCCGCTCCTTTCTGTACCCCCGCTCTCTGATACCATACTCCCATGATTGAATACTCTCCCGAATACAAGCAGAACCATCAGACCGCGTATCTCGCGGAGGAGTTCGAGCGTCTCGAGAAGGAGCGGTCGGAAGGAACGATTGCCGCAGGGGACGACGCGGTGTTGCTCGAGATGCTCGCCGAGGACCTCGAGCGCATCGAGCGCCGCCAGAAGGAGATCCTCGAGGAGATCGAGCGCATCCTCGAGAAGGACAAGGAGGAAGCTTCGAAGCCGAAGGCCATCGTCCTCGAGTTCCGCGCGGGTGCGGGCGGCGACGAGGCGTCCCTCTTCGCGCAGGAGCTCAAGGAGATGTATCTCAAGTACGCGGAAGGGAAGCGCTGGCGCGTGCGCGTCATTGACGACCTCACGCTCGAGATCGACGGTACCGAGGCGTACGACGCCCTGCGCTACGAGACCGGCGTGCATCGGGTCCAGCGCGTTCCGGTTACGGAGAAGTCCGGGCGTATCCATACATCCACTGCTTCGGTGGCGGCGCTGCCGATCCGCGCGAAGCCTAAGTTCGTGGTGGACATGGCCGACATCGACATGGAGTTCTCCCGCTCGGGAGGCGCCGGCGGGCAGAACGTGAACAAGGTGGAGAGCGCGGTGCGTCTCATCCACCGCCCTACCGGCATCGACGTCCGCTCCACGAGCGAGCGCTCCCAGCTCAACAACCGCATCAAGGCACTCGAGATCCTCTCGGCGAAGCTCGAGACCCTCCATGAGGAGGAGGAGGCGAAGAAGCATGCCGAGCTCAGGAGCGGCCAAATCGGGACCGGAGACCGCTCCGAGAAGATCCGCACCTACAACTTCCTCCAGGACCGCGTCACGGACCATCGCCTGAAGGAGTCCTGGCACAACCTCCCGAAGATCATGCTCGGGAACATCGACCCTATCATCGAGGCGCTCCAGGCAGCAGCGGCAAGCGGGGGAGTGGGTCCTGCGGAGGACGGGGACTAGGTCCTGCGCCGTCTCTGGGCGCGCTATACTCTTCGTAATGAGACTGCGCGCGAAAGGCTTCACCTTGATCGAGCTCCTCGTGGTTATCGCCATCATCGGCATCCTCTCGTCGGTCGTGCTCGCGTCCCTGAACAATGCGCGCGCGAAGGCGCGGGATGCGGAGCGTCTTTCCGATATGCAGCAGGTCGTGAGAGCGCTCGAACTCTATGCCAATGACAACGGAGGAAACTACCCGGTTGCTGGGAGCTGGATGGGCGTCTGCTCGAACTTCGGTAGCAAGGGAACGTCGGGCGCGAACGGCTGGGTCCCGAACCTCGCGCCGACCTACATGCCCGAGCTTCCCGTAGACCCGAAGCCCGTTGGTACGAACGGGTGCTATCTCTACAAATCCACCGGCACGGACTACATGCTGCTCGTCTACCTGACCATCGAGTCCTACACCTCGACCACGAACCGGTGGAAGCGGCCGGGCTACCCGAACGAGCCGGATTTCGCGTTCTATACCCCAGGCGCTTCTACGTGGTAGGGCATTGTACTATTTGCTTATGAGACCCCGCGGCTTCACCCTCATCGAGCTCCTCGTCGTCATCGCCATCATCGGCATCCTCTCATCCGTCGTGCTCGCGTCCCTTAATACCGCTCGCGGGAAGGCGAACGACGCCCGCAGGCTCCAGGACCTCCAGCAGATCGCGAAGGCGCTCACCATCTACCGCATCGACAACGGGAAGTTCCCGGACCCTGCAGGCTGCTACAGCGTCACGAAGAACGCGAATGAGGCCTACGGGCTCGACAATACGACCGCGATCATCCCGAATTTCATAGGCACCTACATGTCTTCCGTGCCGGGCGATCCCGTGTACTCCTCTCTCGGAAGAGGAGGGAATTACATGTACTTCAACCAGAATGGCGGGAATAGCGTGACTCTCTGGGCCATCCTCGAATCTTCGGCCGGGAACGGCACTACGTCCCCGGGCCTCTGCGGGACTACGAAGATCTATAACTACTACCTGACGGTCCCGGGAGCCTAGCACTTACGTATGAACAGCATGCCGATACTGACGCATTCGAATCGCTTGAAAATGGGCTTCACCTTGATCGAGCTCCTCGTCGTCATCGCGATTATCGGCATCCTCTCCTCAGTTGTGCTTGCGAGCCTGAACACTGCTCGCGCCCGTGCTCGCGATAATGCTCGCATCTCGGCGCTCCGAGAGGTCCAGAAGGCGCTCTCGCTCTATTATCTCGACAATGGGGCCTATCCCTCGACCGGCGGAGGCTGGTACGGATCGAATCCGAGCTGTTACGGAGGGTATGGGGATGCGGCTGCGCCTGGGCTCGTTCCTACCTATATCAGCCAGATGCCCATAGAGCAGAAGCCGCTATCAGGCTCTTCCTGCTATCTCTATCGCTCGGACGGTACGAATTACAAGTATATGGCGCACATAAGCATGGAAACCTGCGCAGCAGGATCCTGCCCCCTCCAGGATCCTTCGAGGACCACCCAGGTCACGTCTTCGGTATATAGCGAGGGAGGGGCAGGGTTCTAGCCCTGCCGGGGCCATTGTACGGCGGAAATGCGTGTGATATAGTCGGGAAATCATGACTGAAGCAACCCAGACCGCAGCACAGAGCGGCCCAGGCGTCGAGCGTCTTTTCGGCGCTGGCGCTCATTTCGCACAGGTAAAGAGCCGTCGTCACCCGACGATGCGCCCGTTCGTACTCGGCGCTAAGAGCAATGTCGAGATCTTCGACCTCAAGAAGACCGACGAGCAGCTCGCGAAGGCCAAGGAGGTGATGAGCGCGATGGCGCGCGATGGTAAGGTCGTCCTCATCGTCGGCGGGAAGCGCGAGGCACAGGATGCCGTGAAGGCGGCTGGCAAGCGCCTCGGCGTCGCCTACATCGCTGGCCGCTGGCTCGGCGGAACCCTCTCCAACTTCACGGAGATCAAGAAGCGCATCGACCGCCTCGCGGACCTCTCCGCGAAGCGCGATTCCGGCGAGCTCGCGAAGCTCTACACCAAGCTCGAGCGCGTGAAGATTGACCGCGAGATCGACAAGCTCACGCTCCGTCTCTCGGGCGCGACCAGCCTCACGCGCCGTCCTGACATGATGATCATCGTCGACACCAAGCACGAGGGCCATGCATCCCGCGAGGCTCGCTCGCTCGGCGTACCGGTCATCGGCATCATGAGCTCCGACTGCGACCTCAAGGACGCGACCTACCCGATCGTCGTCAACGACGCATCCCGCGACGTGCTCTCGCTCGTCCTCGGCGAGCTCGCTTCCGCCTACGAGGCTGGCCTCAAGGGCTAACGAAACCGCGCGACAGCGTGTGCAGGGCGCTCTATATACTCTAGAACCTTAACCTGATACCCATGGAAATCTCTCTCGATACCGTCAAGATCCTCCGCGACAAGACCGGCGTCTCTATCATGCAGTGCCGCAAGGCGCTCGAAGAGGCCGAGGGCGATATGGACAAGGCCGAGGTCATCCTCAAGAAGCGCTCCGGCGCGGCTGCGGACAAGTCGGCGGATCGCGAGCTCGGTGCGGGCAGCATCGGGACGTATGTCCATGACGGCGTCGTAGGCGCGATGGTGCTCCTCTCGTCCGAGACCGACTTCGTGTCGAAGAACGCGGAGTTCGTGGACCTCGCGCGCGCTATCGCGATGCACATCGCCGCGACCAACCCTTCCGTCCTCACAAGCGACGAGATCTCGGAGAGCGCGAAGGCCGCCGCCATGTCGATCTTCAAGGAGGAGGTGAAGGACAAGCCTGCCGAGATGCAGGAGAAGATCCTCGAGGGTAAGATGGCGTCCTACTTCAAGGACCAGGTGCTCCTCGACCAGGCCTACATCCGCGACGAGTCGAAGACCATCCGCGACCTCCTCAACGAGGCGACCCACAAGTTCGGCGAGCGCGTCGTGATATCGAAGTTCGCGCGCTTCTCCGCTCGCTAATCCTGAAGGCCGGAACAGTCCGGCCTTCTCCCGTATCATGATTTTCATCATCCTCATCGCGCTCTCGCTCATCCTGCTCGGCGGGTTCCTCCTGCTCGTCTCGTTCGAGCGCGGACGGGGGCTGCGCATCATGGGGAACTGGCGCAACGCGCTCGACCGGAAGGTAGCGCGTGCCGCCTTCATCGCGCGCCATGTGGACTGGGGCGCGTTCGTGAAGCATCTCGCGTCTACGGCAACCGAGCGCGTCCTGCATGACGTCGCGCACGTGGTGCTGCGCCTCGTGCGGAGCATGGAGCGCCTCCTCACGCGCGCCGTGAAGAGCCTGCGCGAGCGCCGCGGTCTCGCGGTGTCCGAGGACCCTGCGGAAGGGAAGGCGAACGCGTTTCAGGCTGGCGTGGCGAAGGTGCGCACCGCGCTCAGGAACGCGCGCCGTGCCGCCCGCAAGCAGCCGCGCAAGGTACGGAGCGACTAAGGTTGCTTGCGGGGTTATCCAGAGCCCGTATACTCGAAGAACACATCCCCGCCGGGATAGCTCAGTTGGTAGAGCAATTGTTTTGTAAACAATAGGTCGCCGGTTCAAGCCCGGCTCCCGGCTCCACATAACTTTATAGAAAATTCAACGCTACCTTATCGGTCATTTCCTAAGATGAGGGAATGGAAGAGTTAGAAGTTAAGGTCATTAGGTACTACGTCGACGAAGAGCTTTCCGAAGCGCAGATTTGCGAGAAGATCGGTTTGCCTAGTAAGACGGTACGGAGAATTCTGCAATCGAATCGGATAGTAAAGAGAAGTATAAGCGAAGCGATTCGCTGCTTGAACGTAACAAAATTCGGAAAGGGAAGGTTTTCGCTCAAGAAAATACTCGATACGCAGGACGAGCTCCTGAGAGCCTCGGGAGTGATGTTGTATTGGGGTGAAGGTTCCAAGCAGGGTAGGAAAGTCTGTTTCGCGAATTCCGATCCAGAGATGATCCGAGTATTCCTCGAATTCCTGAGAAGGATATGCGGAGTTAGTGAACAGCGTCTCCGTATAGCGGTCCATTACTACGAGGATCATAATATCGAGTCACTTACGCAATTCTGGTCCGATGTATCAGGTATACCTACGACCCAATTCCATAAACCACAGCTACACAAGAGACGTCCTACGGGAACGTATAGAAATCCATCTCGGTATGGAACGGTCTCAATTCAATACTCCGATTCTGAGTTGTTATCCGTGATAATGCTCTGGACGAGAGAATACAAATCCTCATTCTTAAAAGAGAAAAGCGCCTGATCTTGAGATCAGGCGCTTTCCGTTGAAACCTACTTCTTTTTCGTGCTGGTCGCGGTGCTCGTGGCGAAGAGCTCTTTCGGGAAGAGCTTCTGGAACGACTCGACGTCGGTGAAGCCGTACGAGTGCTTGCCCTCGATCACGAAGGCAGGGAACTTCGGCTCGACCTTCTCCACGGCGATGAGGGTCTTGAGCGCGCCGAGGTCGAGGTTGTAGTCGAAGGAGTAGACGCGGAGCTGCGGGTACGTCTGGCGGAGGAAGGAGAGGGCGTAGCTCGCGCGGTCGCAGCTCTCGCAGGTGCCGGCCTCGTTCGAGTAGAAGTAGAGCGCGGTGACGGGCTCGATGTCGCAGGTCTTCGCGATCCGCTGCGCGAGGATGTAGTCGCGGATCTGGAGGAGCGTGTACTGCTTCTTCAGGCGGAGTACCTCGGGATTGTCGGAGCCGAGGCGGGATTCCGCGACGCCGAGGCGGTCGCCGAGCGAGGATACCTCGCTCGTGAGGTCGGTGCCGACCGTGAGGTCCGCGCACGGCGCGTTCTCGAGGAGCGCGAACTGCGTCTCCACCGAGAGGGTGTCGGTGGCGAGCTGGCTCTGGATGGCGTCGAGCTCGGCGATGCGCTGGCGGTCGAGCTGGTGGATGGCCGCCACGATGGTGCCGATGATGGCGACCGTGATGGCGAGGGCGAGCAGGGCGTTACGGGTTCCGAGTGACATAGATAAGAAGGTTAAGAAAGGCTGTTACCGCCATGCGCGGCGCTTGCCGGTAAGCACATCATACATGGAGCGCATGAGCCAGAACGGAGCGATGAAGGCGTAGATGAACGAGTAGCCGATGATGCCGAGCACGATCTCCGCCGGCGTGTTCGACACGTGGCGACCGATCAGTACCAGGGAGACCGAGAGGATGCCCACGACGAGGCTCGTGACGAGGAGGAACGTCACCGGCACGTAGAACCAGTCGGCACTGAAGCGGGGAAGGAGCGTGTAGGAGAGCGGGATGCCTTCGGTGAGCGCGTGGGTCTTGAGGATGTTGAGGATGAGCGAGACCATCGCCACGATGAAGAGGAAGGCGCCGCCCACGATCGCCACGAAGCCGAGCGGGAGCACCATGAGCCCGAGGATGCCGTACTTCGGGTTCCCGACGAGGTCGCGGTAGTCGGTCATCACGTTCCGGAGGAATCCGGTGGTCCAGCGCGTGCGCTGCTTGATGAGCTTGCCGACCTGGCGCGGGACCTTGGTGTAGACCCGCGAGCGCGGCGCGTTCTCGATCTCGTAGCCGGCGCGCTGGATGCGGAGCGCCATCTCCATGTCCTCGGCCTGGTGCGCATGACGGAATCCGCCGAGCTCCTCGATAACGGAGCGGCGATAGAAGGAGAACGGCCCGGGCGTCACGTAGATGCCGTTCACGGCCGAGAGCGCGTGACGCGCCGCGATGCCGATGATGTACTCGGCGTTCTGCATCTGCTCGAGGAGGTTCTTCGGCTGGAACACGGACATGGCAGGCGTCGCCGCGGCTACCTCGGGCCTGTCGAAGCACGGGATCATCTCGCGCAGCGCGTCAGGCGCCACGAACGAGTCGGCGTCGAGGCAGCCGACGAACTCGGCGTCCTTCGCGATCTCGATGCCCTTGTTGATCGCGGTGTGCTTCCCCCCGTTCTCCTTGTGCACGACCGTGATCTGCGGGTTGCCGATATAGGAGTCCATCACCTCCTTGGTGTTGTCCGTCGAGCCGTCGTTCACGAGGATGATCTGGAGGCGGTCCTTCGGATAGTCCATGGCGAGCAGGGAGCGGACGGTCCCGTCGATGGTGTCCTGCTCGTTCCAGCACGGGACGATGATCGCCACCTTGGGCGTGCTGCCCCCGGCGATGCGCTTGCGGCGCTCCTTGGCGGGCCCCGAGAGGAAGGTGAGCAGCATGAACACCTCGAAATAGAGGCCGAGGAAGAGGAACGGATACGCGAGTATCTCGAGTGACATAGAGGGCCAGGAGTTCTCGTAAGCATAGCAAATACGCCTGTTTTTTCTAGGAAGCGCCGTGTATACTCCTTCCATATGGCATCCGGCCGCCTTCATCCGATTTCCGTCGCGGTGCGCGACATCGCGACCATCTTCGGCCGCATGGGATTCGGTATCGCGTACGGCCCTGAGCTCGAGGACGAGTGGCATAACTTCGACGCGCTGCGCGTGCCCGCGGACCATCCGGCGCGCGACATGCAGGACACGTTCTGGACGAAGGAGGAGCCGCATCGCGTCCCGCGCACGCACACGACCTCGGTCTCGGTCCGCTACCTCGAGCAGCTCGCCGCCGAAGGGAAGACCGAAGGGCGCATGATCGCGCCGAGCAAAGTCTTCCGGAACGAGGCCACCGACAGCACGCACGAGGCGCAGTTCTATCAGCTCGACGGGTTCGCGGTCGGGCCTATCGGCACCGTCACGCTCGCGCACCTGAAGGGAACCTTCGACCGCTTCTATCAGGAGTACCTCGGCAAGGACGCGAAGGTGCGCTTCCGTCCGAGCTTCTTCCCGTTCGTCGAGCCGGGCGTCGAGATCGACGTCTGGTACGAGGCGCCGGGGAAGGAAGGCCGCTGGCTCGAGGTCGCGGGCGCGGGCATGCTGCATCCGGAAGTGATCAAGAACGCCGGGCTCGATCCTGAGAAGGTCGGGGGCTTCGCGTTCGGCGGCGGCATCGAGCGTCTCCTCATGATCAAGCACGGCATCCCGGACGTCCGCGCCTTCCATGGCGGCGACATCCGCTTCGTATACGGGTTCGATCAGACACTCTCATAGATATGGCTATCAGCATGAAGACATCGAGGAAATGGCTGCAGGGCTATTTCGACGCGCCGCTCCCTGACGCGGAGGCGCTCGCCGACGCGCTCACGTTCCATGTGGCCGAGGTGGAGGAGGCCAAGGACGATCTCATAGACGTGAACATCCTGCCGGACCGCGCGAGCTACATGCTCAGCCATCGCGGCGTGGCGAAAGAGCTCGCGAGCGCGCTCGACCTTCCTTTGAAGCGTGATCCGCTCAAGGAGGAGCTTCCCGAATACCCTTCGAACGGACGTCTCTCCGTCTCGCTCGACGAGGACAGGAAGTGCGTGCGCTACATCGGCGCGCTCGTGACGGGCGTGAAGGTCGGTCCGTCGCCCGACTGGCTCAAGGAGGCGCTCCTGGGTGTCGGCCAGCGCTCGATCAACAACGTCGTCGACGCGACCAACTACGTGATGCTCGATATCGGACAGCCGCTCCATGCGTTCGACGCGGGCAAGCTCGTCGCGCGCGAAGGGAAGTACGCTATCAGCGTCCGTCCCGCAACGGCAGGAGAGAAGATCACTACGCTCACCGGAGAGGAGTACCTGCTACCGGAAGGGACGCTCCTTATCGCCGACGGGAACGATACCGGCAAGGCCGCGCTCGGCATCGCGGGCGTGAAGGGCGGTACGCGCGCGAAGGTGGACGAGGGTACGACCGACATCCTCGTCGAGGCGGCCAGCTTCGACGGCGCGCTCGTCCGCAAGACGTCGCAGGCATTGAAGCTCTTCACGGACGCGTCGAGCCGGTTCCAGAACAAGCCGTCCGCGGCGCTTGCGAACTACGGCATGCGCGATGTCCTCGCGCTCATCCAGAACGTGGCGGGTGGCGAGATCGTCGACGTGGTCGACGTGTCCGAGGCCGCGCTCGAGCCGCGTACCGTGTCGGTATCGCTCGCGCGCATCAATGCGCTCCTCGGCTCCTCCTATGCGGCCGGCGACGTCCGTACGGCGCTCGAGACGCTCGGCTTCTCGTACACCGAGACCGAGGACGCCTTCATCGTGCTCTCTCCCTTCGAGCGCAACGACCTCATGATCCCCGAGGACCTCGTCGAGGAGATCGGGCGCACGCTCGGATACGACGGCCTCGCATCCGTGGAGCTCCCGCTGCTGCAGGGTGTACCGGACCAGGCGAAGTACCGCGGCATCGAGCGCATCCGCGACTTCCTCGTCGAGCGCGGCTTCGCGGAGATCTCCACGCAGTCCTTCGCCGCGGAAGGGGAGATCGAGCTCGAGAACCCGCTCCAGTCGGACAAGCCGTTCCTGCGCGCGACGCTCGTCCCGAACCTGAAGGATGCGCTCACACGCGCGGCGCTGGTGGCGCCGCGCGTGCTCGGTCCCGATCCGTTCGTGAAGCTCTTCGAGATCGGGAACGTATTCTCGAAGGGCGGCGAGTCGACCGTGCTCTCGCTCGGCGTGGTCGCGACCGCAGGGAAGCCTGCGGCGGCGGCGAACGCGCTCAAGGAGTACGTCGCGACGCTGGAGCAGGAGCTCTTCCAGGTGCCTGGGGCTGCATCGCTCACCCTCGACGGTCAGATGGCGGAGGTGAACCTGAGCAAGCTCAATCTCGAGAAGCTCGGCGAGGACTATGCCCCGATATCGGTATCGCAGGGCGCGTACCGGCCGTTCTCGCCGTACCCGTTCGCGCTCCGCGACATCGCGGTGTGGACGCCCGACGGCACCGAGGAGAGCGAGGTGACCATGGCGATCATAAAGGAGGCAGGGGAGTTCCTCGCGCGCATCGATCTCTTCGACCGGTTCGAGAAGGAAGGCCGCGTCTCGTATGCCTTCCGCCTGGTCTTCGAGTCCATGGACCGCACGCTCGCGGACACTGACCTCGATCCTGCCATGGCACGCATCACGGATGCGCTCAACGCGAAGGAGGGCTGGGAGGTGCGCTGAAAACCCGCTCGTAGAGGCGATGCTATACTTTTTCGTGATGCGTCGTCCAAGAGGATTCACCCTCATTGAGCTCCTCGTGGTAATCGCGATAATCGGCATCTTGTCTGCCGTGGTGCTTGCGAGTCTCTCTACTGCGCGTGCGCGTGGCCGGGATGCACAGCGCTTGAGTCAGATGACCCAGATCCGTTCCGCGCTAGAGGGCCAGTATGCCGCGCTCGGGACCTATCCGACGCATCCGGGAGTCGAGGGGTTGTGTAATGCGAATAACGTTACTAACTGGATCGGCTCCATGAATCAGCTCGTCGCGGGCGGGTATCTCTCGAGTGTGCCGAAAGATCCCATAGAGTCGAGCGATTACTGCTACCTCTATTTCAACGGCAGACAGACGACGACGAGTAACGTGCGCTGTAACAACATTTCGAGAGCAACGTACGAGTGGTCCGTCGTATTCAAGCTGGAAAGCATGCAGCCAACAAGTGCAGCGTTCCCGGTCGCGACATGGTCCGGGGGCACATGGACGGATACCAACTATTACTGCATGCTCGGTCCCGCCAAGTAAGAGACGGACATGATCATGCTGATCTTGGACTAACCTCATCGATCATTTCTAGGAGGAGGTACAGGCAGGGCTTCGTTAGGAGTGAAAGGAAAAGCCGCTCGCAGGGATGCGAGCGGCGTGAAGTTTTTGTGGGCTCAATCGAGCCACACCGTGGCGTTCGGGTCGGACGCAGTCATCGTTCTCCAGGGAGTGTTCGGGAGTGCGAGCAGACGTTCGATCTCGGCGAGCGGGGCAGTGCCGAACGCGGCATTCAGGCCCGCGTCGACCTTCTTGACGGTGAACCCGCCCTCTTTCAGGCGGAGGAACATTCCTTTGACGGGAAGTTCCGGCCGATACAACGTGCGGTAGATTCTGCGCGTCAGGTCCTCGTTAGCCCCGAGCACGAATATTGCACTAGTCATGAAGAACTCCTCTCAGGGCAACTGGTGTAAGTATATAACACAATTAGTATCAATGTCAATAAATGCACCCTGCGGACGGTCTTCTGTGCAGGGGATTTGAGCTGCGGTCCGTGGTATACTGAGGGCAACGATATGGCCAAGGCAGAAGAGGAAAAGACCAAGAAAGCGGCTGCTCCGGCGGCCGCGAAGAGTGCTAAGTCGAAGGAGTACGACGCTTCGAGCATCTCGGTGCTCGAGGGACTCGAGCCGGTCCGCAAGCGTCCGGGCATGTACATCGGTACCACCGGTCCTGACGGTCTCCATCACCTCATCTGGGAGATCTTCGACAACTCGCGTGACGAGGCCATGGGCGGCTTCGCCAACGACATCGAGGTGGCGCTCCTGCCGGGCGGGTACGTGCGCGTGATCGACAACGGCCGCGGTATCCCGGTGGGCATCCATCCGAAGACGAAGGTCTCCGCGCTCGAGACGATCATGACCACGCTCCATGCCGGCGGCAAGTTCGGCGGGGAAGAGTCCGGCTACAAGGTGTCCGGCGGCCTCCATGGCGTGGGCGCGTCCGTGGTGAACGCGCTCTCGACCCACACGAAGGTCATCGTGCACAAGGACGGCGAGATGCACATGCAGGAGTACGAGATCGGGAAGGCGAAGGCCAAGGTGAAGGTGGTCGGCAAGACCAAGTTCACCGGCACCATCGTGATGTTCCGTCCGGACGAGACGATCTTCAAGGACGGCATCAACTGGAACTGGGAGAAGATCGTCGCGCACCTGCGCCAGCAGGCGTACCTCGTTAAGGGCGCCCGCATCACGGTCATCGACGCGCGCGAGGAGACGGTGCTCGACGCCGAGAGCGTCACGTACCTGCGCACCGGCGTGAAGGGCCTCGACGCCCCGAGCATGTCCTTCTACTTCGAGGGCGGCCTCCGCTCCCTCATCGGCTTCTATAACAAGCACCAGACGGCGGTCCACAAGAACGTCTTCTACGTCGATTCCTCCGACAACGACGTGATGGTGGAGGTGGCGTTCCAGTACGTGGACGACATCTCGCCGCGTCTCATGGCGTTCGCGAACAACATCTACAACCCGGAGCACGGTACCCATGTGACCGGCTTCAAGACCGCGCTCACCCGAACCTTGAACACTTACGCGCGCGCCGCGGGCGTCCTCAAGGAGAGCGAGGAGAACTTCACGGGAGACGACGTGCTCGAGGGCATGACGGCCGTGGTGTCGATCAAGATGCCGGAGATCCAGTTCGAGGGACAGACCAAGGGTAAGCTCGGCTCGGTCGAGGCGCAGGGCGCCGTCGCCACCGTCTTCGGCCAGGCGCTCGCTACCTTCTTCGAGGAGAACCCGGACGACGCGAAGGCCATCGCGAACAAGGTGCTCATCGCGCTCAAGGCCCGCAAGGCAGCGAAGGCCGCGAAGGACTCGGTGCTCCGCAAGGGCGCGCTCGACGGCATGACCCTCCCGGGCAAGCTCGCGGACTGCCAGTCGAAGTCCGCCGAGGAGTCCGAGCTCTTCATCGTGGAGGGAGACTCCGCAGGCGGTACGGCGAAGACCGGTCGCGACCGCCGCACCCAGGCGATCCTCCCGCTGCGCGGCAAGATCCTCAACATCGAGCGCGCGCGCCTCGACAAGATGCTCGCATCCGAGCAGATCCGGAACCTCGTGGTGGCCATGGGTACCGCGATCGGCGACATCTTCGACCTCTCGAAGCTCCGCTACCACAAGATCATCATCGCGACGGATGCCGACGTTGACGGCGCCCACATCCGCACGCTGCTGCTCACGCTCCTGTACCGCCATTTCCGTCCTATCATCGACGGCGGATACATCTACATCGCCCAGCCGCCGCTCTACAAGATCAAGCGCGGGAAGGAGACCCTCTACGCATACTCGGACGAGGAGAAGTTCCGCCTGCTCGGCGACGACGCGGCGACGGCCGTCGAGGAAGCTGACGAGGAGCAGGGGACCGACGAGGAGGGCGACGGCGCTCCTGAGGAAGAGGTCACGACGAAGAAGGGCGCGAAGGTCTCTATCCAGCGCTACAAGGGTCTCGGCGAGATGAACGCGTCCGAGCTCTGGGAGACCAC